>NZ_JAHKNF010000003.1:0-463420 GCF_018860125.1 Bacteroides sp. HF-4919
TAACATCACAGCCGAGCGTTACTAATTGCCCGATGACTTTCTTTTATTGTCCTTTATGGTTTATATATCCGTTTAGCTTTACTATTTAGATAATAGACAGCTAAGTTTACTTTTGTACATTATGTCTACCTTATTCAGGTGACTATAGCATCAGGGTTCCACCTCTTCCCATTCCGAACAGAGAAGTTAAGCCTGATCACGCCGATGGTACTGCGTAACAGTGGGAGAGTAGGTAGTCGCCGTTTTTTTCAGAGAGTTCATCCCCTCGGGTCAGAAGACACGAGGGGATGACTTGTTTTTGGGTATAAGCAATATCCCCTGATAATCTTTTTATCGGCTTCATCCCATATACTCCTGACTCAATCTTCATTTTTCCGGTTTTATCATAATTCAATGTTTGATGTATTATCAGACTGTTTATCTTTGCCATCATCTGAAAAGATGAAACGGGAAGATAAATGTGTCGGGATCGTCATAACCTTTACTTTTGGACGCTTCTTTTCGCGATTACGAACAGTTTTCTTCCTCTTTTCTCTTTTTTTATCAGATTGAATTTTGTACTTTTGGCGAGAATCTGATGAGAAACACTTAGATATTATAATATAAACTTCTAAATAGTCCGTGAATATGGAAAACAAAATTCAAGAGTTGACCGATAAGATTTATCGCGAAGGCGTCGAAAAAGGTAATGAAGAAGCCCGCCGTCTTATTGCGAATGCTCAGGAAGAAGCTAAAAAAATCGTTGAAGATGCCCATAAAGAAGCTGAATCAATTATTGCCACCTCTCGTAAATCTGCCGATGAACTGACAGAGAATACCAAATCAGAGTTGAAACTGTTTGCCGGTCAGGCAGTAAATGCGTTGAAATCAGAAATAGCCACTATGGTAACTGATAAAATTGTGACCGCACCGGTAAAGGAGTTTGCACAGAATAAAGATTTTCTGAGTGCTTTTATCGTAGCTCTGGCTTCCAAATGGAGCGTAGACGAGCCGATTATCATCTCAACTTCTGATGCGGAATCTTTGAGAAAGTATTTTGCGGCCAATGCTAAAGCATTGTTAGACAAAGGTGTTACCATAGAACAAGTGAATGGTATTAAGGCATTGTTTTCTGTATCTCCTGCAGACGGTTCATATAAAGTGAATTTCGGAGAAGAGGAATTTATGAATTACTTTAAAGCATTCCTGCGTCCTCAGTTGGTAGAAATGTTATTCTAAAGGGATGCGTTATGAGTAAATATTATTACTTGGTAGCCGGTTTGCCGGAACTCACACTTGAGGACAGTAAGCTGAGCTATACAGTAGCTGATTTTAAAACGGAAATTTACACGGGCTTGTCAGCTTCAGATCAAAAATTAATTGATCTGTTTTATTTGAAGTTTGATAATGCCAATGTACTGAAGCTTCTGAAAGATAAGGAAGCCGCCATTGATACCCGGGGAAATTTCTCCGCGGAGGAACTTGCTGAATATATCTCTGTTCTTAAAGAAGGAGGAGAAATCAGTACTAAAGAATTTCCTGCATATCTTGCTACTTTCATTTCCGACTATTTCAATACTCCGGCAGACAATGCTGTTTTACTGGAAGATCATCTGGCTGCACTTTATTATGATTATGCAATGAAATGCGGAAATAAGTTTGTGGCTTCCTGGTTCGAATTCAATCTTACAATTAACAATATCCTTGTGGCATTGACCGCTCGGAAGTATAAGTGGGATGTTGCCCGCAATATAGTGGGTGATACGGAAATATGTGAGGCTTTGCGAACTTCCGGAGCCCGTGATTTCGGACTTTCCGGTGAAGTGGATTTTCTGGATCAGTTAGTGAAAATCAGTGAAATAACAGAACTGGTAGAACGCGAGAAGAAGTTGGATGCTTTACGGTGGAACTGGATGGAGGAAGCTATTTTCTTTAACTATTTTACCATCGAACGTATTTTTGCTTTCTTATTGGAACTGGAAATGATTGAACGTTGGATCTCTTTGGATAAGGAAAGAGGAAATCAACTGTTCCGCAGTATCATAGAGTCACTGAAGAATGAAGTGCAGATTCCCGCAGAATTCAGGTAATCCTGCCAAACTCGGATAAATAAATTAAAAAAATATATGGCAACAAAAGGAACTGTTAGTGGCGTTATTGCCAACATGGTGACCCTCGTCGTTGATGGACCGGTAGCTCAAAATGAGATTTGTTATATCTCAACCGGTGGCGATAAATTAATGGCGGAGGTGATTAAGGTCGTAGGTACACATGTATATGTTCAGGTGTTCGAAAGCACTCGTGGATTGAAAGTGGGAGCCGAAGCCGAATTTACCGGACACATGCTTGAGGTGACCTTAGGTCCCGGTATGTTATCGAAGAATTACGATGGTCTGCAAAACGACCTTGATAAGATGGATGGCGTATTCCTGAAGAGAGGACAATATACCTATCCGTTGGATAAAGAAAGTGTATGGCATTTTGTTCCCCTTGTCAATGTAGGGGATAAAGTGGAAGCATCTGCCTGGTTAGGACAGGTGGATGAAAACTTCCAGCCATTGAAGATCATGGTACCTTTCACGCAGAAAGGTGTTTGCACGGTGAAATCGATTGTACCTGAAGGCGATTATAAGATTGAAGACGTAATTGCTGTTTTGGTAGACGAAGAGGGAAACAACGTTGAAGTGAATATGATTCAAAAGTGGCCGGTAAAAAGGGCTATGACGAATTATAAAGAAAAACCGCGTCCGTTTAAATTGCTTGAAACCGGTGTACGTGTGATTGACACTGTCAATCCGATAGTAGAGGGGGGGACAGGATTTATTCCCGGTCCGTTCGGTACAGGTAAAACCGTACTTCAGCATGCTATCTCTAAACAGGCAGAGGCCGATATTGTGATCATTGCCGCCTGCGGTGAACGTGCGAACGAGGTTGTGGAAATATTTACTGAGTTCCCAGAACTGGTGGACCCACATACGGGACGTAAACTGATGGAGCGTACCATTATTATTGCCAATACTTCGAACATGCCGGTAGCGGCCCGTGAAGCTTCTGTGTATACGGCTATGACGATTGCCGAATATTATCGTGCGATGGGATTGAAGATCCTGTTGATGGCAGACTCTACTTCCCGTTGGGCACAGGCATTGCGTGAGATGTCGAACCGTATGGAAGAGTTGCCCGGACCGGATGCATTCCCGATGGACTTGTCCTCAATCATTTCTAACTTCTACGGTCGTGCAGGTTATGTAAAACTGAATAACGGTGAGAGTGGTTCTATTACCTTTATCGGTACGGTATCTCCGGCCGGAGGTAACCTGAAGGAACCTGTGACTGAAAATACTAAAAAGGTAGCCCGTTGTTTCTATGCGCTGGAGCAGGATCGTGCCGATAAGAAGCGCTATCCGGCTGTGAATCCGATCGATTCTTATTCTAAATATATCGAATATCCTGAATTTGAGGCATACATTGCCGAACACATCAATGACGAATGGATCGGTAAAGTGAATGAGATCAAAACGCGTTTGCAGCGTGGTAAGGAAATTGCCGAGCAGATCAACATCTTGGGTGATGACGGTGTGCCGGTAGAATATCATGTCATTTTCTGGAAGTCGGAGTTGATTGATTTCGTTATATTGCAACAGGATGCATTCGATGAAATTGACGCCGTTACTCCGATGGAGCGCCAGGAAGCTATCTTGAACATGGTGATAGACATCTGTCATACGGAATTTGAGTTTGACAACTTTAATGAGGTTATGGACTACTTCAAGAAGATGATTAACATCTGCAAGCAAATGAACTATTCAAAGTTCAAATCGGAACAATATGAAGGTTTCCAGAAGCAATTGAAGGAGTTGGTTGCCGAGAGAAGTGTCAAATAGTGGATTGTAACTAAATTGTAAATAATAACATGGCTACAAAAGCATTTCAAAAAATATATACTAAGATTACTCAGATTACCAAAGCTACCTGCTCGCTGAAAGCTACAGGGGTAGGTTATGATGAGTTGGCCACTGTGAATGGTAAACTGGCTCAGGTTGTAAAGATAGCCGGTGACGAAGTGACTTTGCAGGTGTTTGAGGGTACGGAAGGTATCCCGACCAATGCCGAAGTGGTATTTCTGGGTAAATCGCCTACGCTGAAGGTAAGCGAGCAACTGGCCGGACGTTTTTTCAACGCCTTTGGTGATCCTATCGACGGAGGACCGGAGATTGAAGGACAGGAAGTCGAGATCGGAGGTCCTTCTGTGAATCCGGTACGCCGTAAACAACCTTCAGAACTGATTGCAACCGGTATTGCCGGTATCGACTTGAATAATACCCTGGTTTCCGGTCAGAAGATTCCTTTCTTCGCCGATCCGGACCAACCGTTTAACCAAGTGATGGCGAACGTAGCATTGCGTGCCGAAACAGATAAAATCATTCTGGGAGGTATGGGTATGACAAACGATGACTACCTGTATTTTAAGAATGTATTCTCCAATGCCGGTGCGCTCGACCGTATCGTCAGTTTCGTGAATACCACGGAGAACCCTCCGGTAGAACGTCTGCTGGTACCGGATATGGCTTTGACTGCGGCTGAATATTTCGCAGTACAGCACAATCAGAAAGTATTGGTTCTGCTGACCGATATGACTTCGTATGCCGATGCTTTGGCTATCGTGTCGAACCGTATGGATCAGATTCCTTCGAAAGACTCTATGCCGGGTTCTCTTTATTCGGACCTCGCTAAAATCTACGAAAAAGCGGTACAATTTCCCGATGGTGGTTCCATCACAATTATTGCCGTGACTACGTTGTCCGGCGGTGATATCACGCATGCCGTACCCGATAACACCGGTTATATCACCGAAGGACAGTTGTTCCTGCGTCGTGATAGCGATATTGGTAAGGTTATTGTCGATCCGTTCCGTTCATTGTCCCGTCTGAAACAGTTGGTAACCGGTAAGAAGACCCGTAAGGACCATCCACAGGTGATGAATGCTGCGGTACGTCTGTATGCCGATGCCGCTAACGCCAAGACGAAGTTGGAGAATGGTTTTGACCTGACCAATTATGACGAACGTACTTTAGCTTTTGCCAAGGACTACTCCAATCAGTTGCTTGCCATCGACGTCAATCTGGATACGACAGAAATGCTGGATGTGGCATGGGGATTGTTCGGCAAATATTTCCGTCCGGAAGAAGTGAATATCAAGAAGGAACTGGTAGATCAGTATTGGAAAAAATAGTAAATAAACGAGATGGCTATAAAGTTTCAATATAACAAAACCTCCCTTCAGCAGCTCGAGAAGCAACTGAAAGTGCGGGTGCGTACCCTCCCGATTATTAAAAATAAGGAGAGTGCCCTTCGCATGGAAGTGAAGCGCTGTAAAAGCGAAGCTGCCGATCTGGAGGAAAGGCTGGAAAAACAAATCCAGGCTTATGAAGCCATGTTCGCACTTTGGAATGAGTTTGACACCTCATTGATAAAAGTAAATGATGTTCATCTTGGTATCAAAAAAATAGCCGGTGTAAGGGTGCCTTTACTCGAGAATGTAGATTTCGAGATTCGTCCGTACAGCCTGTTTAATGCTCCCAAATGGTATGCCGATGGTATACATTTGCTTAAGGAGTTGGCGCATACCGCTATAGAGCGTGAGTTTACGCTGGCCAAGCTGGGCTTGTTAGAACATGCGAGGAAAAAGACCACTCAGAAAGTTAATCTTTTTGAGAAGGTACAGATACCTGGTTATCAGGATGCTTTGCGTAAGATAAAACGCTTCATGGAAGATGAGGAGAATTTGTCTAAGTCGTCGCAAAAGATTCTGAAATCACAGCAAGAAAAAAGGAAGGAGGCAGAGGCATGATTACAAAAATGAAGAAACTCACATTCCTGGTTTATCATAAGGAGTACGAAGCTTTTCTGAACAGTCTTCGGGAACTCGGAGTCGTTCATATTGTGGAGAAACAGCAGGGAGCGGCTGAGAATGCCGAGTTACAGGATAACATCCGTCTTTCTGCCCGTCTTGCCGCCGCATTGAAATTGTTACAGAACCAGAAACATGGGAAAGATGCGGTCATTGCAACCCATGGAGGCAGTGCTGAACGTGGCCTACAGGTGCTTGACGAAATAGATGCTCTGCAAACCGAACATAGTAAACTGTTGCAACAGCAGCAAATCTGCGGAAAGGAAAAAGATGCCTTGGAAGCCTGGGGAGATTTTGAACCGGGAGGCATACAGCGGTTGAAAGATGCCGGTTATGTGGTCGGATTCTATACTTGTCCCGAAGGTAACTACAAAGAAGAATGGGAAGCGGAATATAATGCAATGGTTATTTGCCGTATTTCTTCAAAGGTCTTTTTCGTCACCGTGACCAAAGACGGAGAAGAAGTCGATCTGGATGTAGAGCAAGCTAAACTGCCGTCGCAGTCATTGGCGCAACTTGAAATGCAGTACACCAATACCGGGATTGCACTTGAAGAGAATGAAAAGAAGTTGGTTGCTTTGTCTGAAACCGACATACCTTCGCTGAAGGAGGCTTTGAGACAGGTGCAGACTGAAATAGAATTCTCAAAGGTCGTTTTAAGTACGGAGCAGACTGCCGGTGATAAATTGATGTTGCTTGAAGGATGGGCTCCTGCTGTCAGTAAGGTTGAAATCGAAGCCTATCTGAATGACGCACATGTTTATTACGAGATCACAGACCCGACACCGGAAGACAATGTTCCGATTGAACTGAACAACAAAGGCTTCTTTGCCTGGTTTGAGCCGATTTGCAAATTGTACATGTTGCCGAAATATAACGAACTGGACTTGACGCCGTTCTTTGCTCCGTTCTTTATGATCTTTTTCGGACTTTGCCTGGGAGATTCCGGATATGGCTTGTTTCTGTTTGTGGGGGCTACCGCTTACCGTTTGCTGGCAAAGAAACTGAGTCCGTCGGCCAAATCGATCATCTCTCTGATTCAGATACTGGCTACTTCCACTTTCTTCTGCGGATTGCTGACCGGAACCTTCTTCGGTGCCAATATTTACGACCTGCCCTGGCCGTTCATCCAGCGCCTGAAGAGTGCAGTCTTTATGGATAATAATGACATGTTCCAGCTCTCACTGATTTTGGGTGCGGTGCAGATTCTGTTCGGTATGGTATTGAAGGCTGTCAATCAGACCATCCAGTTTGGCTTCAAATACGCCATTGCGACGATCGGGTGGATCATTCTCCTGTTATCGTTGGCTTTTTCGGCACTGTTGCCGAAAGTGATGCCGATGGGAAGTACCGTACATTTGATCATTATGGGCATTGCCGGTATTATGATTTTCCTGTTCAACAGTCCCGGAAAGAATATCTTTCTTAATATCGGACTGGGTTTATGGGATTCTTATAACATGGCAACGGGGCTGTTGGGTGACGTTCTTTCATACGTGCGTTTATTCGCTCTGGGATTGTCAGGAGGAATTCTTGCCGGAGTATTCAACAGTCTGGCAGTGGGCATGAGTCCGGACAATGTGATTGCCGGTCCCATTGTGATGGTGCTGATATTCGTTATCGGACATGCCATCAATATCTTTATGAATGTGCTCGGAGCCATGGTTCACCCCATGCGTCTGACTTTCGTGGAGTTTTTCAAGAATTCCGGTTACGAAGGCGGCGGCAAGGAGTACAAACCATTCAGAAAATAGAGAAATAAAAAGAAAAATAGTAGAATAATAAATTAAAAAATAAAATTAAGATTATGGAAATGAATTTGTTTATTGCTTACATTGGCATCGCGGTTATGGTTGGTTTGTCGGGCATCGGAAGTGCTTACGGAGTGACTATCGCAGGTAACGCTGCTATCGGCGCATTGAAGAAGAACGATAGTGCATTCGGTAACTTCCTTGTATTGACAGCTCTTCCGGGTACACAGGGATTGTATGGTTTCGCAGGCTACTTTATGTTCCAGACTATCTTCGGCATCCTTACTCCGCAGATAACTGCCATTCAGGCTTCTGCCGTATTGGGTGCAGGTATTGCCCTCGGACTGGTTGCCCTGTTTTCCGCTATTCGCCAGGGACAGGTTTGCGCCAATGGTATTGCAGCCATCGGACAAGGCCATAATGTATTCAGCAACACATTGATTCTTGCTGTATTCCCCGAACTTTATGCTATCGTGGCATTGGCAGCTACCTTCCTTATCGGTAGTGCGCTGGCATAAATGATAAGCTAATGATTTATAAAAACACTTAAGCGTTTTCAGCAAAACGTCTAAGTGTTTTCTGAAAAGACTTAAGCGTTTTCCAAAAACACTTAAGTCTTTTTTTATGCTCTGAAACCTCGTTGTAAACGCTTGTTTGTGCTATTTTGCTTATATTTTTTGTATAAAGTATTATTTTTCAATAAATAATGCGTACTTTTGCACCTGCGTAATAAAAAGAGTTTTAAACATTTATATGGTAAAAGATTTATTAACCCCCGATTATATCTTCGAAGCCAGTTGGGAAGTGTGCAACAAGGTAGGAGGAATTTATACTGTTTTGTCCACAAGGGCAAATACGTTGCAAACTAACTTCCGTGACAAATTATTCTTCATAGGGCCGGATGTGTGGCAAGGAAAAGAAAACCCTTTGTTTATAGAATCTGACAACCTCTGTGCGGCATGGAAAGAACATGCCCTCAATAAAGATAACCTTTCTGTCCGTGTCGGACGTTGGAATATTCCGGGTGAACCCATTGTTATCCTGGTTGATTTTCAGCCTTTCTTTGAGAAAAAGAATGAAATTTATACTGAAATGTGGAATCATTTTCAGGTAGATTCGTTGCATGCTTACGGCGATTATGACGAAGCATCCATGTTCTCGTATGCTGCTGGAAAAGTGGTAGAGAGCTTCTATCGTTATAATCTGACTGAAAATGATAAGGTTGTTTATCAGGCACATGAATGGATGACCGGCTTGGGAGCACTATATGTGCAGTTGGCCGTACCCGAAATAGGGACTATTTTCACTACCCACGCTACCTCTATCGGCCGGAGCATTGCCGGAAACGATAAACCCTTATATGATTATCTGTTTGCCTATAATGGTGACCAGATGGCCCAGGAACTGAATATGCAGTCGAAGCACTCTATTGAGAAGCAGACCGCACATCATGTCGACTGCTTTACGACAGTAAGCGAAATCACTAATAACGAGTGTAAAGAGTTACTGGATAAGGCAGCAGACGTAGTGCTGATGAATGGCTTCGAGGACGATTTCGTACCTCAGGGAACGGCCTTCACCGGTAAACGCAAACGTGCCCGTTCGCTGATGTTGAACGTGGCCAATAAACTTCTTGGAACCAATATGGGCGATGATACGTTGATTATCGGTACCAGCGGACGCTATGAATTTAAGAACAAAGGAATCGACGTGTTTCTGGAATCGCTGAACCGCTTGAACCGGGACAAAGATTTGCAGAAGAACGTACTGGCATTTGTCAATGTGCCGGGTTGGGTAGGAGAGCCCCGCGAGGACTTGCAGACCCGCCTGAAGAGCAAAGAGAAGTTCGATACTCCGCTTGAAGTGCCTTTCATTACCCATTGGCTGCATAATATGACCCACGATCAGGTGTTGGACATGTTGAAGTATCTGGGTATGGGAAACCGTCCGGAAGATAAGGTGAAAGTGATTTTCGTCCCGTGTTATCTGGATGGAAAGGATGGAATCCTGAATAAAGAATATTATGACTTGATATTGGGAGAAGACTTGAGTGTCTATCCTTCTTATTACGAACCTTGGGGATATACTCCGCTTGAGAGTGTAGCCTTCCGCGTACCTACCATTACGACTGACCTGGCAGGCTTCGGTCTTTGGGTGAACAGCCTGAAGAATCAGCACGGCCTTGATAATGGAGTAGAGGTGCTGCATCGTTCGGACTATAATTACTCAGAAGTTGCCGACGGTATCAAGGATACGATCGCGCTGTTCTCGGGTAAAACGGAAATTGAGGTGAAAGAAATCCGCAAGCATGCGGCGGCTGTGGCCGAACAGGCTTTATGGAAGCATTTCATCAAGTATTATTACGAGGCTTATGATATTGCTTTGCGCAATGCAATGAAACGTCAACTAAACTAAGTATTTATTCATCAACAAGTAAACAATAACATTATGAAAATTAAAGTAAGTAATGTGAATACTCCGAATTGGAAGGAGGTAACTGTAAAGTCACGTGTTCCTGCGGAATTAGAGAAATTATCTGAACTTGCACGCAACATTTGGTGGGCATGGAATTATGAAGCTACTGAACTGTTCAGAGATTTGGATCCGACCCTTTGGAAAGAAGCTGGTCAAAATCCGGTACTTTTGCTTGAACGTATGAGTTACGAAAAATTGGAAGCTTTATCAAAAGATAAGGTTATCCTGAAACGTATGAATGACGTATATGCTAAATTCAGAGACTACATGGATGTGAAGCCAGACGATAAACGTCCTTCTGTAGCCTACTTTAGCATGGAGTATGGTTTGAATCACGTTCTTAAAATATATTCCGGCGGTTTAGGTGTACTGGCCGGCGACTATCTGAAAGAAGCTTCTGACAGCAATGTAGATCTTTGCGCGGTAGGTTTCCTGTATCGCTACGGTTACTTTACACAAACGCTGTCTATGGACGGGCAGCAGATTGCCAATTACGAAGCACAGAACTTCGGTCAGCTTCCTATCGACCGTGTGACGGATGCAGACGGAAAACCGTTGGTGGTGGATGTGCCTTATATGGATTACTACGTACATGCAAATGTATGGAGAGTAAACGTAGGACGTATTTCTTTGTATCTGCTCGATACAGACAACGAAATGAACAGTGAATTTGACCGTCCTATCACTCACCAACTCTACGGAGGTGACTGGGAAAACCGTCTGAAACAGGAGATCCTGTTAGGTATCGGCGGTATGCTGACACTGAAAGCACTGGGCATCAAGAAAGATATTTATCATTGTAACGAAGGACACGCTGCCCTGATCAACGTACAGCGTATCTGCGACTATGTAGCTACCGGTCTTACTTTCGACCAGGCTATCGAGTTGGTTCGTGCATCTTCTTTATATACGGTTCATACTCCGGTTCCTGCCGGTCACGATTACTTTGACGAAGGTTTGTTTGGCAAGTATATGGGTGGCTATCCCTCAAAGATGGGTATCAGCTGGGACGATCTGATGGATCTCGGACGTAACAATCCGGGTGACAAAGGAGAACGTTTCTGTATGTCGGTATTTGCCTGCAACACTTCTCAGGAAGTGAACGGTGTGAGCTGGCTGCATGGAAAGGTTTCTCAGGAGATGTTCTCTTCTATCTGGAAAGGATACTTCCCGGAGGAAAGCCATGTGGGCTATGTGACCAACGGTGTACACTTTCCTACTTGGAGTGCTACCGAATGGAAACAGCTTTATGCTAAATATTTCAACGAAAGCTTCCTGTATGATCAGTCAAATCCGAAGATTTGGGAAGCTATCTATAATGTGCCCGATGAAGAAATCTGGAAGACCCGTGTAACTATGAAGAACAAGCTGGTGGATTATATCCGCAAGCAGTTCCGTGAAACGTGGTTGAAGAACCAGGGAGATCCGTCACGCATTGTATCTCTGTTGGATAAGATCAATCCGAATGCGTTGCTGATTGGTTTCGGCCGCCGTTTTGCCACTTACAAACGTGCTCACCTGCTGTTCACCGATTTGGAACGTCTGTCGAAGATTGTTAATAACCCCGATTATCCGGTACAGTTCCTCTTCACAGGTAAAGCCCACCCGCACGATGGTGCAGGTCAGGGGCTGATTAAGAGAATTGTTGAGATCTCTCAGCGTCCGGAATTCCTGGGCAAGATTATCTTCCTCGAAAACTACGATATGCAGTTGGCCCGCCGTCTGGTGAGTGGGGTTGATATCTGGCTGAACACGCCGACCCGTCCGCTTGAAGCATCCGGTACATCGGGTGAGAAGGCTTTGATGAACGGTGTATTGAACTTCTCCGTGCTCGATGGATGGTGGCTTGAAGGTTACCGCGAAGGTGCAGGTTGGGCATTGACCGAGAAACGTACTTACCAGAATCAGGAACATCAGGATCAGCTCGATGCGGCTACCATCTACAGTATTCTTGAAACAGAAATTCTGCCGTTATATTATGCCCGCAACAAGAAGGGATATTCAGAAGGCTGGATTAGAAGTGTGAAAAACTCAATCGCTCAGATTGCTCCTCACTATACAATGAAGCGTCAACTCGACGATTACTATAGCAAATTCTACTGCAAGGAAGCCAAGCGCTTCAAAGAATTGTCTGCCAATGATAATGCGAAGGCAAAAGAAATTGCAGCATGGAAAGAAGAAGTGGTCGCCAAGTGGGATTCCATCGAGATCGTTTCAAGAGATAGAGAAGCAGACATTGCACAAGGCGATATCGAAAGCGGCAAGGAGTATACGATTACCATTGTCGTTGATGAAAAAGGATTGAACGATGCAGTGGGACTGGAGTTGGTTACAACTTATACGACTCCGGAAGGAAAACAGCATGTTTATTCGGTAGAACCATTCAGCGTGGTTAAGAAAGAAGGCGATCTGTATACATTCCAGGCTAAACACAGCTTGTCGAATGCAGGAAGCTTCAAAGTATCATACCGTATGTTCCCGAAAAATCCGGATCTGCCTCACCGTCAGGACTTCTGTTATGTGCGTTGGTTTGTCTGATTGGTATGTAAAGTAAAGAGAGATTTACCATAACTATTTGAAAGGCTGTTTTGAAGTGTATACTGTCAAAACAGCCTTTTATTGTTTAATATCGATGTATTATGAGAAGGTTTTTTATTTTCATTGTTTTTGCACTGTGCAGTTTCTGGCAGTTGAGAGCCCAGGCCGATACGGCTTCGTTCCTGTTTGATAAGTATGAAGATGCCCAGGTGGTTCTCAGAGCCGGTGGTGAATTGAAGTCAAAAATGAACTACAATATAGTAGCCAACAAGTTCTATTTTGTAGATCCGCAGGATAAGCAGGTGAAGGAACTTGCCAATCCGGGAGATATTTTGCTGATCAAGATAGGAGAGCGTACGTTTTATCCGGAATCCAACGGAGCCGGAATAGAAATGTTGCCGACAAAACCGGTAGTGTATGTCCAGTATAAAGCATCTGCACGTAAGGAAGCCCCTGTGGGAGCCTATGGCACCCGTTCGGAAACAACGGCAGTTCAGAGTTACGGTTCTGTCATGAGCAATGGACAATCATACCAGTTGCAAGGTGAGAAGATGATTGTCGGCAACCGGCATCATATCTATTGGGTGGAGAAAGATGATAAAATGAAACAGTTCCGCAATTTTAAGCAATTTGCCAAAATCTACTCAAAGCATCGTGCGGAAATTGAGAAATACATTGGAGAGAATAAAGTGAATTTTGAGAATGTGGATCAGATTGTCAAGCTCTGTTCCTATGCCGATTCACTGAAATAGGTTTGGTTTTGAAAGCCCCTGTCCGGGACATTTGTGAAATGAAGAGGCTGTGTCGAAACTCTTTTTACCGCGGAGTAACACAGAGTAGTATAGAGCCTTTTTGTTAATAATCAATAACTTAAAATCGCCTCTGTGTTACTCTGTGTCCTCTGTGGTGAGTTCTGATACAGCCTATTTGTTCAATACTTCTTCCAGTTTGGCTTGGAGCGCTTCTCCGTGCAGGCCACGTGCAAGAATTGTTCCGTCAGCATCAACCAGCATGGTGTGGGGAATACTGTTTACGGCATACAACTGTGCACCTTCGTTCTGCCAGCCTTTCAGGTCGGACATCTGAGGCCAGGTGATGTTTAGCTTCTTGATGGCATCTTTCCATTTATCGGCATCCTGATCGAGAGACACGCCTACAATTTCGAAGTTCTTGCCTTTGTACTTAGCGTAAGCCTCTACGATGTTCGGCATTTCGCGGCGGCAAGGACCACACCAACTTGCCCAGAAGTCAACCAATACCACTTTGCCTTTTCCTACATAGTCGGACAGTTTTACCGGTTTTCCGTCGGGTGTCAGCATCTCGAAGTCGATAAATTTCTGACCGGCAGCAGTCGCTTTCTGCTTTTCGGTAACTTCTTTGATTTTCATAATCAGTTCGTCATTCTGATAGTTGGCAGGTATTTGTTTCAGCAAAGCATCATTCTCTTCGGTAGAGTTTTCATAGAAACTTTGTTTGAACAACATGATACCCACCGGGTTGGTGATGTTTTTCTGTACACCTTCTTTGATAGCCTGGCTGTATGCCTCTTCCAGCTGTGAGTATTCTTTTTGTTTTGCCAACTTCTGATCATCGGTCAGTGTGCTGTCGCCCATAGCCTGGTAGATGGCTGCCTGTTTCTGATCGATCACATTGGTCTTGTTCCGTATCTCCTGATAAGCGTCATTGTTCGGAGTACCGGTTGCCGACTTATTATCTTTAGACAGATTTACGTTGATTTTACCGTTTTCGAGGAAGAAATCTACATATGCTCCGTCACCGTTTTTAGAGTAAGTGATGTAACGGTTCACTGCGGAATCCTGTACGCCTTCGAATGTAAATGTTCCGTTAGCGATGATGGCTGTATCCAGTTTGTTGAACTGTCTGCTTACACGTTCCTGAATAAATACGGTATCGCCGTCGGAAGCGCCTTCCACAGTACCTGTTATCACATAACCGGGTTTGCTGTTATTACAAGATGCTACTCCCAGAGCAACCGCTGCAACAGCCAGATAAGTTAACTTTTTCATTGCTTTAGTATGTTTTATGAATAAATATTTATGCAAAGATAGCCGTTTTTTTTATTCGGAATAGAATTTCTCTGTTATATTAGATTAACATGTATGTACGAATCGGATAAATGTGTACCTTTGCACCCCAAATTAGTATGAATATGCAAGAAAGCAAATCCATTATTGAGGTGAACGGTGTGTCTAAATTCTTCGGAGAGAAGACTGCCCTGGATCATGTGACCCTGAATGTAAAAAAAGGTGAGTTCGTCACTATCCTGGGTCCTTCGGGTTGTGGTAAGACTACTTTGTTACGCCTTATTGCCGGCTTCCAGACTGCTTCGGAAGGCGAAATTAAAATATCGGGGAAGGAAATCACGCAGACTCCTCCGCACAAACGTCCGGTAAACACGGTGTTTCAGAAGTACGCTTTGTTTCCGCATCTGAATGTATATGATAATATTGCTTTCGGGCTGAAGCTGAAAAAGATGCCGAAGCAGACCATTGAGAAGAAGGTAAAGGCCGCTTTGAAGATGGTGGGGATGACGGACTATGAATACCGTGACGTAGATTCGCTGTCCGGCGGACAACAGCAACGTGTGGCTATCGCCCGTGCCATAGTCAACGAACCGGAAGTGCTGCTGCTCGACGAACCGTTGGCAGCTCTCGACCTGAAGATGCGCAAAGACATGCAGATGGAACTGAAGGAGATGCACAAATCATTAGGGATCACTTTTGTATATGTCACCCACGATCAGGAGGAAGCATTGACGCTGAGCGATACGATTGTCGTCATGAGCGAAGGACGAATCCAGCAGATCGGCACTCCCATTGATATTTACAATGAACCTACCAATTCGTTTGTGGCCGATTTTATCGGGGAAAGTAATATCCTGAACGGTGTGATGATACACGACAAACTGGTACGTTTCTGCAATACCGAGTTCGAATGTGTGGACGAAGGGTTCGGCGAAAACATGCCCGTAGACGTAGTGATCCGTCCGGAGGATCTTTATATATTTCCGGTTTCGGAAGCGGCACAACTGGCCGGCGTGGTGCAGTCGTCCGTCTTCAAGGGGGTACATTATGAAATGACCGTCCTTTGCAACGGCTATGAATTTCTGGTACAGGACTATCATCATTTTGAGGTCGGTGCCCTCGTTGGGCTGTTGGTGAAACCGTTTGATATTCATATAATGAAGAAAGAGCGCGTGTGCAATACCTTCGAAGGCAAGCTGATTGACGAAACCCATGTGGAGTTTCTGGGTTGTAACTTCGAGTGTGCTCCTGTTACCGGAATTGATGCCGGCAGCGAAGTGAAAGTGAAAGTCGGTTTCGACAAAGTGATTCTTCAGGATAACGAAGAAGACGGTACGCTGACCGGAGAGGTGAAGTTCATCCTTTATAAAGGCGACCACTATCATCTGACTGTGCTTTCGGATTGGGACGAGAATGTATTTGTAGATACGAACGACGTATGGGACGATGGAGACCGTGTAGGTATCACCATCCCCCCGGACGGTATCAGAGTAATTAAGAACTAATAAAATAAGAGTTAAGAGTGAAAAGATTATCGGTCTTTTTTTCATCACGTAAGAGTTGGACGCTCCCTTACATTATCTTTTCGGCGATCTTCGTCGTTATTCCGCTACTCCTTATTGTGGTCTATGCTTTCACCGATGACAGCGGACATCTGACATTGGAAAACTTTGCGAAGTTTTTTCAGCATCACGAGGCTATCAATACCTTTGTTTATTCCATCGGTATTGCCATCATTACCACTATCGTCTGTATCCTGCTGGGCTACCCGGCAGCCTGGATACTAAGCAACGCAAAGCTGAACCGCTCGAAAACGATGGTCGTATTGTTTATTCTTCCCATGTGGGTCAACATCTTGGTGCGTACGTTGGCAACAGTAGCCCTGTTCGACTTCTTCAGTGTCCCGTTGGGTGAGGGAGCTTTGATATTCGGTATGGTCTATAACTTTATACCTTTCATGATTTACCCTATCTACAACACCCTGCAAAAGATGGATCACAGTTACATCGAGGCTGCGCAGGACTTGGGTGCCAATCCCGTCCAGGTGTTTTTCAAGGCGGTGCTTCCGCTTTCCATGCCGGGAGTGATGAGTGGCATCATGATGGTTTTTATGCCCACTATCTCAACTTTTGCCATTGCAGAGTTGTTGACGATGAACAACATCAAACTGTTTGGTACCACTATCCAGGAGAATATCAATAATAGTATGTGGAATTATGGAGCGGCCCTGTCACTGATCATGTTGTTGCTGATTGCGGCGACTTCTCTGTTCAGCACCGACGACAAAGATAATACGAACGAAGGAGGTGGGCTATGGTAAAGAAGATTTTTGCCCAGACCTATTTGTGGATACTCCTTTTGCTGCTCTATTCGCCTATCGTGATTATTATGATCTACTCTTTCACCGAAGCAAAGGTGTTGGGCAACTGGACCGGATTCTCCACGAAACTGTATTCGTCACTGTTTACTACCGGCACGCACCATTCGCTGATGAATGCGTTGATCAATACCGTGACCATTGCTTTGATAGCGGCTACGGCTTCCACTTTGTTGGGCAGCATCACGGCTATCGGCATCTTCAACCTGAAGGCACGTTCGCGGAAGGCCATCAGTTTTGTGAACAGTATCCCTATTCTGAATGGTGATATTATTACCGGTATTTCCCTGTTCCTGCTGTTTGTTTCGCTCGGTATATCTCAGGGATATACGACCGTGGTATTGGCGCACATCACATTCTGTACTCCATATGTGGTGCTCAGCGTGTTGCCCCGCCTCAAGCAGATGAATCCTAATATTTACGAAGCTGCCCTCGATCTGGGAGCAACCCCGATGCAGGCACTTCGCAAAGTGATTATCCCGGAGATTCGTCCGGGAATGATTAGCGGCTTCATGCTTGCGCTGACACTTTCTATCGATGATTTTGCGGTAACGGTATTTACGATCGGTAACGAAGGACTTGAGACACTTTCCACCTATATTTATGCCGATGCCCGCAAGGGAGGGCTTACTCCGGAGCTGCGTCCCCTTTCGACGATTATCTTCGTGGTGGTGCTGGCATTGCTGATTGTCATTAACCGGCGTGCGGGTAAGGAGAAAAAGTGATGGCCTTTTTGTTTTAAATCGAAAAAGAAGAGAATTTACGAGAATCAAGAAACTGTATAAAGTGCTAATGAACAAACTATTAATAACCCTTTCCCTGGCGATGTCACTTTTGTTTTCCGGTTGTTACAACTCCGGTGAACCTCGCGAGAAGGTATTGAAAATCTATAATTGGGCCGATTATATCGGTGATGGGGTGCTCGAAGACTTTCAGGCATATTATAAGGAGCAGACGGGTGAGGATATCCGCATCGTTTATCAAACCTTTGATATTAACGAAATCATGCTCACCAAGATTGAGAAGGGACACGAAGATTTCGATGTGGTATGTCCTTCGGAATACATCATCGAGCGGATGTTAAAGAAAAACCTGCTGTTGCCCATCGACACTGTTTTTCCCCATTCGCCCGATTACATGAATGACATATCGCCTTATATCCGTGAACAGATTGATAAACTGAGTCAGCCGGGGCGGATCGCCAGTCATTATGCGGTATGCTATATGTGGGGAACCGCCGGGATATTGTATAATAAAGCTTTTGTGCCCGAAGCCGATGCCGAAAGCTGGAATTGTCTTTGGGACCGGAAATATGCCGGTAAGATACTGATGAAAGACAGTTACCGGGATGCATACGGAACTGCCATCATTTACGCCCATGCCCGTGAACTCGCCGATGGTAAGGTGACGGTCGAAGATCTGATGAACGACTATTCTCCCCGTGCGATGGAGATTGCCGAGAAATATCTCAAAGCAATGAAGCCCAATATAGCCGGTTGGGAGGCAGACTTTGGCAAAGAGATGATGACTAAAAATAAAGCATGGCTCAACATGACCTGGAGCGGAGATGCCAAGTGGGCCATCGAGGAAGCGGATGCGGTAGGAGTGGAGCTGGATTATGCCGTACCCCGTGAAGGAAGCAACATCTGGTATGACGGGTGGGTGATTCCTAAGTATGCCGGTAACCCGAAAGCTGCCAGCTACTTCATCAACTTCATGTGCCGCCCCGATATTGCCTTGCGGAATATGGAAGCGAGCGGTTACGTAAGTGCTGTGGCTTCGCCCGAGATTATGGAAGCGAAAGTGGACACAACTCTTACATATTATTCCGATCTGAGCTATTTCTTCGGACCGGGTGCCGACAGCCTGCAGATTGACAAGATTCAGTATCCGGATCGTGAAGTGGTGGAGCGTTGTGCCATGATTCGTGATTTTGGTGATAAGACGAAAGAAGTTCTTGAAATTTGGTCACGCATAAAAGGCGACAATCTCGGAGTGGGCATTACTATTCTGATTTTTGTGGTAGTGGGACTAATGAGTGGCTGGATGATTTATAAACGGGTACAGCGCTATAAACGTGAGAAGATGCAGAGACGCCGGAGCCGCAGACGGAGGAAGCAAAGATGAGATTAAAGTAACGTTGAAATCTGAATTTTGATAAAAAAATAAAAGAAAATGATGATTTTGTTTCTCAATCTATTGTAAATGTCTATATTTACCGCGTATTAAAGATTTCTGATAGGATGTGTTTTATTTCCAAGGTACTTGTAGAGTAATTTATCTCCTTATTAAGACTTCTCTAACATAACAAATTTTATTAATTGTATTAATTATTTTTTTTCAATGAACATTTTTATTGCAGGCATCAGCTATAATCTTAGCAACGCCGATTTAGGAGAATTATTCGAAGAGTTTGGAGAAGTTATTTCAGCCAAAATTGTCATGGACAGAGAGACTGGCCGTTCTAAAGGATTCGGTTTCGTAGAAATGCCGAATGACGAAGAGGGAAATGCTGCCATCGCAGCACTGAACGAAAAAGAAATAGACGGAAAAACACTTTCTGTATCAGTTGCACGTCCGAGAGAAGAAGGACCGCGTCGTAATAACAATTACGGTGGTGGTAGTCGTGGTGGCTACGGTAACAACCGTGGTGGCGGTTACGGTGGTGGTAATCGTGGCGGCGGCTATGGCGGCGGTCGTGACAGATATTAATCAAAAGAGATTACCAGTCTGTCCAAACAGACTTGAAGGAGAGATGTCCGGGATTTATCCCGGGCATCTTTTTTTATGTGGTGTCCGGCGGGTGTATAATTTTGTGTACTTTCGCCACAGAGTGTGCGGAGGGTACAATGAAAAATATTTCTTTCAGGCGTACTTATAAGCAAAGGATTAAAACTCTGTGCCTTCTGTAGCGTGCCCTATTTATATAGACAAACTCCGGAATGAATAAAAAAAACTACGGAGTATTCGTAAGATATTCGTTTTTATTTTTATCTTTGTATTTATAGAAAAGGAGGGTATATGAAAAATTCCGGGAAATTACTTTTCTTGAGTTCAATTCTGGGGGGAGTCTTTTTAGTCTCTTCTTGTTCGGCTGTTCCGAAGATAGAAGAGAAGGACTTATCGGAGCAATGGCCGGTTGTGGCTTCCCGTCAGTGGACCGGTCAGGATTCTGTTGTGGTATGTGATCTAAATGCACTGAAAGATACGATTGACTTACCGCTCAGCTTCTTTGTAGAGGACTTTCGGATCATCAAGTTGGATAACCGCGATGAAGCGATGGTAGGGGTAAGCAATCTATGTGTCTCCGAAAACTACATTCTCGTTTACGGTTCTGTTTATACACTTCATCCCTGCCGGTTGTTTAATAAAAAGGGAAAGTTCATTACCGATATAGGCGCTATCGGGCAGGGACCGGGAGAGTATCGTTCTATATATAAAGCCCGGATTGATGAAAAACATAATTGCATTTATCTGATCCCTTTTGCTAACAGTAATGTTATCTATGTTTACGACTTGAAAGGGAAACCGCTGCCATCCATTCCGTTGTATCGGCTTGTCTCCAAAGCCATGTTCCGGATCGATACGGACAAACGAGAGATTACAGTGGGGGCACTTCCTTTTACCGGATACCCTTTGGTTGCATGGACACAGGATTTTGAAGGAAATCTGTTGGACTCTGTTCCCACACCTAAGCATCTGTTTGTTGTTCCCGATTATAGTAATGATATCGCGTATGGGGCCAATACGGAAGCAGTCGATCTCTATATATCGACCTTCTGGGAGTTACGCCCTGATACACTTTATCATTATATACGTTCGGAGAGCAGGCTGAAGCCCCACTTTACGCTCGATATCGGAAATCGGAAACGTTCGATGACGATGTATTACGAGTTACCCCGGGTTTATATCGGAAAGTTAGCGGTAGATAAGCAGGTAGGTGACGGACTGTGGGAATCTCAGGATACTTCGTACTTTGTAGTAGATAAGAAATCGTTGCGCGGAACCTTTTTCCGTATAGTGAATGATTTTATGGGAGGTATGCCGGATCGGTTATGGACACCCTGGGCTTTTTACGACAGGCAGTATATACGGCTCGTGGAGCCTGGATCGCTGAAAGCAGAGATCGAAGCCTATCTGAGCGGTATGGCCGGGGAGAGTGCGAATGCCCTGCGGGAGTTTGGTCAGTCGATAGGAGAAGAAGATAATAGTTATGTAATATACGCTAAGCAGAAAGGAGCTCAATAATGAAAAAAGTATTTGGAATCTTGTTGTCGGTTCTGTTGGCCTGCACTTCGTGTGGAGATGGTGCCAGCAAAAGTGAACCTTCGTTTAAAGTATACGATGAGTACTCTAAAGAGAAGAAGGTCGAAAAGAAGAATGATATCGGAAAGGCAACCTATATTTTCTGGATAAACAAAGCGGAAGCCAAGAAATTGCGCGGGTTGACTTTTAATATTAAATGTAAAGTCACGATCAACGAAGACGGTAGTATAACGATTCTGGGATATGAAAAAGAACAACCCTACACGGTGACCAAAAGTCTGAAGAAATACCTCAAAACCTTCCGTGTAGACGAGAAAGCTTTGAAAGAAGGAACGGTTAAAACGGGAGATCAGGTGGTTTTTTTGCGTTATGTTGTGCTGAAATAAAAGGCAGTGTTTTTAATGCGAGGATGTGCTGAAATTCACCAAAGGAGATACAGAGTAACACACATTGAATTTTAAGTCATTGATTATCACTATTGATAATCTGTAGTGAAAAGAACTTTTGAGGCAACCCTCTGTGTCTTCTGTGGTGAATCCGGTGCCGAATGACCTTAATAAAAAATCCTCCCCGGCAGGACCGGAGAGGATTTTATCGTTTTAATCCTATTTACTAATGATAGATACTGCCGATTATTATTCAGCAGCAGCTTCAGTTGCAGCTTCTTCTGCCGGAGCAGCTTCTTCTGCGGGAGCTTCAGCAGCAGCCTTAGCAGCTTCTTCAGCAGCTTTCTTTTCAGCCAATGCTTTTGCTTTTGCTTCGTTTACTTTCTTTTCAGCTTCCAGACGTGCTTTTTCGTCAGCCTTTTTAGCTTCATCTTCTTTAGCTTTCAAAGCAGCCAGACCAGACTGTTTGTTGTTCTTCCAAGCTTCGAATTTAGCTTCAGCTTCAGCTTCACCGAAAGCACCTTTAGCTACACCGCCAAGGAGGTGTTTCTTCATGTAAACGCCTTCACGAGAAAGGATGTTGCGAACTGTGTCTGAAGGTTGTGCACCTACCAGTACCCAGTGCAAAGCACGTTCGAAATTCAAATCTACTGTAGCAGGATTGGTGTTAGGGTTGTAAGTACCAATCTTCTCTGTAAATTTACCATCACGTGGTGCTCTGCTGTCTGCAATAACGATAGAGTAGAAAGCGTAGCTTTTACGTCCATGTCTTTGCAATCTAATTCTTGTTGCCATTTTAAATAAATGTTTTTAATGAATGATTTGAATTAATGCTATTAACTCGTAATAGCGGGTGCAAAGATAGGGGTTTTGTTTTGATTGACAAAGACTTCCTGTTCTTTTTTATAATAATAACCCCATTCTGAGCTTTTCGTTTGCCGCACTCTATCCCCATTATTTGCCCGCTTTGCGCTGCCAATGCCCCGAACTGACCCGTAACGACGAACTGCTTTGTATGCTGATTTTGCTGAATCAGAGCACCGACGAGATAGCCCTTGCTTTAGGCATTTCGCGTGCCAGTGTCAATTCCGGACGAAGCCGTATCCGCAAGAAGTTAGGATTGGGCAAAGATGAATCGCTCGAGGCCTATTTACAGAATATCCGGAAGTAAGCCGTCCGCTATTCAGGAATACCTCCTCGGATAACGGAATAGAATGGCCAGCAGCGCACAGATACCCATTGTAAACGGATAATACAGGTTTCCGATGATACTGAGCGGAGAGATCTGTGCCAGTCCGGCAGCAATCAGCATTTGTGCTCCGTAAGGGATGATCCCCTGTATCAGGCACGAGAAAGTATCGAGGATACTCGCTGTCTTTCTTCGGTCCAGATGAAACTTCTTCGCGATATCTTTAGCAATCGGTCCGGTAGTGATGATAGCGATCGTATTGTTAGCCGTGCAGAGGTTGGCAATGCTCACCAGTGCGGCAATGCTGAGTTCTGCTCCCCGTTTTCCGTTTACATGCCGGGTCAGTTTATTAATAATGAAATCTATTCCTCCGTTGTAGCGGATGGTTTCAAGCATTCCGCCCGCCAGCAGAGTGATGATGATCAGTTCACCCATTCCGGTAATGCCCGTTCCCATAGCTCCGAACCAATCGAAGAATCCGAGGCTGCCTGTAGCGATGCCGATTACACCACTGGTGAAGATACCTATTATCAAGACCAACATTACGTTCATTCCGGCTATGGCCGTTCCCAATACGATAAGGTAAGGAATCACTTTCACCCATTCGATCTCCTGTACCTGTGGCGGAGCAGCTACCGAAAGTCCCTGAAAGATATAGATACCTAATACCACCAGTGCGGCAGGCACTACGATCATGGAGTTTACCCGGAACTTATCACGCATCACGCATTCCTGTGTCTTGGTCGAGGCAATGGTTGTGTCGGAGATGAACGAAAGATTATCTCCGAAGAATGATCCGCCCACTACCACCGCTACCATAAACGGCAGGTCTATGCCGGTTTTTTCCGCCAGTCCGATGGCAACGGGAGTCAGTGCCACGATAGTTCCCACGCTGGTACCGATAGATAAGGAGATGAAGCAGGAAGCCAGAAAAATGCCTGCCAATAAAAGGTTATCCGGCAGAATATGGAGTGTGAGGTTTACAGTGGCATCGATGGCTCCCATCTGCTTGGCACTCTGCGCAAAGGCTCCTGCCAGAATGAATATCCACACCATCAGCATGATATTTTTATTGGAAGCTCCTACCGAGAACTGATAGACGCGTTGTTCCAGATTCAGTCCCCGTGTGATGGCGATGGCATAGCACGACGAGATGAGGAAGGCCACCGTTATAGGAACTTTGTAGAAATCGTTCACCAGGATGGAGGTGACCAGATAGAGGCACAAGAACACGAATAAAGGGCTGAGTGCCCACCAGCCTGAAGTGCTTTTATGTATCTTTTCTTCGTTTATCATTGAATGATTCTTAAAATTTTGAGGTGCAAAGATAGTGAATGATAGGGAGAAAAACGGTAATTTTGCACCGACAATATAAAGATTAACGCTAACCGCTTCATGCATTTAAAAATTTCCGGAGAAGAACGCTGTGAGGCGGGAAGCTTTGGTGCGAGTTAGCAACAGGGGCGGTGCGAAGTGATTCGTGCCGCTTTTTCATGAATATGGGTACTGTTTCTGAAAAAAAATGTCTTTTTGTTTTGCGGGAATAAAAAGAACTATTACTTTTGCCGCCGATAAACAGAGTATTCACCCTTTAAATAATCGGAAAGGGTTTTAATTATGTCAGAGAAATAATATCTTCAAACTTGGAACTGAGTTGACCCGTCGGGAGGATGGGGCTTTGCAACTTTGTTTTTTTATACGCATCGCAATTCTGCTGCTGGCGATGCAGGTTGATTAGTTCCACAATCACGTTTAATTTATTTATTATTCACTTCAATGCTGTGAACAGGATGTGTTATATCCTTTTCTAAAGTATTGGTATCCCGCATATTGCCTGTTGCCTGCCCATGGCAGGTAGCCGGTATTGTATGCGAAAGAAAAACAGTATGGGAATACGTTTGAAAGATTTAAGCAAACTGGGATATAGAGACAACGTGGCCCGTAGTCTGGCCGTTGCCCTCGTCAACAAGTATTGTAAACACGAGACAAAAGAGCGGATATTAGCTATTCTGGGCGATGTACTCGGAAATCCCGAAATATATAAAAACAACGAAGTATGGAGTAAACTGGCCGAACAACTTTCTCCTACTTTAGTCGAAAAAAGTTTTACGTCGTATGATTTACTCGACGAGCCTTTGGCTTATAAAACATACGGAAGCAAGCATATTGAAACATTGGCCAAACAACAGATGAATCTGGCTATGCGCCTTCCGGTCACTCTTGCCGGAGCGTTGATGCCCGATGCACATGCCGGTTACGGATTACCCATAGGAGGAGTATTGGCTACGGATAATGCAGTCATTCCGTATGCGGTGGGAGTTGATATAGGTTGCCGGATGAATCTTACCCTGTTTGATGCCGGGGAAGACTTTCTAAGTCGTTATTCGCATCAGATGAAAGAAGCGCTGAAAGAATTCACTCATTTCGGCATGGATGGCGGGTTGCCTTTTGTTCAGGAACACGAGGTACTTGACCGGGAAGAGTTCCGAATGACTGAATTGCTGAGAGGGCTGCATGGCAAAGCGGTGCGACAACTGGGAAGTTCCGGTGGTGGAAATCATTTTGTGGAGTTTGGCAGGATCAGCTTGCAGGCGGACAATGTCTTAGGAGTTCCGGAGGGTAGTTATGCGGCTTTGCTTTCCCATTCCGGTTCACGGGGGCTGGGTGCTGCCATTGCCAAACATTACAGTCTGCTGGCCCGTGACATCTGTTGCTTGCCCCGCGAGGCTCAGCACTTTGCTTGGTTGGGATTGGATACGGAAGAGGGGCAGGAATACTGGCTTAGTATGAATCTGGCAGGCGATTATGCCCGTGCCTGCCATGAACGGATTCATCTGAATCTGGCCAAAGCTCTGGGACTGAAACCTCTGGCCAATGTGAACAACCATCATAACTTTGCATGGAAGGAGGAACTTGCTTCCGGACAAACTGCCATTGTACACCGTAAAGGAGCAACTCCGGCTCAGAAGGGCCTTCCGGGACTGATTCCCGGAAGTATGGCCACCCCCGGTTATCTGGTATGTGGAAAAGGAGTGGGTGAAGCCCTTTGTTCCGCTTCTCATGGAGCAGGACGTGCCATGTCCCGCCAAAAGGCGAAAGACAGTTTTACTCAGTCAGCACTGAAGAAGTATCTTTCGCAGGCCGGCGTGACACTGATTGGCGGTAGTGTCGAAGAAATGCCGTTGGCTTACAAAGACATTGACCGGGTGATGCAGACTCAGGAGGCATTGGTGGAAATTCAAGGTACCTTTATGCCCTGTATCGTACGAATGAATAAAGAGTAGAATGATGGAAAAGACGTATTTACAAATCACTTCGGGACGTGGTCCCGTGGAGTGTTGCCGTGTAGTGGCATTAGTGCTTGAGAGAATATTAAAACAAGCCCAGACCCGGAAACTGAAAGTGGAAATAGTGGAAAAAGAAGCCGGTCCTGCCAACCGTACATTGTTGTCGGCAGTCATTGCACTTGAAGGTGCAGGTTGCGATACACTGGTGGAAGAGTGGGAGGGAACCGTGTTGTGGATTGCCCGTAGCCCGTACCGGATTCATCACAGACGCAAAAATTGGTTTGTCGGTGTGCAGACCTTCTTGCTGTCCGAAAGCCGTGAGGCAACCGAAAATGAAATCCGTTATGAAACTTTGCGGGCTTCCGGACCCGGCGGACAGCATGTCAATAAGACGGAATCTGCTGTAAGAGCTGTCCATATTCCCAGCGGAATCAGTGTAGTGGCATCCGACCAACGTTCACAATGGCAGAATAAGAAACTGGCCACCGAACGATTGCTGGTCAAGCTGACTGCTTGGAATGTAGAGCAGGCAATGATTCAGGCACAGGCTAACTGGAGTAACCACAACAGCCTTCAAAGGGGAAACCCGGTGAAGGTCATTCAAGAAGAGCTCCGGTTTTGAGTATTAACGATTAAAAGAAAAAGCTATGTTATCAGAAAAATATGGTCGTACCTACCACTATCCGTTCTCTCCCGGGACGACGAGTGACGACCGAATCAATCATACCTATTGGGAGGATATCCGGGAGATAAACACGCTGGTCCATACCGAAAAACTGGATGGGGAGAACAATTGTTTAAGCAGATACGGGGTTTTTGCCCGTTCGCATGCTGCTCCTACCACTTCACCATGGACGAGCCAGTTGCGTCAGCGTTGGGAGTTGTTGAAGAATGACCTGGGAGATATTGAACTCTTCGGCGAGAATCTGTATGCTGTTCATTCCATCGAGTACAAGCGGCTGGAGACACATTTTTATGTGTTCGCAGTCCGCTGTCTCGACAAATGGCTGTCGTGGGAAGAGGTGAAGTTTTATGCTGCTTTGTTCGATTTGCCTACTGTACCCGAATTGTGTACGGAGCGGGTAAACGGACTAACAGCCGAAACCCTGAAACAACATGTCATCTGCCTGGCCGGGGAACCAAGTGTCTTCGGATCGCGTGATGTGCTGACAGGGATGGACTGTACCCGTGAAGGGGTAGTAACCCGCAATGCCGGCGAGTATCTTACCGCAGACTTTGCCCGTAATGTGTTTAAGTATGTCCGTCAGGGGCATGTGCAGACAGACGAGCATTGGACACGGCATTGGAAGCGTGCCCGCCTGGTGTGGGAGTCGAAACAAGAGAAAGGAGGTAACGAATGATTTGGAGATTGACAGAACGGAAAGATTGGGATTCACTGGTACAGCAGTTCAGTTGGGTGCGGGATATGGATCTGGTTCCCCAGCACGCTTTGCATCATGCCGAGGGAAGTGTAGCCGTACATACCCGCATGGTACTCGAGGCATTGCAGCAACAGCCTTCCTATCTGAGGCTTGCGGAGCAGGACCGGGAGATCCTTTGGGCAGCCGCTTTGCTTCACGATGTAGAAAAGCGTTCGACTTCGGTCGATGAAGGCAATGGGCAGATCACCTCCAAAAATCATGCGAAGCGGGGGGAGGCTACTGTACGCACCATCCTTTACAGGGATATTTCTACGCCTTTCGGTATCCGCGAGCATATTGCCTCTCTGGTACGCCATCATGGTTTGCCTATCTGGCTGATGGAACGGGAAGATCCCTTGAAACGTACTTGTGAAGCTTCGCTGAGGCTGAACACTTCGTTACTGAAACAGTTGGCTGTGGCCGATATTTGCGGGCGTATCTGCACGGACAGGGAAATACTGCTGGAAGCTACCGAATTCTTTGAAATGTTTTGCCGTGAACAACAATGCTGGGGGAAAGCCCGGGCATTTGCCGGTGATACGGCCCGCTTCCATTATTTTCATACGAATCAGGCTTATATCGATTATGTCCCCCACGATGATTTCAGATGTGAGGTTACTTTGCTTGCAGGTCTGCCCGGTATGGGGAAAGACTATTATATAGAGTCTCGATGTGCCGATATGCCGGTTGTCAGTCTGGATGCTATCCGACGCGAACATAAACTCAGCCCCACGGATAAAGCGGCTAACGGCTGGGTGGCACAAACGGCCAAAGAGCAGGCACGGGGCTACCTCCGGAAGGGACAGGACTTTATTTGGAATGCCACCAACGTGACCCGCCAAAGACGTGCCCAGTTGGTCGATTTGTTCATCACCTATGGGGCACGGGTGAAAATAGTCTATATAGAGAAACCTTACTCCGTCTGGCGGCGGCAAAACGGCATACGCGAATATAAAGTGCCGGAGCCGGTTCTGGATGTGATGTTGGATAAACTGGAGGTTCCCCGGTTGACAGAAGCGCACGAAGTGGTTTATGCCGTGCAGGAACAATAGGGCTACACCCAACCGGGGGGAGGGTGTAGCCTTAGGTACCTTGGGGTGTAGCTATCCGGACCGGATGGCTACACCCTGTTTATTTTCCGGCGGTGTCTGTATTTTGTTTGTAATATTGTAACGGCGTTTTTCCGGTAAAGCGTTTGAAACTCTTGATGAAATGATTTAGGTCACAATACCCATTATCGACAGCAATACCCGTTAAGTCATTCTCCCCGTTAGCCGGTAGTTCACTGTAGGCATGAACCAAGCATCGGATGCGGCCGGAACGAGAAGAGGCAAATAAACACCGATACTGTTGAGGATTTATCATTATGTGTTTATCTTTGTGCCCGGTGAATTGATAACTAACGGTAAGGAGGGATTGCATCATGATAAAGATACTGGTTGTGGAAGATGAACAGCGTGTGGTGGAACTGCTGAAGCGCGGTCTCGAAGAGTCCGGCTATCAGGTGGAACTTGCCTACGACGGAGCTTGGGGGTTGCGCCTGTTCCGTGCCGGAGAGTTTCAGATGGTCATTTCCGATGTAATCTTGCCGAAGATGAGTGGTTTCGAACTCTGTAAAGAGATACGGAACATCAATAACCGGGTTCCGGTACTGATGCTGACAGCGTTGGGCACAACGGATGATAAGCTCGACGGTTTCGATGCCGGGGCTGACGACTATATGGTGAAACCTTTCGATTTCCGCGAACTCGATGCCCGTATCAAGGTATTGCTGAAACGACGACTTCCCGGTATACCCGAAACACAACTTACGGAACTCGTCTATGCGGACTTGCGCATCGACCGGCAGACAAAAACCGTCTATCGGCAGGAGAGGGAGATCAAACTCTCTCCCAAAGAGTACAACCTGTTGCTTTATATGGCCGAGAACCCCGAACGGTTACTTACCCGTGTTGAAATAGCCGACAAGGTGTGGAATACCCATTTCGATACGGGCACCAACTTTATCGATGTGTACATCAACTATCTCCGCAAAAAGATAGACCGGGACTATGATGTGAAACTGATCCATACCAAACCCGGTATGGGCTTTATATTCAGGCAGGAGTTATGAAGATAGGTACCCGGCTCACTCTCCGCTATACCGGTTTCACGGCAGCCGTTTTTCTGTTGCTGGTAGCTGCTATCTATCTGTTTTCGGAGCGGAACCGGAGCAATGAATTCTTCCGTGACCTGAAAAAGGAAGGCATCACCAAAGCCAACCTTTTCCTCGACAACCGGGTGGATGCCAAGACCATGCAGTCCATTTACCTCAACAACCGCGAATTTATCAATGAAGTGGAGGTAGCCATCTACGATACTACTTTCCATTTGCTTTATCATGATGCCAAGCAGATCGACCTGGTGAAAGAGACCCCTGAGATGATCGACCGAATTTTGCAAAATAAATCTATCGAGTTTTATCAGGACGGCTATCAGGTCATCGGGCTCCTTTACACGTTCCATGGTAAACCTTATGTCATCACAGCGGCTGCTTTCGATGGTTACGGATATGCCAAGCAACACTCTTTGCAGACCATGCTGATTGTTCTTTTCTTTTTAGGTATCGCTCTTTTGGCGGGAGTCGGTTACCTGCTTTCGCGGAGTGCCCTGGCTCCTGTGTCCGATATTCTCGGGGAGGTGGAAGCTATTTCTGCTTCCCGTCTCGACCTGCGTGTGCCGGTGAAGGACGAAAAAGATGAATTGGGCGAACTTGCCACCACCTTCAATCGGATGCTGGAAAGGCTGGAACAGTCTTTCGATTCTCAGAAAATGTTCGTCAGCAATGTGTCCCATGAACTGCGTACTCCCATGGCTGCCCTGATTGCCGAACTTGAACTGGCTCTGCTGAAAGAGCGTTCTTCCGAAGAATATCGCCGTGCCATCGGTAATGCGCTCGACGATTCGCGTAAGTTGGTGAAACTTTCCGAAGGGTTGCTCAATCTGGCCAAGGCCGATTATCTGCCCGAGCAGATCAAATTGGAAGAGATCCGTCTGGACGAGCTTCTGCTCGATGCCCGTGAGATGGTGATGAAAGCCAATCCCGACTATACCATCGAATTGATATTCGGCGAAGAAGCCGATGACGACTCCGTCCTCACGGTGTTGGGCAACGGCTACCTGTTGAAAACAGCTTTTGTCAATCTGATGGAGAACAATTGCAAGTTCTCCGCCAATCACACTTCTTTCGTTCAGATCAGCTTTTGGGAGCAAAAGTCTGTTATCCGCTTTTCGGACACGGGTATCGGTATGAATGCCGATGACATGCAACACCTGTTTTCTCCTTTCTATCGGGGAAGCAATAAAGACTATGCCCGTGGAAACGGCATCGGGATGATGCTGACTCAAAAGATCATACATACCCATAAGGGTGAAATCACCGTCAATAGCCAGCCGGGTGAAGGTACGGTCTATACGGTGGAAATTCCTCATATCTGAAGAAACTCTAATAAAACTCTAATAGTACTCTAATCGTTCTCTAACGCCCCTTTTGCGGGGAGCTCCCTACCTTTGTACTGTAAAGGCAAATGAATGAATGGGATTCTTCCAATAGGGAGCGGCCCCGTATCTCTAAAAAAAATGTACTATGATGATTTTTAGAAAGAAACAAACAGACAAGACTGTGCAGTTCAATACCGAGAAGGTATTTCTGGCAGCAACCCAACCGCTGAAGTTGGTGTATGGCTATTTTTGTACTACCCCCCACGGACTCTCGGAGGAGGATGCGGAAGAGCGGCTTAAAAGCTGCGGTGAGAATAAAATTGTGCAAGAGACGCACCCCAATCCGCTTCTGATGTTTTGCAAAACCTTTATCAACCCCTTTATCGGTGTACTGATGGCACTTGTGCTTGTGTCGTTGGTGCTCGACGTCTGGATGGCCCGGCCCGAAGAGCGGGAGTGGACCAGTATCCTTGTCATCGGAAGTATGGTGATGCTGAGTGTCGTGTTGCGCTTCTCGCAGGAGTGGCGCTCCGGCAAGGCTTCGGATGCTTTGCAAAAGATGGTGAAAAATACCGCATCCGTCATTCGTAGCGGTGCCCCGGAGTCGTACGAGATCAACATTACAGATTTGGTGCCGGGAGACATCATCTGTCTGGCTGCCGGAGATATGATTCCGGCCGATGTCCGCGTCATCGAGTCGAAAGACCTGTTTGTCAGCCAGTCCTCGTTGACCGGAGAATCCGATGCCATAGAGAAGTGTGCCGTATTGGCGGAGGATCGTCACCGTTCCGGCAGTGTGGTCGAGCTTGATGATATTTGCTTCATGGGCTCCAATGTAGTGAGCGGTTCGGCACGTGCTATTGTTTTCGGTACAGGGCGAGATACCTATCTGGGCACCATCGCCCGGAGTATCGTCGGCGTACGTGCGCAGACGGCATTCGATAAAGGAATCAGCAATGTCAGTCTTTTGCTGATCCGTTTCATGCTGGTGATGGTGCCTCTGGTGTTTCTCATCAACGGAGTGACGAAAGGCGACTGGTTCGAAGCCTTTATTTTTGCCATTTCCGTAGCCGTGGGACTGACTCCTGAGATGCTTCCGATGATTGTCACCGCTAACCTGAGCAAAGGAGCTGTCTCTATGGCTAAGAAAAAGACCATTGTCAAGAACCTCAACGCCATCCAGAATTTCGGGGCGATGGACATTCTTTGCACCGATAAGACCGGGACACTGACCCGCGACCACATTGTGCTGGAAAAGTTTATCAATGCTGACGGGAGCGAGGATCACGAGTGCCGCGTACTCCGTCATGCCTATTTCAACAGTTATTTCCAGACGGGGCTGAAGAATCTGATGGATCGTGCCATCCTTTCACATGTTCGTGAGTTACAGTTGGATTATCTCAGGGATGCTTATACCAAGGTAGACGAAATCCCATTCGACTTTACCCGCCGACGTATGTCCGTGGTGGTGGAAGACGAACAGAGGAAGCGTCAGATCATCACCAAGGGAGCGGTAGAGGAGATGCTTGCAATCTGCACTCATGCAGAGTTCGGCAAAACCGTTCACGAGTTGACCGATGAGCTGCGGCGAAAAGCCTTTGTCATCAGTGAGCAGATGAACAAAGAAGGTATGCGTGTGCTGGCGGTGGCACAGAAGAGTTGGGTAGAAAAAGAACATGATTTTTCTGTCGAAGACGAATCCGGAATGGTGCTGATCGGTTATCTCGCTTTTCTCGACCCTCCCAAACCTTCGGCAGCCAATGCCATCCGGCAGCTCCATAGCCATGGAGTCGATGTGAAAGTGCTGTCCGGTGATAACGAAGCGGTTGTACGTACCATCTGCCGTCAGGTGGGAGTCGATACGGCCTGTACGCTGAACGGTACGGAGATAGAGCGGCTGACGGATGAAGAACTGAAGTTGAGAATACGGCAGACTACCGTGTTTGCGAAGCTGGCTCCCATGCAGAAGACCCGTATCATCACCTTGCTGCAGGAATTGGGACATACGGTGGGCTTCCTGGGTGACGGCATCAATGATGCTTCCGCCCTGCGCCAGTCCGATGTGGGTATATCTGTGGATACGGCTGTGGACATCGCCAAGGAGAGTGCCGACATCATTCTGCTGGAGAAGGATCTGATGGTACTTGAAGATGGAGTGATAGAGGGCCGCAGAACGTTTGGCAACATTATGAAGTACATCAAGATGACTGCCAGTTCTAACTTTGGCAATATGTTCAGCGTGCTGGCTGCCAGTGCCTTTCTGCCTTTCCTGCCTATGCTGCCTGTCCATCTGCTTGTTCAGAATCTGCTGTACGATACGTCGCAGTCCACCATTCCGTTCGACCGGATGGACCCGGAGTACCTGATGAAGCCGCGCAAATGGGATGCATCCGACCTGAGCCGTTTTATGATTTTTATCGGTCCGGTCAGTTCTATTTTCGACATAGCCTTATTTCTGGTCATGTGGTATGTGTTCGGTTGCAACTCTCCCGAACATCAGACTCTCTTTCAGTCCGGTTGGTTTGTAGAGGGCTTGCTGTCGCAAACGTTGATTGTACATATGATCCGTACCCGCAAGATCCCGTTTATTCAGAGTACGGCATCCTGGCCGGTATTAGGACTAACGTCCGTCATCATGGTTCTGGGAATCGTCATTCCCTTCACGCAGTTTGGGGCTTCCATCGGGTTGATGCCGTTGCCGCTCAGTTATTTCCCCTGGTTGGCAGGTATCCTGCTGAGTTATTGTGTGTTGACGCAGCTTATTAAACAATGGTATGTGAAGCGGTTTACGAAGTGGCTGTAAACACGAATAAAGACCTTAAAAACGGGTCATCCTGTTGTTATAGCAGGATGATCCGTTTCTGCATAATCTCTTTGAGCTGTGCCTGTAACTGGCGCGCATTGATGGGTTTGGGCATGTATCCGTCGAATCCGCTTTCCATCACCCGCTGTTCGTCCGAAGCGTAGGCAAAGGCCGTAACTGCGATGATAGGGACTTTGGCCGAATATTTACGGATCTCTTTAGTGGCTTCATATCCGTCCATGACCGGCATGTTGATATCCATCAGGATAATCTGCGGATCTTCTTTGCGGAATATTTCTATGGCTTCTCGGCCGTCCCAGGCATGAAGCAGGCGGTAATCCTGGCGGAGGATGGACTCAAATAACCTGAAGTTGCTTTCGTTGTCTTCGGCAATCAGGATGGTCAGTTTGTCTTTCTCTACCGCAATGGGCTGTATAACTGTTTTCCGGACAGGTTCAGCTGTCGATGCGGCTTCGTAAGGGAGGGTAAACCAGAATGTGGAACCTTTACCTTTTTCAGACTCCACACCGATGTGTCCGCCCATGTGGTTGACCAGTGTCTGGCAGATGGATAGTCCGAGCCCTGTGCCTTGTGCGAAACTGTTCAGTTTGACGAATCGGCCGAATATGCTTTCCTGCTCGTCCTTGGCAATGCCGCAACCGGTGTCGGCAACGTAGAAATAAAGCTCTTTTCCGCGAAGCTCGTAACCAAAGCGGATACTCCCTTTCTCGGTGAACTTGATGGCATTGGTCACCAGATTGATGATCAGCTGGGAAACACGGTTCTTTTCCAGATGAACCAGGCAGCAGTCTGCCGGAGGTACGAATTCCAATTTCACAGCTTCGGATTTCATCTTGAGCTGCAACGTGCTTTCCAGCTCTTTCATTACGGCATTCAGCTCGACGTTGGAGTATTGGAACTCAAGGGTGCCGGCTTCTATTTTCGACAGGTCGAGGATGTCGCTGATCAGTTGTAAGAGCAGGGTGTTGTTATTTTCGATGATGTTGACGTATTCCCGTTTTTCTTCTTCCTCATCGGTAGATGCCAAGATACCCGAAAAGCCTACGATGGCATTCAGCGGAGTACGGATTTCATGGCTCATGTTGGCAAGGAAAGCCGATTTCAGGCGGTTGGATTCTTCGGCGCGGTCTTTGGCCGTGGTAAGTTCCATCTCCATCTTTTTTCGTTTGGTAATGACCAGTGAAGAGCCTACCAGCGTGGTAGGATTTCCGTTTTCGTCGCGGGATTCTACGGCGGCCTGAGCTTCTACCCATTCCACTTTGTGGGTGTGGTTCTGTACGTTGATAACCCGGTATTCCTCCTTTACCTTGTCCGTGCGACCTTCAATCAGGTCTTTGTATGCCTGTTCCACCCGTTTGCGGTCTTCTTTGAATATCTTTGAGAAGTATTGCGTGTCCGGCACGGCCAGTTGCTCGTCGTTCACGCTGTTGCCGGGTGAACTGAGTTCGATGGGTTTGTTGATGTCACACAGGATGGTTTTGCTGAGCAGATCCCATTTCCATGGAATGATATTTGCCACATCCAATGCCATCGACAGCTTGTGGTTGGTGGCGGTCAGTTTTTGTTGTGCCAGGTGTAATTCGGTACTGTCCAGACAAAAAATATCAACCACGTTATTCTGATGGGTACCTTTGAGGACGATATCATAGAATTTATTGATTTTCCTGAAATAGTATGGGAAAGTAACAACCCGGTTTTCCTTGAGTGACATCTGGATGAAGTGCAGGAACTCGGGGAGGGATTCGGGAAACATCTCACTTGCTTTCTTGCCTACTGCATCTTCTCTGCGGAAAAAGTTCTGTTCGAAATGGGGGTTTACGTTCAGGTAGATCAAATCTGTGCCTATGCCTTGTTCGTTTGTTATCAGCTTCTCCTGCATATAGAGGATGGGCATGTTGTTGATCAGATTTTTATAGCTGGTCATGGTCTCTATCTCTTTCAACTGTGTTTTCTTAAGTCTGTTCAGTGTGCGGATGCGGTACTGGAAAAACAGGACGAGCAGGACGATGGAGATGCATGTACCTATAAGGAAGTAGCTGTATTGTTCCCAGAAGGTGCGCGGTTTGTTGATGAAATACGTGTTGGCCGGACATAAGTCGGGAGAAAATCCTTTATGGATCAGTGTCTCATAATTGATGATGGGCATACCGTCCAGAGGATAATAGTAAGGGAGGGTGCGGGGTTGCCTGCCATTCAGTACATCGGAAAATATACCGAGAAGCCGCTTGTCGAATTCTGTCTGATTGTAAGAATATCCTCCGGTCATCCCGCTGCTTTTGTCTTTTACGTCAATGGTGCTGAGGGCAAACAGGGGAGGTGAAACAGTAGAAACAATTTTGGGTGATACGATAGACAGTGAAGTGTTGCCCGCAAACTTCCGCTTATAGAACCAGGAAGAAAACAGGATGCCGGTGGTCCGGGGATTGACAAAGTTGAGAGAGTCGATCAGTTGGTTGGTCTCCAGAATATTCTCAGGAGATAAAAAAGTATATTGGACCCCGGGATGGCTGGATTGTAATACTTCCTGTATTTCTATACTGTTCGTTTGATTGACGAATCTCTGATCGCCTACATAAATCAGCTTTTTCATATCGGGAAGGATATGAAACATTAACTCCAGGTTTTCACGTATGTATTGGTTGGAGTAAAGAAGGACGAGGTTATAGGGTTGGGCCAGTTCGGTCAGTGGGATTCGTTCGGACGGAGGGACGGGGTGTTTCTTCAAATAATATTCTCTGGGACCGATGTAGTCTTTTTCGGAGCAGAGTATGATCGGGACATCACCCCATACCTTTCTGAAGTCGTCCCGCAACATCAAGGTGGAATTACCCAGCAATAATAGCGCGCGCGGGGAATGGGAACCATACTTCTCGAACAGGTTGGTCTTGAATTCACACAGTGTACTGTCATTATCCATCATCAAGAGATTCATGTGTTCGGCATAAATGGCTAAGTGAGGATCATCCTTGACAAATTCGGTTGCTGTAAAGATCAGGCGGTTGCTCCATGCGAAGGCTTCCGTATAAGTGTTAATGACCAGAATATAGTCTTTGGTATTCATTGCCTCTTTTTGGGCGGATACAGGGCTTACTGATAGGAAACATGTGAAAAGAACCAACAGTTTTCTCAGTAATGGGGTACAGAAAATGGATGTTACTCCAAAGGAAGTAGTCATAAAATTCTATTGAATGATGGCGATGTTTTGTTTATTCGACTGTAAAAGTATTAATAATAAATGAATTATGACCTGTTTTTACTTGATTATATGAAAAGGTTGAGGCAGAAGATCGAGTGAGGGTGGAAAACACAAAGTGTGCCGGGAAGCAGACGGGGCGTTATGAATAGCTTCCGGCACACTGTCGTGATAAGTGCTGTAACGGAGGTGTTCAGCGTTACTTCTTTAGAGCCTCAATCAGCTGAGGCATCATTGTCCAAAGGGTGTTTTCATCTTGTGCGGTATAGAAGTTACCGTCAATTTCCGATTTCCCGTCAGTCGCCTGTCCCGTCTGTATAGCGGGTTTGGCAAGCGGGTGGACGGCCAGCCTCTTTCCGGCGGTGATTCCGGTGAAATTGAACATCATGGCGGCGGCACAATGGCCGATCATAAGTTTGCCTTTTTCGCCAAATGCTTTGATTACTTCCATCAGGTCTACATTGTAGGCCTTTCCTGCATTGTCTTTGAATACCGGCACTGCGTCGCCACAAGCGAATACAAGTGCGTCAAATTCGTCTTCATGCCCTTTGAGATTGGCTATCACGTCATCGGCAAACAGGGTGATGCCGGAATTGGTCTTGATCTCCCGGGTATCTGACACCGCGAATACTTTGTACGGAATACCATTCTCGAAAAAACTTTCCAGATACTGGAACAAACCGAATCCGTTGACCGGATTGACTGCTAATACTGCAACTTTCTTTGCCATAACATAAATTATTAAGTGAAACAATAGTTATCTTTCGTAAGTTTATTACTTTTGTGCTTGCAAATGTATGTTTCTCTGTGCGGATAAACAAGAACGAACTTCAGAATAAGGAACTTACATAGAGATAACTATTGCTGGAACTCAATGGAATAGAAAAGATTAAAAAATGAAAAATTTTCATCCTACAGGGACATGTCCTATCAGGGACGTACTGTGCCGGCTGGGCGACAAGTGGTCGATGCTGGTATTGGTAACGCTGAACGCGAACGGAACGATGCGCTTCAGTGACATTCATAAAACGATTGATGACATTTCGCAACGGATGCTGACTGTCACGCTTCGAACACTGGAAACCGACGGATTGGTACAACGAAAGGTGTATGCGGAGGTGCCCCCACGAGTGGAGTATTGCCTGACAGAGACGGGACGCAGTCTGATTCCGCATGTAGAGGCGTTGGTAGGCTGGGCACTGGATCACATGACAGTGATTCTTGAACACAGGGAAGGAGAAAGGAAATGAAGGTAGAGCAAGTGTTTTCTGACAAGAAGCGTTTCCTCGATTTGCTCCTGCTGGCAGACGAACAGGAGGATATGGTGGACCGCTATCTGGAACGTGGGGAGATGTTTACCTTGTACGACGGGGGAGAGCTCAGAGCGGCTTGTGTGGTGACCAACGAGGGGGAAGGTATTTACGAACTGAAGAATATCGCGACTTATCCGGAGAGCCAGCGCAAGGGCTACGGCAGATATCTGGTTGAATTCTTGTTCCGTCACTATTCGGACAGATGCTCGGTTATGTTTGTGGGGACGGGCGATACTCCACACTCACTTTCGTTCTATCAGTCTTGCGGATTTGTCCCTTCCCACCGCGTTGAGAATTTCTTTACCGACCATTATGATCATCCCATCTGTGAAGATGGAATTTTGCTCCGGGATATGGTTTATCTGAAGAGGGAAAAGTTATAATAGTCGATATTTTCTTTGGTCAGAAGGTCAATTGGCATGTAGTTGGTGCATGTCACTTCCTTTTTGAATATCAGGTGGTCACATAGAGTCCTGATACTGTTGAATCCTTGCAATTCCGGTTGCTGGGCAATCAGGAAAGAGACGGTGCCCTCCTTCAGGCAAGCCACGTTCCGTTCGAGCAGGTCGTAACCGATCAGGTTGATATTGTTTTTCCGACGCATTTTCAAGTATTCACCGATGATGTATACTTTCGAATTGAACGTGATCCCGTTCTTTACTTTCGGATGTTCGCTGAAGAAGTCGTCCAGCATACGGTTGTCTTCAATGTTCGGGTCGGCGTGCAGGTCGAGTTCAAGGATATTGCAGTCGGGATGATGCTCCCGCATATATTGGCGGAAACCGATTTCACGGTTTTCCTGCTGGTTCGATCCGATCACCCCTTCGTGTATCTTACGGAAAATCACGATCTCCCGGTCGTTTCCGGCAAGCAGCATCAGCATACGTGCCGCAAAGTATCCGCTTTGGTGGGAGTTCTGACCGAAGAAGGCGAGGGGAGGGACATCTTTTATTTGTGAATCGATATATATATAAGGTATACCCAACCCGTTCAGTGCATCGGTGAATTCTTTTGTGTATTGCGGTATGGTAGGAGCAAACATCACTCCGTCCGGGCGTTCTTCAATGACAGCCCGGCTGGTTGCTGCAAACGAATTGTAATCATAAGGATCGTAGTGAGTGATGTCCACTGAGATATTGAAATCGGAATATGTGCTAACCGCTTCACGGATACCTTTCTGCACGTCTGTCCAGTATTCACCTTCCAGATGCTTGGGTAACAGGCAGGCAAAAGTGTATTTCTTGTTGGAGGCCAGTGCACTGGCATACATATTGGGCTGGTAGTCCAGTTGCTTCAGGATTTCTTCCACCCGTTTCCGGCTTGCTTCCGATACTCCGCTACGGCCGTGGAGCACGCGGTCGACAGTTCCTACAGATACGTTTGCCAAACGGGCAATATCCTTGATTCTGATTCTTTCTGGCAATTTATTCATGCGTCTTCTTTATTTATGCGGGGTTTTGTGCCCGGACACAATAATAGTTTTATTTCTATGGACACAAATATATAATAATTTTTGTAATCATGAAAATCTGTGTATCTTTGTGTCCGCACACGGACTTTGCCGGTGTCTATTTTATACATTGCTATTGTTCATATATCCAGTATGTTATTGAGAAGATTGGGGGGCGAATAATAAATTGTAACTGAACAATTAAGATCGATCGTTTTAGAATAGAAACAAATTAAACTCAAAACTAACTAAATATAGAATTATGAGAAAGAAAGTCGTTACGTTAGGCGAAATCATGCTCAGGTTATCTCCTCCGGGAAATACTCGTTTTGTTCAATCGGACTCTTTCGATGTGGTGTACGGTGGGGGTGAGGCTAACGTAGCTGTGAGCTGCGCTAATTATGGCCATGATGCTTATTTTGTAACCAAGCTGCCTGAACATGAAATAGGGCAGTCGGCTGTAAATGCACTCCGCAAATATGGGGTGATGACAGATTATATTGCCAGGGGAGGCGACCGTGTCGGCATCTATTATTTGGAAACCGGTGTTGCCATGCGTCCCAGTAAGGTGATTTACGATCGTGCGCATTCCGCCATTGCCGAAGCCGATGCGGCGGATTTCGATTTTGACAGGATTATGGAGGGAGCCGACTGGTTTCATTGGTCGGGTATTACTCCCGCCATTTCGGACAAAGCAGCCGAATTGACCCGTTTGGCATGTGAGGCTGCCAAGCGTCACGGGGTGACCGTGTCGGTCGATCTGAATTTCCGTAAGAAGCTGTGGACAAAGGAGAAGGCACAATCCGTGATGAAACCTTTGATGAAGTATGTAGATGTCTGCATCGGTAATGAAGAAGATGCGGAGCTTTGTCTGGGATTCAAGCCCGACGCGGATGTGGAAAGCGGACATACGGATGCCGAGGGGTATAAGGAGATTTTCCGGCGTATGTCGGAAGAGTTTGAATTCAGCTATGTTATCTCGACACTGCGTGAATCTTTCTCCGCATCACACAATGGCTGGAAGGCCATGATTTATAATGGTAAGGAATTCTACGTTTCCAAGCACTATGACATCGATCCGATTGTCGACCGGGTAGGTGGTGGGGATTCGTTCTCCGGAGGCATTATCCATGGTCTGCTTACGAAGCCTACACAGGGTGAAGCGCTTGAATTTGCCGTGGCGGCATCGGCATTGAAGCATACCGTCAGCGGAGACTTCAATCTGGTTTCTGTGGCAGAAGTCGAGGCGCTGGCCGGAGGCGATGCGAGTGGGCGTGTACAAAGATAAATTCAATTGTAAATAAATAGATATGGCTAAATTTGATAAAATGGCTGTCCTGACTAAGATGGGGACAACGGGCATGATTCCTGTATTCTATCACGAAGATGTGGAAGTGGCGAAGAAAGTGCTAAAGGCCTGTTATGAAGGTGGCGTCCGTGCTTTTGAATTTACAAACCGGGGGGATTTTGCCCAGGAAGTATTTGCCGGAATCGTGAAGTTTGCAGCCCGTGAGTGTCCGGAAATGGCTATGGGTGTCGGTTCTGTAGTCGATCCGGCTACTGCGGCTTTATATATACAGTTGGGGGCTGACTTCGTGGTAGGGCCGCTATTCAATCCGGAGATTGCTAAGATATGCAATCGCCGGCTGATTGCATATACACCGGGATGCGGTTCGGTTTCGGAAGTGGGCTTTGCGCAGGAGGCCGGCTGTGATCTTTGTAAGATATTTCCGGGAGATGTATATGGTCCGAATTTTGTAAAAGGCCTGATGGCTCCGATGCCATGGTCCAAGTTGATGGTGACCGGTGGGGTGGAACCTACGAGGGAGAATCTGACGTCTTGGTTCAAGGCAGGTGCGTTCTGCGTAGGCATGGGGTCCAAATTGTTCCCGAAAGATAAAGTAACGGCCGGAGACTGGGGATATGTCACCGGGAAATGTGCCGAAGCCTTGGCTTACATTGCCGAAGCAAGGAAATAGGTGAAGTTTTCCGGTGTTTTTTTCACCACAGATTACACGGATTCCCACAGATTTTTGATTGTTCTTATCTATAAGATAAATCATTAATCTGTGGGAATCCGTGTAATCTGTGGTGAGCCTTTCTGTCAGCCCTTTTTCACCAGCTTCTTCAGTAAACGTGTAGCTGTGAATGACTGGCGGTGGAAGATAAATACCGGTACGGCAGCTCCTACAACCAGTGCAAACAACACAAAGATAGTGGTACTGCCATTGTGGAAGAAATCTACCAGATATTGCAAGGAGGCAGTTTCATCCTTGGTCTGCATAAACTTTGTCAGTGCCAGGATACTTTTATAAGCGAACATTCCCGGAATCATCGGCAGGAGAGACGGGAACGAGAATACCTCCGCCGGACAATGGATTGCCTTGGCAAAGGGGATGGCTAACAAACCGATGGAGACGGCAGCAAAGAAAGAGGCTGTGGCGATGTCCATCGTGAACAGATGCGTATGCATCAGGAAGTAGCGTAACCCGTGCCCAACGGCCGCCAGAAAAGCAGAGATCAATATGGCTTTTCGGGGTGGATTGGAGATGATGGCAAATCCGATGGCGGCAATGGCGGCGAATGCGCCGTCGAGTATAATGGCGGTTATAAATTCTATATTCATCATAAAGTGCTGATTCCGGTGATTAAAAGGGTCATTGAAAGGCCGATTGCTATACAAATGATAAGCAGACAGGCATTAATAAATCTCGATGTTCCCGCCAGTACATGTCCGTCGATGATGTCCATGATGGAGTTGATCAGTGGTACACCCGGGATCAGGTAGAGGACGCTGGTACCCAAAGCCATATCCGGAGTGGTTCCCCAGTGCATCAGGTAGCCTGTGCTGCCGATCATCGAGGCGATGAACGAAGAGATGATGAATACTGCCAGATGATTCCAGTGACGTCCCATTAGTTCGGTACGGACGAAGAAACCTGCCAGGGTGGCGGCGAATACGATCCCCATAGAAATAAAGTCGCCTTGGAACAGGCGGCAGAATGACGCATTGGCAAAAGCAACGAGGATCAGTACGAGCCATTTGCTTTCGCGCGGCTTGCTGACTATTTCGTGATAACGTCGCTGGAGTTCAGTGAGAGACAGATGCTCGTCATACGCTTCCCAGCTCAGGGTGCTGAGGGCGGAGTTGATGGCGAAATTCGGCCCCATGGGTTTGATTTTGTTTACTGTGCTGTACGAGTGTGAGTTATCGGCGTCGCGTAACGTCATGATGATGGTTTTCTGAAAGATGGTCATGTCACAGAAAAAGCCGAAAGACTCGGCAATTCGCGATGTGTTTCGTACGATGCGTGATGTCTGTACACCTACGGCCATCAGGCTGGTGGAATATTCAGACAGGAATTTAGATAGTTCTTTTAATTCTTGGTGGATGTCCATAAGGTTTTGATCTTTTTACTCTTTCTTAAATCAGTGATACATACATGTTGCTTTTCTACATTTCCGGTGAAGGGAATGCGGTTGATGTGTCTGTATAGTGCTTCGATTCCGGTTTAGGTCTTAGATGGGGGATACCCTTTTTAACGGGTGAATTGCGTCTTTTCGGGGGACAAAGGTAATCAAAAAAATTGCAGGCAAAAGGAGAAGCCGGTTTCTTTTTGGAGAGTTGTTGATCTGTTTCAATTGAAAGGAAATGATATTTGCATAAAGGCGGAATTCCCGGAAAGTTTGTTTCCGGTTGTTATTCAGAGCCGTGAGACAGCATTGGGCTTTTGATTCGTGGGGGGAGAAAAAGATTTAAGAGTTTCCGAAAAAGACTTAAACGTTTTCTGAAAAGACTTAAACGTTTCGCTGAGAATGCTTAAGTGTTTCACTGAAAAGACTTAAATGTTTGAGGGCAAAAAGGTTCAGGTCTTTTGTTTGCCGGCCGACAACCGGATACTGAAATTCCCGTCTGCAGAGTGCCGGATGGGTATATCAGCAGTGCACCACAGAATAGCAGGCTACACAGAGAAGATTATTGCTTGGATTATCTGTAAACTGCATCTCTGGGTGATTTGCTGATCTGTGGTGAAACAGACTCTTGACATGCCCTTTTATACGCTGTTTGCCAACTTTCGGGGGACAGTCCTGTCGAGAGTACTTATTCTTCCGGGACGTAGATGATTTCCCCGTTATCCAATTCATAGGCAATACCTACCTTCTTTCCCTTCTTGCCGCTTTTCTGCTGGTCTTCCGAAGGAGTATAACGGTTGATCTTCTGTCCTTCTTTGGTGATGATTTCCATATTCTCTTTTCCGGGGTTTTTCACCATGGTGTAGTCTTCCTGAGAGAACACTTCGGTCATGTTGTAGCGGCTGACAAGAGCTACCATCAAGGCTACGGCAAATACCATGGCTACATCGAACAGGTTCGATACGACGCTGATCGGGTCGGCATCTTCTTCTTTTCTGAGCAGGTTTCGTTTCATCGGGCCGCACGTTTTTCGTTCAACAATTCGGAAAGAAACTCCAGATTGGTCATATCCTGAAGATACCAGCGCTGTTTCACCTGTTGAGTGAGGAACCCTACGGCTCCAGCTACCAGTCCGACAACGGTAGTGGCAAAAGCGATCTGCATGTTATAGGCCATCGAAGCGATGTCACCGCTTGCCAGTCCGGCAAGGGCGGGACCCATCGGAATAAGTGTGCCCATCAGTCCGAGGATAGGGCCGAGCTTGGTCAGTGTTTTAGAAATGGCGAGATCTTTGTCGGCTGCAATCTCGAAGTTGGCGAGCAGGCGTTGTACCTGTGCCGGACTATCGTGTGCTTCGAGCACCTGGTGGATATAGGATATGACGAGCGACGATGACTTCTCCGGCAATTTGGCTGCCAGTTCAGTAACAGTGGCAGGGGTGAGAGCGTTCAGTTCGTTGCGGAGCAGTGTCTCCGTCTTGCGTATCGAGAGATACTGTCCGTAGAAACTGCCGACCAGCAGAAGAGCACGGCCGAATAATACGATAAGCAATACGATGACAGGAACGAGCAGTCCTGTAGAAATCCAATATAAAATGTCTGATATGATATTCATTGTCGATCAGTTTTAAAAAGTTGATTTACCTGTTGTTTTTATGATTGATTACTTTTTTTCTTCAGTCTCCACCATCCGAGTCCGATGGCGCTGCCGATGACGGTTATTCCTCCGACACCGGCCAGTGCTCCCCAATTTACTTCACTGACTCCGGCTACGGAAGTCCGTCCGTTCACGGTAGCGACAATCCCCAGGATGGCTACCAATGCGTTAGTGAGGAAAAAGAGTTCCAACCGCAGTTCTTTCTCCGGAAGGAGATAGAGCAGCATCCGGCGTCCCACGGGGATGGCTATTAACACACAAGCGGCATACCCCCACGCCACGGTGGTGAATGGTGTCCCCGGGAAAGCAAAGATAAGATAGACCAGCCCGCTGAATAATACCGGGAAGATAAGCAGTCCCGGAAACCATCTCAGGAATCGGTAGGTGAGCAGCGTGCGGGGCTTTACCGGATAGGCGCTGGCAACGTGTACCGCCAGCATGGCATAGGCCATCTGGAGGCTGACCTCGATAGTCAGTAAAACGGAAGTGTCCAGCATCAGGGCGGTGTTGCCCAGCCAGTCGGCAATCTGTGTTTTCGACTGCTCGATGGCATACGGCCACATCAGTCCCGCAAACAGGGCGGCAACGGCAGCGATGATGCCTACCGCCACTGCTTTCCAGAAGGTCTGTTTCAGCAGAAAGTTGAATGCTATTAACAGCATTAATACAAGTACGACTGTATCCATACTCCTGATTATTCTGATGTTTTACGACGTTTGCGGACAAAGAGTACGAGTGCCAGTATCACCACTACTACGGCTGCACCCACGGCAATGTTGCTCAGGGTTGTCTTTTGTTCTTCCGGTGTCCGGTTTATCTCTTCTTTCTTCATCACCATTCCTTTGGCATCGCCCGAAGCTTTTGCTTCACGTATCCTGGTGATGTTTTCCTTGTACTGTGCGGCAGCCGGAGCATCCGACTTGGAAGCGATGTATTCGCGCAGTTTGGCATTGTCGCATACAAAACCCGAGCACGACGGACGATACTTGTTTACCGTTTCGGTATGGAGTTTTGCCAGTTCGGCAACCTGCTCGGCGCTTGCTTTCCACAGACCTTTGCGGGCACTTTCGAGCATGACGGCAGTCATCTCTTCAAGGGCGGCGGGACTTTGTGTTTCGAAGAACTCTTTCACGTTCAGATTGTATTCGTCTTTTACGTATACATTGTAAATGTTGTCCCAAAGTTCTTTGTCGATGGCGGCAGGTTTCATCACGTTCCAGCCATATGTATTGGTTACAGTTTCGGCAAACTCGGCGGCAGAGGAAGAACCGCCTTTCATCTTCTCTTTAATGTAAGCGGGGTTGAGGATGGTGGTGCGGCTTTCTACACCGACAGCCTCTTTGACTTCTTGCATGCGCATGTGGTTACGGTTGCGATAATCGCTCAGGTAAGCGTCGGGGTCCTTGCCGGTCACGTTGCGTACGGCAAGGTTCATGCCTCCCATAAACTCGTATACGTGGTCGAGACTCAGTGCCCCCCATGTATTGCTCTGACGAGGCTGAACCACTACATCCGTACGGGTCAGTGCGGCTTCAAAAGCATATTTCCGGAAGGCCTCCCAGTTCTTTTCGCTACCGTAGTAAGCACCCATATTATTAAGGTAAGTGGCGGCTATCTCTGATTCATTTTCCCAGCGGTCACCGGATTCGACCATCTCCTGGATACCTGTGCCGTACATTCCGTTGGCACCGCCGAACACACGGAAAGCAGCCATCTCACGGGCATCCTTCGGGCTTACCCCTTTCTCGGTCAGTGCCCGTTCGGCTTCTACCACGCTTGCCGCTACCTGGTTTTCATATTTGTCGTCTTTGGCAGCTGCGGCCATCTCTACCGCACGGTTGATCAGGAAAAGGCGGGATGCTGCAATATCACGGAGCTGTCCCGATGTCTGTACCACTACGTCGATACGGGGACGTCCCAATTCGGCCGATGGAATCAGTTTCAAGTCACTGACACGCCCGAAGGCGTCACGAACCGGCTCTACACCGAGCATATACAATACCTGTGCGATGGTAGCTCCTCCCGTTTCAATGAATTCGGCAGACCAGAGTGTGTAGCTGACTTTACGGGGAATGCTGTCGTTATGACGGCGTTGGTAAGTTTCGATGGTCTGTTTGGCCAGTGCCACTCCCTTTTCCCAAGCCGACTCCGAAGGAGTGGCTTCTGCGTTGATGGCGTACATATTGCGTCCTGTAGGCAGAGTGTTGGGGTTCGCAATCGGATCACCACCGGGTGAAGGCGCAGTGTATCCGCCATTCAGGGCATTGACCAGGCTGGCGAGCTCTTTCTCGGGGCTGTCGGCCAACTCTGTCTTATAGTTACCCACGTTTCGGATGGTGCGTTCCACCTCCGTCAGGGCAAGGGAGAAGTTGATTTCCTCTTTGCTGTATTCTTTTGGGGCAGGTTTCTTTCCCACTTTTTGAGGATTCATCTTTGCTTCCATCTTCTTCAGGGCTTCCGGACTGGCACCCATTTTCTTTGCCATTTCCATGGCCTTGGACGAATCCATGTGAGCACCCATCTCTTTCATTTTCTCCTTCATGGCTTCCGGCATCTTGTGGGTTGCCTTTCCGGTCTTGTCCTCTGCCTTGTTTTTGGTAGCGGCAGCCATCATCATCGCCATCATTCCTTTCGGAGCATTGCGTGAAGCTTCTATTTCGTGTGCTTTCACCAGTTCTTCGGGGCTGACACCGGCTGTACGGCAGATCAGTTCGTCTGTTGCCAGTGCAGGGTTGCTTATCAGTTTTTCTACCAAAGCACGGGCCGGATTCAGGTAACGCTGCGTAAAGAGGGAGCGGTGCTTCTCTACATCGGCTGTCGCTTTGCCACGTTGTTTGTCGAGTGACAGGAGGCTGTAAGCTATCGGCTCGGTTGCCATGGCAAGTACGGAAGAGGTGATACGCTCCGGTTCATAGGGAATCCCCATGGTATAAAGCTGTCCGGTGATTTTTTCTGTGGCCAGTTCTTCGGCGAAGTTCTCCACACGTGCCACTTCGTCCTCGCTGTATGGGCGGTTCGGCAAGCTGTCCAGTCCCAGTTCACGGTGAATGCCCAGTTTCACGGTGAGTGCTTTGACGGCAAGCGACTGCTTCTCTTTCGATCCGGTGGCATTATTGTAAATCTTGATTTTCTCCATCAGGTCACGGTAGATGCCCCGTACACTGCTTTCGAGGAAAGGAGGCGTGAGGTAAGATTGCAAGGTAGCATACGAACGGCGTTTGGCTATCATGCCTTCTCCCACGTTGCCGATAGAATATATATAAAGGTGCGGAAGAGCTCCTACAAGGCGGTCGGGCCAGTCGTTGCTACACAGCGCTACCTGTTTCCGTGGAGTGAACTCAAGGCTTCCGTGTGTACCGAAGTGAATCATCGCATCTGCCTTGAACCCATGCTGCATCCAGAGGTACGAAGCGATGTAAGTGTGGGGAGGTGCGGCATTGGTGCCATGCACCACCTGGAAGGCATTGTCTCCGCTGCCGGCTGCCACCTGCGGCATCAGTACTACGTTGCCGAACTGCAACCGTGCGATGCCTAAGCGTCCGTCGGACGTAGTCATGTATTGGCCGGGGAACTCACCGTTGGCAGCTACCACTTCAGCGTATTTTTCGGGACGGAGCGATGCTTTTACCCAGCTCTCGTATTGTTCTTTGGTCACCAGTTCGGGATTCCCTGTTTTCATAAATTCATCAAAAGCTCCCTCTGCATACATGCCGAATACGGCTCCCTGTGCCTGGATCATTTTCTCCAGGTCCTTGGCATTGGCAGGGAGGTTTTCCACCCGGTAACCTTCTTTCTTCATCCTCAACAGCAGGTTGTAGAGCGAGGGGCCTACTTCCATTCCGCTTGCTGTCAGCGCATTCTGTCCGGGACCTTTATAGTAGACGATGACTATGTGCTTCTCGCTGTTGGGTTTTGTTTTCAGGGAGAGGTAGTTGTTCACTGTGCTTACGAACGTTTCCAACCGTTCGGGAACAGCAAATGAATGTTGCAATCCTTCGTCATCTTTGTATTGGGCAAAGAGGGCGAACGGGCGGATGGCACCGTCAATTTCCGGTGTCACTACGCTTTGCGAAAGAAACCCGCCGGACATACCCATCGGGTCGTTTTCCCAGTCTTCCACCAGACTGTTGATGGTGAGCGGGGCGAAGAGAGGAATGTTGTGCTCTTTCAGATATTCCACCATGGCGTCGCCCATGCGTCCGTGTGCCATGTTGATAACGGCATCCGGTCCGATTTCACGGACGAACTCCATGAACCGGGTGAAAGAAGAAACCGGATACACGTTGTGTCCCGCCTCTTCGAGTGCTTTAATCAGTTCCGTGGCATCCGCCATCTGTCCGGTGATCACAATCTTGCGTGCCCCCTCTTTATAGAGTCCGTTTTCGCGGAGAAACTTTTCATAATCGGACACGTTTAGGAATTCCATTTCGTCATCCGGATTTTTCACTCCGGCGTGGTAGAGAAGATCGGTCGGTTTCTCTACCGGTGCTTCCGGTGCAGGTGCCGAGATCAGCTTGCCGTCAATCTCTTTGCGAACATACGAAAGCAGATTCCGGTAGTTTACCTTTCCGGCATGGGTAAGATATTGGCGTATCTGTTTCATCTGTACCGAATCGAGGTTGCAGATATTGTTTGCGGGGTTGGTTGCCATGGAGGTGTACACCGGTACGCCTTTGTCGGCTGCCCGTTGTATCAGTTGGCGCTGCTCTTCGACGATGCGCAATCCCATACCGTTGACGAACACCATATCGTAGTTCGTCAGTTCGTCCAGGTGATCCGTAGAGACTTCTCTTAGTTTGACAAACGAGTTGTCGTTCGCCTTTGAAATATTTCCCAGATTGATGGTCTGGAAATTGACAAAGGCAATCTTCGTGGCACTGAAACAGGTCCGCCAGACAAATACTCCGACGAGTATTGCAGCGGCCACGCAACAGGCTGTGATGATTTGTTTCTTTTTCATATTGCTTCTTGTTCTTTGGTTTATTTCGTTCTTACTAAATGCCGATCGTACGATCGGAAATACCGGCTGACTTAGCCTCTTCCGCTATTTTCTGAACATCTGATCGATGTCCAGTGATAACCCTACGGAAAAGTTGGTTCCCGTTGTATAGGGCGAATTGGCGTAATAATAATCGGGGCGATAGTTGAACAGGTTGTTGACAGCCATATTCACATTGATTCCCTTCCATACTCTTTGTGTGAGGATCAGGTTCCACATGGTATATCCCGGATAAGTTACTTTTTCCGTCCCTGCATTCGGATCATTGGAGGTGTATTGGTTGGTTTTCACCTGTGACAAAGCCCGTCCGTCCAGTGACAGATTGAAGTCATAATGATCCCACGTCTTGCCGTATTCCAGCCGTACCGTAGCCGAGTGGGGGCGGGTAGAAGTGGTCTTCGCCTGTCCCTCGCGCATAAACTCATGGATGTACGTGTACGAGATGCGTGCGCCTATGCCGCAGGGATATTTGGCAGAAACATTGGCATCGATTCCGGCGATGTCCACCCGTGGAGTATTGGTATATATTTGAGCAATTGTTCCGTCGGTATCTCTGAAAGAGCTATAATCAATGCGGTCGTGCACCAGGTTATAATAACCCGTCAGCGTGAAGTTGTAACGGTTTTTGGTGTATTCTCCCGAGAGCGAGAAGTTATGGCTGGTTTCCGGGGCGAGATCCGGGTTACCGTAAATCATCATGGTGCTTGCCATGTAGAAGTCCATGTGCATCTCCTTCAGGGTGGGCGAACGGAATCCTTGCGCATATGATCCTCTCAGGGAGCAGTTTCCTATCTTGTACATCAATCCCAGATGGGGTGAGAAGTGGCGCACGTTCGATTCGGAGAAGTAATCGAACCGCAATCCGGCAATCACGTTGAAGTGTTCCGTTGGGTTCCAGTCGAATTGTCCGAAAGCGTCGGCAGAGTGCATCGTGTAATCACCGTTATCTTTAAATTGGTACGACATCAGGTAATCTCTCAAGTAATCCGCTCCGACGGTCAACGTGTTTTTATCGTCGAACGTGTAGTTGTAAAGGGCGCGTACGCTGTGTTGCACGTTGCTGTAGTCGCGGATGTCATTCTTGTACGATACCAGATAGTCACTCTTGTCGTACTGGTCGAATGTATAGGCAACTTCCAGGTTGCTTTGGGTATTTAAGTCATAGTTCCCTTTCAGTCCGCCGCTGAATCCGCGATAGCGGTTCTTGGTCTCCGGTGATGCATCCCGTTCACGGAAATAATAACCGGCACGTGCCGTCAGCCGTAGCTGTTCGTTCGGGGTGAACATCAGTCGTTCCTTCACATTCCAGGTCTTGTTGCCATTGATGGTTGTATAGTCTCCCTGTTTCACGTCGTAGGAGTCTATGTTGGTATATTGCACGTTGGTTTGGCTGTAGAACTTACCGGCATTGAACCCCACCGTACCGCCATGTCGCTGGTCGTTGTGTACTCCAAAACGGGTATTGAGGTTCAGGTTCCACGGATCATCCGAAGCCTTGGTGATAATATTGATTACGCCGCCGATGGCATTCGAGCCATACAGTGTAGAAGCTGCCCCTTTCACGATCTCCACCCGCTCCACGTTGTCCAGGTTGAGGCGGTTATAATCTACATTGTTCAGTGTCTCTCCCGCCAGGCGTTCGCCGTCTACCAGGAAGAGGACGGCGTTACCGCCGAATCCTTGCATGTTGAGTTGCACCTGTTGGTCCATCGAGTAAGAGAATTCGATGCCTGGTAGTTCTACCTGAAGCAATTGTCCGATATTCGTGGCATCCACCTTTTTCAGATCGCCCGCTGTGATTACCCGGGTGATGATGGGAGCATCTTTCAGCAGCTTCGGGGTACGTGTTCCGGTGACGACTATTGTACCCAGATCCATCAGGTCTTCTTTCAGGACGAAATTGAGACGGCCTTGCCGAGCAGCCGTTGTTTTCTTTGAGGTCGTTACATAGCCGACGAATGAGACCTGAATGGTGTACTCCTTCTGGTCCGGAAGTGTCAGGGTGTAGTGCCCTTCCGTGTCGGTGGTGGTACCGACGGATGGCTTTTCTTTCAAAGTGATGGTAGCGCCGACCAGTGCTTCTTTGTCGGTATCGATCACTTTACCGGATATTTTATGTTGTGCGGCAGCTACACTTGTCAGCAAGAGGCTTGCGAAGAGGCAACATGCCTGTTTAAGTAGTCTTTGCATATTTATTTTATTTGTTTTTATCTTTATCAGAGGGGGATTACGGTTCGTATGGATACAGGTAATCAAAAGTCGTGTACCCTTTGGCTCCTTTGGCGTTCATATAACTCGTCAGACGAATGGCAGCCATGGTGCCGTCCTCCATCCTGAGCAGATATACCTTATTGGACGGAGTGTAAATGGGAGGCATCTCTCGGGTGTCTACATCGAGCCATTTTGAGAGCTCCGGATTGTAGTCCGACGGGGCGTAGATCAGGTATCCGTCATCTTCCATCATGTGTGAAACATCGACAGCTATTTTGTTCGTTGTCCATTCGTCGGCGACAAAGGCACCTTGAGGCATGCTGCCTGCGTTTTTCAGTGCATTCAGGCTTTGGTATTCGGTTTCAAGCACTTCACCGCCATTGGTCTTTACATCATATCGATGAATGGCAAGATCCCATGCGACCGGATCATCCGCACCTTCTATGGTAACCTTGGCCGAGTCAATCTGCAGGCTGTGCAGGTTGATATAGTTCCACTTTGTATATTGGGTTGCGTCCACCCGGACTGTACCGCTGTGATTGGCACGGTCTATTGCAATGAAACCGAAATCCTTTGCAGTTTCCGGTTCGTCATAGATGTTACTCAATATCCCATTACAAGCTGAGAACGATATGAGTATCGTTCCCAGCAGAGTAATGGCTAAACAAAACAAAGTCGCCTTTTTCATCTTTTTATTTCTTCCCTTTAAATTGTGCAGTAATATCAATTGGCATGGCACCTGGTTTGAAGGTGAAAGTAATGTTAGCTTCACTATTGGTCACCGTACCCGAAATAGTTCCGGTAATTTTGGTGTTGTTGGTATCAGTAGCGCTAATGCTTCCCTCTATTTTGAAAGTGCTATTGTCTGCACTGGTAACTTTAACATCTGTTACAGTGAAGTCTCCTAAATTCATACCTTTGCCTGTTTCAGATTTATTCAAATTGGAGAGTCCCTTAAGAGTGACCTCTACAGTATTGTCAGATGAACGTTTCATGCTGACTTTACAGTCTGTAATATCCGGATACGTAGTCGATCCGACGCTGACTGATAAATTGGCTTCTTTGCTGTAAGTGCCCGAAACATGATATGACAAAGGTAGTGTTCCCTGGATAAACTCAATGGCAAGCCCTCCCATCACACTTGGTACATTAACTTTGAGGGTTAGCTTTTTCTGATCATCTACACTTCCCGTGAGTGTAAAATCCTTTGTGCCAGCAGGCTTATCGTTCATAGAAAGTTCTACCTGGCCTGATCCCTCGAATGTTTTGGAAGTAACTTTGATATTATTCAATTTAAACTCACCCGATCCGGAATCATAGTTTACATTAATAGTACCATCCTCATTAGGCGCAATTGTTACTACTGACTTTTCTCCCATTACGTAGTCAGTAAACATTGCACAATTACCTATTGAGTAACCTTCGTATTTTCCGGCCAACACTTGGTTGAGGGGTGTTTCTTCATTCTTGTCGTCATTGCAAGCTGCGCAGGCGCACAACACAAACATCATAGTCAGTAAATTCTTAATTCTCATTTGTTTTCTTATTTAATAATTAGTATTTAGATAAATGTGTATACTTTAATATATGGCGTTGAATTACTTTTGAATTCGGTTGCAAAGCTATGCCCAATAAAAAGGATTTACAATACCTAAATAAGATGAAAAAGAACTTGGCGGATACCTATAAATGATTAATGTAATAATTCCTTTTTATCTATATTCATAATAAGTAAGCTCTATCAGGACGATTTCATGGAACTGTCGTATTTGCAGAAATCTCTTTCAAGAGGGAATATACCGTCGAGGAGGTACTTGATCCATACCGTCAAAGTGCCTTGAATAAGGGGAGTATTTCAGATACCATTCTGTGAGAAGAGGTTACGGCAGAGATTGACGGGATGTTGAACGGCTTGAGATTTGTTGGTATCGAAGTGGTTTTGGACTGCTGATTCTTTAGGAGTATTGTCTTATTATGCGGTAGTGCAATACGAGCTTTGCTCCCTAAATGTGATTATTCATTGTTTGATAATAGATATTAATAGGTATTGCTCTCTCGTATTGATTCCTGTACCTTTGTACCGTCACCAAAACTTAAAAGTTATGATGGAACTTATCAGTAAGACTCGTAATGGAATGATCACTTATTGTGCCCATTGCAGAGTATATCATCTTGAATTCGGCAATCTGTTTTTTCGTCTTTCCGAAGCAGGCTTCGAATGCTTGCGGAATTACATTGTATCCATTAACGGTCCCTATTGTGAGAGATCGAACGGAAAGATGACTGCTAACCGGAAGATATTTCTTAAACTACCGGCAGAGAATGTTTATTTCTGTGTATACAGAGCCGAACTGGAGGAGTTGAAAGCATTGGTCTTGCTACAAATACCTGCAGTGGAAGGAGATAATAGTGAAGTCGTGTTTATGCACGATATTTCGTTGAACTAATTTATACCGGGAGTTGTTTTTGGAAGTAGATAAACATCATTGAAATAATGGCACATTCCCACGAATATCATCACGAGCACGTCCATGAGTTGACGTCACTCAACAAATCTTTTATAATTGGCATTACGCTGAACATTTTGTTTGTCCTCGTTGAGTTCGGCATCGGTTTTTATTATGATTCTTTAGGTCTGCTCTCCGATGCCGGACACAATTTGGGAGATGTTGCGAGCCTTGTGCTTGCTATGCTTGCTTTTCGCTTAGCCAAAGTACATCCTAACAGTCGCTATACATATGGATACAAAAAAAGTACGGTACTTGTCTCGTTGCTCAATGCAGTTATTTTATTGGTTGCCGTAGGTATTATTATTGCTGAAAGTATTGATAAATTGCTCCATCCGGTTCCTGTGGAAGGTGCTGCCATTGCCTGGACTGCAGGGGTCGGTGTGATTGTCAATGCAGTTACGGCCTGGCTCTTTATGAAAGACAAGGAGAAAGACCTGAACGTGAAAGGTGCTTATTTGCATATGGCGGCCGATACATTGGTTTCCGTGGGAGTAGTCATTTCCGGTATTATTATTATGTATACCGGATGGACCCTTGTCGATCCGATCATCGGATTAGTGATTGCCGTAATTATTGTAATTTCTACCTGGGGACTCCTGCATGATAGCCTTCGCCTTTCGCTTGATGGAGTTCCGGTAGGAATAGACAGTGAGAAGGTCGGGCAGATAATTTTGGCACAATCCGGGGTTGAAAGTTTTCATCATTTGCATATCTGGGCGTTAAGTACCACGGAAACAGCACTGACTGCTCACATTGTGATTGAAAACCTCCGTTGTATGGAGGAGGTGAAGCATGCGGTAAAGCATCAACTGGAGCATGTCGGGATACATCATGCTACTTTAGAATTTGAATATAAAGGAGCTTGCTGCAATGGGGAAAATTGCATCTCTTAAAAGTCATTTTAGAGATAATATCAATTTGTCAAATTGATATTTAGAACTTCTTAGAATCTCGTATTTGTCTCCCTTGTCGGAACTTATTGGAAAAAACGTAGAGAAATACCGTTGGTAAATCTCCATCCGGATGTCAAAAGCACTTTATTGATTGCTATCTGGTAGTGATCTGTGTGTAACGTGATTGATATGGATGTCTTACTCGTTATTATTGTTTCTTTCTGACAGTTAATAGCCTTTCCGGAATGTGTGTGAAGTAGGGAATATCAGTCTCTTTCCAAGCTCCTTTTCGGTAAGGCTATATCTTTTTCATCGAAAGGTTACTTCATTGGGGGAGGAGAGTTACGGCATATGAGGCGGATGGTTACTCCCTTTTTTATCCATCCCTTGTTGTTTCTTGTAAAAAAGGGGAAGTGGTACCTTGTTTTCTATGCTTCTGGAGTGGGTAGCATCACTTGTTTAAACTCCCGTCAGTTCTATTTGCTTATTTCTGAATGGATAATGAATCAGCAAAATCTTCATATTCCTTTCTTTTTGATTGTAATATAGCTTTTCCCCTGTTATTATGTAATGGACTGCTGACCGGATAGTGGAAATTACTTCTTCTTTTACTATAACCGAAAACAGTTTTTTACGTACCTTTGCACCACTAACAACTAAAATTAACCTTTTTATTTATGTTTACTGACTTATTGCACTCCTCTTATTTCTCGCTCTTCCTTATCGTAGCGTTAGGCTTCATGTTGGGAAGAATCAAGATCAAGGGGCTATCGCTCGATGTGTCGGCGGTCATCTTCATTGCCCTTCTTTTTGGGCATTTTGGTGTAATTATCCCAAAGGAACTGGGTAATTTCGGATTGGTACTTTTCATTTTTACGATCGGTATCCAGGCAGGTCCGGGATTTTTCGATTCTTTCCGTAGTAAAGGGAAGACGCTGATCATCATTACACTTCTTATCATTGCTTCGGCCTGCTTTACGGCTATCGGTCTGAAGTATGCTTTCGATATAGATACTCCCAGTGTGGTAGGTCTGGTTGCCGGAGCGCTGACCAGTACGCCGGGTCTGGCTGTTGCCATCGACAGCACCAATTCTCCATTGGCGTCTATCGCTTATGGTATTGCCTATCCGTTCGGTGTGATTGGCGTCATCCTGTTCGTGAAGCTGTTGCCTAAGATTATGCGTATTGATCTTGACAAGGAGGCCCGTCGCCTCGAGATAGAACGCCGGGGACAATTCCCGGAGTTGGGGACCTGTATCTACCGCATCACGAATCCGAGCGTATTTGGCCGCAGCCTGATGCAGATCAATGCACGTGCCATGACAGGAGCCGTTATTTCACGTCTGAAACATCAGGAACAGATATCCATCCCGACAGCCCATACAGTGCTTCGTGAAGGAGACTACATCCAGGCAGTGGGTAGCGAGGAAGCATTGACCCAACTGGCCGTACTGGTGGGTGAACGTGAAGAAGGTGAACTTCCATTGGAAAACACGCAGGAGATAGAATCGTTGCTGTTGACCAAAAAGGACATGATAAATAAACAGCTGGGCGACTTGAACCTGATGAAGAATTTCGGCTGTACCGTGACCCGTGTTCGCCGAAGCGGTATCGACCTTTCACCGTCACCCGATCTGGCACTGAAGTTTGGTGATAAACTGATGGTGGTGGGCGAGAAGGAAGGTATCAAAGGAGTAGCCCGTTTACTGGGAAACAATGCCAAGAAGCTGTCCGACACCGATTTCTTCCCTATTGCCATGGGTATTGTGCTGGGAGTTATTTTCGGTAAGCTTAATATCTCGTTCCCGGGAGGATTATCTTTCTCACCGGGATTGACTGGTGGTGTGCTGATGGTGGCTTTGCTGCTGAGCGCGGTGGGTAAAACAGGTCCTATTCTCTGGTCTATGTCAGGCCCTGCCAACCAGTTGCTCCGTCAGTTGGGATTGTTGCTTTTCCTGGCCGAAGTAGGCACATCGGCCGGTAAGAATCTGGTTGCTACTTTCCAGGAGAGCGGTTTATTGCTGTTCGGAGTAGGTGCGGCCATCACCCTCGTACCGATGTTGATCGCTGCGTTCGTTGGGCGTCTGGTGTTTAAAATCAGTCTGCTCGATTTGCTGGGTACCATAACCGGTGGCATGACCAGTACACCGGGGCTTGCCGCTGCCGATTCCATGGTAGACAGCAATATCCCGAGTGTAGCTTATGCAACGGTATACCCGATTGCAATGGTATTCCTGATCCTGTTTATACAGGTGATAGCAACGGTAGTATACTAAGTTATTCCACCGGAGAGTTCCGGGGGCATGTCAAATTTTACCACAGAGGACACAGAGTGACACAGAGATAATTCTAAGTTGTTGATTACTATAGTAAATACTCTGTGCTACTCCGTGGTGAAAAGACTTTCGACGCACCTCCATGACTTAAAAATCACTCTGTGTTATTCTGCGCCTTCTGTGGTGAGTTTTTCAGTGGAATCCGATTCCTTTTTCTTCCCTTTCCAAACCTTTTCTTGCAGATTTTGTTTCCATCCTTGTAACTCTAATCCCAAGAATTATGGACGCTGCAAATACATCGAATACTTCTGATAAGAAAAAGTTTATCTGGCTGGTGATATTGCTTATCATCGCTTTTGTCGTTGCCATTGTATGGTGGTGGAACTATCGGAAATACGTCTCTACGATAGACGCAAATCTCGATGGCGGCCGTGTCAACGTTTCCGCCCGTGTGATGGCTCCGCTGTCTGCGGTCTTCAAACACGAAGGAGACAGCGTGAAGAGAGGTGAGTTACTGGCCATGCTGGACAGTACGGCGACTGAGAATTACCGGATCGTTTCGCCGGTAGATGGCCTGATAGCCAAACAGTGGGTGGTTCCCGGCGATTTGTTGCAGCCGGGCGAAAACATCTTCACTCTGAACGAAGGTAAAGAACTCTGGGTGGCTGTCTATTTGCAGGAGACTAAATTTAACGAGATCCGTATGGGACAATCGGCCCTTTTCACCCTCGACGCCTATCCCGGACTGACGTTTTATGGAAAGATTTTCTACATCGGTGCCAACGCTGCATCCGAGTTTTCCCTGATTCCTCCCGATAATGCTTCCGGCAATTATACGAAGGTAGCCCAAAGGATTCCATTGAGAATCTCAATCGACCGGGTGGAAGGGAAAGAGAAATTGAAAGCAAATCTCCGCCTGCTTTCGGGGATGTCTGCTAACGTGAAGATTATCAAAGAATGAAAGAAGGTTCTTCTTATAAGTGGATCGTACTGGGCAACATTATGATAGGCACCTTTATGGCGGTGCTCGACTCTACTGTTGTCAACACCGGACTGCCTGTGATAATGGGTACGCTCGGTGCGGACATCAATGTGGCCGAATGGGTACTGACGGGATACATGCTTTCGATGGCAAGTATTCTGCCTGCCGCCGGATGGCTGTCCGAACGCTTCGGTTATAAAAAGATCTATTTCTTATCCTTGCTTGTCTTTACAGCCGGCTCCTTCATGTGTGGAAGTTCGTCCACTATCGAAGAACTTATTTTCTGGCGGGTGATCGAAGGTTTTGGATGTGGCATGCTCCTTCCCGTCGGTATGGCTATTGTGAGCGATGTATTTCCGCCCGAACAACGGGGGACGGCATTGGGATTCTGGTCTATCGCTTCCGCCGCTTCGGTCTCTTTTGGTCCTACCATTGGTGGATACCTGGTTGATTACATGGACTGGAACTATATCTTTTACGTCAATATCCCGATAGGGATTCTCGCTTTGATCGTAACTGCCATTGTACAGAAGGAACATGTGAAAGGAACCAAAGTTCCCTTCGATATTCCCGGTTTCATCACTTCTGCCATTTTCCTGCCTGTCTTTATGTATGGGCTTTCCGAAGTCAATTCGTCCACCAACTCCATGGGATGGAACAGCCCCGTAGTGCTCGGAGCTATGTGGATTGCGGTGGTCACCTTTATTTTGTTTCTCTACTTTGAGTTCACTGTCAGGACACCGCTTATCAATCTGCGCCTGTTTGTTGACAAGGACTTTGCGTTATCCAACCTGATCCTGTTTGTCTTTGGTATCGGTATGTTCGGCAGTACGTTCCTCATTCCTCTTTATTTGCAGGACAATCTGGGGTACTCTGCTTTGCAGGCCGGTATGTTTTTTATGCCTGTGGGCATTATCCAGGGAGTCGCTTCGCCTTTATCGGGTAAACTGATGCAGCGCATCAATCCCAAAGTCTTTATTGTGTCGGGCATTCTGTTGATGGCCGTCAGTTTCTATATGAACTATTACCTCTCTTTCCTGACCGAAAAGTGGTATATTATGCTGAGTCTCTATTTGCGTGGGTTGGGTATGGGCTTACTTTTCACTCCGTTGCTGACTCTGTCGTTGGTGAATATCCGTAACAGCGATATGGCACAAGCCTCCAGTATCACCAATATTGTCCGGCAGATGGGAGGAAGTTTTGGGGTGGCCATCTTCAGCCATCTGCTGACGCAGCGTACGGCTTTTCATACACAGCGATACAGCGAAGCCCTGAACTATACAGGAGACGTATACCGCCAGACTATTCACTCTTTAAGCCGCTTCATAGAACATACGGGAGGCAACACACCCGATACCGCCAAGGAAGTGGCAGAAATGCTGGTACTGAAGCGTATCGATCTGGAGGGATATATCAGTGCCATCAACGACGATTTCTTCATTGCCTTTATTGTCACGTTGCTGTGCGTTGTTCCGGTACTGTTTCTCAGGACGAAAAAAAGATAATGTATGTAGTTTCGTACTTACATATAGGTATGAAGTGAATGATTTATCACTTCATTTTATTACTTTTGCCACTTATTCAATAACCGTATCTTAAAAACAACAAAAAACATGCGACAAACAATTGCTTCAAAAACTCCCCGTATCGAGGTTGTAGATGCCTTGCGCGGCTTTGCCGTAATGGCGATCCTGCTGGTTCACAACCTTGAACATTTTATCTTTCCTGTGTATCCCGATGCTGCTTCCCAGCCGGAGTGGCTCAATATTCTCAACGAAGGAGTGTTCAGTGTCACGTTTTCCCTGTTCGCAGGAAAAGCCTATGCCATCTTCGCTCTGCTCTTCGGATTAACGTTCTACATACAATATGCCAATCAACAAAAGAAAGGGAAAGATTTCGGTTACCGTTTTCTCTGGCGTCTGCTCCTGCTGGGTGGTTTTGCCACCTTGAATGCAGCGTTCTTTCCGGCGGGAGATGTCCTGCTGCTGTTTTGTGTGGTCGGTATCTTTCTGTTTATTGTCCGCAAATGGAGTGACCGGGCAGTATTTATCCTGGCTGTCTTCCTGCTGTTGCAGCCCGTGGAGTGGTACCACTACGTGATGAACCTTGTCAATCCGTCCCATTCCTTACCCGATTTAGGAGTAGGGCAGATGTATGCTGAAGTGGCGGACTATACCAAAGAGGGAGATTTCTGGAAGTTCATCTGGGGGAATGTGACCTTGGGGCAGAAGGCGAGCCTGTTTTGGGCGATAGGTGCAGGGCGTTTCCTGCAAACGGCCGGACTGTTTTTGCTGGGAATGCTGATCGGACGGAAACAATTATTTGTCACCTCGGAGAGCACGACCCGTTTCTGGGTAAAAGCACTGATCTGGTGTGCTGTGTTATTCGGTCCTCTCTATCAGTTGAAAGTACAATTGACGGATGCCGGCCAGCCGGACATGATACGCCAGACGGTGGGTGTGGTGATGGATATGTGGCAAAAGTTTGCTTTCACAGTAGTGCTGGTTGCTTCGTTCGTATTGTTATACCAAACGGAAAAGTTCAAGAAGCTGACTGCCGACTTGCGCTTTTACGGTAAGATGAGTCTGACGAACTACATCTCCCAGTCCATTGCCGGAGCCATTATCTATTTCCCGTTTGCGCTCTATCTGGCGCCTTATTGCGGGTATGCCGTCAGTTTGCTGATCGGTTTTCTGTTCTTCCTCTTGCAGGTTCGCTTCTGCAAATGGTGGTTGAAAGGACATAAGCAGGGACCGTTGGAAAGCCTTTGGCACAAACTGACCTGGCTTCGTTCGGAATAAACGGGTGGAGTGAATCCATCGGGCGTTCGTACACAAAGCGGGGCTGCTTTCATCTGGATGAAGGCAGCCCCGCTTCTGTATATGACACCGTTATACTTGCCAGCCCATTGTTTTCTCTTGTATGGACCATAGCTTGTAATAGAGTCCTTCCCGTCCGATCAGTTCTCGGTGTGTACCTTGTTCCGTGACGCATCCGTTTTCAAGCACGATAATCTTATCCGCGTTCTTGATGGTCTTCAGGCGGTGTGCGATGACAATCACCGTCCGTCCGGCAATCAGCGTGTTGATTGCTTTCTGTACATCTACTTCATTCTCCGGATCGAGGGAGGCCGTTGCTTCATCCAGCAATACAACGGGAGCTTCTTTCAAGATGGCACGTGCGATGGAGACGCGTTGTTTTTCTCCTCCCGAAAGCGTACAACCTCCTTCGCCCACCATCGTGTCGTACCCATTGGGGAGTTTCATGATGAATTCGTGGCAGCAGGCTTTCCGGGCGGCATCTTCGATTTCTTCATCCGTAGCGTCTGCTTTTCCGAAGCGGATGTTGTTCTTTATGGTATCTTGAAACAGATAAACATTCTGGAAAACCATGGAGATCTGCTTCATGAGGGCTTCCGGTTCTATCTCCGACATGTCGGTGTTGTTGAAGGTAACTTTTCCCTGTTGCGGGTCGTAGAAGCGGGCGCATAGTTTGAGCAGCGTGCTCTTTCCGCTGCCGGAAGGGCCGACCAGCGCAGTAAGACATCCTTGTTTCAAAGTGATGGAAATGTCATGCAGCACTTCCGTTTCTCCGTAGCCGAAGGTGACGTGCTCAAAACGGATGTCACCACTTTGGGGACTCTGTTTGTTCCCTTGCATTTCCGGTTCGCGCATCAGGCTCAGGATACGTCCGCCTGCGATAGAGAAGTAGCGGAATTCCGCAAAGTTGGTCAGTGCCGAAGTCAATGGATCGAACACACGCGAACCGACGATCAGAAACATGACGAAAGTCAGCAGGGAAAGTTCGCCGCCTATCAGCAGATAGGCACCGCAGAGGATCATCAGTGTCAGTCCTGCCCGGATAAGCGTGATGGACAATAGCACAAAGGGACCCATTAACGCTTCCTGACGCATGCTGGCACGACGTAATTCTGCGAAGGCATGGCGCAGACGTTCGAATTTTCCTCCTAACAGGTTGTAGGCTTTGATGATGCGTATTCCCTGCAAGTATTCTTCAAGGCGGCTGCCGGCATTGATTTTTGCCCGGATATGCTTTTTACCGAGACGCATCTGCAACCGGTTGCTGCCCAGCAAAACCAGTACGGCCAGAGGGAGGGCAATGAACATGGCTACAGACATGCGCCAGTCAATCCATAGCAGAGAGAAGAAGGCGAGGAGAGGCATCACAAGAGCCCCCATCAATTGAGGCAGATGGTGGGATATGCCTGTCTCGGCAAGGGTAAAGTCGCTGATCATCATGCTTGCCAGGTCGCCCGGATCATGACGGAACAGGCTGCCAAGGGGAAGTTTACGCAAATGCTCTGCGAGTTCGATCCTTCCTTGGGCACTCATTTCGTAGGCTCCGCGGAAGTTATATCTGTATGCCTGTCTTTCGGCCATAGCCATGACGAACATATAGGCGACAAGGATACCGAAGATGATCCACAACCGTTGCATGTCCGGTCCCTGCCCGCTGCCGTCAAAAGCGCGAAAAAGAATATTGACCACTTCGATAGACAGCATAAACGGAATAATGTTCACTAAATTAGCGAGTACAGTGTAGCCGACAGGTTTACGCAGGCGTTCCGTGTGGCCGATGGTGATATTTTTAATTGCATTCATTGATTTATTTATATTTTGGAAGATACATCAGTCAGGATGGGCATTCGGTTTTCAGAGTCCATTGGAAGGCGTCGGTGTAGGCATCCCACATCTTTTTATATACTCCTTCCTTCCGGCTCAGTTCGGCGTGTACGCCTTTCTGTACGATCTCTCCTTCTTTCAGGACGATGATTTGATTGGCAGAGATGATGGACGACAGGCGGTGGGCGATGATAATCACCGTTTTATCTTTGATCAGTTCCTGCAGAGCCAGTTGCATTTTGTATTCGTTTTCGGGGTCGGCAAAGGCGGTGGCTTCATCCAGTACCAGGATGGGAGAGTTCTTCAGGATGGCACGGGCGACAGACACTCTCTGTTCTTCTCCTCCGGAAAGATATACACCGCCTTCTCCTATCAGCGTTTGGTAACCTTGGGGCAGCCGTCCGATAAATTCGTCACACTGTGCCGCACGAGCTGCCGCATGCACTTCCTCTTCCGTAGCGTCGGGTTTGCCCACGCGTATGTTTTCGTAGAGAGTGTCGAAGAAGAGAAATGAATCCTGGAATACGAACGAGACCCGGTCCATCAGTTGCCCGGTCGCAATCTCCCGGATATTGATTCCGCCTATTTTAATGGCTCCTTGTGTGACATCCCAGAAGCGGGGGATCAGGTTGGCGATGGTCGATTTACCGGAACCGGAAGGACCTACAAGTGCGGTTATTTCGCCGGCATGTGCGGTGAAACTGATGTCTTTCAATGCTTCTGTACGTGTGGTTTCCTTGGTGTTTTCGTACGAGAAACTGACATGCTCAAAGCGGATATCGTGCTTATGGGGTGATTGCGGTATGACGGGTTCCGGCACTGGTTTTTCTTCAAAGATGGCATCCAGGCGGCTGACTCCTTCGTCAATCTCCCGAGTGTTCGATGCGAGAAAAGTGAGCTTGTGAAACGGGGCGGCTACACCCGGCCCTAATATAATGAAGAACAGATACACTCCGGCCAGTACCACATTGCCCGGTTCGCGGCTCAACAGCAGTAAGCCCACCGGGAGGATGAACGTCACGATGGAGTTGAGCAGTACGGTGAACCACACCATACCCGGTTGGTAGGTGTCGCATACGTGCAGTGCGTATTTTTTGAATGCATAAATAGATTGGCTGAACTGACGGAAAGACGCGACTGTCTGCCCGAATATCTTTACGACCGGCATGCCTCGTACGTATTGCACGGCAGAGGCACTCATCTGTTCCGATGCGTCAAAGTATTGGCGGAAAAAATCTTTTGACTTCCGGCCGAACATCAGTGAGAATTGAACGAGTATGCTGATGACAATGGCCAGCAGGCAGGCTGCTGCCATCCATCCGTTGAGGCTGAAAAAGAGGACGAACATCACTGCTACCGTGGCGGCCGCATTCACCAGGTCGGGGATGGTGTGCGCGATAAACAATTCGATCTTCTCTACATTCTGTTCAAGCGCTTTTTTGATCGCTCCGGTAGAACTGTTGTTCAGATAGCCGAGAGGCAGTCTTCCGATATGTTCGGACAACCTGACCCGCAGTCCGTAGAGGATACGGAAAGCGGCCATGTGTGAGGACATCAGTGCGCCGTACAGAAGTAGCAATCCGCCGATGAGTCCGGCAAAAGCTATCCAGCCCCAATCGGTCAGATACTCTTTGTCGACGTTGTTTATCTCGCCCGCATTTTCCAGTAAATTATTCAGTACCTGGTAGACTGCCAGGTAAGGAATCAGCATGCAACAGGCACTGAGTGCCGATAATACACCTGCCAGTATCAGCAGGCCTTTCTTCTCGCCCGCTATCTCAAACAGGCGGGGCAGTCCTTTTTTCTTTTTCATGTCCTATATCAATTAAATTTAGAGATGACGTTAAATGTGTTTCACAAAGGTGGTGACCATTTTCTGAATCTGAAATACCTAATAATGATGAAAATGTGTGAACAATCTACCTTGAAGCGGTGTTACACTTATTATCCCCATAAATAGGGATTGTTCCGTAAGGGAATACTTCTTATCTTTGCCACAAAACTAAACGGATGAAACAATGCTGTCAGAACATAATGCGATGGTTTTTGCCTGTACTCTTTATATCGTACATGGCAGGTATCACGCTCTTCACCCACTCACATGTAGTGAACGGGGTGACCATTGTCCATTCGCACCCGTTTAAGAAAGATTCTCCCCATAGTCACACCACAGTCGAATTTCAATTGATTCATTTGCTGAACCATGTGGTGACTACCGGAGCCGGTCTCTTCTTTCTATCCCTTCAGTTTATTGCTTGTCTGCTCTATACGCTTTCGTGGCGTCCGGAGAGGGCAGGATACCATTCGTCTGTTACAGGCGTGGTATCGTTGAGAGCGCCGCCTTCAGCCGTATAAAGCATCTCTCTCACTCTTACTGCTTTATTTAGAGAAACTTATTTAGTAATTTTACTATCCAGAAACGAAAATGAAGAAATACATATTTTTCCTCGTTAGCCTGTGCTGTGCCTTGTTGCCGGCTATGGCCGACCAACCGGAACACCCGGAACTGAAAGCTTCCGATGCGAATATCATCGGACATGTACTCGATAAAAAAACGGGTGAACACCTCTCTTATATAACGATTGCTCTGAAAGGAACCACGATTGGCACCGTGACGGATGCCACCGGACACTATTTCCTTAAAAACCTTCCCGAAGGGGATTTCGTCCTCGAAGCCAGTTCGGTTGGTTATAAAACCATCAGCCGCAACGTCACGCTTAAAAAGGGGAAGACGCTTGAAGAAAACTTCGAGCTGGAAGAGGATGCCGTAGCCCTCGACGGAGTGGTGGTGTCTGCCAATCGAAGTGTGACCAAACGGAGGCTGGCACCTACGCTGGTCAATGTGGTGGATATGAAGATGTTCGAGAATACGAACTCGCCTACACTCTCGCAAGGACTGAACTTTCAGCCCGGTGTGCGTGTGGAGACGAATTGCCAGAACTGCGGGTTCCAGCAGGTGCGCATCAATGGTCTGGACGGCCCCTATACGCAGATTCTTATCGATTCGCGTCCCATCTTCAGTGCCCTTTCCGGTGTTTATGGTTTGGAGCAGATTCCTGCCAACATGATTGAGCGGGTAGAGGTGATGCGTGGTGGAGGTTCTGCGCTGTTTGGTTCGTCTGCCATTGCCGGAACCATCAATATCATCACTAAAGAGCCGTTACGCAATTCGGGGCAGTTGGCACACACCATTACTTCTATTGGCGGCAGCTCGTCTTTCGACAATAATACCTCGCTGAATGCTTCGCTGGTGACCGACGATCACCGGGCAGGACTCTATGTGTTCGGTCAGAACCGACATCGCGATGCGTATGATCACGACGGGGACGGTTATTCCGAAATGCCTAAACTCAAAAACCAGACAGTAGGTTTCCGTTCGTTCCTGAAAACAAGTACATACTCCAAACTAACGTTTGAGTATCATCACTTGCAGGAGTTCCGCCGTGGCGGCAACATGCTGAACCGTCCGCCTCACGAAGCCGATATTGCCGAGCAGATTCAACATTCCATCAATGGTGGGGGATTGAAGTTCGACTATTTTGCTCCGAACGAAAAGCACCGCCTGACACTGTATACATCGGCACAGCATACGGACCGCGACAGCTATTACGGTAGTAAAAAGGACCTGAATGCCTATGGAAAGACGACGGACCTGACCTTTATCGGCGGTTCCCAGTATGTGTACAGTTTCGATAAATGCCTCTTTATGCCTGCCGATCTGACTGCCGGGCTGGAATATAACCGGGACAATCTGAAGGATGATATGTGGGGATACAATCGCTATACCAGGCAGACGGTGAATATCGGTAGCGCTTTCTTCCAGAACGAATGGAAAAATGAAAAGTGGAGTATCTTGCTGGGCGGACGTCTGGACAAGCATAATCTGATCAACCATGTCATCTTCAGTCCCCGTGCCAATTTGCGTTTCAATCCTACACAGGACGTCAACCTCCGTCTGAGCTATTCTTCCGGATTCCGTGCCCCCCAGGCTTTTGATGAAGACCTGCATATTGAGAATGTGGGCGGAACGGTGTCTATGATTGAGCGCGCCAAGAATCTCAAAGAAGAGAAGTCGCAGAGTTTCAGTGCTTCGGCGGATATGTATCACCGCTTCGGTGCTTTTCAGGTGAACTTCCTGGTAGAAGGTTTCTATACCAAGCTGTCGGATGTGTTTGTTCTCGAGAACATCGGAGTGCGGGACGGGATTCTGATTAAAGAACGTCGCAATGGTTCGGGAGCGAAAGTGCTGGGACTGTCGATGGAAGGAAAAATGGCTTACCTCTCTTTGTTCCAGTTGCAGGCGGGAGTCACCTTGCAGCAAAGCCGTTATGACGAACCCGAAAAATGGAGTGAAACGGCACCGGCTCAGAAGAAGATTTTCCGTACTCCGAATACCTATGGATATTTCACGGCAACCTATACCCCTGTCAAACCGCTCTCCGTTTCCTTGTCGGGAACCTATACCGGTTCGATGCTGGTGCAGCATATGGCAGGTTATATCAAGAATGACATAGCGGTCAATACGCGCGATTTCTTCGATATGGGAGTTAAGTTGGCCTATGATTTCAAACTTTATAAGACGATAGACCTCCAGTTGAGCGCCGGTGTACAAAATGTGTTCAACGCTTATCAGAACGACTTTGATCAGGGAGTGGAACGTGACTCCGGATATATCTATGGGCCGGCTGCTCCGCGAAGCTATTTTGCCGGAGTAAAGATCAGCTATTAAGCCCGTTGCAATTAGTCTGGAAACCGAGCCTCTGCTTGGTTGAAACGAAGGCTCTGTCCCGGTCGGACGGAGCCTTTGTTCTGTCCGGACAGAGCCTCTGTTTTACTTCGGCAGAGGCTCCGATTGAAAAAAGTATCTCTCTGAACACAAATATCTGATTTATTGTTTTTATATTTGTCGGCAGATTGGTTCGCCAAAGCTTTCCTGCTTCTGGCGATTAAAAGGGAACCGGGTGTGACTCCCGGACAGTCCCGCTGCTGTGAGGCTTTAATACAAACATTCCGATCGGATACTCTTTTGCCACTGGCTCGTGTAAGCCGGGAAGGCGTTCGGAATGGAAGCTAAGTCAGAAGACCTGCCACTCTCGCTGATAAGTCTTGGTTCCTCGTGGGTTAGGAGCAAAGCACAATAGTAACAATCAATATTAAAAACGTAGAGCGTATGGAAAAAGTAGTTCCTCCGTTCAAAGTAGACGTTGCCGGTACTTTTCTTCTGCCTCCTGCATTGAGAGAAGCCCGTGAGCAATATCGAAACGAACAAATCAGCCTGCTTACTTTGCGTGCTGTCGAAGATGCCGAAATACGGAATCTGGTAGACAGACTGAAGGCAGAAGGGCTGAAGGTGGTCACCGACGGCCGTTTCCGCAGTGATGCGTGGCCGCTCGACTTTATGTGCGGATTGGATGGCATCCGATTCCGGGATGACAGAAAGACTTCTGTCGAACTGACCGGCAGGATCGATGTGCATCGTCATCCGGTGCTCGATGATTTTGTTTTTCTTACCGGGGTAACCGGCGGAGATGTAATAGCTAAGCAGGTGCTTCCGGCGCCTTCGCGCCTGCTGGCCGAATTGATGAAGGACGCAAACCGGACGCAACTTGATCTGATTTATCCCGAACTCGAGACATTGCTGGTGGATATTGCACAGGTGTATCAGAAGCTGATTATGGAATTGTATAAATCGGGTTGCCGTTATCTGCAACTCGATGACGCAACGCGCACGGTGACAGATAATGCTATTCGTGTCAACAACATGGCTTTGGAAAATCTGCCTGCCGACCTTTACATCGCTTTTCACTCGCCTACCGAAATGCTTTTCTCACTACAGGGCATCAATGCTTTTTTCCTCGACTATGATTCGGAATGTTGTGGCAAAAACCGTTTGCTGTGGTTCATACGGGAAAAGCAATCGGTTTTTGGTTTCGTCCTTTCCCATTATCCCGTAGAGGAAGAGTTGGAAGAACTAAGGGCTAAGATCGACCAGATTGTACGTTATATTCCCTCGCACCGCTTCTCACTCTGCATTCCCAATGCTGAGGTACTACCTTCGGAATCTTATGAAGAGGCTGAGGAGAAGCAATGGCATACGCTGAGAATGGCTGAAATGGTTGCGGGAGAACTTTGGCCCGAAGAGGAATAGAACTTCTTTATAACTATAGTATATTTTCGTGGAACAGATTCGTAAGAGCCTGTTTAGAGGGGCCCGGGCGATGTGATTTCGACCGGGCTTTTTTATACCTTTTTCAGAAAATGATGTATCTTTGAACCCTGAAACAACTATATCCCTGTTTTTACAACTATGATGACACATAAACTACTATTAGCCGCACTGATGGGTTCTGTCTGCATCTCGTGCGGACATCCGCCTCACAAAGGCGGAAGCGAGAAAGAAGCGTTGGGTAAACTCCTCTTCCATGATACTTCGCTCTCTGAACCATCCGGACAGTCGTGCGCCACTTGCCATGCCGTCTCCCGGGGATTTGCCGATGAACAGTCGCGTGCCATATCCGAAGGCGCAGTGCAGGGACTCTTTTCTCAGCGCAATTCCATGTCGGTATGTTATGCCGCTTTTGTGCCTGAGTTACATTATGATGATGAAGATGAAAGCTATGTGGGAGGTCTGTTTTGGGACGGCCGTTCTCCTTCTTTGCGGGATCAGGCGGGTGTTCCTTTGCTGAATCCGGTGGAAATGGGGAATAAGGACAAACAAATGGTGGCCGAAAAGGTGAGACGTACTCCGTATTATGACCGTTTGATACGGATATATGGCGAAACGGGTAATGCCGATTCGCTGTTTGCTTACGTTACGGACGCACTGGCGGCTTATCAGTCATCCAAAGAAATCAATCCTTTTACATCCAAGTACGATGCCTATAAAAAAGGAAATTATCAGCTGACCGCACAGGAAGCGCGTGGAAAGGAGCTTTTCAAGGAGAAAGGGCAATGTGCCGAATGCCATGTCCTGGATCGTGACAAGCGGGCACACCGCACGTTGTTTACCGATCATACTTATGATAATCTGGGTATACCGAAGTTGCCGGATCATCCGCATTATAAGGTGCCGGCAGAATATTTCCTGCTAACTGCCGATTCGGTGGATTTGGGGTTGGGGGCTATTGTCAATGCTGAAAGTGAGAATGGCAAGTATCGTGTGCCTACGTTGCGCAATGTGGAACTCACGGCTCCATATGGACATAACGGTTATTTTAAGACACTTGAGGAGATTGTGCATTTCTATAATGTGCGGGACGTGAGTGATGATTTTCCACCTGCCGAGTATCCTGCTACCGTGAACAAGGATGAATTGGGAAATCTCGGACTGACACAGGAAGAAGAAGCTGACATCGTGGCCTTTATGAAAACGTTGACCGATGGCTACATGAAAGTTCATAGATCAGAAAAACGATAAATTCCCAAAAAACGGCCTCAGTACCGGTTTGCCGGGTGAGGCCGCATCATCGTTTATGGTTTCAATAGAACTTTATCGATATACCCTTTTAGTTGCTCTTTGGATAAAGCCCCCATGCTTACTTGGGGCTCTCCCTTCATCGGTACAAACCAGAGGGCGGGAATACTCTGTATGCCGAAAGCCTTTGCCAGTTCCGGTTCTTTGTCTACATCTACTTTATAGATATAAATCTTTCCGGCATACTCTTTGGATAATTCTTCAAGGATCGGAGCGACCATTTTGCAGGGACCGCACCAGTCGGCATAAAAGTCTACGATAGCCGGTTTGTCACCCAGGTATTTCCATTCCTTCGAATGGTTTTCATAGTCGGCTACCTTCTTTAGAAACTCTGCACGAGTCAGGTGGATGGTTCCCGGTTGCGGTTTTTCCGTTTGTACCGTATCTGCGCCGGCAGTTGTCTTGTTCTCGGATGTCCCTTTGCAAGATGCAAAGGCCAGCAATCCTATAAATAGGAAGGGGATAAGAATGCTCTTTTTCATTTTTCTGCTTTTTAATGGTTATTAATGGACGATCTCTTTTTTCCAGGTGATGCCACTGATATCGGTCAGTACCAATTCGTATTTTCCTTTGGGCAAAGTTCCCATAGCCGGATCATTGACTGTAAGGGTTGCTTTGCTTCCGAGCGGAATCACCAGGCTATGCTTACCCGGAGCTACCCGGGCAATGTATTTGTTATCGATATTTCCGATTGGGAAGTCAGCCAGTTCTTCTCCTTTCTTTTCTAACACAACGTGTCCGTTGGCGTCTTTCAGGCTGATACCGATCAGGAAAGAGCCGTATACATCGGCACCTTCAACACGATAAACACTGAATGACAAAGAGTTGTTCTCTATTTGTGCGTCGGATATTTCAATCTTCGGTTTAACGGACTTATTGTGCAGTGGTCCCCAGACACCGTTGTGAAACTCTTGGTTGGTGTACAGGGTCAGTACGAAGATGACGATGGCACCTGCCACACTGATATTGGCAAAGCGTTTGGTCTTTAAAGGTAATTCTCCGGAGGTCAGCCATACCAGCCAGCCTGCTTTCTTCCGTAAGGCGAATTTTCGCTCTGTCAGATAATCGACCGAGTATCTTCCACCACCGGAAAGGAAGATAGTGAATCCGGCAGCTACTCCCAAAATACCGATCTGCCATTCGTCCAGGCAGGTTGTTCCCAACCATCCGGATCCTAAGAGGATACCGGTGGCCAGACTGAATACACCGATACTCATCAGGCGGGTGAAGAACCCTAACATATAGAGTAACCCGACTACCCCTTCGACAAGGGTGAAGATCACCATTGCCCACCACAACATATCGGGGGTGGATACCAGATATTCGATTACCGGACGGATACCTATCGAGTTCGGAAGGAAATGGTTGAACTTTTCTCCGATGTATCCGGCACTGTCCGGTATCAGTTTATTTTCGAGTACAAGGCGTCGCCAGAAGGCTGAAAAGTAAGTCCATCCCACTACGAGGCGCAGTGAAAGCGTAAACATGCCTGCAAGTAAGTAGGCTCTTGATTGTTCTTGTTCGTTTGCGGTTGCCATAAGATGTGGGGATTAGTCGGTTCTTTTCGGGGTACTGCCTGTCTTAAACAGGTTCAGAAGTAATCCGCCCATCACAGCTCCCCAAAGGGTGCTGTTGACCGGCGAGGAGGTAATGGGACAAGTGCCGCCGGTGCAGCCTACGTATTTCCAATACAGGAATCCTCCTACAGCTCCTATTGCCAGTCCGACAAATGTGAGCAGGTTCTTTTTGAAGAATGCTTTAATCATCTTGTTTTCGGGTATTTTTAATTAATTGTTTTCTTATAAAACAAATTTCCTGCGGAAAGTACTACGGGGATAACATTCTTTATGAAATAGAGGTAGGCGAAACCGGCACGGTTTATCAGGCGACTGTGGGGTTGTATGGGGGGGCAAGTGGGCTCGCTACAATGTGACACAGAGTTCCGCAGGGCTGGCTGTTATTTTCCCTCTGCGAAACTCTGTGTCATCCTGTTGGTTCATTCCGGCGTGGCTGTATCCTTCTGCCGGATGAACCGTGTCCTTGTACTGAAAACAATCTGAAACTTATCCGGCAATCTTTATATTTTCTTTTTTACTGCAATATCGTTTACATTGTTGGCAGATATCGTATCCGAGCATGGCGCCTAATATGAAATCTTCTTCCGGAGTGAGATGGTTCAAAGGCCGAATAATGATATGCCGTATGGCTTCCATACATTCGGCCTTACCAAAGAACAGATTTATCTTATTGGTGTTTACTTCTTGTATCAGGTAACTGATATTCTGTTTTTCCAGACGTTGTATGGCAAACGCTTCGTGCTCCTTATTCATGGTGTAGAGCACCATGTTGCGTATCCCTTTCTTGAATTCGTATACATGGTTCAGGAAAATTCGTATTTCACCCGGAACCTTTCGTTCGATAGCCATAACGTTCGTCGGAATTTTAAATTAGTTGATACATTCTTTTTTTAAAGATTCAGTCCATTGGGCAATACGCTTGTCGGTCTTGTTGTCTTCGTTAACTTCATCCAAAGGAAGTCCCACGAATTTGCCGTTGACTACTGCGACAGAAGAGTCGAATGTGTAGTCGGACGGGTCGGTTGCTCCGCAGAAGGTGCAATGGGTGTCTTTCAGCTCTTCGTACAGGATACCGATGCCGTCGCAGAAGGTATCGCCGTATGAATCTGAGTCGCCGCAACCGAAGAGCGCTACAAATTTGTGAGACAGGTCGGCCTTCTTCAGCACTTTAATGCCATCATACCAATCATCCTGAAGTTCGCCTGCTCCCCATGTAGAGGTGCCCAGCACTAATACATCATACTCTTTCACTAACTCGTCGTTCAGTTTTGAGGCATCGTGGATGTCACCTTTAGGAACGTTCAGTTTTTCTGCAATCCGGCGGGCTACATCTTCGGTAGTCCCCGTTGTGGAACCGTAAAATACTCCAATTTTATTCATTTTCTGATCTTGTTTTTAAATGATGTGGCAAAGATAAGAGGTTCGGAAGAAACAGAAAATCCCCATTTATAGTGGAAATAACAGGGTAGTTATCACTATAAATGGGGAGTAAAGGGGGCGATTGTTATTAATGATGGAATAGCCGGATGCCCGTAAAGGCCATCGCTATGTCGTATTTGTCACAGGTATCTATCACATGGTCGTCACGAACTGATCCACCGGGCTGGGCAATGTAGCTCACGCCGCTTTTGTGCGCACGTTCAATGTTGTCTCCAAAAGGAAAGAAGGCATCCGAGCCTAAAGCTACGCCCGATTGCGTATCGAGCCATGCACGCTTTTCTTCACGGGTCAGCACTTCCGGTTTCCGGGTGAAGAACTGTTCCCATACGCCGTCGGCCAGCACATCCATATAGTCGTCCGAGATATATACGTCGATCGTGTTGTCACGGTCGGCACGGCGTATCTTTTCTTTCCAAGGCAGATTCATCACTTTCGGATGTTGGCGCAAATACCAGATGTCGGCTTTGTTTCCGGCCAGGCGGGTACAATGGATGCGTGATTGCTGTCCTGCACCAATGCCGATGGCTTGCCCGTCTTTGGCATAGCATACGGAGTTGGACTGTGTATACTTCAAAGTGATCAGGGCGATAATCAAGTCACGTTTGGCATCAGCCGGAATGTTCCGGTTCCGGGTAGGCATTTCTTTTAGCAGGCTTTCGTCAATCTTCAGTTCATTGCGTCCCTGCTCAAATGTAATGCCGAATACGTCTTTATGTTCGATGGGGGCCGGACGGTATGCCGGATCTATCCTGATTACATTATAAGTACCTTTCCGTTTGTTTCTCAGAATCTCGAGTGCCTCCGGAGTGTAGCCGGGAGCAATGACTCCGTCCGACACTTCACGGTTGATGATGCGGGCTGTCGGTTCATCGCAAACATCAGAAAGGGCGATGAAATCTCCGTAAGATGACATCCGGTCGGCACCCCGGGCACGGGCGTACGCAGTTGCCATCGGAGAAAGTTCCATGTCGTCTACGAAATAAATCTTCTTCAATGTTTCGCTCATTTCCACTGCTATCGCGGCACCTGCCGGACTTACGTGCTTGAATGAAGCGGCAGCCGGAAGTCCGGTTGCTTCTTTCAGTTCTTTCACTAACTGCCAACTGTTCAAGGCGTCCAGCAGATTGATATATCCGGGTCTGCCGTTCAGGACCTCGATGGGCAGTTCGCCTTCCTTAATAAAGATACGCGCGGGTTTTTGGTTGGGGTTACAACCATATTTCAGCTCCAGTTCGTTTGTCATATTGTTATGTTTTAGTTGATTGATGCAAAGGTAAAAAATAGTGGTGAACGATGAAGGATAATCCATGATTTTGTTGTTTACATGCCGTCCTGTTTCGTCATTTCTTGTGTTTTTTTAGTTTATTTATCGTGAAAATACCTATTTATAGTGATTGCGTACCATCTAAATATTGTGTTTCTTTGCACCCGTAATATAATTAAGGTGTTGATGGATAAACTACAAAAATATAAACCAACCGATAAAATGATCGACCTTATCGGTGATAATTATTCTCTTTTACAAGTTATGAGCCGCTTTGGGCTTTCATTAGGGTTTGGTGACAAGACAGTGAAAGAGGTCTGTGAGATGAACAATGTAGATTGCCATACATTTTTGGTTGTTGTGAATTTCATGGCTGAAGGGTTCTCACGTATGGACGGCAGTGCCGACGATATTTCCATACCGGCTTTGGTCGATTATCTGAGACAAGCGCATATCTATTTTCTCGATTACTGTCTGCCGGCCATCCGGAGGAAGTTGATTGAAGCCATTGACTGTTCGCAGGACGATGTTTCATTCCTTATTCTGAAGTTCTTCGACGGATATATGCGGGAGGTACGCAAACATATGGAGTATGAAGAAAAAACAGTGTTTAAGTATGTGGATACGCTGATTCATGGCAATGCGCCTAAGAATTATCAGATCAGCACTTTCTCAAAACATCACGAGCAGGTAGGAGAGCGGCTTACGGAGCTGAAAAACATTATTATTAAATATTGTCCGGCCAAGGCAAATACCAATGTGCTGAATGCAGCCTTGTTTGATATTTATGCTTGTGAGGAAGGGCTTGAATCACACTGTAAAGTAGAAGACTATTTGTTTGTTCCTGCCATTCTGAAACTGGAAAGGAGGATGCGAGAAAATGAAAAATAACGAATCAATCCGTATAGCTGTAGCCGAGACGTCGGTGATTATTCGCAGTGGCCTGACGCTGGCTTTGAAACGTTTACCCAATCTGAAAATTCAACCGGTAGAACTGCTGTCGGTAGAGGCACTCAACGATTGCCTGCGTACACAGTTCCCCGATATATTGGTGGTCAACCCCACATTTGGCGACTTTTTCGATGTGGCGCGTTTCCGTGAAGAGACTGCCGGCAAGGGAATCAGGGTAGTGGCATTGGTCAGTTCGTTTATCGATGCTTCGCTGCTTAGTAAGTATGATGCGTCCATTTCTATTTTCGATGACTTGGAGGCGTTGGCCAATAAAATCAATCTCTTGCAGAATATAGAACCCGAAGAAGAGGAGGATAGCCAGGAGGCTCTGAGTCAACGTGAGAAAGAGATCGTGATTTGTGTGGTGAAGGGAATGACCAATAAGGAAATTGCCGAAAAACTCTTTCTTTCTATCCATACGGTGATCACACATCGCAGAAATATCAGCAAGAAGCTGCAAATACACAGTGCGGCCGGTCTGACCATCTATGCTATTGTAAATAAGCTGGTTGAGCTAAGTGACGTAAAGGATTTATAGCTCTAAAAGAATGTTATAAAACATAAAACCGCTTGTCGGGTTAGAAAAAAGCCGTATCTTTGCAGTGCAGTTGGGAAATTGCTTTTTAAGGTAAAATAGAATATTAGGTATTAGATAAAGATTTAAGGTATTAAAAGTTTCAAGTGATTTTCAATTAGGTAAAGATTTTTAAAGGTAAAAGAATAATAGGTATTGAGAGTTTTTTAGGTAAAAAGAAGATTGTGTTTTTAGGAATTTTGAGGTATTAAAGAAAAGCCTTTATGGCTTTTCTGATGTGGGGCGGGTAATTCTACTGAAGAATTTACTCGTTTTTTTATGCCCGGATTTTACTGTTTTCTCTTCACTGTTTCATATCCGGTTGATCTGTCCGGTAACCATATAAATAACAAAATCCCGACGAAATCACTTCGGCGGGATTGTTCCTTTTACTCAAATGTGGCTACGTAATAAAATTATGACTAATTAATTAAATTCTGATACTGCAAAGATAGCGTGTTTTCGCAGTTGCCACAATCCCCTTTTTAGGGTATATTACGTAAGATATCTCACTATATGTAGTTACTTTCGCCCATTCGGGCTTATTTTTCCCAGATTTTGCTTTGCGGATTGAACTGCTTGATCACTTTGGCCGGACTGCCTGCACATACGGAGTAGGGGGGGACAGAACGGCTGACAACACTTCCTGCGGCTACCACCGAGTGCTTTCCCAGTGTCACGCCGGGCAAGATGACTGCATTGGCGCCTATCCACACGTCATCTTCAATCGTGACGGGCCGAGTGCTCACTCCTTGTTCATCTATACGTTTGTCTGCATCCTGATAGTTATGGTTAAGACCGGTCACCGTTACGTTCTGTGCCAGATTTACATGGTGACCGATGGTTGCAGGGCCGATAATTGTGTTTCCCAGTCCGATCCGGGTATAATCACCGATAATCAGGTCACCCACCGCATTGTTCAGACACGAAAAATCTTCTACTACCGAGTATTTTCCAAGAGAGAAAAGGTTGAACGGAGGGAGGTCGAGGCGTACGCTTCGGTATATCACGGAACCTTTTCCCCGCTTCAGGTAGAGAAAAGAGAATATGCGTATCCACCAGTTGGGACGTGTTTTCACCGGATGCATGATGAATCGGTGTACGGCTTGTTTAAGTGCAGGGTTCTGTTTGATTGTCTCTTTCAGTGCCATAGTCGGGGAGAGTTGGTTATTTCTTGGTTTTCTGTCCTACCAGATAATCCGGGATAGCCAGACATACGATGAATATCAGGACGTAAAGTAAGGCCCACCACTTTAAAGACAGAGTCCAGTTGTAGCAAAGCAACAGTATTGCGATGAAAAAAATGGCGGTTAAGCCTGTTCTCCAGGAAGGCAGAACCCATCTGAAAATCTTGTTGCAATAATCCCAGTGTGCCGTGAGCATTGCTTCCGGAAGTGCTGAGAGAGCCTTGGAGAATCTTACTTTATATTGTGGGATACGTATGTCATTGCTGTAGACTTTTACCGTTTCCAGATATTCGACGAAGATGCCCTGCCGGACTAATCTTCTTTCCAGATTACTCTTACGGCTCTTTTGGTTCTTCTTCAGCCATGCCAGATCTAACACCATATCCGTACCGCATAAGGCCGATGATACTCCCAGGCGGATGGCTCCTTTCCGGAAGAAAGAATGATTGATTTCTTCGTTCAATGCCTGAAAGTATTGCTTCCGGGTAGAACGGTTTTCTGTGATAGGATGAAGTTGGATAGCTCTGGCTCCTCCATCGAATGCTTTATTTATTTCATTCAGAAACGCAGGTTCAATCCAAGTTGTTTTTCCGAGGATGATTACGGCATCAAAATCCTTTTCATCCAGCGTACCTACGGTTTCTGTCAGGTCTTCGTAAGTGAATACTTTATACAGCTCTTCCGGATAGTCGGGCGAAAAAGAGAAAGGAGTATCCGTAGGGAACAGAATGGCAAATCTATGTTTCTTTCCTGTCTTCGGGTATCGCGTGGCATTCTTTAAAGAAGCTGCCACTGCCGGTATTCCCAGATAGATGGTAAACAGGCTGAAGCACAGAAACAGAATAAAATCTGTTATTTGAATAAAAGTATCCATAGTTTCATATGTACGGTTATACGTTCTCTTTTTGTATAAACGCCGTGAAAGTTCTCAGGATAATTTTCATATCCAGTTGGAAGGAGAACGTTTTGGCATATTTTATATCCAGTTGCTTACGTTCATCAGCGGACATTTTCCCACTGCTTCCGCGTTTTTCTACCTGCCAAAGTCCCGTTAGCCCGGCCGGCCCCATGAAGCGGTCGATATATTCATCGCTTGTCAGCAGTTCGGCTTCGTAAAGCGGGAGAGGGCGGTTGCCCACGATGGACATATCTCCTTTCAGGATATTGATAAGTTGCGGCAGTTCGTCGATGCTGTACTTACGGATGATGCGTCCCACTTTGGTGATGCGGGGATCATTCTCCAGTTTAACGAACGCATTTTTCTTTTCTACGGACTTTTTATTTGTATAGCTTTGTTCGGATATGACGAAATCATCTGAAATAAGCATGATTTCTTCCTCATTCAGCTCCATATCATCGCTGATCAGCAGTTCTTCTTCCGCCGGGTTCTGTTCCTCCTCCTCGGCCTGATATTGGTTAAGCTGGTTGAAGTCTCTCAGATGTTTGTCCGCATCGGTATACATGGAACGGAATTTCAGGAAATCGAATATTTTGTAGTTGCTTCCTACCCGTTTGGATTTATACACTACGGCACCCTTACTCTCCATCCGGATGGCTAACGCTGTGATTAACAGTATCGGAGATAAGCAGAGTATGGCTATCGACGAGAAAGTTATATCAAATAATCTTTTCCATAAAGGCAGTCTGAAAGCCTGTAAATTCGATCCTTTTTCGTTGATATCGTTAATTTTTTGCTGTTTCCGTCGCATCATAAACTCCGACATGTTTTTAAATGCTTCGGAGGTAGAATCAAACGACATTGAATTATTGATACCGGCTTTCAGATAGACGGGCCTGTCTTCTTTATTGATTCCTTCAGTGACAAGGACGATGTATACACCCGGGAATTTTTTTCTCAGATACTGGATCTCAGGAATATCTTTTGATAGATCCCGTTCTTCGAAAAGGATCGCTATATCATACTTTTCACGAATCTTATCGATAAATTCGCTCGCTTTCTTGCTGTTTTGAATGGCATAAAACGCACCTTCAGCTATCTTAGAGAAATGTTCGATAGTAGCAGTATGTCTCCCGATATAAATGAGATGTGGCATTTAGTCTATGATTTTTCTGACACGGATTTTTAGCTCCATGGGGTTGAAAGGTTTCAGGATATAGTCTTCGGCTCCTTCTTCCAATAATCTGATTCTTTCGGTTGTACTTTCTTCACTGGAGAGCATAATGACGGGGATGTCTTTGAACAATTCATTGTGCTTCAGGTAATGCAGGAATTCATCTCCTCTCATCTCCGGCATTCGTATGTCTGATATTATCAGGTCCGGTAAATTACCTTCATATAACCATTCAATTGCTTTTATCGGATTTTGTACATACTGGCAATCGTAATCTTTGCCTAAATAGATTGACGCTACTTTACCAATCGTTTCTTTATCGTCAACAAGTAATATCTTCTTTCTCATAATGTGATTAAGTATCGTTATGATGTTTGCTTTGTTGTTTGTTTAAGTGTAAGATAGAGTATATTTACTCAGTACTGCAAATATATATAATATTTCTGTAACAATGTTCTCTAAAAGAAGTGTTTTTATCTGAAGACTCTCTTTTAGACACGAAAAGAGGCTGGGTCGAAACTATTTTCACCACGGAGTAACACAGAGTAGCACAGAGTCTTTTTGCTAATAATCAACAATTTAAAATTGCCTCTGTGTTACTCTGTGTCCTCCTGTGGTGAGTTTTGACACAGCCTTCTGTTCAATAGTCTGTTCTAATTTTTATTGGTCTGGAACACTTTGGTATTATCAAAATCGTTCCACCACTTTGTGTTATTCACTCCACCGCTGGTTACCCATCCGGCAAACTGTTTATATGCATTTTGAATCTTTGTATATTCTAACGGCCATTTAAATTGGGTGGGAACTATGATGCCCCATGCCAGATTATCTTTGCTGATATAATATTTCTTTCCGTTTACGGAAGATGCATCATTGTTGCCTCCGAACAGTTCAGTATTTGCCAGTTTGGTTGGCTGATATCCGGCTACGTGGATCTCTTTTCGTTTGCTGCCTCTGTCAGTGATGATGAAGAGATTCAGTTTGTTTATATTGAGTGCATCACTGCTTGGTGCCGACGCCTGGTCGAATCTGAGTGTAAAGTTGATGATCTTGGAGTCCTTTTGGTTATTGTCACTACCGGAAACTGTATTGACGAACGAACCTGCCGGGCGCTCCATCAGTGCATGTGCATTGTCAAACAGGGGAACTACCGCATAGTCCTGGCCTTTCTCTATATTCTTATCAGTAAGGTCGAATGATATCGGACGATAGTTGTTTGCGTAAGTAACAGGCTGCGTGATGGCAGATGCCGGAATTTCGTCGAACATGATGGCTGCTGCAATTGCTTTCTGGGCACCGACAGCAGTTAACTCAATCGTCAGGTCGAGTTCTGTGATCTTATTCCATTTGTCTATACTTGTCTTTCTGTGTTTTATTTCCAGAACGATATCATTCATGTCGTAGTCTCCATACAGAGGCCACTGGTCTTCGAACAGGTATGTATAATTATGGTTGTCATCCACAATAATCGGGAAGTTAGGATCAGAAGGTTCCGGAGCAGGATCCGGCAGTTCCGTTTTTCCATTGCAGCCGGTTATGATGATATCGGGCTCGCTTGAAAAGATCACCTCACTTCCCGCTTGATACATGTCATTATGGGAACAATTGATTTTACCGCTGATATAAAGTTTACCACTAAACTTATTTGAGCAGTTATCGATCTGTAATTTATCGGTCACTTTCAATAGAGAAGCTTCATCTCCTTCGCCTATAGCTGAAAAACCGGAGTTAATGGTTATTTTTTCTGCTTTTATCATTGAACCATTGGCCAACGTCAGTTTGGCATTGTCATAAAAGTATATATCATCAGCTTCTTCAAAATAATCCTTTTTCTTGTCATCTTCTTTTTCTTCTGCTATGACTCCATGATCCAGATAAATAATGCCTCCTGCTTTCATATGTTCTACAAAGAGCATGCAGTTATTATATAGGGAACCTCCCGCTTCACCGCTATCATATGTATCGAATTCCATTTCTCCGAAGTTCACGTTCTTACTTCCGGCTGCTGTATATTTCTCCGCTTCCAACTCACTTCCGGCAGCATTGTATACAATTGAAGAAGTATTCAATTTTATTTCTTCTTCTACATCTAATTCTCCGAAATTATGAATACTTCCTCCCTGAGAGGCATCTATATTGTGTTTAACATCTACTTTATTCCCATTATAGAGGAGATCAAAAGAATTTAATAGTAGATTACCCACTTTTATTTCACCGAAATTACAGATCGTACTGTGCGTATTACCTTCCAATTTAGTTATCTCAATCGTGGCTCCGGATTGGATTGTTAAATTACTTGCATTCTGTAGTTTCAGGTATGTTCCCGTTCCCTTAATCGTTCCACCCTTCAGAACAATAATATCCAGGAAGTCTTGAGTAGTAGTTTGTGCCGGTTCCCAGTTTCCTTGTATATAGACAGTCGCTCTGTTGGAGTTGCTGAGAGAGGTATCTTTAAATTTTCCTTGGAATTTTCCGGTTACAATATAGGCTTTCCCTCCTTCCAAAACTTGGGAAGAACTTGTTATCGGGATAGCTCCATTGGTGTCATAGCTTTGTTCTGCTCTTTTAGGAATGTCAATTCCTCCGTTATTTCCTCTGGTGGCTACCAAAGCTCTCGTTTTGATGGCAGACGTACCTGCAAAAGAGCATTGAACATGGGAAGTTGATTCGCTGATTTCCACTTGTTTTATCTGGTCCCTGCCACGTGGGTCAGTCTGACGGACATAAAGATACTTTATATCCTTGGAAGACACTACTTCGGTCTGATAAGCTTCTCCTTTCTTGGCAACTCCTTTGGCTAAAGTATTGTAGGGATCCTCTGCTGTTGCTTCAAGCGGATTCTTATCTAATATTTCTACGGTATAATAATACTGTCCGTCAAACTCATCATCGACTTCCACGCTAAATTTTATGGAATTTGTAGACGACCAGTCGAATCCCGCCGGAGCACTGATATCCTCCATGGGATTGGGAGTTTGATAAGAGGGGTCATAGAGATCTTTGTTATCATCAACGCAAGCTGTAATGCACGCCGTCGATAGGATCATTGACGATGCAAAAAATAGTTTGTTAATTGTTGTTTTCATATTTGTTTGTTTTGTTCAGCATTTGCAAATATTTGACACAAATGTACAACTATTAATCGGCCTGTATTGTTTGAAATATAACTTATTATAACGTCATTAATATTTTTTAGGAATAATACGATCCGGTGATAACGAAGATGCCAAAGAGGCCTGGTGCATGGAGTGTTTATTCGGTCCTTTTGGTTATTTCGCCGATCAGGCAAGAATTCATTTTATACCTGATCTCTTTATTGTCGAGTCCATGCCCTAAGAGGAACATTAATTTGGTGACCGCACATTCCGGTGTGCTGTCGTATCCGCTGATGACTCCTGCCTGAAGCAGCTGGATACCGGTGCCATAGCGTTCCATTTCGACGGCACCGGAGGCACATTGAGTGATATTGACGATAATGATGCCCCGGTCCGTAGCGTCTTTCAGTTCCCTGATAAACCACTCTTTCTGGGGTGCATTGCCTGAACCGAATGTTTTTAATACTACTGCCTTTAGTTCCGGCACATGGAGCAGTGCAGATACGATCCCTTCCTGAATCCCGGGGAAGAGTGTCAGAATGACTACGTTCGTATCGAACAGATAGTGAGGTTTCAGAGGCTTGGTCAGATCCGGTTTGCGGATCAGGTTAGGTTCATATTTAATATGGATGCCTACTCGTGCCAATGGGGGATAGTTGAACGAGCGGAAAGCGTTGAAGTTTTCAGCATTGATTTTAGTCGTGCGGTTGCCACGCATCAGATGGTTTTCAAAAAAGATGCAGACCTCGGGAACGATTGCGGTGCCATCCGGGTTTTTGGCTGCTGCAATTTCAATAGCTGTAATCAGGTTTTCTTTGCCGTCTGTGCGTAGTGTACCGATCGGGAGTTGAGAGCCGGTCAGGATGACAGGTTTACTCAGGTTCTCGAGCATGAAGCTGAGGGCAGAAGCTGTATACGCCATTGTATCGGTGCCGTGGAGGATGACAAACCCATCAAAAGAGTCATAGTTATAGTTTATAATCTTAACCAGTTTGGCCCAAAATGCCGGTTCCATGTCCGAAGAGTCAATAGGGGGATCAAACTGATAGGAAGAGATGCGGTAATTGAATCTTTTCAGTTCGGGTACGTGCTTTAGTAGATGGTCGAAATTAAAATTTTCCAGAGCACCGGTTTCCGGGTTTTCTATCATTCCGATAGTTCCACCAGTATAAATGAGTAATACGGAGGGGTAATCTGCTTTCATATCTGTATCTTTTTTTGCTGTTTCGCCGACAAAGATACAAAAAAGAACTATAAACTATAAACTATAAATGATAAAAGAGACTGTGTCGAGACTCTTTTCACCACGGAGTAGCACAGAGCTCTTTACTAACAAACAACGACTTAAAATCGTCTCTGTGTTGCTCTGTGTCCTCTGTGGTGAGTTTGGTTCTTATTTTATTCCGTCAATTAATCGGAGAATGGCCTTTTCAGGATCCTTTTCTTCATTGAGCAGAGTAACAAAACGGCTGCCGATAATGGCTCCCGAGGCATTATCGCAGGCAGCACGGAAAGTGGTCCGGTTGCTGATGCCGAAACCTACCATGCGTGGATTGCGCAGATTCATCTTTTCAATCTTTTTAAAGTACGCACGTTTTTGTTCGTCAAAGTCCTGTTGTGCCCCTGTGGTGGCAGCCGACGAAACCATATAGATAAAACCGTCCGTATGTTCGTCAATCTCGTGTACACGCTCTTCACTCGTTTCGGGAGTGATAAGCATAATCACTTTCATGTCATATTGCTCCGCAATGTTGCGGAAGTGCTCTTGATAGTCTTTGAAGGGAAGGTCGGGAATGATGACACCGTCGATTCCACATTCGGCACACTGCCGGCAGAAGTTATCGAAGCCGAACTGCATAATCGGGTTGAGGTATCCCATTAATATCAATGGGATTTTTACATCCCGGCGGATATTATGCAGCTGTTCAAACAGAAGTTTGAGCGACATCCCGTTGCGTAGGGCTTGTGTGGCTGCATTCTGGATTACAATGCCGTCTGCCATCGGATCACTGAAAGGGATACCGATTTCGATCATGTTTACTCCATGTTTCTCGAGGGCACGGATCACTTCGGCTGTTCCCTCCAGTGTAGGAGTGCCGGCACAAAAATAGATGGATAGCAAATCCTTGGGATTGCTACTGAAAAGTTGGTTTATTCTGTTCATACACTTTTATTTTTAATTCATTACTTTTTTATATTCAGGGTCGGTGGAGTTTTATTTCCCCAGTTGCTCTAAAAAGAACTTGAGTCTTTCTACCTCTTTCAGTCCCGGTTTGGTTTCGAAACGACTGTTCAGGTCAAAACCCGCCAATTGGGGATGACGCAATTCTTTCAGGGTCGGAGCACTGTATGGATTGATTCCGCCGCTAAGTAAGAAAGGCTTTTTCCCTTTGTAACTGTTCAGCATCGTCCAGTCGAATTGATTGCCCGAGCCGCCATGTTGTTCACATTTGGTGTCAAACAGGAAATAGTCACAAGATTTTTCGTATGCTTCGGTGTTCTCAAAATCCTTTCTCCGGGCGATGGAAAACGCTTTGATCAGCCTTAACCCGGTTGACCGGAGTGAATGACAGTATTCCGGTGATTCATTGCCATGCAGCTGGATATAATCCAGACTGAAACGGTCGGCAAGTATCTCGATTTCTTTTTTGTCTTCGTTGACAAAGACACCCACACGCTTTGCCGCATCCGGCATGTAAGCCGGAAGCTCGCATAGGCAGCGGGGAGACTTCGGGTAGAAGATAAAGCCTATCATGTCGACCTTTAGTTGTTCTACATCGCGGATATTGTCGGCTTCGCGCATTCCGCAGACTTTTATCAGTTTGTCGTTTATCATTCTTGTTCTTAATTGAATGGTTTTGATTTCGATTCACCACGGAGGACACAGAGGACACAGAGGACACAGAGGGAAAATTTAAGATATTTCTGTGGACTTGAAAATTAAAACTCTGTGTCCTCTGTGCTACTCTGTGGTGAATTTGTCATGGGAATGGGTTACTGGGTTCGATTCGTTTATAAATTCTTCCAGTTTCTTGCCCGGTTGCCCGGTTTTCATAAACGTTTCTCCGATCAGGAATCCTCTGAATCCGGCATTACGCAAGCGCTTCACGGTTTGCGGGTCGGATATGCCGCTTTCCGACACCAATACTGTGTTCCGGGGCAGTTGTCCGGCCAATCGGAACGAGTTCTCCACATCCGTAAAGAAAGTGCCGAGATTTCGGTTATTGATCCCCACCATATCGATCTCCTTATTTATAAATGGTAACTCTTCGGCGGTATGGATTTCCAGCAAGACTTCCAATCCCAGTTCATGAGCTTTTTCAGCAAGGGCATGGCACTTCTCTGTATCCAGTGCGGCAGCAATCAGCAGTACGGCATCGGCTCCGACTATTTTGGCCTGATACAGTTGATATTCGTCGATTATGAAATCTTTGCGCAGAATCGGAATATTTACCAGCGGGCGTGCCGTACGGATATCCTTCAGGCTTCCTCCGAAGAACTTTTCGTCTGTGAGGATAGAAAGCGCCGAAGCACCTGAGGCTGCATATTCCGGCACTACCTGTTCGGGGCGTGCGTCTTCATAAATCCATCCTTTGGATGGAGAGCGGCGTTTGAATTCTGCAATAATACCGGTAGACGAGGAAGTTAGTGCCTGCTTCATGGAGTATCCGGGCTGTATTTCGTCAGATAGTTTCTCCTGAAGCTGTTCCGATGGGATGGCCTGTTTCTGCAAGTCTATTTCGAAACGCTTGTTGGCGATGATTTCGGATAATATATCTTTCATGCTTTTGGGTGGGCGATAGTTTTCCTATCTGTTTAGTTCAACAAATTTCTTTAAGGTCTCTTTTGCCTTGCCGCTGTCCAGTGATTCACGGGCGAGGGCGATGCATTCTTCTATCGGTTTATCCGGACAGATCACCTGGATGGCGAAGGCAGCATTGACAACCACTACGTTCTTTTGTGCTTCCGTAGCCGTTCCTTCCATAACAGCATCAAATATTTTTGCTGCGTCCTCCGGGGTATTTCCGCCGTCGAGGTCGGCTTCTCCGTAACGGTTGAAGCCGAGACTTTCCGGAGTATAGATTTTTTCGTTGCCGCAGGTAGCCACTTTAAATTCGTCGGTCAGGGAGATTTCATCATACCCGTCCAGACTATGTACAACGGCAAAGCGGGTGGCGCTCTCCTGATAGGTATATGTGTACAGACGGAGCAACGGGAGGTTGTAGACTCCAAGTAACTGATATTGCGGTATGACAGGGTTTACCAACGGACCGAGCATATTGAAAAAGGTACGTACGGCCAACGCTTTCCGTATCGGTGCCACTGCTTTCAGGGCAGGGTTGAACAAAGGGGCATGCAGATAGGCGATGTTGCACTTTTCCATAGAACGGCGGAGCCGGTCTGCATCGCCGGTGAATTTTACTCCATGCTGTTCCATTACGTTGCTGGCTCCGCTGACGGAAGTGGCACCGTAATTGCCATGTTTTACTACCGGAAATCCGGCTCCTGCCACAGTGAAACAGGCTGCGGTAGAGATGTTGAATGTATTTTTGCCGTCACCTCCGGTTCCTACGATATCGATAGGCGCAAATTCACTCAGATCCACCGGTACGCGCATTTCGAGCAACGCATCACGGAATCCGCAAAGTTCCTCTACCGATATGTTGCGCATCAAGAAGACGGTTATCAGTGAGGCCACTTGTGCGTCGTTGTATTTGCCTTGTGCAATGTTCTGCAATATGGTACGGGCTTCGTCCCGTCCCAGGTATTGATGTTCGAATAATTTATATAGAATCTGTTTCATGGGGTTTATTGGTTTAAGAAGTTTTTAATGATTTCTTTTCCTTGCGGAGTCAGCACCGATTCGGGATGGAACTGGATGCCATGTACATTGTACGTGCGGTGCCGCAATGCCATGATTTGTTCTTCACGGCTTTCGGCGGTGATCTCGAGGCATTCGGGGAAGTCCTCGCGGCTTACTACCCACGAATGATAGCGGCCTACGGGTATTTCGTGTCCCAAACCTTTAAAAAGAACATCTTCCTTCAGGATGTTGACCGGAGTCTGTATGCCATGGTATACTTCTGTCAGGTTTTCGAGTGCTGCCCCGAAGGCTTCACCGATGGCCTGATGTCCCAGGCAAACTCCTAAGATGCTTTTGGTCGGTGCATATTTCCGGATAATGGGTAGCAGCAGTCCGGCTTCTTCCGGTATGCCCGGTCCCGGCGAAAGGATGATTTTATCAAAACGTTCCACTTCTTCCAGTGAAATTTCGTCGTTGCGGAACACTTCAATGTTAGTGGCTCCCAACTCTTTTACCACGTGCAGCAGGTTGTAAGTGAAAGAGTCATAGTTGTCCAGGAGCAGAATCGCTTCTTCCCGTCTGTTAAGGGGATCTATCTTGTTATTCATTGTTTTTTTATTTGTTTTAGAGTTTGGGTTCACCACAGAGGACACAGGCTGCACAGAGTTTTTTTTAGACATAAGAACAAAAGAACAGATAATTCTTTATGGGTTCTTAGGTTCTTTTATCTGAAAACAGATGGAGCGCAGCTAATTAATCTCTGTGTCCTCTGTGGTGAATGCCTTTTAGTTTTTTAGTTTTACGGCCAGATCTATTGCTTTCTTCAGTGCTCCCAGTTTGTTGTTGACCTCTTGCAGTTCGTATTCGTCCTGACTGCGTGCCACGATGCCTCCTCCGGCCTGGAACCACAATTCATTGTTGCGGCTTACAAAAGTACGGATCGTAATGGCCTGGTTCAGTTCCCCGTCCAGTCCGATGAAACCGATGCAGCCTCCGTAAGCTCCGCGGTTGTGCGGCTCTATCTCACTGATAAGCTGCATGGCACGTACTTTCGGTGCGCCGCTCAACGTCCCGGCCGGGAAAGTGTCGATGAAAGTCTTGAGCGGATTCGCCCCTTTGTTCAGTGCTCCGCTGACGCGGCTTACCAAATGGATGACATGGCTGTAATATTGCGGCTCTTTGTAAAACAGCACCCGCACGTCGTGGCAATTGCGGCTGAGGTCGTTGCGTGCCAGATCTACCAGCATCACATGCTCTGCGTTCTCTTTCGGGTCGGCCAGAAGTGCTTCCGTCAGTTCTTTGTCCTTTATGGTGTCTCCCGTACGCCGTGTGGTTCCGGCAATCGGATCGATATAGGCTTGTCCGTCTTCCACTTTGCAGTGTGTTTCCGGTGACGAACCGAAGATGCGGTATCCGCCGAAGTCAAAATAGAACAGGTAAGGGGAGGGGTTGATGCTGCGTAGCGCGCGGTATACCTTGAAGTCGTCACCGGCATAAGGCTGGATGAACCGTCTGGACAGTACAATCTGGAAGACATCTCCCCGGAGGCAGTGGGCGATACCTTTGCGTACATTCGCTTTGTGCTCTTCGTCGGTGATGGTACTGGTGACGGGACCGGTCACTGAGAAGTTATACGAGGCATAGTTGCGGTTCTCTATGGCCGATTCCAGTTGTGACAGACTGCTTTCTTCTCCTTCCGCCAGCATTTCCACCAGAGTCAGCTCGTTCTTGAAGTGATTGAAGACGATGATGTACTTATATAATATGTATAGCAGGTCCGGAGCGTCGTTTTGCTCGTCGTGGCTTTCTTTCACGGGGATGTGCTCAAAGTACTTCACTGCGTTGAAAGTGGTATAGCCATACAGTCCGCAGAATTTCTTATCGGCTCCCACTACATGGAACTGGTTGATGAAGCGGTTGAACGCATTCTCTACGTGGAACGTCTTGTTGAGTGGTTCTTCCCGGCGGCTGTTGTCGGGATACGTAGTGGTCACTATTCCACTGTTTATGCCGATGCTTGCCAATGGGCAGAGTGCGATGAACGAGAGGGAATTTTCTCCGGCATGATAATCCGAGCTTTCCATTAATGCCGATTGCGGATACATATCGCGCACTTTGAGGTAGATGCTTACCGGAGTGTGCAGGTCGCCCAAGACCTGCTTGCTATGGGTGGTATAATGAAAGGTATTCATAATTTTTTTCTTTTTAATTTGATTTTGAATTCACCACAGATTACACAGATTTTCGCAGATTGACGATCTGTTTTGTGGGTAATTAGATTAAAAAATCTGTGTTAATCCGTGTAATCTGTGGTGAAATGATTTATCCCAAATAAGTTTCTATATCTTTATCTCCCCGTCCCGATACGGTCAGCACGACTACATCTTCCGGTTTGAAGGTCATTTTATCCAAGGCTCCCAGTGCATGTGCCGATTCCAGTGCGGGAATGATTCCTTCCAGCCGGGTCAGTTCGTAAGCGGCACGGATGGCTTCATCGTCGTTGACGGCCAACACCAATGCCCGTTTTTTGTCGGCGAGATTGGCATGCATCGGTCCGATACCGGGATAGTCCAGTCCGGCGGAGATAGAGTAAGGCTCTTCAATCTGCCCGTCTTCGTTTTGGATCACGAACGTGCGTGCACCATGGATGATTCCCATTTTACCCAATTGAATGGTAGCTGCCGTCATTCCGGTTTCTATCCCCTTGCCACCGGCTTCGGCCAAGACGATCTGAACCCGTTCGTCATCGATGTAGTGGTAGATGGTTCCGGCAGCGTTGCTTCCTCCGCCCACACAGGCAATCAGGTAGTCCGGATAGTCACGTCCCTCTTTTTCCTGAAGTTGCTTTTTTATCTCTTCGCTGATGACCGACTGCAAGCGTGCCACCATATCCGGATACGGGTGTGGTCCTACGGTGGAACCGATGATGTAATACGTATCCGAAGGATGGCAGCACCAGTCGCGGATGGCTTCGTTCGTAGCATCTTTCAGTGTCATGTTACCCGATGTTACCGGGATGACTGTGGCTCCCAGCATCTTCATCTTCTCTACATTGATATGCTGGCGTTCTACATCCGTTTTTCCCATATACACGATGCACTCCATGTCCATCAGGGCGCAAACGGTGGCCGTTGCCACTCCGTGCTGTCCGGCACCGGTCTCGGCGATGATCCGCTTTTTGCCCATGCGGCGTGCCAGCAGAATTTGTCCGATGGTGTTGTTTATCTTGTGGGCTCCTGTATGGTTCAGGTCTTCCCGTTTCAGATACATCCTGCAACCATACTTTTCCGAAAGGCGGTGAGCCGGGTAGAGGGGAGAAGGACGTCCTACATAATCCCGCAGCAATTGGTCGAATTCCTTTTTAAAATCCTCGCTTTCGATCACTTTGAGATACGTGTTTTTCAACTCTTCTACGCATTTGTGGAGTATTTCCGGCACATAAGCACCTCCGAATTCTCCGTAATAGCCATCCTGATCAACTAAGAAACTTTTCATAATCCTATTTTTTATTCGTTATTTGTATTTTCGGTCAAAAAAGAAAGAGCCCCGTCGCAGGTTGCGACAGGGCTCTTTCTGAATTTCTGTTATATCTTTAATGAGGTATATACATACGAGCGCTGCTCCCTTACGACTGTCGGAGTTGTAACGGGCGCCACCACCAATATGTATTTACTTGCATTTTCATCATTGCTAATTGTTATTTAACGGGGGCAAATATAGATACTTTGTTTGGAATAACAAATAAAATCTTTCTTTTTTTATTTCCCTCCTTTTTATTTTTTGTTTTGGCGGGAATCTATTTATGATTTCTCAAATACTTGCTGTACATATTTTTAATTGTCGGATGCTCGCAGGGAGTGGTTCCTGATTCTGCTGAACCTGTATTGCTTTGTTTCTGTTTTTTTTAATATTAACTTTTTTATTATCAGAAGATTATGAATTTGCTTAACTTTAAATTAGGGTTCAATGGCTCAAGGTTCACTCTATGAGTATCATACCTTGTGGGAAGATGTTGTGTTTGTTGTTAAAAAGTACTTTCTAAAAATCTTTTGCTCTTTAGCGCATTTTGGAATTGATGTAAAATATATTGTATTGTATATGTGTATTATTTATGTCTGTTTTTAGAGTTGCGCATTATCTGTTTTTGTGTCCACTATTATTAGAGATGTTTGTATGTAATTATTTGATTTTTAATGTTATATGCAGGGGATTCTTTGTGTTTTCCAGAGGATGAATCCCATAGAATGAACCTTGAGCCTTTGGACCTAACCGATGTATATTATATATACATTGAGTGTAATAAATAATTTGTGAATGCTCGAAATAGAAGTCCTTTTTAAACATTTTGTTATTTATATTGTTTCTTCAGATATAAATTATTTAAAAACAGAAACCAAACATTATGAAACAAAGAAAAGTTTTAATTGCGATTGCCGTTGTCATATTCATCCTGTTGCTGCTTTACTGGCTTTTTGTAGCCGAGGATATCAACGCTTGGCTACCTGTAAACTAAAGACTTGTATTTTTCGTCCTAAACACTTAAGTCTTTTCAGCGAAACGCTTAGACGTTTTCCGAAAACGTTTAAGTCTTTTGCCGGAAACACTTAAGTCTTTCCTGAAAGACACTTAAGTCTTTTTTTCCGCATGATTCCCCTGCAAATCTTTTTGTTTTCCGGAAAGAAGCGATTATTTTTGTATCTGATTGAATATCGTATAAATGATGATATAAACTGATAACCTATGGATAATTTTATTTTTCAGAATCCCGTGAAGCTGATCATGGGACACGGGATGATTGCCCGGTTGAGTAAAGAGATACCGGCAGAGAAGCGGGTGATGATTACCTTCGGTGGCGGTAGCGTGAAAAAAAACGGTGTATACGACCAAGTGAAAGAAGCCCTGAAGAATCATTTCACTGTAGAGTTCTGGGGCATTGAGCCTAATCCTTCCATTGAGACTTTACGTAAAGCCATTGCCCTTGGAAAAGAGGAGAAGGTGGACTATCTGCTGGCTGTGGGAGGCGGATCGGTCATCGATGGCACGAAGCTGATTTCTGCCGGACTGTTGTACGATGGGGATGCGTGGGATCTGGTGCTTGCCGGACGTCCGGTGACAAATACCGTTCCTCTTGCTACTGTCCTCACTCTGCCTGCCACGGGATCGGAAATGAACAGCGGAGCCGTGATTTCGCGTCATGAAACCAAAGAGAAATATCCTTTCTATTCCAATTATCCCTTGTTCTCCATTCTCGATCCGGAAGTGACGTTTACACTGCCGCCCCATCAGGTGGCCTGCGGTATTGCTGATACGTTTGTACATGTGATGGAGCAATACATGACAACCCCGGGACAGAGTAGGGTGATGGACCGCTGGGCGGAAGGTATCCTGCAAACCTTGATGGAGATAGCTCCGAAGATCCGTGAGAATCAGCACGATTATCAGCTGATGGCCGATTTTATGCTGTCGGCAACGATGGCACTGAACGGCTTTATCGCTATGGGAGTATCTCAGGACTGGGCTACGCACATGATCGGGCACGAACTGACCGCACTTCATGGACTGACACACGGACATACACTGGTCATCGTATTCCCCGCTACTCTGCGTGTGCTTCGCAAGGTGAAAGGTGATAAGATTCTGCAATATGGCGAGAGGGTACTCGGCATTACTTCCGGGACCCGTGACGAACGTATCGATGAAACGATCCGCCGTACAGAGGAGTTTTTCCGTTCATTAGGGCTGACTACCCGCCTGAGTGAAGAGGGCATCGGCATGGAGACGATTGATGAAATAGAACGCCGTTTCAATGAACGGGGTGTGAAATATGGCGAGAACGAAAATGTGACCGGAGCTGTTGCGAAGGAAATCCTGAAGAGCGCACTTTAGTCTTGTATTCACCACAGAGTACACAGAGGGCACAGAGTTCTTTTATGTTTTTTCACCACAGATTACTCGGAATGCACAGATATGCTAAGTACGGATGATCCATCTCTATAATCTTTTCTCTGTGTACTCTGTGTCCTCTGTGGTGAGTCTCCGTTCATCGTTCATCGTTTTCCGTCCGCATGTTTTTGGTATAAAGGCTGTCGATGATACCGTCTGATAGCCCGATGGTCGGGACTGTGATACCGGTTGCGTTCACCTGTTTTGCCACTTCCAGAAAGATTTCCGCTGCCGGGACAATTACATCTGCCCGGTCAGGCTTCAGTTTGAACTGTTTGATCCGTTCTTCTTTAGAGAGGGGCTTCAGGGTTTCGCAGATTTCCTGTAACGACTCGACGGGAAGGAAAGATTGTTTTTTGTCCTTTTTGTCCGCCAGGCGGAAAAGTTTATTGATATTGCCTCCCGATCCGATGATCTGGATGGAGGAATATTCGGCAGCCAGTGCCTGAAGGTCGGAGCGCATCTGTTCTTTTTCTTCGTTCTTTACCATGCCGCTGAGCATACGCACGGTACCGATATTATAGGAACGTGAGCTTTTGAGTTCTGCGTCGCAGATCAGGTTGATTTCCGTGCTACCACCACCGACGTCAACGTACAAGTAGTTCTGTCCCGAAGCAAAAAGCTGTTCGATGTGGTTATCGTATACGATATGCGCCTCTTCCTGCCCGTCGATGATTTCGACGCGGATACCGGTTTTCTTTTCTATTCTGCGTGTGATTGCTTTCCCGTTGCGGGCATCACGCATGGCCGAGGTGGCACAGGCGCGGTAATCTGACACTTCGAATATCTTCATCAGTTGCTTGTAGGCTTTCATCAGCCGGATCAGTTTCCCGGCTTTTTCTTCTGATATTTCTCCGGTGGTAAAAGCGTCTTCACCTAACCTGAGGGGGATACGTATCAGCTGAACTTTGCTCAATAATCCTTCGGGCGATCCTTCCTCGTTTACACTCTTTATCAATAACCGCACGGCATTGGAACCAATGTCGATGGCGGCATAGTTTACTTTCTTCATTCTGATTCTTTATAGTATTTGTATAATTCTTCCTGAGAGCGGAAAGGGACACCGCTTTCCTCCCATGTCTTGTTTTCGCCACTGCCGTCTACGATGCGTCCTTTGGCCGTATCGCGGAGTCCGTAGCAGACCACTTTTTTCAGTTCATCCTGTATCGCTTTATCGTATACGGGTGTGAGCACTTCGATGCGGTTGTCCAGGTTACGGGGCATCCAATCCGCCGATCCTATATAATATTTCTCTTCTCCTCCGTTGGCAAAGATAAAGATGCGCGGATGTTCCAGGTAACGGTCAATGATACCGTTGATCCGGATGTTGTCGCTGATTCGGGGCACACCGGTCACCAGTGAACAGTTGCCCCGGACCACCAGGTCTATCTGTACGCCGGCTGTCGAAGCCTCGTAGAGTTTCTGTACCAGCGTCCGGTCGGTGATGTGGTTCACTTTGGCAAGGATGTAGGCCTCTTTTCCTTGCTGCTTGTTTTTGATTTCCTTGTTGATCAGTGCTATCAGCCGTTTGCGCATATCGTTGGGTGACACGAGCAGTTCTTTGAAGTTGGCGGGAAGATACGGCTTCTCGATAAAATCGAATACCGAGTTGACCTCGCGTACGATGGACCGGTGTGCGGTCATGATAGTGAAATCGGTGTACATCCGTGCGTTTCCTTCGTGAAAGTTTCCGGTGCTGATACAAGCCAGGTCACCGAACCGTGTTCCGATATGTATCAGTTTGGAGTGAATCTTCAGTCCTTCCACTCCGAAGATCACTTTGATTCCGGCATCCTGCATACGTTTGCTCCAATTGATGTTGGAGGCTTCGTCGAAGCGGGCAAGCAACTCGATGATGACGGTCACCTTTTTCCCGTTTTGTGCCGCACAGATCAAGGCTTTCACTACCTTCGAATCTTTGGCCAGGCGATAGAGGGTCATCTTGATGTTTCTCACCTCTTTGCTGATGGCCGCTTCACGCAGTACGCGTATCACCGTGTCGAACGATTGATAGGGGTAATGCAGCGAGCGGTCTTGCTTCCGGATCAGTTTCAGGATACTTTCCTCACCGTTCAGCTCCTGCTTGAAGACGGGAGGCCAGGCAGGGTATTTCAGGTCAGTGCGCCCGCAGTCGGGGAACTTCATCAGGTCTTTGAAGTTATGATAACGTCCGCCGGCTACACGGGTGTCGTTTTTGTCTACGTTGAGGCGGTCGGTCAGCTTTCGCAGCAGGTCTTTCGGCATCTGTTGGTCATAGACGAAACGGATCGGTTCACCACGCTTCCGGCTTTTCACCCCTTTTGATATCTTTTGAAGTACACCCGTACGCAAGTCGCTGTCTATCTCCATTTCGGCATCTTTGGTGAATTTGAAGGTATAGGCTTCATAATCCGTATAGTTCATACCTATGAAGATCATCGGCAGGCAGTAGCGGATGACGTCATCCAGGAACATCAGATACGTTTTACCGTCCGAATCCGGCAGACGGATGAAACGTCCGAACTCGTTGGTGGGAAGTTCGATGACGGCATAATCTCTTACTTTCACTTTTCCCTCGCCGTCTTTGCGTTGCAGGCGGATGGCCAGGTAGATGTCTTCGTCGGTCTGGTCGTCCGGTTGGCGGGAGGTTTTATTGAGAAAGAGCGGGTTGGTAGAACCGTTCAACCGGTTCCGGTAGAGTGAAGTGATGAAGAGCTCTTGTTCCGGTGTGAGTTCGGTGTCTTTGATGACATGGATGTTTTCTTGTTTCAACTTTTCCATGATCGAAGCGAACGTTTCTTCAAATTGCCGGTAGTACTGATTGTGCAGCTTGCCGATCTGCTTCAGTGTGCGTGCGGCCGTATCACGTTCTTCGCGGATATTTTTGTCGCCATACTCCACAATACGGTTCAATGTAGCCACACGAACACGGAAAAACTCGTCTAAGTTGTTTGAGTAAATGCCCAGGAAAGTAAGTTGCTCCAGTAAGGGAACTTCCGGGCGGGCAGCTTCAAGCAAAATGCGTTGATTAAAGTACATCCAACTGATGTCCCGTTCTACATAAAGCTTTTTACGTCTCGCTTCGTCTGATTTCATTCGGATAAGAGTTTACTTATTTTTTTGCAAAAGTATGCTTCTGCGATGTAATAGATATTACATTCTTGCTATGAACTTATTACAAAAATCATTTGTTCTTTTTATATGTAGACAGAAACACGTATATTCGCAGAAAGTATGCGGGATACCCCGTTAAAAAAATGTAAGATATGAAATCAATGAATTATTCTCTTATCCGCACTATTTGTGCGCTTGTCATCGGCCTGGTGTTGGTGCTCTGGCCGGACGCGGCAATTAATTATATTGTCATAACCATTGGCATATTGTTCCTGATTCCGGGATTTATTGTGCTGATTGGTTATTTCGGTACCAAACCCGAACCGGGTGTGTCCCGCCGTTTCCCTATCGAGGGGGTTGGAAGTCTGCTCTTCGGACTCTGGCTGGTTACGATGCCGGGCTTCTTTGCCGATGTACTGATGTTCCTGCTGGGCTTTATCCTGATTATGGGAGGCGTACAACAGATTGCATCCCTTTCGATGGCACGTCGCTGGATGCCTGTGCCGGGCGGCTTTTATGTGATACCGGCCCTGATCCTGATAGCGGGTGTCGTAGCCCTGTTCAATCCTACCGGAGCACGCAACACGGCTTTCATGATTATCGGTATCAGCAGCTTGGTTTATGCCATTTCCGAACTGATCAACTGGTTCAAGTTTGCCCGTCGCCGTCCTAAAACTCCGGTGAAAGGAGAGATAGAGGACGCGGAGATCATTGAATAAAAGAAGAGAGGGTTGCCTCACGGCAATCCTCCCCCTGCAAACTTAAAACAACCAACAAAAGAAATAGGTTTCTGAAAGGGGATGTGCCAAAAACTTTTCACCACAGATTACACCGATTCTCACAGATTATCAACATTGATAATCAATGGTTTAAAATTTACTCTATGTTACTTTGCGTCCTCTGTGGTGAGTTTCAACACACTCTCTTAAGACTGTTTATCTTATAAATAACAACTCTCTGTATTTAGGCAGTGTCCACATCTGGTTGTCGACAATCAGTTCCAGTTTGTCGATGTGGTAACGAATCTCTTCCAGAGCCGGCACGATGGTGTCGTGGTAAGCAATGGCTTTTTCGCGTTCACTTTCTATCTTATTTGCCACTTTGCGGGCTTCGATCATTGCGTCTACATGTTCCTTGATGAAAGCGGTACGGTCGGCAATCTCTTCAATCAGTTCCAGGTTCTTGGCAGAAAGTCGGGCTGCTTTCTCTTCCGGAAAGAGGGATTTCATTTTATATACATTATCTATCAGGTCTGTCTGGTACTGTGTAGCAACAGGGATGATATGGTTCATGGCCAGATCACCCAATACGCGGGCTTCAATCTGGATTTTCTTGGTATAAGTTTCCCATTTCACTTCGTTGCGGGCCTTCAGTTCTTTCCGGTTCATCACGCCCACAGCTTCGAACATGGCTATCGTTTCGGGGCGCAGATAGTTGTCGAAAATGACAGGAACGCTTGTTTCACAATCCAGACCGCGACGGGCGGCTTCTTTTTTCCATTCGTCGCTGTATCCGTTGCCGTCGAAATGAATGGCTTTGCATTCCTTGATATATTTCCGGATCACGTCGAGAATGGCTGAAATCTTGGGCTCTCCCTTCTCAATCTGCTTGTCTACATCTTTCTTAAACCGTTTCAACTGGTCAGCGACAGCCGCGTTCAGGGCTATCATTGCGCTGGCACAGTTGGCTTCGGACCCTACGGCACGGAATTCGAAACGGTTTCCGGTGAATGCGAAAGGTGAAGTACGGTTCCGGTCCGTATTGTCAATCAGCAATTCGGGTATCTGTGGGATGTCCAGCTTCATGCCCTGTTTGCCGCTCAGGCTGATCAGGTCATCTTTCGTACTTTCTTCAATGTGTTCCAACACTTGTGAAAGCTGCTTGCCCAGGAAAGAGGAGATGATGGCGGGAGGCGCTTCGTTGGCTCCCAGCCGGTGTGCATTGGTGGCACTGGAGATGGATGCTTTCAGAAGTCCGTTATGGTGATAAACAGCCATCAGTGTATTGACGACGAATGTTACGAAACGCAGGTTATCTTCCGGAGTCTTGCCCGGAGCCATCAGCAGGATGCCGGTGTCCGTGCCCAGCGACCAGTTGTTGTGTTTGCCCGATCCGTTGACACCTTTGAACGGTTTTTCGTGGAGCAGTACACGGAAGCCGTGGCGGCGGCTAACTTTGCGCATCAGGGACATGATCAGCAGGTTGTGGTCATTGGCCAGGTTGCACTCTTCGAAGATAGGGGCCAGCTCAAACTGATTGGGCGCTACTTCGTTGTGGCGCGTTTTTACGGGGATGCCCAGTTTCAATGCTTCCACTTCCAGATCTTTCATGAAAGCGGCTACGCGGGTGGGGATGGCACCAAAGTAATGGTCTTCGAGCTGTTGGTTCTTGGCGCTGTCATGCCCCATCAGGGTACGTCCGGTCAGCAGCAGGTCCGGACGGGCGGCGTATAAGCCTTCGTCTACCAGGAAGTACTCTTGTTCCCATCCCAGGTAGGCATATACTTTTTTTACATCCGGATTGAAGTAACGGCAAACGGCTACAGCAGCTTTGTCTACTGCCCTCAGCGCTTTCAGTAACGGTGCTTTGTAATCGAGCGATTCACCTGTATAGGCGATGAAGATAGTCGGTATGCACAGCGTATCGTCTACAATGAAAGCGGGTGAGGAGGGGTCCCATGCACTGTAACCACGAGCTTCGAAAGTGTTGCGGATACCTCCGTTCGGGAAAGACGAGGCATCCGGTTCCTGCTGAACCAGCAGTTTTCCGGTGAATTCTTCCATCATCCCCCCTTTTCCATCATGTTCTACAAAAGCGTCGTGCTTTTCGGCAGTGCCTTCGGTCAGTGGAGCAAACCAATGGGTATAGTGTGTGGCCCCCATCTCGATGGCCCATTTCTTCATACCGGCTGCAACCTCGTCGGCGATACTGCGATCCAGTGGTGCGCCGTTGTCAATCACATCGGTCAGTTTGCTGAACACATGGCTTGGCAGGTACTTAAACATCTTTTCCTTGTTGAAAACGTACATCCCGAAGTATTCCGACGGGCGTTCGGTGGGAGTTGCCACTTCTACGGCTTTTTTCTTAAAGGCCGTTTCTACGACTCTGAATCTGAGTTTTGACATAATGATTGAATTATTTATAAACTGTTTGGGTTTTGATTCACCACAGATTACACGGATTTCCACAGATTTTTAAATCTTAATCATCAACGGAATAATTCTTTAATCCGCGTCAATCTGTGGTGAAACCGTATTCATCTCTGCTTTGTATTCATGTTACCCGTATCACATGAAAGCTTTACAGCCAGTTCTTGATGCGCCGCATTGCCTCGATGCAATCGTTTCGTTCGCCGAATGCCGTCAGGCGGATGTAACCTTCTCCGCTGGGGCCGAAACCGACTCCCGGAGTTCCCACTACATTGGCTTCGTACAACATCTGGTCGAAGAAACGCCACGAACTGGTTCCATTGGGAGTCTTTACCCACAAATAAGGTGCGTTTACTCCTCCGTATACTTTCAGTCCGGTGGATTCCAGTCCTTCTTTCATGATGCGGGCGTTTGTCATATAATAATTGATCGTTTCCTGTATCTGTTCTTTCCCCTCGGGGCTATAAACCGCCTCTGCGGCACGTTGGGTAATGTAAGACGTTCCGTTGAACTTGGTGCATTGGCGGCGGTTCCACATCCGGTTCAGAGGGATGCGTTCTCCCTCGAGTGTGGCTGCCGTCAGCTCTTTCGGCACAACGGTATATCCGCAGCGTATTCCGGTGAAACCTGCTGTTTTCGAGAAACTGCGAAACTCGATGGCACATTTCTTGGCTCCTTTGATTTCGTAGATGGAGTGGGGGATATCCGGTTCCCGAATGTAGGCCTCGTAAGCTGCGTCAAACAGGATCAGGGTATCATTGGCCAGTGCGTAATCTACCCATTTCTTCAGTTCAGCTTTTGTCAGCGTTGTACCGGTGGGATTATTGGGATAACAGAGGTAGACGATGTCAATGCGTTTCTCCGGAATGGCCGGGATGAAATGATTCTCGGCGGTACAAGGCATATAAGTGACGTTGCTCCATTTGCCACTTTCGGTATCCAGCACTCCGGCACGTCCGCACATCACGTTGCTGTCGATGTAAACCGGATAAATGGGATCTGTGACACCTACACTGTTATCGTGACGGAGAATGTCTCCGATATTACCCGTATCACTTTTGGCGCCGTCGTTGATAAATACTTCCGTAGGCGAAAGATGGATACCCCGTGGAGCATAGTCGTTTTTGATAATGGCCTCAATCAGGAAATCGTATCCTTGTTCGGGACCGTATCCGCGAAAGGTTTCGGTAGACGTCATCTCTTCGACTGCCTTGTGCATGGCCTCGATGCAGGCATTCGGAAGGGGACGGGTCACATCGCCGATCCCCAGCCGGATGATGTCCTGCTTCGGGTGTGTTATTTTAAAAGTATTGACCTTCTTCGCTATGTCCGAGAACAAGTAGCTTCCCGGTAATTTCAAAAAATGTTCGTTTACTAATGCCATATTGTTCTTGTTTTAAGTTTGAAATGTTATTCCTGAAAACTAAATCTTTATACCTTATCAAATGGACTGATACCTGAAATCCATTAACTATTCTCTTAGTTCTATTGTTCCGTCGAATACTTTAACTGCCGGTCCGGTCATGTATACATGGTTTGTTGCTTCGTCCCATTTTATGGTCAGTGTGCCTCCGTCCATCACGATATCTACGGTTCGTCCCGTCCGTCCGGTGAGATGGGCCGCTACGGCTGTTGCACAGGCGCCTGTCCCGCAGGCCTGTGTAATGCCCGATCCCCTTTCCCACACCCGCATACGGATCTTGTTTTCTCCTGTTATCTGTGCAAACTCCACGTTCGTACGGTCGGGGAAAAGCGGATGTTTTTCCAGCTTCGGGCCGATCTCCGGAAGGTCTATACTTCGGATATCGTCCACGAAGGTGACGAGGTGCGGATTCCCCATCGATACTTGCGTGGAGACGAATGGAAATTTGTTGTCGAAATCTATTGTTCCGGTTTCCAGTGGTACACCCATATCAACCGTTACGGCTTTTACCGTTTGGGCTTCAAGGTGCAGTTTCAGCACTTTGATACCCGAGAGGGTTTCCAAGGTGATGATGTTTTTTGAGGTCAGTCCGTATTCATAAAGATACTTGCCGATGCACCGGCTTGCGTTACCGCACATCATTGCTTCCGAACCGTCGGCATTGAATATGCGCATGCTGAAATCTGCTTTGTCCGAATGACCGATCAAAACGAGCCCGTCACTGCCGATCCCCGTATGGCAGGCACTCCATTCGATGGCTGTTTTACCGGGATTGCGGATAGGAAACCTGAGGGTATTTACATAGATGTAATCGTTTCCTGCCCCATGCATTTTGGCGAATTGAATCGTTCTTGTCATTTTGATCTGTATTAATCGATTGGTGTATCCTTTTGTTTTATTACTATGCAAAGATATGACTTTTTGTTTTGTATTTCTATTAAAAGCATGTCTTATATCTATTTATTTTAAGAAATCTTTCACTTTTTGATATTTCTGCCTGTTTTTACTTCTGAATTGAAATAAGAATGCTGCGTATTTTTAATAAACTGTAATGAAGCGATTTTGTTCTGTGTCTCTTTTAGGATTTTGGGATAGGATGGATGAATTGATTTAGATCAATTGGGCATCTTTATAAAAGAGGAAAGAGGCTCCATCCTGACAGAATGAAACCTCTTTCTTCTTAAATGCTTTCTTTTTGTGTGCGGCTAACCGGACTGTATCAGAATATGTATTTGAGTCCGAAGTTGGATACAGTTAAATCTCTGTATCAATGATGGAGGAGATAAAACAATTTCAAATGTCTAAGATATGTAATGCTTTTAGTAGTTTAACCAAAGTTTCAACTGAGGTATTTTATCACGGCTGACGATTATCTTATCTTTAAAAGGAGGTTTTACATGTAAAATGGCTTTTCCCAGAAAATACGATTCAATCCGCTCAATAGCGTTAATACTGATCACTGTCTGCCGGCTACTTCGGAAAAAGATATCCGGATTGAGTTGTTCCATCAGCCTGTCCAGAGAGAGATCGATAATATGTTCCCTGTTTTGCTTGGTAACGGCAAAAGTTATTTTGTTTTCAGAATAGAAATAGGCGATATCTTCAACTTGCAGGGTAAAAAGTTTATCTTCGCCTGATATAAGAAAACGGGTGCGATACTTTTTGCACGGATTGGCTATGTTTTGTAAAATGTCTATTAGATCGGTTGTCTTTTGCTCCTGTACCAGATATTTGGTGGTAAGATGTTCGAACTTGGCAATAGCTTCTTCCAGCCGGACACTGTCTATCGGTTTAAGTAAATAGTCAATGCTATTGACGGCAAAAGCCCTAATAGCATATTCATCGTATGCAGTGGTAAAGATGATAGTGCTCTCCGGACGTGCTTGTTCGATAAATGTGAATGAAATGCCGTCTGTCAGTTGTATGTCAAGAAAAACAATATCCGGATGTGGATTCTTATTAAACCATTCTACACTTTTTTCTACACTGCCGGGCAATATCGTGACTTGCCATTCGGGACGTATTTCATTTATGATCTTATTCAATCGGCGGGCCGCCGGAATTTCGTCTTCAATAATAACAGCTGTAATTTTATTCATTTAATAGGGGAACTTTAACGGTGAAATAATTAGTATTACTTTCTATGAGGATATTCTTATCGCATATCAGGCGATAGCGGATTGAAAGATTCTTTAGCCCCATTCCCGTAGTAGCTACATTGGGCTTTACTCTAATTTCATTGGTTACCGCCAACATACCACTTTGTTGTTCGTAATCAATCAGTATCTTCATCGGATAATCCATATTAATAATGTTGTGTTTAATGACGTTTTCTACTAATAACTGTAGGGCCAACGAAGGTAACTTCAAATCGTAATTGTGTAACTCTACCTTGTTATCGATTCGGATACAATCTCCTAAACGAACTTTATGAAGAAAGATGTAGGAATCAATGAAAGACAATTCCGATTTTAAAGTAACCAAGCGCTGTTGCTGGCTTTGTAATATATACCGGTATACGTCGGACAAGCGCTGGGTGAATAGAACGGCGTTTCGGGGAGAATATTCTATTTCGGAGATAAGCGTATTGAGGCTGTTGAAAAGAAAATGCGGATTCAGTTGATTCTGTAAGGCTACGTATTGGGCTTTTATGGAAGCTTCTTCAAATTGCTCTGCCTTTTCGTGCAAAAGAACCAATTGCCTGTAGAAGTTGATAGTCAAAGTTAGATTGGTTATCACCATTTCTACTAACCAGACCAGGGCTATTATTCTTAATCCTCGGCCTTTTAGGATAAAAGGTTCGGGAACCTCAAATATGGCTTTTACTATTGACCAGACCAGATAATTCATCAAAAACAGTATGATCGCAGTAAGGATGCAGTCAATAATTAATCGATCTTTGCGTTTGACCAGGAACTGGAAACTGCGCTTCTGCCAGTTGTGAATCATCAATACTCCGAAACCAACCAGATTAAAAGCGGCAAGTATCAATATGAACGACTTAAAAGAAATCAATACTTCCAAATGCTTCGGAGCCAAGTCGGAGTACAGCACGAGAAACAGATATGAAAAAGATGCTAACCCTGAGAATAGCAAGCCATTGAACAAATGATTGTATTTTTGTCGCATATTGATTGTAGATTTTATGTGTATATTACAAATTTAGTAAAAAAAACAAGAGGAGACACAAAATATCACAATGGTTCTGGGCAACCTCTTGTTTCTCGGAAAATAGTATAAACAAATGCCTATGCGGAAACTGGCGTTATTCTCTTATTCCGTAATTCCGTCCGGTAATTCACTTTTATGGATAATGTAATTATTACTTTAATACTTGATTATGGCCTGAAAACAATCTTTTTACCTTAAAGTGATGTACCTTTGAAGACGTTAGCTTTAGTCAAAGGAAGTAAACTTCCGGTCAGTGTGAAACGATTTGAATTGAAGTTCGGACTTATATCTACCGACGCATTATTACTTCCCTTGTCCAAGCGAATGTTTACTTGTGCGGATATTCCGGTTCCCATTACGCTCATTGATACGAATATATTTCCTTTTTTGTCGGTAGTCTGTTTGTAGTTGGAGGTACTACCTTCGACGGTGATACCACCCAAACCGTTAGGACCGCTAACGGGTATGTTGAAAGCTACCTGAACCACGGCCTTGTCATCTTTTACTGCTACAAAATTTGTATTCGAAGAAACGAAGGCCGATGTACCGTGCTTAAATATCACATGGTCGGCCTCTAAAATGAAATTTTTCATGGTAATTGCCTGTTTGGCTTCATCAAATAATGCTTGATCCAGTAATTCCTGTTCAGCTTTCTTTTGTTTACGTGTCATTTCTTTTGCTGTTTGTGCCTGTACATTTCCCAGACAAACGAATAACAGCAACACCGGTAATACTGATAACTTTTTCATGATTCTAATTTTTTTAAGTTATATATTTTCTTTTGCTCAAAGATAGAACGTTTGCTTTATTTTTTTCAAGTTTATTTTCTGAATTGTAAACGGTAGTTGCTAAATTGTAAATATGGTATGCTGAATCGTAAAAGTAACATTTTAAATAGATACGGAATGGTTTTTGTAGCTATGAGACACGAAGTCGGGATTGAAAAAACTCCCTTGAGTGGGCGTGTACTCACTCAAGGGAGAATTAAAAAAATGATTGGATACGGAGATTTATTTTTTCAACAGATTTTGCAGTTGTACCGGTTCATTGGTGGTGATGAAATCTACTTTACGATCGATCAGCCATTTCATGTCATCCGTCTTGTTCACAGTCCAGGCATTCACTTTCATGCCCAAATCATGGCATTCCCGGATCCATTCGGGATGTTTGCGGAATACTGTGTAATGATAGTCCGGCCCGGCACATCCTAATTCTTTCAGCTCTTTGGGTGACAAATTACCGTCCAGATAATAAACCGGGGTTCCTGCCGGAGCCAGGCGGATGAATTCTTTCGTGGCATGCAGGGAGAAGGTGATGTATTCCATCCGGTTTTCCAGTCCCATATCTTTGACCAGTGCAACGATTTTTTCGATGGCTTTTGTTTCGCGTTGGGGAGTGGTGTGTGCTTTCAGCTCAAGAATCAACCGGGTGTGTAGCGGTTGTGCCGCTTTCAAGTATTTGGCAAGGGTAGGCAGGCTCTCCCCGTTATCCAGTTTGATGGCTGTCAGTGCGGTGGAAGGTGAGTTTTCCATCCTTTTCCCTTTAAATGTGGGATCATGGTTGACCACTAACTGGTCATCGGCTGCCAGCCATACATCAAACTCCGAACCATAGCATCCGATGGAGTCGGCTTTTAGCAAGGCGGCGATACTGTTTTGCGCAGAACCCTCGGTTTTCCAGAATCCGCGATGGGCAATAACCTGGGTTTGTGCAGAGACATTATATGCCGAGAAAAGTAAGGCAGAGGCAAGCAGAAGTTTTTTTATTTTCATATATTTCAGTTTTTGGTTTGTCTTCAAAGATATAAAAAGTAACGCAAATGAGCAGGATAAGGATGCTAATCTGCGTTAAACAAAGCTATAAATTTCTTTTAAATCTCTTTACAATACATTCCTGTGTACCGAAAATGGGAGTATGGGTAGGAGCAACGCTTCTGTGGATAGGGTGTAGCCATCCGTTTGTCGGGGCTACACCCTGAGCGTCCGATGGCTACACCCTTTGCCTATTAGAGTTACCCCCTTTTAATATGCTTCTACGTGTATCCCTTTTACGGCACGTCCGCTGGGATCGTTCAGGTTCTTGAATGCGGTGTCCCATGTTAGTGCCTCGGCTGTCGAACAGGCTACACTGGGAATGCTGGGCACACTGCGGGCAGCGCTTTCACTGGGGAAGTGCTCTTCGAAGATACTGCGGTAGTAATACTCTTCCTTATTCATTGGGGGATGGATGGGAAAACGTTCTGCAGCGTGTGCCATCTGGTCGTCACTGACAGCCGTTGCGGTGATCTCTTTCAACGTATCTATCCAACTATATCCTACACCGTCACTGAACTGCTCCTTTTGGCGCCAAGCGATGCCGGAGGGGAGCATACCCGCAAAGGCTTCACGCAGGACTTTCTTTTCGATGACTTTTCCCGGAGCCATTTTTACTTTGGGATCAAGCCGCATTGCCACATCGAGAAACTCTTTGTCGAGGAAAGGGACACGTCCTTCCACTCCCCACGCTGCCAGGCTCTTATTGGCGCGAAGACAATCGTATAGATGCAGTTTAGACAGTTTGCGTACAGTCTCTTCGTGAAAGGTACGGGCATCCGGTGCTTTGTGGAAGTAGAGGTAACCGCCGAAGATTTCGTCGGCTCCTTCACCGCTTAGTACCATTTTGATACCCATTGACTTGATGACACGTGCCAATAGATACATCGGTGTGGAAGCCCGGACGGTAGTGACATCGTATGTCTCGATGAAATAAATGACATCCCGGATTGCATCGAGCCCTTCCTGAAGGGTGTAGTTTATTTCGTGATGAACAGTACCGATGTATTCGGCTACTTCACGTGCCTTGACTAAGTCCGGTGCACCCTTCAGCCCGACAGCAAAGGAGTGGAGCTGCGGCCACCAGGCATCGCTTGCACCGTCCGTTTCAATACGTTTGGCGGCATACTTCTTGGCAATGGCAGAGATAACAGAGCTGTCCAGTCCGCCCGAAAGAAGTACTCCGTAAGGTACGTCGGACATCAGCTGGCGGTGTACTGCTTCTTCAAGAGCGTCATGAATCTGCCGGCAGGGAGAGGTGCCGTTTTCTTTCGCCACTTTTTCATAATCCATCCAGTCGCGGGTATACCAGCGTTTCATTTTTCCTTCTTTACTGTGATAGTAGTGTCCGGGAAGGAAGGGCTCGTACTCGTCGCAGAATCCTTCGAGTGCCTTGAGCTCGCTGCCAAAGTAGATGTGTCCTTCGGAATCTTTTCCTATATATAAAGGTATTACTCCGATGGGGTCACGGGCGATCAGGTATTCATCTTTCTCTTCATCATAAAGGGCAAATGCGAAGATGCCGTTGAGCTCTTCGAGGAAATGGATGCCTTTGTCGCGGTAAAGTGCAAGGATCACTTCACAGTCACTTCCAGTCTGGAACTCGTAACGGTCGGCATACCGGGCACGGATGTCACGGTGATTGTAAATTTCGCCATTGACGGCCAGTACCAGTTTCCGGTCGGGCGAGTAAAGGGGCTGTCCTCCGCTTTGAGGGTCGACGATAGAAAGGCGCTCGTGTGCCAGGATGGCACTTCCACCACAATAAATTCCACTCCAGTCGGGTCCCCGATGCCGAATTTTCCGTGCCATCTGTAAGGCTTTGCTTCTGAGTTCTCTGCTCTGAATTTTTATGGAAAAAATTCCTGCTATTCCACACATAATCGTAATTGTTTTAAAGGGTTAATGTCTGATGATGAATAAACTACGTGCTGTTCACCGCTTGGCGTTTAAATATTTTTCTATCTCTGTCGCTGCTGCACGTCCGCTTGCCATGGCACGCACCACAAGGCTTGCGCCTGTTGCCGCGTCTCCGGCGATGAATACGTTTTCGGCAAATACTGGCTGTTCGGGTTTGAGGAATCCCATCGCTAATAAAACCATATCTGCTTCGATTATTTCCTTTTTTCCGGTCGGCTTCATAACAGAGCGTTCGTTGACGGGGTCCGGTAACCATTCCACTTCTTCCACTTCCACTCCGGTGACTTTACCGTTCTTTCCGAGGAACCGGTTGGAAGTCAGGCTCCAGCGACGGATACAGCCTTCTTCGTGACTGGAGGTGGTTTTCAGTACAGCCGGCCATTGTGGCCACGGAGTGGCAGGATTATGGGCAATAGGGGGCTTGGGCATGATTTCGATTTGTGTCACGCAGGCCGCCCCTTGACGAACGCTCGTGCCGATACAATCGGAGCCTGTGTCTCCGCCACCGATGACCAGCACTTTTCGGCCTTTCGCATTTACTTGCCCGTCTTTGGAAAAAGTTTCTCCTTCAATGATTCGGTTTTGTCCGCTCAACAGCTCAAGAGCGAAATGGATTCCTTTCAACTCGCGTCCCGGAATGGGCAGATCCCGGGGTGTTTCCGCTCCGGTGCAGATGCAATAGGCATCGAAATCGGAAGTGCGACTCTCCGGAGTGAGTTTATGCGTGTCGATCTCGGTTCCCATTCTGAATTCAATGCCTTCCGCTTCCAGGAGCTTCATCCGGCGGTCGATAATGACTTTATTCAGTTTGAAATTGGGGATTCCGTAGCGAAGTAATCCACCCGGAGCTGCTGCTTTATCGAAAACGGTGACGGCATACCCCGAGCGGTTCAAGCGGTTGGCAACCGTCAGTCCGGCAGGGCCGGAACCGATGACGGCTACCCGTTTTCCATTTCGTTTGGGAATTGCCGGCATGATATAACCTTCTCGGAAAGCTGCTTCCACGATGGCTGCTTCATTTTCACGGATGGTGACAGGGGCGTCACACGATAGCTTCAGTACGCACGACTTCTCACAGAGTGCCGGGCAGATGCGTCCGGTAAACTCCGGGAAGTCGCACGTGGCAGACAATATCTGGTAGGCCTCACGCCATTTTCCCTTGTAGAGTGCGTCTTGCCATTCGGGTTGCTTGTTGCCCAACGGACAAGCCCAATGGCAGAAGGGGACACCGCAATCCATGCAGCGTGAAGCCTGAAGTTTGCGGTCACTTGTGTTGAGGGTCTGTTCCACCTCACTGAAATCAGTGATGCGCTCGTGTACGGGGCGGTATCCGGCCTCGTGACGGGGAATATTTAAGAATGCTTTTGGATCTCCCATTTTTATTTACGATTTTATAGTTTACGATTGAGATTGGTATCTGATATACAGGTTCGGCGGCTTATTTAATAGTCTCTCTGCATATCTGCTATTTTCTGTTGCAGTTTCCGCATCTGTTCTTCCTGCAACACCTTTTTATATTCGATCGGTACCACCTGGATGAATTCGTCCACGCAGTGATTCCAATTGTCGAGCATGGTGCGTGCCAGTTTTGAGCCTGTATAGAGATAATGTTGGCGGATCAGTTCATGAAGTTCTTTGCGATAGCCGGCTTCTTCGATCAGTGAAAGTTCCACCATCTCCATGTTGCAGAAATAGTCGAAGTTTCCTTCTTTGTTCCATACATAGGCTACGCCGCCCGACATGCCGGCTGCAAAGTTGCGTCCGGTCTGTCCCAACACGACCACCCGTCCGCCGGTCATGTATTCGCAACAATGGTCACCCACACCTTCGACAACAGCGACGGCTCCGGAGTTTCTCACCGCAAAACGTTCGCCCGCACGTCCATTGATGTATACTTCACCACTGGTGGCTCCGTATAGCAGGGTGTTTCCGGCAATGGTGTTTTCTTCCGCTTCGAAATTGCTCCGTACCGGTGGAAGTACGGCGATACGTCCGCCACTCAATCCTTTTCCCAAATAGTCGTTGGCTTCGCCCTCCAGCTTGAAGTTGACTCCCGGTACAAGGAAGGCACCGAATGACTGTCCGGCGGAACCTTTGAATTTGACGTTCAGCGTATGTTCCGGCAGACCTTTTTCTCCATACCGGGTAGCGATGGCACCTGAGAGCATGGCACCGCACGCGCGGTCAGTGTTGGCAATGGTATATTCCAGAGAGACTTCCCGTTGGCGTTCGATGGCTTCGCGGGCGGCATGGATTATTTCCACATCTTTCACCGCCGAGATACCGTGGTCCTGATTGGTGGTATGCAGAATGGCAGCCCGGTTGTCAACCCGTGCCAGCAACCTGCTGAAGTCAATCAGGCTGTGCTTGGGGAGTATATCTTGGGGTTTGCGTTCGATCAGGTCCGTCCGTCCGATAATGTCGTCCAGCTTTTCGACACCTATTTCCGCAAGATACTCGCGTACCTCCTGTGCCAGGAAAGTGAAGAAGTTCACCAGGTATTCGCTGCGTCCGTGGAAGCGTCTACGTAATTCTTCATTTTGTGTGGCCACGCCTACCGGGCAAGTATTCTGATGACACTTGCGCATCATGACACATCCCAGAACAATCAGGGCAGAGGTGGCAAATCCAAACTCTTCGGCCCCCAACATTGCCATCAGGATGATGTCCCGTCCGGTTTTCAGCTGTCCGTCCACCTGGAGCATGACTTGACCTCTCAGTCCGTTCAGCACCAGGGTTTGCTGGGTTTCACTCAATCCTAATTCGGGTGGGATGCCGGCGTAACGGATGGAAGAGGCGGGTGAAGCTCCTGTTCCGCCTTCGGCACCGGAGATGACGATCAGGTCGGCTTTGGCCTTGGCTACACCTGCGGCAATGGTGCCGACTCCGCTTTCGGCTACCAGTTTGACACTGATTCTCGCCCGGGGATTTACGTTTTTCAAGTCGAAGATAAGTTGTGCCAGATCTTCGATTGAATAAATATCATGGTGAGGAGGAGGGGAAATCAGCGAGATGCCCGGTATGGAGTGACGGGTACGGGCTATCACTTCGTCCACCTTATAGCCGGGCAACTGTCCGCCTTCGCCCGGCTTGGCGCCTTGTGCAATCTTGATCTGTATTTCATCCGCATTTACCAGATATTCGGCAGTCACGCCAAAACGTCCCGAAGCTACCTGTTTGATGGCACTTCTCAGGTTTGTTCCGTCCGGACGCGGGGTGAATCGCTTGGCATCTTCACCTCCTTCACCGGTATTGCTCCGTCCGTGAATGGCATTCATGGCGATGGCCATTGTCTCGTGTGCTTCCCGGCTGATCGAACCGTAACTCATGGCACCGGTAACAAAACGTTTCATGATGTTTTCAACGGGCTCTACCTTGTCGATAGAGATAGGCGACCGTTTGAATCCCAGGAAATCGCGCAGAAAGATGGGCATTTCTTTTTCATCTGCCATTTGTGTAAACTCTTTGAATTTCTTGTAGCTGCCCAGGCGGGTTGCCAGTTGCAGGGCACTGATCGTTTCCGGATTCCAGGCATGTTTTTCCCCGTCTTTTCGGAAAGAGTATAAGCCTTTGTTGGGTAGAATGTCATCACTGTTTTCCGCTGCGAATCCTTCATTGTGGAAAGCGATGGCATCTTTGGCTATCTCTTCAAGCCGGATGCCGCCGATGGTAGAGGGCAGGCCGCCGAAACAAGCCTTGCTCAGTTCTTCGCTTAATCCTATAGCTTCGAATATTTTTGCTCCCCGGTATGAACGGATGGTACTGATCCCCATTTTACTCATGATTTTGAAGAGCCCTTTGCAGATGGCTTTGATGTAGTTCTTTTCTGCTGTGGCATAATCGAGTTGGATATCTTTACCGGTAACGAGCTTGTCGAGAATGGCAAAGGCCATGTAGGGGTTCAATGCGCTGGCTCCGAAGCCAAGTAGCAGGGCTGCATGCATCACTTCGCGTATCTCGCCGCTTTCTACTACCAGAGCAGTCTGGACACGTTTGCCCACTGAGATCAGATAATGATGCACTGCACTGACAGCCAGTAAGGATGGAATGGCAGCATGTGTGGCATCGACCTCTCTGTCGGTCAGTACGATGTAGTTGACTCCCTCTACGACGGAGGCTTCTGCCTGCTTGCACAGGGCGGTCAGTGCCTCTTGAAGTCCGGCTTTTCCTTTATCAGCCTCAAACAACATGGGCAGCTTTACCGTTTTGAATCCTTTATACCGGATATTGCATAAGATATCCAGTTGGGCATTGTTCAGTACAGGGTGGTTGAGGCGCACCATTTTGCAATGACTCTCGCTGGGGGTGAGAATGTTCATGCCCACAGCACCGATATATTCCGTCAGCGACATCACCAATTCCTCGCGGATGGGATCGATGGGAGGGTTTGTCACCTGTGCAAATTGTTGCCGGAAGTAATTGTACAAGAGTTGTGGTTTATCCGAGAGTACGGCCAGGGGGGTGTCGTTGCCCATCGAATTGATCGGTTCGGCCCCTCCGGTCGCCATCGGGGTAATGATCTTTTCGATGTCTTCTTTTGAATAGCCGAAGGTACGTAGCATGCGGCCGTAGTTCTCTACACTGTGTGATACTTTACGTCCACTTTTCAGTTCATTCAGTTCAATCCGGTTGTTGGCGAGCCAGGTACGGTAAGGCTTGGCCTCCGCCAACTGTTTTTTCAGTTCACCGTCGTAGTAGATCTCACCTTTTTCGGTGTCTACCAGCAATATCTTGCCCGGTTGCAGGCGTCCTTTCTCTTTGATATCTCCGGGTTCGAAGTCCATTACGCCGACTTCGGAGGCCACTACCATCATGTTGTTGTGAGTAATCAGATAGCGGGCGGGGCGTAGTCCGTTACGGTCGAGCATACCTCCCGCATAGCGACCGTCGCTGAACAGCAGGGCAGCCGGTCCGTCCCATGGTTCCATCAGGATGGAGTGATATTCGTAGAATGCTTTCAGGTCTTCGCTGATCGGATTCTTTTCGTTGAATGATTCCGGTACCAGCATAGCCATGGCATGTGGCAAGCTGAGGCCGGACATTACCAGGAACTCGAGTACGTTATCTAAAGAGGCGCTGTCACTTCCACCCGGCTGGATGATGGGGCGGAGCTCCCTGATATCCCCCAAGGTAGGTGAGGAGAGTACGCTTTCCCTTGCTTCCATCCATCCCCGGTTACCGCGAATGGTATTTATTTCACCGTTGTGTGCCAGTAGACGGAAGGGTTGCGCCAGTCCCCATGTGGGAAATGTGTTGGTGCTGAAACGTGAGTGTACCAATGCAAGTCCGCTGGTGAAATAGTTGTTTGTCAGATCGGGGAAATAACTACGCAACTGTAAGGATGACAACATACCTTTATATATGATGCTTTTGGTAGACAGCGACACAATGTAAAAGTCGTCTTTTGCCGGGACAGATGATTTGCGTATCCGGTTTTCAATCCTTTTTCTTATCACATAGAGTTTGCGGTCGGCTGTCTCCGTTTCCGTAAATCCGGTGATGAATATCTGTTTGATGTCCGGTTCGGCTGTTCGTGCCGATTCACCCAATATGTCCGGGCAAGTAGGTACATTGCGCAGGTGCATCAGTGTTAATCCTTCTTTTTCAATCTCCTCGATAATAATACTCAGAATGGTTGCCCGGTCTTCTTCGTTTTTGGGGAGGAAAATCAAACCTGTTCCGTACTTCCCTTTTTCGGGGACAGGTATGCCTTGCAACAAGATAAATTCATGAGGAATCTGGAGCATGATACCTGCACCGTCTCCTGTTTTGTTATCCGCTCCTTCGGCACCACGGTGACGCATGTTTTCCAGTACTTTTAGTGCGGACTCCACAATGTCGTGCGATTTTCCCCCGTCAATGTTCACCAACATACCCACTCCGCAGGCATCATGTTCGTTCATTGCATGATAGAGCCCCAACTGTTCGGGCAGTCGTTGACAGGGCAACTCTTTTGTTTCGTTGTTAAAAAGTTCTTGTTCCTTCATTCTGTTTAGCTTTATTATACGATAATACCTGTTTGTTGTATCAAAATGTTTGGCAAAAATAGGGATTTAATTTCATTATGATATGTGTGGCACGCCTTTGTGTGACACTAATTCTCTTTTTAGTTTTTTAATATTTCAGATCGTAAGTAAATTAACTACTTTTTGTTTCAAACTGTAACTTGCTTCCATTATATCATTAAACGATTGTAATCTCTTTCTTTTTGAGACTGAAATAATAGATAAATTAACGTTTTGATATTAAAACAACTTTTTTGTACGTTTATGTCAAATATTTATAGGAAAACTAATCTTTATGTTATTTAGATTATGTATCTTTGCACGCGAAAACAAAAAAGGATAATATGTGTGGAATGGTAGGCTATATTGATATGTATCAGCCGAAAGGCGAAGCATCTGTTTTTATTGCTAACGGCAATCTTGAAATTTCCACCGTTATCCTCCAAGAATTTCTATCCCAAAGTTATACTTCCTGTAACAGTACTTGTACAGAGATCCCCGTTCATTTCGTTTCATGTTTCCTGCAGAGTTACCGGTTTTGTAAGACCGATAATCTATGTATCGGAAGTCCGGAAACATTAAAGTGCTTTAAACCGTTGATAATTAGTGTACCTTTGCCCGTGATGTATCGTTATGGGTCGGGAAGGCACGACAGACCGACCGGGATAGGAGGAAAAGAGTGTGATTATGGTGTGAGTTCAATAACCGATTGTAATATAGTTAAATCGAAAATAGATGGAACAACTGAAACATGAATGTGGCGTTGCCATGATTCGTTTGCTTAAACCGCTGGAGTATTACGAAAAGAAGTACGGGACATGGATGTATGGGCTCAATAAGCTCTACCTGCTGATGGAAAAACAGCATAACCGTGGGCAGGAAGGTGCCGGACTGGCATGTGTGAAACTGGAAGCAAATCCGGGTGAAGAGTATATGTTCCGTGAACGGGCGTTGGGTTCCGGTGCCATCACTGAAATTTTTGAAACGGTGCAGGCCAACTTCAAGGATCTGACCGGGGAGCAATTGCACAATGCCGGGTTTGCCAAGCGTACACTGCCCTTTGCGGGGGAAGTATACATGGGACATCTGCGTTATTCGACCACCGGAAAATCCGGCATATCTTATGTCCATCCGTTTCTCAGAAGGAACAACTGGCGGGCGAAGAACCTTGCCCTTTGCGGTAACTTCAACATGACAAATGTGGACGAAGTGTTTGCCCGTATCACTGCCATCGGACAACATCCGCGTAAGTATGCCGATACTTATATCATGCTCGAACAGGTGGGGCACAGACTCGACCGGGAAGTGGAACGACTGTTCAATCAGGCCGAGGCCGAAGGACTGACCGGTATGGGCGTGACGCATTATATTGAGGATCATATGGATCTTGCCAACGTGTTGCGTACATCGAGCAAGGAATGGGATGGAGGATATGTGATGTGCGGACTGACCGGAAGCGGAGAGAGCTTTGCGTTGCGCGACCCGTGGGGGATCCGCCCGGCATTCTGGTATCAGGATGAAGAAATTGCGGTGCTTGCCAGTGAACGTCCGGTGATTCAGACTGCACTCAATGTTCCGATAGGAGAAATAAAGGAATTGCAACCGGGGCAGGCACTTCTTATCAGCAAAGAGGGAAAACTGCGTACGGCACAGATTAACAAAGCGCGGGAGAAGAAAGCCTGTTCGTTTGAGCGGATTTACTTCTCACGGGGTAGTGACGCGGACATCTATAAGGAGAGAAAACAACTGGGTGAAAAGCTGGTGCCGAACATCCTGAAGGCAATTGATAATGATCTCGACCATACCGTATTCTCGTTCATACCGAATACGGCGGAGGTGGCATTTTACGGTATGCTTCAAGGGCTGGACGATTACTTGAATGAAGAAAAGGTACGACAGATTGCCAATCTGGGACATAATCCGGACCACGATGAACTGGAAGTGATTCTGTCTCGCCGTATCCGTTCGGAAAAGGTAGCGATCAAGGACATCAAACTACGTACTTTCATTGCCGAAGGTAATAGTCGGAACGATCTGGCGGCACACGTGTATGACATAACATACGGCAGTCTCCGGGCAGGTATCGACAATCTGGTGATTATTGATGACAGCATCGTCCGTGGCACCACATTGAAGCAAAGCATTATCGGTATCCTCGACCGTTTGGGACCGAAAAAGATAGTTATCGTTTCTTCCTCCCCGCAAGTTCGCTATCCGGACTATTACGGCATCGATATGGCGAAAATGTCTGAGTTCATCGCTTTCAAGGCGGCAATCGAACTATTGAAGGACCGGGATATGAAAGACGTGATCGCGGCAGCTTACCGGAAATCGAAAGATCAGGTAGGATTGCCGAAGGAACAGATGGTAAACTACGTGAAGGAGATTTATGCTCCTTTCACCGACGAGGAAATCTCTGCTAAAATGGTGGAACTGCTGACGCCGAAGGGTACGAAGGCCAAGGTACAGATTGTTTACCAACCCCTTGAAGGATTGCACGAGGCATGTCCCAACCATACGGGAGACTGGTATTTCAGCGGTAATTATCCAACGCCGGGGGGAGTGAAACTGCTGAACGAAGCATTTATTAATTATATTGAACAGGTATATCAATTTTAAGAAAATCAGGATTTTACTACAGAGGATGCAGCGTACACAGTGGACCGGTTTATTTTAGATGTACTTTAAAATAAAAGATGAAGCCTCTGCGAGCTTTGTATCCTTTGTGGTGGATTAAAACGAAGATAAGAATGAAGAATGTAACTTTGATCCTTGACGACGGGAGCCGTTTCCACGGCAAGTCGTTTGGCTACGAAAAGCCTGTGGCAGGTGAAGTCGTGTTTAATACCGCCATGACCGGTTATCCGGAGAGTCTGACCGACCCTTCGTATGCAGGGCAGCTGATGACACTGACTTATCCGCTGGTAGGCAACTATGGTGTGCCTCCTTTCAGTATGGAACCCAACGGGCTGGCTACATTCATGGAGAGCGAACGCATCCATGCCGAAGCCATCATCGTGAGCGATTACTCACAGGAATACAGCCATTGGAACGCAGTGGAAAGTCTGGCGGACTGGCTGAAACGGGAGCAGGTGCCGGGCATTACGGGCATCGATACCCGTGAGCTGACCAAAGTGCTGCGTGAACACGGAGTGATGATGGGACGGATTGTGTTTGACGATGAACCGGAAAATGCTCCGGAAGCTGTTTACAGCGGGGTGAACTACGTAGACAAGGTTTCCTGTAAAGAGGTGATCCGTTACAATGAAGGCGCGGGTAAGAAAAAAGTCGTACTGGTGGATTGCGGTGTAAAGACGAACATTATCCGCTGCTTGCTTCGCCGGGATGTGGAAGTGATTCGCGTGCCTTGGGATTATGATTTCAATCATCTGGAATTCGACGGACTCTTCATCTCCAACGGACCGGGTGACCCGGATACATGTGATGCTGCGGTGCAGAACATCCGCCGTGCTATGCAGAACTCGAAACTTCCTATTTTTGGTATCTGCATGGGTAACCAGTTGCTGAGCAAAGCCGGAGGAGCCAAAATATACAAACTGAAATACGGTCATCGCAGTCATAATCAGCCGGTACGGATGGCAGGCACTGAACGTTGTTTCATCACTTCACAAAATCATGGTTACGCGGTAGATAACAACACACTCGGCACCGATTGGGAACCGTTGTTCATCAATATGAATGATGGCTCCAACGAAGGAATCCGCCATAAAACAAACCCGTGGTTCTCCGCACAGTTCCATCCGGAAGCGGCAAGCGGACCGACCGATACGGAATTCCTTTTCGACGAGTTCGTGAAACTGCTCTGAAGTATATTCTGCATAAATGATCAGAAACGAATACGATTCACCACAGAGGACACAGAGAATATATTTCTCTTAAATATCCTAATAAACAAGAGATTAAAACTCTGTGTTCTCTGTGTCCTCTGTGGTGGATTAACCTCAAAAACAAACTAATAATGAAAGAAAACAATATAAAGAAAGTACTGCTCCTTGGTTCCGGAGCCTTGAAAATCGGTGAAGCCGGTGAGTTCGACTACTCCGGTTCCCAAGCGCTCAAAGCCTTGAAAGAAGAAGGAATCGAAACCATCCTGATCAACCCCAATATTGCCACCGTACAGACATCAGAAGGTGTGGCAGATCAGATTTATTTCCTTCCCGTAACTCCTTATTTCGTCGAGAAGGTGATTCAGAAGGAACGTCCTGAGGGTATCATGCTTGCCTTTGGCGGACAGACGGCACTGAACTGCGGCGTGGCCCTTTACCGCGAAGGCATTCTCGAAAAATACGGAGTACGTGTATTGGGAACTCCCGTACAAGCCATTATCGATACCGAAGACCGTGAGCTTTTCGTGGAGAAGCTGAACGAGATTGACGTGAAAACCATCAAGAGCGAAGCTGTTGAGAACGCCGAAGATGCTCGTCGTGCAGCCCGGGAATTAGGTTATCCGGTCATTGTCCGTGCGGCTTACGCATTGGGTGGATTAGGTTCCGGCTTCTGTGACAACGAAGCAGAACTGGACGTACTTGTTGAGAAAGCGTTCGCTTTTTCTCCGCAGGTGCTGGTTGAGAAGAGCTTGCGGGGATGGAAAGAGGTGGAATACGAAGTAGTGCGCGACCGCTTTGACAACTGTATCACGGTCTGCAACATGGAGAATTTCGACCCACTGGGCATCCATACCGGAGAATCCATTGTGATTGCTCCTTCGCAAACCTTGACCAATAAAGAATATCATAAATTGCGTGAGCTTGCCATCCGCATCATCCGCCACATCGGTATCGTGGGCGAATGTAACGTGCAGTATGCTTTCGATCCCGAATCGGAAGATTACCGGGTGATCGAGGTGAATGCCCGTCTGAGCCGTTCGTCTGCTTTGGCGTCGAAGGCTACCGGTTATCCGCTTGCTTTCGTGGCTGCCAAACTCGGACTCGGGTACGGGCTGTTCGATTTGAAAAACTCCGTGACGAAGACTACCAGTGCGTTCTTTGAACCGGCGCTGGACTACGTAGTCTGCAAAATCCCCCGTTGGGATCTCGGTAAGTTCCACGGAGTGGATAAAGAACTCGGTTCTTCTATGAAGTCTGTCGGTGAGGTGATGGCCATCGGGCGTACCTTTGAAGAAGCGATTCAGAAAGGACTTCGTATGATAGGACAGGGTATGCACGGTTTTGTGGAAAACAAAGAACTCGTCATCTCCGACATCGACAAAGCGCTGCATGAACCGACCGACAAACGTATCTTCGTCATATCGAAGGCCTTCCGTGCGGGATATACCATCGACCAGGTGCACGACCTGACCAAGATTGACAAATGGTTCCTGCAAAAGCTGATGAACATCATGAATACTTCGGAGGAGCTTCATCAGTGGGGGAATAATCACAAGCAGATAGCCGACTTGCCTGCCGACCTGCTTAAGCAAGCCAAGCGACAGGGATTCTCTGACTTCCAGATAGCACGTGCCATCGGTTACGAAGGTGATATGGAAGACGGGAGCCTTTATGTCCGCAATTACCGCAAGAGCCTGGGCATCGTTCCCGTGGTGAAGCAGATCGATACGCTTGCTGCCGAGTATCCGGCACAGACCAATTACCTTTATTTGACCTACAGCGGCACAGCCAACGATGTAACCTACCTGGGCGACCACCGTTCCATTGTGGTGCTTGGTTCGGGTGCTTATCGCATCGGTTCTTCGGTAGAGTTTGACTGGTGCGGGGTGCAGGCACTCAATACCATCCGTAAGGAAGGCTGGCGTTCGGTGATGATCAATTATAATCCCGAAACCGTATCGACCGATTACGATATGTGCGATCGCCTCTACTTTGACGAATTGACTTTCGAACGTGTGATGGATATTCTTGAACTGGAGAATCCGCATGGTGTCATCGTCTCCACCGGAGGGCAGATACCGAACAATCTTGCTCTGCGCCTCGATGCCCAGAATATTCATATTCTCGGTACTTCCGCCAAGAGTATCGATAATGCCGAGGACCGTGATAAATTCTCCGCCATGCTTGACCGCATCGGCGTGGATCAGCCGGAATGGCGTGCGCTTACTTCGCTCGAAGATATCAACTCCTTCGTAGACAAGGTCGGTTTCCCTGTGCTCGTGCGTCCGTCGTATGTGCTTAGTGGGGCGGCCATGAATGTTTGCTCCAATCAGGAAGAACTGGAACGCTTCCTGCAACTGGCAGCCAATGTTTCGAAGAAGCACCCGGTTGTGGTCAGCCAGTTCATTGAACATGCCAAAGAGGTGGAGATGGATGCCGTAGCACAAAACGGGGAGATCGTTGCGTATGCCATTTCCGAACACATCGAATTTGCCGGCGTACACTCCGGTGATGCCACCATCCAGTTCCCGCCGCAGAAGTTGTATGTGGAGACGGTGCGTCGCATTAAGCGTATCAGTCGTGAAATAGCCAAGGCACTCAATATCTCCGGTCCGTTCAACATCCAGTATCTGGCTAAAGACAACGACATCAAAGTGATCGAGTGTAATCTCCGTGCCAGCCGTTCGTTCCCCTTTGTCAGCAAAGTGCTGAAGATCAACTTTATCGAACTTGCTACGAAAGTCATGCTCGGTCTGCCTGTTGAGAAGCCGAACAAGAACCTTTTTGAACTCGATTATGTCGGTATCAAGGCCAGTCAGTTCTCTTTCAATCGTCTTCAGAAAGCTGATCCTGTGCTGGGTGTCGACATGGCATCGACCGGTGAGGTAGGTTGTATCGGCAGCGATACTTCCTGTGCCGTACTAAAAGCAATGCTTTCCGTGGGCTATCGCATTCCGAAGAAGAACATCCTGCTCTCTACCGGAACGCCGAAACAGAAAGTGGATATGCTCGAAGCGGCCCGTATGTTACAGAAGAAGGGATATAATATCTTCGCAACGGGAGGTTCCAGCAAATTTCTTACCGAGAATGGCGTAGAGAACACCCGCGTCTACTGGCCCAGTGAGGAAGGACATCCCCAGGCGCTCGAGATGTTGCACAAGAAAGAGATCGACATGGTAGTCAATATTCCCAAGAATCTGACTGCCGGTGAGCTGGATAACGGTTACAAAATCCGTCGTGCCGCCATCGACCTCAACATCCCGCTGATTACCAATGCCCGATTGGCGAGTGCGTTTATCAATGCGTTCTGTACGATGGATATTGACGATATAGCAATCAAGTCATGGGAAGAATATAAATAAGAAGTTCCGTCTTCTTCTCCTCTTTTGCTTAACAATCCTGAAATCCGGAACTTTTTCTGTTGACTGTTGTTGAAAGTACATATAAATCAATAAAGCGTGTAACAATGAGTATAGCAGAGCAATTGGATGCCGCATCCGGAACGAATCGTCTGGTGTTGGTAGAATTTTATGCAGACTGGTCTCCCCATTATGAATGGCTGGAACCTGTAGTACGGACTTACGAGAAACAAGTCTCCGAGGTGGTTAAAGTGAATATAGTGGGAGATAAGGCAGTCGCGGATTCATTCAATATCGAGACGGCTCCGGCTTTCATCCTTCTGCAGCGTGGACACGAATTGTGGAGGCAAGTGGGAGAACTGACCATCGATGAACTTAAACTGGTGTTGGAAGAGTTCAAATAGCAAAGTGCCAATCATGTCATTTTGTATTTTCTACCCGGTGTAGCATGCGCTATATCGGGTAGTTTGTTTATTGGATACGAAATGGGTGTTTGTATGCCCGTTTCCGTTTTTCAATTAGTTATCCTTATGTGTTTATAAGGTTACGTTATGGCAGGTGTTTAGGTCTGTTCCTTATCGTAGGTTTGCTCTATGCCGTGCTTTTGTAAGCTGATTGATATTCCGAAAAAATTAGTTTGGCCTGCACTGAAAAGTGGAAAAATAGAGGATACGGGACACTTTACACTCTCTTTATACCTGATGTAACGTTGGTTTTAATGAAACGGAGCTTTGGTTTTAAACCAATGCCGTCTTTCTTTTAAAGGAACGCCGTCTTTCTTCCTTAGAAGAAACGTATGTTTATTGAATATCTTGGTCTATTTCTGCATCGTTTTGCGCTTTATATGCGTTTTGTATGAAGCTTTATCTTTTATTGCGTCTGTTTCGGTGAAAGTGTGAGTCAGTAAACAGGCGAAAGCGATAGCAAGCTGATAGCTAAATCTAAAATATGCTATCAAAGTGAATTTATCTTTTTTGATACTCCTGTGGTGTCATGCCCGTCATTCGTTTAAAGAACTTGCAGAAGAAGGAGGGATTCGGGAAATGCAGTTCATCCGAAATCTGGTATACAAGCAGGTCACTGTGTTTCAGTAACACTTTTGCTTCGAGAATAACAGACTGATTGATCCACTCCATCACTGTCTGGTGACTGACCTGCCGGATCAGTGTGTTCAGGTAACGGGGAGTCAGGCATAGCTTGTCGGCATAGAATCCTACGGTACGTTCGTTTTTGCTGGATTCGTTCACCAGTGTGATGAATCGCCAGAATATCTCTTCCTGATGTGAAAACCTGTGAGAAGCGTCATTGGCTTCTTCCGTCCGTATATACTTTATATTATGCAGTAGAGCTGCAAGCAGATGTTGTACTACCTCCCGGCGGAAGGTTTTTTCCTGAACAGTTTCCCAAATCAGAGTGAAATAAGCATCCGACAACTTCCATTCGGTATCTGTCACCCGGGTGACGAGGTTCTGCCGTACGTGTGATTCAAAGAGCTGGTCACGTCGTAGGAGCGGCAGGAAGTCTTTGTCCACTGCGATCATCTGAAAATCGTAATCGGGTGTGAACTCTAAAAGTTCGACAATGGAGCCGGGGATGAAAGTGACAATGGTTTGTGGATAGACGGTATATTCAATCAGGTTGATAATGATCCGTGCCTTTCCACGTAGTCCGCGGATAATTCTTCCTTCCTTCAGCCGGTAGGGTTGTCCCAAACGGAACAGGTGGCTTTCCATATTGGCGAAGCTGATGACAATGCCAAAATCCGGGGTGACGAAGCGATATTCGTTGTTGCATACCATGTTGCTGTGCTTCAGCAGGTCGAGTGCCAGTTCCAGAGGTTTGTTCTTTTCCATAAATCAGTTGTTATCACACGGCAAACTTAGATAAAATATGCGATTTATAAGCGAGCCAAGTAAAAGAATAGCATATTTTATCCAAAACACAATGAGATAGTGTGCGTGTATCCCGGTCCGGACCTTAACATACTGATGAGGCTGATGGGCATGGAGGATAATATAATAGGGGTATGGGCAGTGGGGTGAAGCTTGTCCTGAAAAAGTTAATATAGTTTAATCCGGAGCAAATATGTTTATACGGACAGTTTGTAATTACGAAGTATTCGTATATTTGTTGATGACGAATAACTTAAATACAATTCTGCATGAAAACCACTTATTTACTTTTATCCTCCGCTTTGTTGCTGGGATGTGTATCCGCTTGCAACACCTCCGGCCAGAAATCCAAAGAAATGAAAACAGACGATGGGAGCATCACTACTGTCGAAACTGCCGGAAGCAAACTGACTATATGTGACTTATCACTCGTAAAAGACACCATAGAAGTGCCACTCAGCGAGTTTGTCGAAGATTGTTGCATTGTTCCTTTTGAGACCTCCGAAGAGGCATACTTCAAAGCCTGGTTTATTAATGCTACCGACAATTACATCGGTATCCGCCAAGGGGATCGGGGTGTGTTTAAGCTGTTTGACAGGAATGGTAAATTCCTATATAATGTCGGTTCCGTAGGAAGCGGTCCCGGTGAATATGACACCACCCTTTACGATGAATGCATTGATGAAAAGAATGGTCATATATTCTTCACGCCTTTTGTGGGGAAGAGAATCATGATGTATGATATAAACGGGCAATGGATTAAGGATATCCAGCTTCCCATACAAGTCAATAAACCGAAAATATGGGTGAATGAAGATGGAAGTTTATCTATTATACACATGCCTTTCAATGAGGGAGAGCCTCTTGCTTTCCAAATGGATACGGACGGAAATATACTGAAGCAAATCCCTGCGACAGCCGCAACAAAGGTGATGAATTTCGACGGAGAAATTTTCTCGTACAGAAATTGCAACGATTTCGATTTCTTCCATACCAGTATAGATACTCTTTTTACTTATGATTCCACTAACAATAAGTTGTTACCAAGATTCACCATGACCTTCCCGAATATGAATGAGAAACCGATACATTTATATTACAGACTACCTCATCATTTCATAGTCACCTATTGGGGGAAAAAGGGAACAGGAGGTGGAGATGTCTTGGTAGACACTAAGAAGAATGCTTCTTCTTATTTCCGCCTTGTTAATGACTTTTACGGTAATCTTCCTATTTCGGCTCCGGGTCACAGTTTCTATCGCGGGTACTTTATCCAAAGTATGGAACCGGGCCAGTTGATTGAAAAGATAGAAAAACATCTTGCTTCCGGCAAATGCTCCGGTCCGGATGAAAAGAAACTTAAGGAACTGGCAGCTACTTTGAATGAGAATGATAATAATGTTCTGTTTATCGGAAAGGTGAAAGAATAAAGAATCCATATGGAGATATGGCAATGTTGATTTAGAAAGAAGTATTTCTAAATATGGAACCCCGGGAGAGTCATTTTCCGGGGTTTGTTTTTTCGGTCATCGCTTTTCGCGGACTCTAATAAGGTATGGATTTATAAATGGCTTCAATAAAAGGATAGCGTATCTTAAATCCTGAATAAATCCACAGTCGGCATTTGATTCATATGATTTATTCTAAAGAATCGAACTAATAGAACATTATTGCAAACAATTGGAACCTGGTTGCGTGTTCTTATTCTCTATCTTTGCAGGAAAGAAGAATTAATTAGGAATAGAATATGAAACGATTTATTTTTTCTTTGTCTTTTTCTCTGTTTGCCCTGCTGATATATGGGCAGATCACCCTTGAAGAGTGCCAACGGAAAACCCGGGAAAACTATCTGTTGGTGAGGCAGTATGGGTTGATAGAGAAGACTAAAGAATATAATCTGGCAAATGCGTCGAAAGCTAATCTGCCTCAGTTCACCCTTTCGGGCAAAGCTACCTGGCAGAGTGAGGTAACAGAGCTGCCCGTGCAGATTCCCGGGGTAGATATCAAGGGCTTGTCCAAGGATCAATATCAGGTGATGCTGGAACTGAAACAGAACATTTGGGACGGTGGTGAAATCCGTTCAAGGAAAGAGCAGGTAAAGGCGATGTCGGACGTAGACCGGGAAAAGCTGAATGTGGATATGTATGCACTTACCGAGCGGGTGAATCAGGTATATTTCGGGATTCTGTTACTGGACGAACAATTGAGCCAGAATCAGCTCTTCCTGGAAGAACTGGAACGTACCCACAGGCAGATTTCTTCGTACATTGAAAATGGCATTGCCAGTCAGGCCGATCTCGATGCCGTCAGTGTGGAGCAATTGAACACCCGGCAAAAGCGGATAGAGTTAACGACTTCACGCCAGGCCTATCTGTCAATGCTTTCGCTGCTGACAGGCGAAGAAGTACCTGCCAGTGCGTCTTTACAGAAGCCGGTCGCCGAGTCGGACATACAGGTGATGGCGAATAATCGTCCGGAATTGCTATGGTTCGATGCACAGAACGGACGCTTACAAGTACAGGAAGAAGCTTTGAAAACCGGACTGATGCCTCGTCTCGGGCTCTTCGTACAGGGGGCGTATGGCAATCCGGGACTGAATATGCTGAAAAATGAGTTCACCCCTTATTATGTGGCAGGAGTCCGTTTGTCGTGGAACTTCGGCAGCCTGTATACGTTGCGTAACGATAGGCGGGTGATAGATACCAGTCGTCGACAGTTGGACAGTAACCGGGATGTGTTTCTGTTTAACACCCGCATTCAGGCTACACAGCAGGAGAGTGCCGTGGAGAGCGTGCGCCGTCAGATGGTGGATGATGATGAAATTATCCGTTTGCGGACTAATATCCGTAAAGCTTCGGAGGCGAAGGTGGCTAATGGCACCATGACCGTTACCGATATGCTCCGGGATATGACTTCCGAGAATCTGGCTCGACAGACCAAGGCTTTGCATGAAGTCCAGCTCCTGATGAATATTTATCAATTGAAATATACTACGAATAACTAATATAATAGCAGTTATGAAATCAAATAAACTTATAGGATGTCTATTCTTACTGTCTTTACTTTCCGCTTGCGGAGGCAGAACTACCGACTATGATGCTACGGGAACTTTCGAAGCGACTGAAGTTCTGGTTTCGGCCGAGGCTTCGGGAAGGCTTCTGTGCTTTGATGTTGAAGAAGGTACGCGGTTGGCATCCGGTGAAGAAGTGGGATTGATCGATACCGTGCAACTTTACCTGAAGAAACTGCAATTGCAAGCCAGTATGAAGTCGGTTGAAAGCCAACGTCCGGATGTCAACAAGCAGATTGCCGCTACCCGCCAGCAAATCGCTACCGCCCAACGGGAGAAGAAACGTGTAGAAAACCTTTTGAAAGCCGGAGCCGCTAATCAGAAGCAACTGGATGATTGGGATGCGCAGGTCGCTTTGCTCGAGCGTCAGCTTGCGGCACAGATGTCGTCTTTACAAAACAGTACGAACAGTCTTACGGAACAAGGTTCTTCAGTAGCCATTCAGGTGGCACAGGTGGAAGACCAGTTGGCAAAGTGCCATATTGTTTCGCCTATCAGCGGTACTGTATTGGCGAAATATGCCGAAGCAGGAGAACTGGCTGCCGTGGGCAAGCCACTCTTCAAGGTGGCAGATGTCGATCATATGTATCTTCGCGCTTATATCACATCCGAACAGCTCTCGCAGGTTAAAATCGGTAACCGGGTGACAGTTTTCTCCGACTATGGAGGAAACGAACGTAAAGAGTATCCGGGAGTCGTAAGCTGGATTTCAGATCGTTCTGAATTTACTCCTAAAACGATTCTGACGAAAGAAGAGCGTGCCAACCTGGTGTATGCCGTCAAGATAACCGTGGAGAACGACGGACTGCTCAAAATAGGTATGTATGGTGGAGTGAAGTTTTAAATGATGCCTGATGATGAAACCAGCTGTATCTGTCAGTGACGTGACTAAATGTTACGGTGAAGTAGAAGCCTTGAAGAAGGTTTCCTTTTCCGTGAATTCCGGTGAGTTGTTCGGCATCATCGGACCGGATGGAGCCGGTAAGAGTACACTCTTCCGCATCCTGACTACACTGTTGCTTGCCGACAGTGGGACGGCTACGGTGAACGGGCTCGATGTTGTGAAGGATTACAAACAAATCCGGCAACGGGTGGGATACATGCCCGGACGTTTTTCGCTTTATCAGGACCTGACGGTGGAAGAGAACCTCGACTTTTTTGCTACTGTATTTCATACGACTATCCGCGAAAACTATAATTTGGTGAAAGATATCTACCAGCAGATAGAACCTTTTCGTAAACGTAGAGCGGGGGCTTTGTCGGGAGGTATGAAACAAAAGCTGGCCTTAAGTTGTGCGTTGATTCACAAACCCGGCATTCTGTTCCTGGACGAGCCGACTACCGGTGTGGATCCGGTTTCACGCAAGGAGTTCTGGGAAATGTTGAGGCATCTCAAGGAGCAGGGAATCACTATTCTCGTTTCTACTCCGATTATGGATGAAGCCCGGCAATGCGACCGTATCGCTTTTATCAACGAAGGAGAGATACAGGGGATCGATGTGCCGGAACGCATCCTGAAACAGTTCAGTCACATTCTTTGTCCACCCGGTCTGGAACGTGCGGAAGTACATGCCGAAAATGATTTTGCCATTGAGGTAGACCGGCTTACCAAATGTTTTGGGCATTTCACGGCTGTCGACCATATCTCCTTTCAGGTGAACCGGGGAGAGATCTTTGGATTTCTCGGGGCGAACGGTGCGGGAAAAACCACTGCGATGCGTATGCTTTGCGGATTGAGCAAACCTACCTCCGGCATAGCACGGGTAGCCGGCTTTGATGTTGCCGTCCACCCTGAAGAAGTGAAGAAGAATATTGGATACATGAGCCAGAAGTTCTCTCTATACGAAGATCTTAAAGTATGGGAAAACATTCGTCTTTTTGCCGGCATTTATGGAATGCAGGACCGCGAGATAGCCGAAAAGACAGATGCTCTTCTCGATCGTCTGGGGTTCAGCGACGAGCGTGACACACTTGTGAAGAGCCTTCCTTTAGGCTGGAAACAAAAGCTGGCCTTTTCAGTTTCGATTTTCCATGATCCGCGGATTGTGTCTCTTGATGAACCTACGGGAGGAGTCGATCCTGCTACCCGCCGGCAATTCTGGGAATTGATTTATCAAGCGGCAGATCGGGGGATAACGGTCTTTGTAACCACCCATTACATGGACGAGGCCGAGTATTGTAACCGTGTGTCTATCATGGTAGACGGACGTATCGAGGCACTTGACACCCCTCGCGGACTAAAGGCACGTTTTCATGCCGATACCATGGACGATGTATTCCAGCAACTGGCCCGTAAGGCAGTGCGTAAAGCCGATTAACCTATGAAACAGTTTATAGCATTTGTAAAAAAGGAGTTCTTCCACATTTTCTGCGACCGACGGACTATGTTGATTCTGTTAGGGATGCCTGTTGTTCAGATCATTCTCTTTGGTTTTGCCATTACTACCGAAGTGAAAAATGTACGTGTGGGTGTACTCGACCCTTCGAATGACATGGTTACCCGCAAGATCATCGACCGTTTGGATGCCAGCGAATACTTTTCCGTGAAGTGCCTGTTGCATTCTCCACAGGAGATGGAAAGGGCGTTTCAGGAAAATGAAATCGACATGGCACTTGTATTCAGCGAACAATTTGCCAATCATCTGTATACAGGCGATGCCCGTGTGCAACTGGTTTCCGATGCAACCGATCCGAATATGGCTACCACACAAGCCGGTTACGCCACTAATGTCATAGCTTCCGTCCGACAGGAAATGCTTCCTCCCGGAATGTCCGTATCTTCTGTTGTGCCCGATGTGAAACTGCTCTATAATCCACAGATGAAGAGTGCCTACAATTTTGTGCCCGGTGTGATGGGACTTATCCTGATGCTGATCTGTGCCATGATGACTTCCATATCCATTGTCCGCGAGAAGGAGACAGGTACGATGGAGATATTGCTGGTTTCTCCGGTGAAACCTTTGTTCGTTATTCTGGCTAAGGCCGTTCCTTATTTTGTGCTGTCGTTTGTCAATCTTACGACGATTCTGCTGCTTTCAGTTTATGTACTTGATGTACCCGTGGCAGGCAGCCTGTTCTGGTTGATAATGGTATCATTGCTTTTTATCTTTGTGTCGTTGGCGTTGGGATTGCTTATTTCCACGGTGACACGGACGCAAGTGGCCGCCATGCTCGCTTCGGGGTTGATCTTGATGATGCCTACAATGTTGCTTTCCGGCATGATATTTCCGATAGAGAGCATGCCTCTGGTATTGCAATTGATTTCCGATATTCTGCCCGCCCGCTGGTATATTCAGGCCGTACGTAAATTGATGATTGAGGGAGTAGATATTTCTTTTGTGCTGTCTGAGGTCAGTATTCTGGCTCTTATGGCAGTCGTGTTGATAACAATTAGCTTCAAGAAATTCAAAAACAGGTTATGATTAAATATCTTATAGAGAAAGAATTCAAGCAGTTGCTCCGCAACTCTTTCCTGCCGAGGTTGATTTTTATCTTCCCTTGCATGATTATGCTTCTTATGCCCTGGGCTGCTAATCTTGAAATAAAAAATATCCGGATGAATATTATAGATAATGATCATTCGGCTCTTTCACGCAGGCTGGTCGATAAGATAACGGCTTCAACTTACTTCCGGACCACTGCTTTACCGGACTCCTATAAAGAAGGGTTGGAAGCGATTGAAGCGGGGACAGCCGATGTGCTGCTTCAAATTCCCGGAGATTTCGAGAAGGACTGGGTGAATGGCGAGGCTGCCCACGTACTTGTGGCCGCCAATGCCGTAAATGGGACCAAGGGTGGTTTGGGCAGTTCATATCTGTCTGCCATCATCAACGATTATGGTACGGAATTGCAGGCGGAGAGTGGAAACATTCCGGCTGCTGCCAACGGGAATCTGCCCCGGATTGATATTCTTACTCAGAATCTTTTCAACCCTAATCTGGATTATAAACTGTTTATGATTCCGGCCCTGATGGTGATGCTGCTTACCATGCTTTGCGGCTTCTTGCCTGCGTTGAATATAGTAGGGGAGAAGGAGGCCGGTACGATTGAGCAGATCAATGTGACTCCTGTCGGAAAGTTCACTTTTATCCTTGCCAAACTGATTCCTTATTGGTTGATAGGCTTTGTGGTTCTGACACTTTGTTTTATTCTGGCATGGGCACTTTACGGAATTTTTCCTGCAGGCCATTTTCTGGTGATCTATTTTTTTGCCATCATCTTTGTTTTGGCTGTATCCGGTCTTGGATTGGTTATTTCCAATCATTCGGCTACCATGCAACAAGCCATGTTTGTCATGTGGTTCTGTATGCTGATTCTAATCTTAATGAGCGGACTATTTACTCCTGTCCGCAGTATGCCCGAGTGGGCACAATGGATCACTATGCTCAATCCACTGAAATATTTTATGCAGGTGATGCGTATGGTATATCTCAAGGGGAGCGGGTTTATCGATTTATTGCCGCAGCTGGGAGCTTTGCTGGCCTTTGCGCTGTTTTTCAATATTTGGGCGGTGAAGAGCTATCGGAAGAGTGGCTAATTAGGCAGTGGAGAGCTTCAAAAAGCATTCGAAAAGTGGTTAACAGACTGGAAAATTTAGGATAAACCTGTGTTTGCTTGCAACTTATGTGTATTTTTGTAGAAAGAAACAGATATACTAAGATATTACGTAATGAGCAAACAAACATCAAGCCCTTCTCAAACCCATAGACTTCAGCAAACTATATATGAAAATCTTCCCGTAGGGATGGAATTGTATGATTGTGAAGGCCGCCTGATAGAGATAAACAGTGTAGGACTGAAAATGATGGGGGTGAAGGATAAACAAGATATGTTGGGTATCAACATTTTTGAAAACCCGAATGTTCCCGATGAAATGAAGAGCCGCTTGCGTGCGGGAGAGAATATTCGTTTTACAGTCAAGTATGATTTTGAATTAGCCAAATTTTATTATCCGACAACTTTATCAGGGATACGTTATTTTGAAATTACCGTATCGGTAGTCCGGGATGATGAGAATAAGGAGATCGATAAGTTCCTTTTTATAGCACAGGATGTGACCGAAACGGTACGTACCGAAGAGATATTACGTCAAAGCAAGCAAAAAACCGCATTGGCCATGCAGGCCGCCGATGTGGTTTTATGGGAATTTGATGTTCGCACTCATTTGTTCTATGCGGAGAATGAACCACTTAATAACTGCGATTCTACCCAGCCCCTCACTATTGAAGATTATAAAAAACATATTCATCCGGAGGATTGGAAAGAAGCGGAACCCATTTTGCTTGATATGCTTAATGGCTGTGATTGTCTGTATGAAATGGATATCCGGATTAGACTGTCCGATACATCAGAGTGGCAATATTGTAAATTGAATTGTTCTCCGTATGAGAGGGGAGTCGATGGAAAAGTTGTCAAGTACGTAGGGTTTCGCAAAAACAACACAGAGTTACAAAGACGGAAGTTATTGCAAGAGAACATTTTGAATAGCATACCGTTGCCTATACACATAAAAGATGTGGAAGATGATTTTCGTTATGTTTTCTGTAATGAAGAAAGTATGCGGATGTTTGGCACCTATGAAGGTGAAACAGTAAGTGACATTCTGGATCGTGAACAGGCGGAGCGCATGCAAAAAACAGATTTGGAAGTTTTTACTACCGGCAAGCCTTATTTTGGGGTAGAAAGAATTATTTTGAAGGATGGTCGCAGCTATGATACCATTGTACGCAAGAATATCATTTATGATGGTAGCAAGCGTCTGTTGCTCAATATTCGTTGGGATCAGAAATTGCAGAATGACCTTGAACGCCGTGCCAAGGTTCTTTCCATATCCATGGAGGTGATGAATGCTTATACTTGGTTTTACGAGCCGTCGAAGCAAAGAGTCAGTTTTGGTGAGGGATTTGATAAGATAGGGCGGAATGCTTTGGACATCAATACTTTTGAAAAGTTTGCAGAATGTGTGCATCCTGACGACCGGAGGCAGTTCATCGGTACAATGGATGCAGTGCTGAAGCAGGATAGTGGTGAATGGGACATAGAATATCGTGCAGACTTGCGGGGAAACGGGAATTACGAATGGTGGCAAACCCGTGGAGTGCTTGAGACCTCTATTCTTAATGATACTCCTTATCAGTATGTCTCCGGCATGACGATCAGCATTGAATCTTATAAACAGACAGAATTGACTTTGCTGAAGAATAAGGAGAAACTGAAGAGGCTGATCCGGCAGAATGAATTGGTACTGAATAATACTAATTCCGGATTGGCTTATATCACTAAAGATTATGTTGTGCAATGGGAAAATGTATCGGTCTGTTCGTCCAGCCTTTCCTTTGAGGCATATAAGCGGAGAGAGTGCTGTTATAAGAGTGCCCATAACCGGACTTCTCCCTGTGAAAATTGTGTGTTAGGCAAAGTATTGGCATCAAGGCAGATGGAAAAGATAAAGTTTCATTCGGAAAACAACCGGATTGTAGAGGTATTGGCTACTCCCGTATTTGGTGAAGGTGAAGAGATAGATGGCATCGTGATTCGTGTGGATGATATTACTGACAGAGAGAGAATGATCGAAGAACTGAGGCAGGCGAAGCTGCTGGCCGAACAATCGGATAAACTTAAGTCAGCTTTTCTTGCCAATATGAGTCATGAAATCCGTACACCGCTAAATGCGATTGTCGGCTTCTCTGATTTACTGATGAACTCGGAGGAGCAGGCTGATAGAGAAGAGTATATGCAGATTATCAATACCAATAACGAACTGTTGCTGAAACTTATTAATGATATCCTGGACCTGTCGAAATTGGAGTCCGGTTCGGTGGAACTAAAATATGAAGATTTTGATCTGGCCGAATATTTTAATGGCATGGCATCTTCTATGAAGCAACGAATAGTTAATCCGGAAGTCCGGTTGGTGACGATTAATCCTTATGATGTATGTCTGGTGAAACTTGACAGAAACCGTGTGGCACAAGTGATGACTAATTATGTCACAAATGCCATTAAATATACTCCGAAAGGATCTATAGAAATGGGGTATGAAGTAATGGATACAGGAATCCGTCTGTATGTAAAAGACACAGGTATCGGCATACCGGAGGAGAAAAAGAATAAAGTTTTCCATCGGTTCGAGAAACTCGATGAGTTTGCTCAAGGCACAGGGCTCGGCCTTTCTATCTGTAAGGCAATTACCGAATCGATGGGAGGAAGTGTCGGTTTTGAATCTAAATACCATGAAGGCTCTCTGTTCTGGGCCATTATTCCTTGCAATCCGGAAGTGAAAACCGGGCGGGAGCCCGAAAGGCATATCGGGCCAAGCATAGATGAAGAGAATATGACATATGGCCGGAATCTGAATGCGGCTTTGGATAGAAAGACGATTCTGATAGCAGAAGATATCTCAAGTAATTATCTGTTATTATCGGTCATGCTGTGTAAGCATTATAATTTGCTTCATGCCATGAATGGACAGCAAGCTGTAGAGATGGCGAAGAACTACAGGATTGATCTTTTGCTGATGGATATGAAAATGCCTGTAATGGACGGACTGACGGCAACAGTCGAGATTCGTAAGTTCAATAAGGAATTACCCATTGTAGCGCTTACGGCACATGCTTTCGACTCCGATAAGGCAGCTGCATTAGAAGCCGGTTGCAATGATTATCTTGCCAAGCCGGTAGATAAGGCAAGACTGATGTCTGTATTACGTAAATACTGCTATTCTCCGGATATTGCTTTATGATGGTTTACTAAATAATCGCTGATTATCAAAATGTTATATTTACCATGGTTTTACATTGCTATGTAAAACCATTTACCTCGGTATGTAACGTCTTTTACCTCCGTGCGTAAATCCTTTTACCCCGGTATGTAAACGGAATATTCCTTTGGGGCCGGAGGAGTTAGGCCCTATTGTTAAAAGGTAGATCCGGTAATATGAAGTGATCCTTTAATCAGTTTCATTATGCCATTTGTACTCTTCTATATAATTATCAAAGTATTCTTCTTGATGAACGCCCAGCTTTTGGGCAAGTGAGATGACTTGTAGTTGTTCGGCGGGAGAGAGTAAAGTTTCCCCTTTTCGCTTCTGGTAATATCGTCTGATTCCCCAAGTGGCAATTAGCTTGTAGCGGAATGTACTCGCTGCATTTACCGTCAGGATTCTCGTAGTGCGTACAAATCCTTTAGCATAACGTACTTTTTCGTTTGAACAGTAATGTTGACATCTTTTTCTTGTCGCTTCTTTATTTGCTTTCGGATTCAGTATAGACAGAAAAGTTATACTTGCCGGAACATGATCGTACGCAATGCGACGCAGGCAAGTATCGGCATTTGGACAATCTTGTTCTGTACATAAACTAAAATTATTGGGAACCATTGAGTAGTCGAACGTTTCTTTTTCCATTGTATATATAATAGGTTAATAATAGTTTTACAAAGGTACAACATATATTACCAAATTTCCTAATTAAAGCAATCTAATTGATGAAGTGCCGGTTGAATATTCAAAAAAAGATGGATGACAGACTTGATGTTATTGAAGGAATAATGATATAATGTTTGTTTTATTCCATCTTGGCGTGGGCTAATTGTGTTGCACTTTATAAAAAAATACACCGGAACTTCATCTCCTTAGGGAGAATAATTCCGGTGTAGCCCTTAGTCCTCTTTGTGTTAGGGGACCTTTCCTTATTCAATGAGCTTATTTAACTTCAATGGTTCTGTCCGGTTTCTTCACTTCTTCTTCACTTAATTTGGGCAATTCAATATTCAAAACTCCATTTTCTACTTGTGCGGAAATGTGATCTTTGTCTACATTTTCAGGCAGAATCATTGTCTGCTGGAATTTTGAGTACGAAAACTCACGGCGCAGATAACGACCGTCTTTTTTCTCTTCTTTGTTTTCAGTTTTCTTTTCCATTGAAATTACCAGGTTGTTTTCTTCGTCAATACGCACGTTGAAATCTTCCTTGGTCATTCCCGGTGCAGCCAGCTCTACTTTGTAGGCTTTTTCAGTTTCAATTACGTTGATAGCAGGTGCAGTAGCATTTGCTTTTACCATCCATTCGTTATCAAAGAAATCATTAAAGATACTTGGTAACCAATTCTGAGATCTTCTAACAGGCATCATAATTTAGTCTCCTATCTTTTTAGTTAAACATTCAGGTTAATTTTTGAACTCCGGCTCTTTCTTTTGAACCGTTGTTCACTAAAGAAGATACAAAACCTGTGCCAGTGCCATATTCTTTCTTTGTTTGACTAAATGTCAGAGATGTAATGTCAAACTTGCTATCTTGCTGTCAAATTGTTCTCCTATTTATACTTTGATAAGATATTTGTTAAAAATCCCTTGGTCGTTCGATATCATTACATGCCTATTTTATCAGTTTGAATCTAAGGCGTAATTTTCCGTCGGCATAGTCGTAACTGATAATTTTAAAGATGCCTATTTCCGATGTGTTTTCTACGTGTTGCCCGATGCAGGCGCAGGCATCGTAATCTCCTATTCTAACAATACGCAACATTTCGCTTGCATTTTCCGGAAGCTTACTCAGGTCTACAATGCTTTTGGCTTTTTCGTGTGTCATGAACTCACAGGTTACAGGTAAATGGCGATTGATGGCTTCGTTTACTTTTTCTTCAATGGCATGAATCTGCTCCTCGGTTGGGCAAACCGGAAGTTCGTAATCACATTTGCTCTTTTTCTTTTCGATATGTGCATTACGTGAACGTGGACATCCGAATGTTTTTACCATAGTAGCATTGAGCAAATGCTCTGCTGTATGCATAGGTGCAATTGACACATCCTGAAACTTGGGGGCTGCTTGGTTTATTTCCATAATAGACAAATTTTTATTGTTTTTAGACATAAGAACAAAAGAACATATTTTTTCTTATGGGTGATTATAAATGTTTATATTCTCTGAATTTTCTTTTTATTTCAATGCGTTCACCGCCAAAGTTTATTAATAAGCCGTGGTCTGTATTGGTAGCGGTTAAGTAATTTACTAATTGGGTTTCGTGTATGGGAAGAAGATGCTGTACAGCTTTAAGCTCAATGATTATTTCTCCTTTTACAATTATGTCCGCTCTAAATTCTCCCACAATTTCATCTTTGTAATATACATTTATAGGCATTTCTGTATCTGCATGAATACCTTTTTCCTTTAATTCAATCATCAATGCTTTCTGATAAACACTTTCAAGAAAACCCGCAGCAAGATGTGTTCTTACATTATATGCACACTGAATAATAGTTTTTATCAAACTTTCTATTTCCATATTCCTTCTTTTGTTCTTATGTTCTTTTGTCTAAAAAACAAAATAATATGTCTCTTTCGTATGCATAGGGGGATATTCTTGTTTGTTATGGTCGTTGAGTTGAAGTTGTTGTTCCATAATTATCTGAATGTTATTCACCTTTCTATATTTTTGATATGTATTTATTCTTTTACTATTTCTATAGATTTAGGTACTAAATCCATGAAAGAGTTCAGTCCGCAGTCTGCATAATCTTTTCCGGCAAAGAGTCGGATTATAGTTGTCGGTAGCCAGCTTTTTCCAGATTGCGGGTCTACTGCCATCCATCCGTATTGTTTAAGGTAACATTCGGCCCAGGCATGACATCCATAGAATTTTTGTTCAGGTATAAAAATAAAGCCGGCAACAAAACGGCAAGGAATTCCTTTCTTTCTCATAAGTGCCGTGAACAAATTGGTGTATTCGCTACAAGTACCTTTCTTTCTTTGGAGAATATGATTTACATCCAATGTTTTACAATCACCTTTTGAAATAGCCATGGCTAAAGAATCGTCAAAACTTATATAATGGGATACAAACTCTAAGCCTTTTTTAATAATTATCATTGTACTGTCTTCACCTTTGAATAAAGAGTCTGTTATGAGTTCGATAGCAGGAGAAGAATAGTCGATAAGTTTGGTTGGGTTCAGATAAGGAGCAACCTCTTCGTCATAGATGTCATTGGGGATATAAAGGGCCTTTTCTGCTACTTTTCTTTTTAAGGTATCGTCATAAGCTTTGGATACTTTTACGGTGAAATGGTAGACACTGTCTGCCTTTTTAAAATCAGAAACCTCTTGTGGATAAGAATCTGTGACCGGAGAGTAATTTCTTGTCACCATTCGATAAGTCGTCTGAGCATGACACAGGAAAGAAAATGGCATCAGCGACAATAAAAAAAGAAATAGCAACTTTTGCATGTTTTTCATGATAACTGAGTTATTAGAGAAATATTAAAATTATTATTCCGGTATCTCTACCTTTTCCCCAAGATGTTTGGGAGCTTTATCGGTAATGATATCTATAAAGACTTTTACTCTTGCCAGTAATTCTCGAAGGTTGGTTTTAAAGCCGGCATATGCACTCACGTCCTGAGCATTATATCCAATAACCTGAAGATGGTTTTGCTGAGCCAGAAAAATAGCCCGTTCATTGTGAAATTCTTGTGAAATCAGAGTGAAACGCTCCAGACCAAAAATTAAATGCGCTCTTATAACAGAGTCCAATGTTCTCAGACCGGCATAGTCTAATATGATTTGCTGTTCGGGAATACCTGTGGCAATTAATGCCTGCTTCATTTCTTCGGGTTCATTATAATCATTTCTCCGATTGTCACCGCTCACCAATATATATTTGATTTTTCCTGCATTGTATAATTCTGTGGCAGCTTTAATCCGATAGTCGAAATACAGATTGTTTTTCCCGTTTTTCAATTTGGGCGAGGTGCCCAATAACAGACCTACTTTATTATAGGGAATATCGGATACTGTTGAATAAAGATATGCTTCACTGTTTTTCTGAATAGTCCGATTACATACATAGATGGTAATTACAAGAACTGTCAGCAATAAAGGTGCTCCTATAAAGATAATCTTTTTCATTTTTTATATTCAGAGTTCTTTGCAAAGATAGGGATTTGGGTTGAAAGTTGACTTGAAAGCATAAAAAAAGGAGCAACGCCTTGCTCCAACCTTTGTTAACCTTAAATCTAATACTATGAAAAACACATTGCAAAGATACAGCTTTTTCAAGTATTGGCAAGCGTTTTATTAGAAACGCCTGATTTTATAACATTTATTTTATTTCTTAATTGAATTTGTTAGGATAATTAAGAAAAAGATGGTTTCTCCGATATATTCTAACTACTTGTTATTCTATCAAAACCAAGGTGCTTTTTATCCTGGCCACTTCTCTTTCATTAAGTCTTCCATCTTGAGCAATTCGTCCCTGTATTGGGCAGCTTCAATGAATTCCAGCTTCTTAGCTGCTTCTTGCATCAGTTTACGGGTGCGTTCCATACTTTTCTCCAGCTGAGCTTTACTCATATACTGTACGACCGGGTCTGCGGCAATATTGGGTGAAGAGGGTTCCACGTATGCACGGGTTGCTTTTTGCGTTTCCTCCATTTCGTTACCATTGCCGAATACAGCCAGGTTGCGTGCTTTCTTAATCTGCTGTGGAGTGATTCCATGCTCTTCATTGTATGCGAGTTGTTTTTCGCGGCGGCGGTTAGTTTCGTCAATGGTCAGTCGCATGCTGTCCGTGATCTTGTCGGCATACATAATTACCATTCCGTTTACGTTTCGGGCAGCTCGTCCGGCCGTTTGGGTTAATGAGCGGTGTGAACGGAGAAAACCTTCTTTATCTGCGTCGAGGATGGCCACCAGTGATACTTCCGGAAGATCAAGTCCTTCACGTAATAAATTTACCCCGATCAATACGTCATATACACCTTGGCGAAGATCATCCATGATCTTGACGCGCTCTAAGGTATCCACATCGCTGTGGATATAGTTACAACGTACATTATTATTTAATAGATATTCCGTTAATTCTTCAGCCATACGTTTAGTCAGAGTAGTTACGAGTACGCGCTCTTCCCGTTCGATACGGAGTTGGATCTCTTCCATCAAATCGTCTATTTGGTTTAGACTGGGGCGTACTTCGATAATAGGATCCAATAGACCGGTAGGGCGGATCACTTGCTCAACGACGATGCCTTCTGATTGCACCAGTTCGTAATCGGCGGGGGTAGCACTTACATAGATAACCTGTTTAGCCATTGATTCGAATTCTTCGAACTTTAACGGGCGATTGTCCATTGCGGCAGGCAGTCGGAAGCCATATTCCACCAAGTTAATTTTGCGGGCCCGGTCTCCTCCGTACATAGCACGTATTTGCGGAACACTTACGTGACTTTCATCTATTACAATCAAGAAATCATCCGGAAAAAAATCCAACAGACAGTAAGGGCGTGTACCTGCTGCACGACCGTCAAAGTATCGTGAATAGTTTTCGATGCCGGAACAATGACCCAGTTCCCGTATCATTTCCATATCATATGTTACTCGCTCATAAAGGCGTTTCGCTTCATATTCTTTGCCGATAGATTCGAAATAGGCAACCTGTTTGGTGAGATCATCCTCTATTTCATGGATGGCGCGTAAGGTTGCTTCTTTGGTAGTCATAAACAGGTTGGCGGGATATATTTTATAAGCCTCAAAAGGTGCGATGGTTACTCCGGAAACCGGATCTACTTCTTCGATGCCGTCAATTTCATCCCCCCAAAAGGTAACCCGAAGTAAATTGTCCGAGTAGGCCAGATAAATGTCTACCGTGTCTCCTTTTACCCGGAAATTTCCACGATTGAGTTCGATGTCGTTACGCATATACAGACTATCTACCAATCGTCGGAGAAACACATTGCGGTTGATGGTTCGCCCTCTCTCTATTTCAATAACATTATCATAAAAATCCGATGGATTTCCCATACCATAGATGCAAGATACGGAAGATACCACCACCACATCTTTTCTTCCGGAAAGGAGAGCTGAAGTTGCAGCCAATCTGAGCTTGTCAATTTCATCATTGATAGCGAGGTCCTTTTCTATATATGTATCCGAACTCGGAAGGTAGGCTTCCGGCTGGTAATAATCATAATAAGAGACGTAATATTCGACAGCGTTATTGGGGAAAAATCCTTTAAATTCACCATATAGCTGAGCTGCCAGCGTTTTGTTATGGCTCAGAATCAACGTAGGTTTATTGATATTGGCAATAACATTGGCAATGGTGAATGTCTTTCCGGAACCGGTTACACCCAGTAACGTTTGTGCCGGTATACCTTCAAGAACTCCTTCAGTCAGTTGTGCGATTGCTTCCGGCTGATCTCCGGTTGGCTTGTATGCGGATGTTAATTCAAAATTCATGTTTCTTTTTTCTTTCAGAAGACAATATTCGGCAAAATAGTTGAGATAAACAAATAGATTTTTAAAATAAATCCTTTACTTTGCACAACATAACTAACAAAATACAACGAAAGACATGATTTGGAATGAGAGCATCGAATGCATGGAACGCGATAATTTGCGTAAAATCCAGAGCATTAGACTAAAGAAAATAGTAGAATACGTTTATCACAATACGCCGTTCTATCGTAGGAAAATGCAAGAATTAGGTATCACTCCTGATGATATCAACGGAATAGAAGACATCTCCAAACTACCATTTACCACTAAATTAGATTTACGCGACAATTATCCATTCGGACTGTGTGCCGTGCCTATGAGTCAGATTGTACGTATCCATGCATCATCGGGTACTACCGGCAAACCGACTGTAGTAGGGTATACCCGTAAAGACTTATCGTCCTGGGCAGAGTGTTTGTCCCGTGCCTTTACGGCCTATGGGGCAAGCCGTTCGGATATATTTCAGGTGTCATATGGCTACGGTCTGTTTACAGGTGGGCTGGGAGCACATGCCGGTGCCGAAAATATCGGGGCTTCAGTTATTCCCATGTCGAGTGGTAATACGGAGAAACAGATTACTTTGATGCATGATTTCGGATCAACCGTCCTATGTTGTACACCGTCTTATGCCCTTTATCTGGCTGATGCGATTAATGATTCCGGTTTCCCGCGTGAAGAGTTTAAGCTGAAAGCAGGCGCCTTCGGTGCGGAACCCTGGACAGAAAGCATGCGTAAAGACATCGAGGCAAAATTAGGGATTAAGGCTTATGATATATATGGATTAAGTGAAATTGCAGGTCCCGGCGTCGGATATGAATGTGAGTGTCAAAACGGTACCCACTTGAATGAAGATCATTTCTTCCCTGAAATAATAGATCCGCATACATTACAGCCTGTAGAGCCCGGGCAGACCGGTGAATTGGTTTTCACCCATCTGACTAAAGAGGGTATGCCTCTATTGCGTTACAGGACGAAAGATCTGACCGCATTGCATTATGAAAAATGCTCTTGTGGACGTACTTTGGTACGTATGGATCGTATTCTGGGACGCAGCGATGATATGCTTATTATCCGTGGAGTCAATGTATTCCCCACACAGATTGAATCTGTTATTTTGGAAATGGTAGAGTTTGAGCCGCATTACCTGCTGACTATCGACCGTAAGAATAATACGGATACTATGGAACTGAAAGTTGAAGTTCGTCCGGACTATTATTCGGATGAAATAAATAAGATGCTGGCTTTAAAGAAAAAGCTGACAGCACGTTTGCAGAGTGTGTTAGGTTTGGGAGTAGATGTGAAGTTGGTGGAACCTCGCAGCATCGAGCGTAGTGTGGGTAAAGCGAAGCGTGTGATTGATAATAGAAAACTATAACGAATATAAATATAAAGTCATTTATTATGGTAGCAAAACAACTTTCCATTTTTTTGGAAAATAAATCAGGCCGACTGACAGAGGTGACTGAAGTATTGGCAAAGGAAGGTATTAATCTTTCGGCTCTTTGCATTGCTGAGAACGCCGATTTTGGTATTCTCCGCGGAATTGTATCCGATCCGGATAAGGCTTACAAAGCTTTAAAAGATAACCATTTCGCAGTCAATGTGACGGAGGTGGTAGGTATTAACTGCCCTAACGTGCCCGGTGCGTTGGCTAAAGTATTACAATATCTTTCCAATGAAGGGGTTTTCATTGAATATATGTATTCATTTGCCAATAATAATTCTGCAAATGTGATTATCCGTCCCAACGATATGGAAAATTGTATCCGAGTGTTAACAGAGAAGAAAGTTGACTTGCTGGCGGCAAGCGACCTGTATAAACTGTAAAACCTGTGAGTAGTGATGGGTGGTTAGTGAATGACTGTTGCATTGTTTATAAATTAGCCATCCATCATCGCTTGTTCACTATTCGTAACTAAACTCTATTCTTCCATTCTTTTTTATCTTAAAAAACATTGATTAATTGGTTTATTCAGCGCGAATCTTTAACTTTGCGCATTATTTAAATACAGAATGAAGAAGAACATCATTATAACGCTGCTTGCAGCTACTGTTTTATCCTCGTGTGGAGAGTACAATAAGTTGCTAAAAAGCACCGATTACGAATACAAGTATGAGGCCGCTAAGAACTACTTCGCTAAAGGTCAGTATAATCGATCGGCTACATTGCTGAACGAGTTGATAACTATCCTGAAAGGTACGGATAAAGCAGAAGAATCATTATACATGCTGGCTATGAGTTATTATAATCAGAAAGATTATTCTACTGCGGCCCAGTCATTTATCACTTACTTCAATACATATCCGCGCGGTCAGTTCTCAGAGTTGGCCCGCTTCCATGCCGGTAAAGCTCTGTATTTGGATACTCCTGAACCCCGTTTGGATCAATCAAGTACTTATCAGGCTATCCAGCAGTTGCAGATGTTTCTGGAATATTATCCCCAGAGCAGTAGAAAACAGGAGGCACAAAATATGATTTTTGCTTTGCAGGACAAGTTGGTTTTGAAAGAACTTCTGTCTGCCAGATTATATTATAATCTTGGTAATTATCTGGGCAATAACTTCATGTCTTGTGTGATCACTGCCCAGAATGCTTTAAAGGACTATCCTTATACTGATTATCGTGAAGAACTGTCTATATTGATTCTCCGGGCCAAGTATGAAATGGCGGTGAATAGTGTGGAAGACAAGAAGATGGATCGTTACCGTGAAACGGTAGACGAATATTATGCTTTCAAGAATGAATTTCCGGAAAGTAAATATCTGAAGGAAGCCGAAAAGATATTCAAAGATTCTCAAAAAGTAATTAAAGACTAAATTATAAATAGATTTATGGATTACAAGAAAACAAATGCTCCGACGAATACCATTACCCGTGATATGATGGACTTATGTGCCGATACCGGTAATGTTTATGAAACAGTAGCTATCATTGGTAAGCGTGCCAATCAGATCAGTGTGGAAATAAAGAACGACCTTTCCAAGAAACTTGCGGAGTTTGCTTCCTACAACGATAATTTGGAGGAGGTATTTGAAAATAGAGAGCAGATCGAAATTTCACGTTACTACGAGAAATTGCCGAAACCCGATTTGATTGCTGCGCAAGAGTATGTAGAAGGAAAGATCTATTATAGAAACCCGGCAAAGGAAAAAGAAAAATTACAGTAATTTTCTTCGCCGGTTGAAGAGTTAACAGTCAAGTAGTAAGTAGGAGTCTATTCTTCTATCTCTTATTGCTTGACTTTTTTATTCCGGATTAAACACAACTTTAAAAACTATGATTCAACGAATTCAAACGATTTATCTTTTGCTTGTTACTGCATTACTGATAACAAGTATGTGTCTGCCTGTCGGCAGTTTTATAGGTGCTGATGCTGCCATGTATACTTTCAAACCATTGGGGGTGGAACAGAACGGAATGTTTTATTCTACTTGGGGAGTATTTGGTATATTGTTGCTTAGTGCAATCATCGCATTTGCCACAATCTTTCTTTTCAAGAACCGTATGTTGCAGATTCGCATGTCGATATTCAATAGCATTTTGTTGATTGGTTATTATCTTACCTTTCTTGCTTTTATGTTTGTCCTGAAGAAAGATCTGAATGCTGCTTTTCAGATTTCATGGGCGTTGTGCCTGCCGTTGATTTCGATTATTCTCAACTATTTGGCTATTCGTGCGATAGGACGGGATGAAGTGATGGTAAAGGCTGCCGACCGTCTCCGATAAAAAAGATTCACCACAAAGGATACAGGATGTCTCTATGGACACCATATCCTTTGTGGTGAATTCATTTATACGCTTTTACTTCTTTATGTCAAATAAATAAGTGATTTTTGCTGTAATGGTACTATTGGCCGAACGTGCAAAATAGTCTTTTTTGGTGCTGTTATAAAAATCGGCCAGTCCAAAATAATATCTTCCTTCTAAAAGAAAATTTCCGGCCTTAGTCCTGACTTCGATTCCGCCGCCACCTGCAATTCCATAGTCGAATTTATTTTCTATCCGTTTTCCATATTGTTCGTTGGGTGCCCGATTGGCTGTTTTCCAACTACCTTCTCTTTTTTCGTTTTCGCTTAACAAGAAACCTATTTGCGGTCCCAGGTTGATGAAGAACTGTGCTCCTCTGTCTTTGCCAAAAGCCAAATGGGCAAGAAAAGGTACTTCAAGGTAGTTCAGGGTACGGACATAAGAGTCTTCTGAAGAAAAGCCTTGCTCGGGGTCGAATTTTTCGTCCCATCCCCGTTGCGAGAAGTTAAGTTCCAATTGTGCTCCACAAATCATAGCGAAGTATTTTTCGGAAATATAACGTGCTGTTACTCCTCCGGTAATTCCTAATAATCCGTTTTGCTTAATGGTCGGTTGGAAAGAAACGGTACTGTAATTTGCACCTCCATTAATTCCGATGGCAAAATTATGTCGTTGTTCGCCTATCTGGGCATTTGCTGGCAGTACAATTCCTGCCAGCAAAGCAGTTCCCAGTAGGATTGATTTCAGTTGATTCTTTTTCATTCGAAGTCAAGTTTAATCAATTCAAAGTTCTTTGTGAAATGGACAAAGAATACTTTCTTGTTTACAAATCCCCCCCAGTTATTGACACGTTGGAATTTAAATCCGGTTTGGATAGGAGTTAAATCCATCAGAGGGAGATTTTTTTCCAGTTCGGAACCGTATTTGGACAGTCCTTTGAGGAAGAAGTATCCTGTGTCAAAACCCAGCATACCGTATTTCGGGTACCGTTCTTCCATCTCTTTGCTGTACCATTTGCGATAAGCATGAGTGAAGTTGATTGCAGCAGGTAGCAGATTATTCGTGTAGAATGACGAATAGAAATAGGTGTCCAGCTCAAAGAAACTTTCCAGATGATCCTTTGTATAAGTTTGCCATTCAGGATAACCGAATAGATGAATACGCGCTTCCGGGTTATCTCTTACAAGTAATGTCAATTGGGGAATGATTTTCAAAAGCGTCAAATCGTTACCGGAGGTGGGGATGAAGAAGTTCTCTTTGTCGTTACGCAAAGCTGCTTTCAGCGTTTCCACCGGGGCGTTTTCCTTTAATGTTTTCACCGGAATCCCTTTGCTTCCCAGTTCCTGTTTTAAGCCTTTGATAAATTCAACTTTATCTTTATCCACAACCGAAGATTCCAAAAGAATCACGTTAGCATTCGGGAATTGACGTGTGAAGTGCTCGTAGACTTCGGAGTACAGATAAGACTGTGGAGTATTGATTTGATAAATAAACGGGTTGCTGAATACTTCGCCTTCTTTTGAAGAGAAAGGGACAACCAGGCGAATATCGTTTTTCTTCGCGAAAGCTGCTAACGGTTTAATATGCTGTTGCTGTGCCGGACCAAAAATGACATTCATATTCTTCATCTCACTTTTTGCCAGAATGTTGTTCAATGATGAACTTTCTTTATTGCAATCGTAGACGTATAGATCGATTGAAGTGCCGGTACGTTTCAGACTGTCAACTGCCATCAGGAAGCCTTCATAATATTCTACCATTCTTTTGTCGTCAAAGGGTAACAAGAGAGCCGCTTTGATGGTAGAAATGCTTTTGGGTGTTTCTTTGTTTTCACGGAACAATTCGCTGTTGCTTGGCGGTGTGATATTGGTGTCTGTCTGGGGAGTAGTGACTGCCGATTTCTCTGACGGATAGGGGATACAAAGGAATTGTCCCTTCTTCATACCGTTCTTCAACTCCGGATTGGCTGCAATCAGTTCCTGTTCAGAAATGCCATATTCACGGCTGACGCTGAAAATAGTCTCTCTGCGTTTCACTTTGTGCATGTCTCTGCAACGGGGCTTTACAGCCGGTTGGATAATGGGTTGTTCGGGAGTTGTGACTACTGCTTCTACTGTAGAGTCGATGGCTTCTGCAGCGGAAGGGATACGGATAACCTGTCCGATACGGAAGTTCTCTGCACTTAATCCCGGATTGGCGTCACAAATGGCTTTTGCAGAAACTTTATAGGTGGTTGTCAACCGATAAAGGGTTTCTCCCGGTTGAATGGTATGGAACATTTCACTTTTCTGGGCGGTTTTGTTCTGTGGGATTTTGATGGCTTGTCCTGCATAGATTTTGTCCTCACAACCGGGGTTCAGGCGAATAATATCTGCTTTGCTGACTCCATACATACTTGAGATGGAATATAAGCTTTGCCCCTTTTCAATAGTGTGAAGGAAGTAGGATTGGTTCTCTTGTGCCAATGTGCTTAAATAGGAAACACTTATAAAAGACAGGAGAAAGAAGATTCGTTTGATTGATTTCATCAATTTATTAATCTTAATTTGTAATTTTTACTATTCAATTCTCAATTGATTACGGCAAAGGTACGAATAATGTCATAGATTCACATAATATATTGAGTTAAGAAAATAATATTGTGTTTTTTAAAACTATATTTCGGGCGGAAACATTAATTTTGCAACTCAATAAAAGTTAGAGTATGCAGGAAACAGAATATATAAATGTGTACGGTGCGCGCGTACACAATCTGAAAGACATTGATGCGGAAATACCACGTGACAGCCTGACTGTGATTACCGGACTGAGTGGAAGCGGGAAATCATCTCTTGCTTTCGATACAATATTTGCAGAGGGCCAGCGCCGCTATATTGAAACCTTTTCGGCTTATGCCCGCAACTTTCTGGGCAATCTGGAGCGTCCGGATGTAGATAAGATTACAGGGTTGAGTCCGGTTATTTCCATAGAACAAAAGACTACGAATAAAAATCCCCGTTCCACGGTCGGCACTACTACGGAGATTTACGATTATCTTCGTCTGCTTTATGCCCGTGCCGGAATAGCCTATTCTTATCTCTCGGGAGAAAAGATGGTGAAATACACTGAGGAACAGATACTGGAACTGATCCTGAAAGATTATAAAGGAAAGAAAATTTATATGCTGGCACCTTTGGTGCGTTCACGTAAGGGACATTACAAAGAACTCTTCGAGCAGATTCGCAAAAAGGGATATTTGTATGTCCGTATAGACGGAGAAGTACGCGAAATCACTCACGGACTGAAACTGGATCGTTATAAAAACCACGACATCGAAGTCGTTGTGGATAAGCTTATCGTGGAAGATAAGGATGACAAGCGGTTGAAACAGAGTGTCGCTACTGCTATGCGGCAGGGCGACGGATTATTGATGATTCTCGATGCACAGACAGAGAGTATCCGGCACTACAGTAAACGCCTGATGTGCCCTGTCACGGGACTGTCGTATCGTGAACCGGCTCCGCACAACTTTTCGTTCAATTCTCCGCAGGGAGCTTGTCCGCGTTGTAAGGGATTGGGGGTAGTCAGTCAGATTGATGTAGATAAGGTGATTCCTGATAAAGAGTTGTCTATATATGAAGGGGCGATAGCTCCTTTAGGTAAATATAAGAATGCAATGATTTTCTGGCAGATCGGTGCTTTGCTGGAGAAATATGATGCGTCATTGAAGACTCCCGTAAAAGATTTGCCAAATGATGCAATCGACGAGATTCTGTATGGCTCGGACGAACGTATCAAGATAAAAAGCTCTTTGATAGGTACTTCTTCCGATTATTTTGTGACGTATGAAGGTGTTGTCAAGTATATCCAGATGTTGCAGGAGAAAGATGCTTCGGCCACTGCACAGAAATGGGCGGAACAATTTGCCAAAACCACAGTTTGCCCTGAATGTAAGGGAGCGAAACTGAATAAGGAAGCACTCCACTTCCGTATCCATGATAAAAACATCAATGAACTTTCAAATATGGACATCAATGAGTTGTATGACTGGTTGATGAAAGTGGACGAATTCCTGACGGATAAGCAGAAAATGATTGCCGCAGAGATTTTGAAGGAGATACGTACCCGCTTAAAATTCCTGTTGGATGTAGGATTGGATTATCTGTCTTTAAACCGTAGTTCCGTCAGTCTGTCGGGTGGGGAGAGTCAGCGTATCCGTCTGGCCACACAAATTGGTTCTCAACTGGTCAATGTGCTTTATATTCTTGACGAGCCGAGCATCGGGCTGCACCAACGTGATAACCTGAGGTTAATCAACTCCTTGAAAGAATTGCGTGATATGGGTAACTCTGTGATCGTGGTAGAGCATGATAAAGATATGATGCTGGCTGCCGACTATGTGATTGACATGGGGCCTAAAGCCGGACGACTGGGGGGAGAAGTTGTTTTTGCCGGAACTCCACAAAAGATGTTGAGGACCAGTACACTTACTTCACAGTATCTCAACGGACAAACTGCCATCGAAGTGCCTTCCAAACGGCGTCCCGGTAATGGAAAATCTTTATGGTTGCGTGGCGCTAAAGGGAATAATCTGAAGAATGTAGATGTCGAATTTCCGTTAGGCAAACTGATTTGTGTTACGGGAGTATCCGGTAGTGGTAAGTCTACGTTGATAAATGAAACTTTGCAACCGATACTTTCGCAGAAGTTCTATCGTTCTTTGCAGGATCCTTTGGAATACGATTCTATTGAAGGATTGGAGAACATAGATAAGGTTGTCAATGTGGACCAGTCTCCGTTGGGGCGTACTCCGCGTTCCAATCCTGCCACTTATACCGGTGTCTTTTCAGATATCCGCAGTCTTTTTGTCGGATTGCCGGAAGCTAAGATTCGTGGTTATAAACCCGGTCGTTTTTCTTTTAATGTCTCCGGCGGACGTTGTGAGGCATGTTCCGGGAATGGCTACAAGACAATCGAAATGAATTTCCTGCCCGATGTATATGTTCCATGTGAAGTTTGTCATGGCAAACGTTATAATCGCGAAACTCTGGAAGTGCGTTTCAAGGGAAAATCCATTGCCGATGTGCTCGATATGACCATTAACCGTGCGGTAGAGTTCTTTGAAAATGTTCCTCAGATTCTGAACAAAATTAAGACTATCCAGGATGTTGGATTGGGATACATTAAATTAGGGCAATCATCAACCACCCTTTCGGGAGGTGAAAGCCAGCGCGTAAAATTGGCAACGGAGCTTTCGAAACGAGATACGGGAAAGACTTTGTATATTCTTGATGAACCGACTACCGGTCTGCATTTTGAAGATATCCGTGTGCTGATGGGAGTATTAAATAAATTGGTGGATAAAGGTAATACTGTGATCGTCATTGAGCATAATCTGGATGTGATAAAGATGGCGGATTACATTATCGACATGGGCCCCGAAGGCGGTAAAGGGGGAGGGGAACTTCTCAGTTTCGGGACACCGGAAGAGGTTGCGAAGAGTACAAAAGGATATACCCCGAAGTTTCTTCGCGAAGAACTGAGAATCGATTGATAATTTATATATACGATATTAACTTGTTAAATAATAAAGAGTTAATATCGTATTTGTACAAAGTTAACTTCCTGCAACTACGAAGTTAACTTTGTAGAGTTACGTTATTAACTTACTAATAGCAGCTTTTTTCTATGGCTGCTCCAATATACATATATCTATGAAAATCAATAAGACCAATGCTGCCCGTCTGTTGGATAAGGCCAAAATTTCCTATGAACTTATCCCTTACGAGGTAGACGAAAATGATTTGAGTGCTGTGCATGTAGCGGCCAGTTTGGGAGAGAATATTGATCAGGTTTTTAAAACTCTTGTGCTTCATGGCGATAAAACGGGATACTTCGTTTGCGTGATTCCCGGAGACAAAGAGGTAAATCTGAAGCTTGCCGCAAAGGTGTCCGGTAATAAGAGTTGTGATATGATTCCTATGAAAGAGCTTCTTTCCGTCACCGGATATATCCGCGGTGCCTGTTCGCCTGTCGGAATGAAAAAACATTTTCCCACCTATATCCATGAAACCTGTCTGGAGTTTCCGTATATTTATGTAAGTGCGGGGCAACGCGGATTACAGATAAAAATTGATCCTAAAGAGCTAATAAACGAGGTTCGGGCGGAAGTTTGTGTATTATATACTGTTTAATTTCAGTAAAAAGTATATATTTGCAGAAAATATCTATTTAATAATCTAATATTCTAATTTTATGTTTGAAGGACAACCTAAGGGTTTGTATGCTCTGGCACTTGCCAACACAGGCGAGCGATTCGGTTACTATACCATGCTTGCGATTTTTACTTTGTTTCTACAAGCAAAGTTTGGTTACACTGCTGCTGAAACTTCTACCATTTTCGGATGCTTTTTGGCTGCTGTTTATTTTATTCCGTTCTTTGGTGGTATTCTTGCCGATAAGTTTGGTTATGGCAAAATGGTGACAATGGGTATTGTAGTCATGTTTATCGGCTACGCACTGCTTGCCATCCCGACTTCCAACGATTCCGGCAAAGTAATGATGTTTGGTGCACTGGCTCTGATTGCTTGCGGTACCGGACTTTTTAAAGGTAATTTGCAGGTAATGGTGGGTAATTTGTATGATGCCCCCGAATATAGCTCCAAACGTGACACGGCGTTCAGTATATTCTATATGGCTATCAATATCGGTGCGATGTACGCTCCGACAGCTGCTACAAAGGTAACCAACTATATGTTGGGCAAGGCAGGGCTTTCGTATGTTCCTCAGATTCCTTCATTGGCACATCAATATCTTGACGGTACAATCACTCCTGCTAACCAGGCTACTTTGGAATCATTGCAGGCTGCACAGAACTTTACCGGCGACATTGCCACATTCTGTACTACTTATATCGATAAGCTTTCTGAAGCATATAACTATGGATTTGGTGTGGCATGTGTATCATTGATTATTTCGATGTTGATTTACGTCGCTTTCCGCTCTACATTTAAACATGCCGACTACAACTCTAAACAAGCTAAACCGGCTAACGTAGTTGAGGAGAAGTTGACTCCGGAACAAACCAAACAGCGCATCGTGGCTTTGTTGCTTGTATTTGCCGTAGTTATTTTCTTCTGGATGGCTTTCCACCAGAACGGACTGACACTGACATTCTTTGCACGTGATTATACCGCACAAGAGGTGACCGGACTCGACCGTTTGGGCTTCAATATCGTGAACCTTACCTTCTTGTTGATTGTTATTTACGGACTTTTTTCACTGTTCCAGGGAAAGACCGGCAAATCAAAAATGATTGCCGGTATAGTAGTTGCTGCCGCACTTCTCTGTCTGGGATGGAGCTATAGCTCTATGGATCCTACTGTTAATATTCTGCCTCAGATCTTCCAGCAATTCAATCCGTTCTTCGTGATTGCCTTGACTCCGGTTTCACTGGCGGTGTTTGGATATCTTGCCAGAAAAGGGAAAGAACCTTCTGCTCCGCGTAAAATCGGTATCGGTATGATGATTGCCGTATGCGGTTTCTTGATAATGGCCATTGGGTCTATCGGGTTGCCTACTCCAGATGCTCTGGCAGCCAGTGGCATTGAGAAAGACGCACTGGTTTCTCCAAACTGGTTGATCTCTACTTATCTGGTGCTTACTTTCGCCGAGTTGTTCCTCTCTCCGATGGGTATTTCGTTTGTTTCGAAAGTAGCTCCTCCCAAATACAAAGGTATGATGATGGGTGGATGGTTTGCCGCAACTGCCATTGGTAATTACCTCGTTGCCATCATTGGTTATCTGTGGGGTGGCATGCAGTTGTGGATGGTATGGAGTGTACTTATCGTATGCTGTCTGCTGGCCGCTCTGTTCATCTTCTCTATCATGAAGAAACTTGAAAAAGTAGCATAACCTTCGGGTTGTATCTATACACCAAACGCCCCGTTACATTATTTGTTATTACGATAACAATATATGTAACGGGGCGTTTCTTATATTGGCATTTTCTTTACATGCGCATCAGAGTTCCAATCCCATGATATAGTCATTCATATAATATCCGTTTCCGATGTGAAAATCACCTTCACGTAGTTTTTTCATCCCTTTATGTTCATAAAAGTGCAATGCCTTGTTATTCCGGTTGACATTTAATTCCATCAGACAGGGAGACGGATGAATCTCTTTGATGTATTGTACTGCGTGGTCAAATAGTTTGCTTCCCAGGTGTGCTCCCTGAAAAGAGGGAAGGACATATATTTTCTGGAGATGAAACACATCATCTCCTTGAGGCTGTACTGATACATAGCCGCAAGGTTCATCTTCCTGGTAAGCGATGAAGTATACGTGTCCTTCTTTTTCCATTTGTTTGCGGATATTCAGGGGCGCGTACATCCATTCCATCATGTAGTCAAGTTGATCGGGCGAAAGTATTTCTTTGTAAGTAGTCGGAAATACCTGTTTCGCCAGTTTGTTAATCAGTATGCAATCATCTGAAGTGGCTTTTCGGATAGTAAACATGTTTGTTGTATTTTTCGGTTTATGTCGCAAATATAGTGATAATTTGCTTTTATAATAAGGTGGAGGTATCTTAATAAGTTAATTAGTATGAATTTAAAGTACTTTGCATTGCATAGTACTAAAGTTATGCATATATTTGTCGCATCAAAAAGGTAAAGCTTATGAATGTAGATAATGTAAAGTCGCAAATGCGAAAAGGCATGCTGGAATATTGCATCATGCTGCTGTTGCATAAAGAGCCGGCTTACGCTTCGGATATCATCCAGAAGTTGAAAGAGGCAAAGCTGATTGTGGTGGAGGGCACATTGTATCCATTGTTGACCCGATTGAAAAACGATGATTTACTTAGTTACGAATGGGTGGAATCTACACAGGGACCGCCACGGAAGTATTATAAGCTGACAGAGAAAGGTGAGTTGTTCCTTGGCGAACTGGAACTTTCGTGGAGGGAGCTGAACGAAACTGTGAATCATATTGCTAATAGAGAATCCATTTAAAAAGAAATAAAGATGAAAAAAACATTAACCGTAAATTTAGGTGGAACCGTTTTTCATATCGACGAGGATGCCTACCGGTTGCTCGATAATTATTTGTGCAACCTAAAACTTCACTTTCGCAAACAAGAAGGAGCAGAGGAGATTGTGAACGATATAGAGAATCGCATCTCCGAACTATTTGCCGAGAAGTTGGCTGCCGGATCGCAAGTGATTACGATTGCCGACGTAGAAGAAGTGATTGCCCGGATGGGAAAACCCGAAGATTTTGGTGAGGAGAGTGAGGAAGACGAACCTCAAAAGACAGCCGGACATACAGGGGCACAATCCGGCACAACCATTCATCGCCGTTTTTACCGTAATCCGGATGATAAAATATTGGGAGGGGTGATTAGCGGGCTGGCTGCATATCTGAACTGGGATGTAACGCTGTTGCGACTGATTATGTTCGTTGTGCTGATCTGTGGATATGGAGTGTTGATTCCTATATACATCATCTGTTGGCTGATTATTCCCGAGGCCCGTACGGCAGCCGAGAAGTTGAGTATGCGCGGTGAGGATATCACCATAGAGAATATCGGTAAGACGGTGACTGATGGGTTTGAAAGGGTAGCCAACGGGGTGAACAATTATGTAAATTCAGGTAAGCCCCGCAGTTTTCTGCAGAAGGTGGGCGATGCGTTGGTATCGATAGCGGGTTTCTTTCTGAAAGCCTGTCTGGTGGTGCTCGCCATTATATGCAGTCCGGTGCTTTTTGTGCTTGCCATTGTTTTTGTTGCTCTGGTGATTGCTGCCATTGCAGTAGCCATTGGTGGTGGAGCTGCTCTCTATCATATGCTGCCAGCAGTCGATTGGTCACCGCTGATCTCCACTTCGCCGATGATGACCATTGTAGGAAGTATTGCAGGAGTAGCATTGGTGGGCATACCTTTGGTGGGGATCATTTATGCTATTCTCCGACAGATATTTGATTGGCCGGCTATGGCGTCCGGACTGAAATGGTCTTTATTGATACTGTGGGTGCTGGCAGCCGTAATCTTTGTTATTAACCTGTCTTATTTGGGATGGCCTTATCCTTTCCTTTTGGTCGGATGACCTGTCCATGAATAGATTGACATGTGTAGAAATACCTTCCGTTGTGTGTCCGGAAGGTATTTTTTTTGTAGATAATATGCGTTTTATTTCAAAATCGGGGATTCGGGTATGAATATCCGTAAATCATATACAACCGCTCTTTTTTATTCCGGTAATTTTGCAATTAAATATATCGGCTATCGGATTGGTATCGCGACATAGGATGTAGCCAAAGATGTATGAGTAAAATTATAACGACAATAATATGACTATCGAAAGTTTTAAAGAGTATGTAAAGTCATGTAAGCCTCTCAACACAGAAGAAATCCACTGTTTTATGGATGATATGAGTAACGAGGCAAGGCGTTTTACATTCAGGCTGAATGCTTCTTACCATACGCCGGCCGAAGTGCGAAATTTATTATCCGAGCTTTTTGGAAGTCCGGTTCCGCCTACACTTCGCGTATTTCCTCCGTTCTATACTGATTTTGGGAAGAATATAGTGATAGGTGATGATGTATTCATAAATGCCTGTTGCCACTTTCAGGATCACGGTGGCATAACCATTGGCGACAGTTGCCAAATCGGACATAATGTAGTGTTTGCCACTCTTAATCACGGGCTTGCTCCTGAAGACCGCGGAACAACGTATCCTGCTCCGATTGTTTTAGGAAAAAATGTCTGGGTAGGGGCAAATGCCACAATTCTTCCGGGTGTGATGATTGGTGACAATGCCGTTATTGCGGCGGGAGCGGTGGTCACAAAAGATGTGCCGCCGAATGTCATTGTTGGAGGAGTTCCGGCGAAATTCATCAAATCGATAGCCCCCGAATAGAGCTGAAGATGGAGAGTTGCTAAATTCCGGGTATAACTGCCGTATATTTGACAGTACTCCTGTATGGTTTGAGCTTTGGCAAAGGATGGTGGCAGGCAACGATCGACGGCTTGCATTGCAGCAATCGTAAACGTATGAGAAAAGTAATAAAATAACTTATTAAAATATTGAATAATATGAGAACAAAATCTGTTTTACTAACGCTTTTAGCAATCTTATTTATGAATTTACACGCAGCGGCACAAGATCCCATAAAGCAGGGGCACAATGGTAAACGAATTTTAGTTGCCTACTTTTCGGCAACCGGTACTACGGCGGAAGCTGCAAAGAAACTGGCTCGGGTTACGGGTGGTGAACTGTATGCCATCACTCCTGCAAAACCTTATACGAATGCCGATCTTGACTGGCATAACAAACAATCGCGCAGCTCGGTGGAGATGAACGATCTGAAATCATGTCCGGTCCTTAAGAATAAAAAAGAAAACATAGCCGATTATGAAGTGATCTTTATCGGCTATCCCATCTGGTGGAATCTTGCACCTCGGGTTGTGAACACTTTCATTGAAAGTCATGATCTTAAAAATAAGATCATCATACCTTTTGCCACTTCGGGAGGAAGCAGTATTACAGGTAGTGTGACAGCATTGAAAAAAGACTATCACAATTTGAAATGGAAAGAGGGAAGATTACTTAATCGTGCCAATGAAAAATCCATTCGTGAGTGGGTCGATAAGTTAGGGTACTGACTGTCTGGAACCAAAAACAATGATAACGTATTTATTTATCGGTAGCATTGGCTTGTAGAGAGCGATGCTGGTCGTACTCGCCATACTGCATACGGATGACGCTTGCGAAGATTACCCCTCACGTTACAATCCTGTTTGACGTGAGGGTGATCTTTTTACATAAAAAAAATGTCTTATTCTGCGACTATACACAAATCTTTTGTTATTTTTGTTTGTTACACAACGAAAAAAGTATATAAGTGTATGGGCGAGCATATATGTTTCAGAAGAAATGAAAGACTGGCAACGGTAAACCCGCATTGGCGGGGTAATCCTGTGGTGAGAGGAAAGTTTGTCAATCGCCAGCATCGTTTTCGTCCCGGGATGGGAAGTGTCTTGAAATGGCGCCTTTCTTCCAATCCGCAGCGGAAAGAGAAGAAGAGTGTGAAGTGGAATCCCCGGATGAGTTATCTGCGTTCATTGGAAGGGGTGGTCGGTAATTCGCTGATATGGCTGGGACATAACTCCTTCTTCCTTCAATTGGCAGGAAAACGTGTCATGTTCGATCCTGTTTTTGGAGATATCCCTTTTGTCAAACGTCAGAGTGATTTTCCGGCAAACCCCGATATTTTTACCGATATAGATTACTTGCTTATCAGTCACGACCATTTCGACCATTTGGATAAGCAAAGTGTAGCCCGGCTGGTGAAGAACAATCCCCGGATGAAACTTTTCTGTGGGTTGGGTACCGGTGAATTGATAAAGAGTTGGTTTCCGGAGCTTGAGGTAACGGAGGCCGGATGGTACCAACAGATAGAAGATGACAGGTTGAAGATTACTTTTCTTCCTGCCCAGCATTGGAGCAAGCGTTCGGTGCGTGACGGAGGACGAAGGCTGTGGGGAGCGTTTATGGTACAGGGTGACGGCATCTCCATCTATTACAGTGGCGATACCGGATATTCCAGGCATTTCCGTGAGATACCCGAGCTATTCGGGACACCCGATTATGCTTTGGTGGGTATCGGTGCTTATAAGCCGCGTTGGTTTATGCAGCCCAATCACATTTCACCTTACGATGCACTGACAGCGTCCACCGATATGAAAGCAGCTCTTACCATCCCGATGCATTATGGTACGTTCGACTTGTCGGACGAACCTCTGCATGACCCTCCGCAGGTTTTTACTGCCGAAGCAAAGAAACGTAGGATAGACGTGTATATTCCGGTACTTGGAGAGATTGTCAAGTTGAAGCGGATGTAAGCTTTCCGAAGGAGTAAACGGACACTCTGTTCTGCTAAAATAAAGGCTCTGTTCCGTCGGAACAGAGCCTTTATTTTAGCAGAACAGAGCCTTTATTTGGAATCTGTAGTGTTTGGTTTCAACCATTTGTCCAGCCATTCGAAGAAAGTGCGTTGCCACAACACACCGTTTTGCGGTTTCAATACCCAGTGGTTCTCGTCCGGATAAATAAGCAGTTCAGCTGGTACGCCACGCATTACGGCAGCGTCGAACGCAGCCATGGCCTGATTGGCAAGGATACGGTAATCCTTCTCACCGTGGATGCAAAGAATCGGGGTATCCCATTTTTCGACGAACAAGTGCGGAGAGTTCGCAAAAGTGCGCTGGGCAACCGGATTCTGCTTTTCCCAGTATGCGCCTCCCATATCCCAATTGGCAAACCATTTCTCTTCTGTCTCCAGGTATTGCATCTCCATGTTGAAGATACCATCGTGGGCAATGAAGGCTTTGAAACGTTTGTCGTGATGTCCTGCCAGCCAGTAGACGGAGAATCCTCCGAAGCTGGCACCCACACAGCCCAGGTGGTCTTTGTCAACGAAAGGTTCTTTTGCCATTTCGTCGATTGCCGTGAAATAATCCTTCATGCATTGGCCACCGTAATCTCCGCTGATAGCTTCGTTCCATTCCACTCCGAAACCAGGAAGTCCGCGGCGGTTCGGTGCTACAACGATATAGCCGTTGGCAGCCATAATCTGCATGTTCCAGCGATAACTCCAGAATTGGCTTACCGGGCTCTGTGGACCGCCTTCGCAGAAGAGCAGTGTCGGATATTTCTTATTCGGATCGAACTGGGGCGGATAGATGACCCATGTCAGCATTTCTTTACCATCTGTCGTTTTCATCCAGCGTCCTTCAACTTTGCCCATCTCTATCTGATCGTAGATCTGCTTGTTCTCTTGAGTCAGTTGTGTCGTCTGCCCATCCAGGGAAACGGCATAAATTTCATCTCCCATGCTCATAGAGTGACGTTTGGCAATCAGTTTATCACCGAAGAGGGCAACGCCTTCGTAGTCGTACATACCCGAAGTGACAGGACGTACAGAATCATTGGTCAGATCGAGTGAGTAGATTTGAGTTTCACCATGCCATACACCGGTGAAATAGATCGTCTTGGCATCCTGGCTCCATACGAATGCATCTACATTCGAATCGAACGCTTTGCTGGCAAAACGTTTTTCTCCGGTTTCCAGATTCATGATGAAGAGACGGTTCTGGTCTGCTTCGTAACCATCACGCTCCATACTTTGCCAGGCGATGCTCTTTCCATCCGGAGAATATTGCGGATTAGTATCATAACCCATCATACCTTCGGTGATATTTATTGTTTTCTTGGTATTGAGGTCGTATACATAGATATCCGAGTTGGTAGAAATGGCATAAGCCAGTCCCGTTTTCTTTCGACAGGTATAAGCCACTTTATCCGAGGTAGTGTTCCATGCGAGTTGTTCGATACCTCCCCATGGTTTCATCGGACTTTCGTAAGGCTCACCTTCCAGCACGTCTACGATGTTGGTTACCGACTTGCCATCGAAATCGGCGATAAAGGGGTGGGGGGCAGTTGTCACCCATTCATCCCAATGTTTGTACATCAGGTCGGTGATGATGATGCCGGTTGCTTTGTCCAGGTCAGGATATTTGTCAGCCGTGCTTTTAACAGTCTTTACTTGGGCGATGAACAGTATCTTCTTGCCGTCCGGCGAGATGGAATATCCTTCGATATTTCCGTCATAATTGGAAATCTGTTTGCGTCCGCTACCGTCGGGGTTCATTTCGTACAGTTGGCTGCTGCCGTTGTCGTTGCTCAGGAAAAGCAGTTTGCTTCCGTCCGTTGCCCAAGTCACTTCATTTTCCTGAAAAGGAGTGTGAGTGATTTGCCGGTTGTCGGTTCCGTCTGTGTTCATCACAAAAACTTCCCGGTTGCTTTTGTTTTCGGGTACACTGTAGTAAGCCACTGTATAGGCTATCTGTTTTCCATCGGGCGATACGGAGAGTCCGCCGATACGTCCCATTGCCCAGAGTGCTTCGGGAGTCATCCGCTTCCCCTCGATTTTGATATCGGATTTTCCGATCAGCGCCTGGTCCGTTTTGCCTGCATCCTTGGTTCCGCCACAGGATGCTAACATCATTGTTGCCGACATAATAAATAGGTTTACTTGTCTCATAAGTTTTTAATAATTGATTATTTGAGTTGCGAAGATAAGCAAAAATCAGGTCAAATCTGCTTTTTTTGCCAGTTTCCTTTCTTTATATAGATGTACGACAGAGTCAGGATACAGATTCCGTATAAATGCTCTGTAGTCCAGCAGAAGGCTACGTCTACTCTCAGATAGAGGATGACATACGTGATATAAGCCAGATAGACAGCCAGCACGCAGAGTTCTAATCCCAGTGCCGTACGTGTATTGCCCGTTCCGGATACCGCCTGGAAATAAACATTGGCCGGGACCAATATCAGATAGGCGGAACATAATACCCATAACGAGGGGATGGAAGCCTCTTTCAGATCCGGTATATCTGTATAGATACTTAACACCAGATCGGGGAAGAGGGCGAAGAACAGTACCAGAGGTAATACAAAAACATAGCCGATGCGTACATGCTGCCGGATAGTTCCGGGTACGCTTTTAATCTCTCCTGCGCCTATCAGGTTGCTCACCAGTGAACCGCATGTGGTGGCAAATGCCATCGCAACCATAAACGGAATACCCGATACGTTGCGGATAATGTTCGTAATGGCCAGTGCGCGTTCGCCCAGATGTTCCACAAAAAGGAAGAACATGAACCAGGTGGATAGTGAGAAGAAATTTTGGATCATAGTCCAAAAAGATACGTTTAATATTCGTTTTAATGTTTCCGGTTGGAAACTGGGAAGCTGGTTCAGTGCATACTTCTTACAGTCTATCCGCTTCCAGGTATAGACGATGAAGAAGATGACCGATACCATTTCGGCCAGTGACGACCCGATAGCAGCTCCGGCAATACCTAATGCGGGGAAGCCGAACTTACCGAATATCAGGATATAGTTGAATACTATGTTGGACAATACCATTACGATTGAATTCAATGTCAAGGTCTTGGTCTGTGTGGTACCTACAAAAAATGCCCGGAACATCACGCCGACGAAAGAGAAAAAGAAACCAAAAACTCTCCAGTTGATATAGCTGATGGACGCGTCATAAATGTGCTGCGAACTGATAACCAGTTTCAGCAAATGAGGAGAGAAGCATAAAGAAAGGGTAAATGCCACTATTGCCAATGCCAGCAAAAAATAGACCCCCTGATAGAATATCGGTCCGATGGTGCGGTATTGTTGCTCGCCGTTTCGCCGGGCTATCAGGATTTGTGCTCCGATGCTGAATCCGAACGCCATCATGAAAATGGCCAGATAATATACGCCTGCGATGGCCGAGGCTCCCAGTTCGATTTCGCCTACCCGTCCCAGGAAGGCAGTGTCTGTCATACCTATTAATTGTTCCATGATCAGGCTGATCAGGATAGGGTAGGCTATGAGCCATATCTCTTTGTATGTGTATTTGGTAGTCATGTTTTTATATATTCTATAAAGGGGAAAAAAGCCGGACAAACATATACTGCTTGCCCGGCTCTTCGGTCTTTAAGCTAATTTTTATTTCTTATCGCTTATTCTGCTTATTAGCCCGTTCTTTTGCCATCTGTTCCTGCTGTTTCTGCATGGCTTCCAGACGTGCGGCAAATCCGGTCTTCTTCATTTGCTTCGGATCTTTTTTCTTTGCTTCCAGATCGGCGAGCAACTTGTCTTCGTCAGTTGTCCGGCGCAGTATGATCATGGTTACCACACTGATCAAAGTCGAAATGAAGTAGTAATAGTTCAATCCCGAAGGATAGTCGTTCAAAACGAAGAGGAACATAATCGGCATCAGATACATCATCCACTTCATTGCTGCCATTTGCGGCTGGGCACCTGTATCCTGCTGCTGCATCGTGTACTTCGTGTTCAGGATATTGGTAATGGTCATCAGCAGGCAGAACAAGCTGAGGTGATTACCCAAGAACGGAATATGGAACGGGAAAGTGATGAATGCGTCGTAGGTCGATAAGTCGTCCGCCCAAAGGAAACTCTGCTGGCGGAGTTCGATAGCGCTCGGCACAAACATGAACAATGCCATCAGGATAGGGAATTGAACAAGCATCGGCAAACAGCCGCCCATCGGGCTTACACCGTATTGACTGTATAGTCCCATTACCTCTTGCTGTTTCTTCATCGCATCTTCCTGCTTGGGATATTTCTTATTGATCTCGTCAATTTTTGGTTTCAGTACACGCATCTTGGCCGATGACATATAAGTCTTCCAGGTTGCCGGAAAAACCACAACTTTCACCATAATTGTCAATAGCAACAGTACGACACCCATGCCTAATCCCCAACCTGACAACCAGTCGAACACGTTGATGGTGATCCATTTGTTGATCCATCGAATCAACGGCCAACCCAGATATACCAGGTTGTTGAGTTCCCATTTCTCTTCACGTCCCTTGTCCAATGCGGTCAGTGTTTTATAGTGGTTCGGGCCGAAGTAGAAATACATGTCGGTCGGTTGCTTACCGGTAGGATCGAAGAACGTACTCATTTCAGCCGAGTAGTCTTTGATGTAGCCACTTCCCTGTTTCTCCATTTTCGATTTGACCGTAGTCTTTTCGAAATCCTGTTCTGCAATGAATACAGAAGAGAAGAACTGGTTTTTGAAAGCAATCCAGTCCAGACGCTCCGGTACTGACTTTTCATCGTCTTTACTTGCCGAAAGGTTGTCCACATCATCACCTGTATATTTGTAGGTGAGGTCTGCCAAACGGTTCTCGTAAGTATATCCTTTCTCGATCTGGCGGGCACGTTGTGACCACGAGATGTCCACATAGTTTGTAGTAGCAGCCAATTTGCCTTCCATACCTGTTGCTTTAATCACAAAGCTCATCAGATAATTATCCGGTTTCAGTGTATAAATAAAGTCGATATAGCTGGCACTGTCGGCGGCCAGACGCATCGTAACACTGCTGTCTGTTTTATTGACTGCTTCGAAATAGAAGTCTTTTGTCTGGAGGGCACCCTTCTTATTGTAGAAGTTGAAGTTCATGGAAGCATCGCTGCCGTTGAACAACACAACCGGTTTCTTATCTTGTCCCATGTAGTTTTTCAACAGGGCAGAGTAAACGCGGCCGCCTTTGTTATCCAGAGTGATTTCTACCAAATTGTTCTGGATAGTAGTAAACGCCTCTTTACCTTGGGTGGCATTGAAGAAGAGAGATGCCGAATCGGCGGCTGTTTCCTCTTTTTCGTTAGCCAGTGCAGCTTCGGTTTTGGCTTTCAGTGCTTCTTCTTGCTGCTGTACCACGGCTATAGAGTCATAATACCGCTTCTGGGCGGCTATTTGCTCCTCGCTGGGACGGCTCAGAAAACTGAATCCTACCAGTAATATACCTATTAAAACGAGGCCTGTGATGGTGTTTTTATCCATTCTCTTGTTTTAGTGATTAATGATTAATAATCTATACGATAGTGATTTTACTTATCGATTGCAGCCTTAATGAACGATACGAACAACGGATGCGGGTGTAGCACCGTACTGCTGTATTCCGGATGGAACTGCGTTCCGATGTACCATTTCAATGTAGGGATCTCTACAATCTCTACCAGGTCTGATTCCGGATTGATACCTACACATTTCATGCCGGCCTCTTCGAATTGCTTGCGATAGTCGTTGTTGAATTCGTAACGGTGGCGATGACGCTCCTGAATATGTTCTTGTTTATAAGCTTCGTATACTTTAGAGTCTTTTTTCAAGACGCATTCGTAAGCACCCAGACGCATTGTACCTCCCATATTGGTGATGGCCTTCTGCTCTTCCATGATGTCGATAACGTTATGTTTGGTCTTTTCGTCCATTTCAATAGAATTGGCATCGGCATAACCCAGTACGTTGCGGGCAAATTCGATGGCCATGCATTGCATACCCAGGCAGATACCAAAAGTCGGAATGTTGTGTTCGCGGGTATACTTGGCAGCTACGAACTTACCTTCGATACCACGTGAACCGAATCCCGGACAGATAACTACTCCGTCTACATGTCCCAGCTGTTCGTCCACATTGTCCGGAGTGAGGTGTTCGGATGATACATATTCTATTTTAACTTTACGGTCATTATAAGTGGCAGCCTGTGACAGTGATTCCAGGATAGACTTATACGCATCCTGCAGTTCAACGTATTTACCTACCATTGCAATAGTCACCGTTTCGGTAGCATTGGCACGACGGTTCAGGAAGTCTTTCCAAGGTCCCAACGGCGGACGTTCGCCCACAGGTAAGCCCATCTTCTGAAGTATGGTTTCGTCCAAGCCTTGTTCCTGCATCAACAGGGGTACTTCATATATAGTTGAAGCATCGATTGACTGAACGACCGCATTCTCGGCAACATTACAGAACAATGCCACTTTCTTACGCAGGTTGGCGTTCAGGTCATGTTCGGTACGAAGCACCAGAATATCCGGTTGCACTCCGAGTGACTGCAATTCTTTTACAGAGTGTTGGGTCGGTTTGGTTTTCAGTTCTTGAGCGGCAGACAGGAAAGGTACATAAGTTAAATGCACGCACAACGCATTCTGTCCCAACTCCCATTTCAACTGACGGATACTTTCCAGATAAGGCAAGGACTCGATGTCACCTACCGTGCCTCCGATTTCTGTAATTACAAAGTCGAACTTATACTTGTTGCCCAGCAACTTGACGTTACGCTTGATTTCATCCGTGATGTGGGGAATGACTTGAATGGTTTTTCCCAGATAGTCTCCACGGCGTTCTTTATCAATGACGCTCTTATAGATACGGCCTGTCGTGATATTGTTGGCCTTTGTAGTCTGGATGCCCAGGAAACGTTCGTAGTGTCCTAAGTCAAGGTCGGCTTCATGGCCGTCTACAGTCACGTAGCATTCTCCGTGTTCATAAGGGTTCAATGTTCCCGGGTCAATGTTGATATACGGGTCAAACTTTTGGATAGTTACTTTATAACCTCTTGCTTGCAGCAATTTACCGATGGAAGATGAAATGATACCTTTTCCTAAAGAAGAGGCAACACCACCGGTTACGAAAATATACTTTGTTTCTCCCACAGCTATAACTGTTTTAATAATTTGTTTCTAAATCGTTTGATTTGAATCTTAAAAACCGCAAAATTACAAAAAAATGGGGAAGAACGGATGCTTTCTACAAAACAAATTTATTAAAAAATGCAATTCCGGGTTCCGAAATGTTTGGACGACAAAAAGTTGTATGCCTCTAACGGATGAATGGGGCTTTATCCGTCTGGTGGCATAAGTAGCATAAACCTGTCTACAGGATAAATTTGCGTAGCTCATGCATGCCATACAAATTCCGGTAAAACAGATCGGTTGTTTCATCGATCCGTTTGATCGGTTATTCCTATTAAAAATGAGCGAATTTTATGTAATCTAAACTATTTAATGTAAATTTGCCCTCAAATTTGTTATAAAAATGAAGACTAGTCACATCTCAACATTAGCATTTGCAATCCTGTTTTCTTCGTCAGTGATGGCGCAGAAGACGATAAAACCGGTTTCCGAGACAGTGCAAAATGAAGTGAAAGCTGATACACTTTCCGAGGTGCTTCAGCAGTACCTTCTCCTGAAACTGAATCTGGATGGTCCGAAGCCCAAGATGGATACAGTGTCCATCTTATATAATAATTATATAGGAGAGTTGGAATACCTCAATGATCCTTCAGTACCTATGCGTTATGTGAAAACAGATCCGGATTATTACCGCCTGTTTGTTCCGCTAACTTATTATTATTCGCCTATTGCGGAATATTCTACTATGCGCTGGAAATTTAAAGAGCCTTTTACTGCACCTTCTCTTAATGAGCAGTTATCACCGTGTGACACTTTGCAGTTTACCAAAATCAAGAGATCGGCCCGGCTGGTAGATGCTGCTTTGATGGATTTATACCTGAACCATCCCAATTTGGTTGTTACTACCGAAGATCATATAATGAGCCGTAAATTGTATCATGGCAATAAAAAGATTGAAATTCCGAAGACGGAAGTGAAAAGCCTGTTCCGTGCAGATAAGGTAGAAGAGAATGTAGGTGAAGCAGAAATGTTAATTTCGAAACCTAACTGGTGGGTGACGGGAGGTAACGGTTCGCTTCAAATTACTCAGAACTATATATCGGACAACTGGTATAAAGGTGGTGAGAGTAACAATGCTGTAATGGCTAATTTACAGTTGTTTGCCAATTACAATGACCGTGAGAAAGTGCAGTTTGAGAATCTGTTGGAGGCTAAATTAGGATTCAACTCTTCTCCATCGGATGAATATCATAAGTATCTGGTCAATACCGACCAGTTGCGCTTGTATTCCAAATTAGGTATCCAGGCTGCACATAATTGGTACTATACTATCACCGGTGAGTTTAAGACTCAGTTTGCCAAAGGTTATAAGGCTAACAGTGAAGAACTGGTTGCTGCTTTCCTTGCTCCTGCCGATGTGATTGTCAGTGTCGGTATGGATTATAAGCTGAAAAAGAAAAAATTCAACCTTTCCGTATTCATGTCTCCATTGACCTATAACCTTCGTTATATTGGTAACAAAAATGTGGACGAAACCAAGTTCGGACTGGATAAAGGTAAATGTTCAAAGAATGACTTTGGTGCACAGGTACAACCTACCATTTCATGGACCATTATTCCGTCCATTGTAGTCGATTCCCGTCTGAACTATCTGACTAACTATAAATGGGTACGCATTGAGTGGGAAAATACTTTCAATTTTGTATTGAACCGTTATCTTTCTACTAAGCTTTTTGTGCATGCACGCTTTGATGACAGTGCAAAGCCGACCACCGGTAGCAGTTATTTCCAGTTGAAAGAGTTGCTCAGTTTTGGTCTGAACTATAAATGGTAAAGGAATAGTTGACACAAAGATAAATATGGGGCCGGCTGGAGTTTTCAGTCGGCTCTGTTGTTTCCGGTAGTGCAAATTTCATCGCTGTAATTAAAATGTTATACTTAAAGAAAGCGCCTTATGATTAAACAAGATTATCTGATACGAATGATTCAGGAAATCATTTCATTAATTGTTAATATGATTTTGAATAAAAAGAAGTTTCGTAAGGATGAATGGACAGAGTACGACTGTCTTACACGACAGATTTTAGGACTTCCTCAGGAGCAGTTGCAGAGTATGAATCCGGATGAACTGATTGACCATTATGAAGGAGATCCTAACCGGATGGGAAAGATAGAACTGGCTGCCATGACCCTGCTGAAGATTTCGGATGAGATGGAGTCTAATATTTTGCAAAAGTCTAAACTGCGCCAGGACGGGCTCACTTTACTGAAGTATGTTCAGAAAGAAAGCAGCACTTTTTCCATTCAACGGACAGATTTGATTCGGATGATTGAGATAAATGAATGTTTGAAGATGTAAAATAAGGAAATGAACAGAAAGTGATAAAAGAATCTGTTTCTGTTTCTAATTTATTTTAAAATATCGGAGGATGATAACAATTTAGCAGTAAAGCAGGCAAAAAGCCTGCTTTTTCTGTTTCTACTCCTGATTAATGGAGTAAAAAAATACTTCAAAAAGAACTCTTATTGCGCTATAAAAAACATTCAAATACTTCGTAGTTCTCAAACTTATGCTTAAATTTGCCGCAATTTGTAATGTGCAGTTTGCAAAATGACTAATATAATAACTCATCAAGGTATTGTGGAAAACATAAGTGGTTCTCAGGTTTCTGTGAGGATCATCCAAACATCGGCCTGCTCAACTTGCAGTGTCAAGGGACATTGCTCTTCGGCAGATAGCAAAGAGAAGGTAATTGAGATTACCGACACTTCATCTGTATGGAAGGTAGGTGACGAGGTGACAATTATTGGTGCTACTTCCATGGGTATGCAGGCTGTATTTCTGGCCTTTGTTATTCCTCTCTTTCTTTTAATTCTCGGCCTTTTCGTTTTCAAGACAGTTCTTCATAGTGAACTATATGGAGCGCTTGCTGCTTTAGCGGTGCTTGTTCCTTATTATTATATAATATGGCTGAACAGAACTCGGTTGAAACAAAAATTTTCTTTTACTATAAAACCAATAAATAACTAAAAATTATGAATTTGATTCTGATTGCAGTGATTTCTTTGGGAGCTATTGCGCTTGTACTGGCTGCGATATTGTATGTTGCTTCCAAGAAATTTGCCGTGTACGAAGACCCACGAATTGCCCAGGTATCCGAAGTGTTGCCTCAGGCTAACTGCGGTGGATGTGGTTATCCGGGTTGCAGCGGATTTGCTGATGCTTGCGTCAAAGCCGGTTCGCTGGAAGGTAAGTTTTGTCCGGTAGGCGGACAACCTGTGATGTCGCAGGTTGCTTCGATCCTCGGGCTGGACGCCGGAACTGCAGAACCGATGGTGGCAGTGGTTAGATGTAACGGAACCTGCACGAACCGTCCGCGTACAAATATGTATGACGGTGCAAAGAGTTGTGCTATTGCCGCTTCGCTTTATGGTGGAGAAACCGGCTGTAGCTATGGGTGTCTGGGATGTGGCGATTGTGTGGCTGCTTGCCAGTTTGATGCTATTCACATGAATCCCGAAACAGGACTTCCTGAAGTGGATGAAGAAAAGTGTACAGCCTGTGGCGCTTGCGTCAAAGCTTGTCCGAAAGCGATAATCGAACTTCGTGCTAAGGGCAAAAAATCCCGCCGCGTATATGTATCTTGTGTCAATAAAGACAAGGGGGCTGTTGCGCGTAAAGCTTGTACGGTAAGTTGCATCGGTTGTGGTAAGTGTGTCAAGACTTGTCCGTTTGAAGCAATCACACTTGAGAACAATCTTGCTTACATTGACTACAACAAATGTAAGTCTTGTCGTAAGTGTGTTGAAGTTTGTCCCCAGAACACTATCATCGAGTTGAATTTCCCTCCGCGCAAACCCAAAGAGGAAGCACCTGTTGCCGAAGCTGCTAAAACAGCTGAAGCTTAAGAAAACGAGTAATAAACAGATAAAATACAGAATTGTATGTTGAAGACATTTTCAATTGGTGGTGTTCATCCACACGAAAATAAACTGTCAGCACATCAACCCATTATTACGGCGGAAGTTCCGGCAAAAGCTGTGATACTTTTGGGACAGCATATCGGTGCACCTGCTAAGCCTATTGTGGCAAAAGGTGATGTGGTGAAGGTGGGCACTAAAATAGCCGAAGCCAATGGCTTTGTTTCGGCTGCCATTCACTCTTCTGTCAGTGGCAAAGTCGCTAAGGTTGATTCGATCGTCGATGCGAGTGGTTATGCCAAACCTGCTATTTTTATAGATGTAGACGGGGACGAATGGGAAGAATCTATCGATCGCAGCCCTGAACTGGTGAAAGAGTGCGAATTGACTTCGGAAGAGATTGTGAAGAAGATAGCCGATGCCGGTATTGTTGGTTTGGGAGGAGCTTGTTTTCCCACTCAGGTTAAACTCTGTCCGCCTCCTTCATTTAAAGCAGAATGTGTTATTATAAACGCTGTAGAGTGTGAGCCTTATTTAACCGCCGACCATCAGTTGATGTTGGAGCATGCCGAAGAGGTAATGGTAGGAGTTTCCATTCTGATGAAAGCCGTAAAGGTAAATAAGGCATTTATCGGTATTGAAAACAATAAACCCGATGCTATTGAGTTGATGACAAAAGTTGCATCCAGTTATGCCGGTATCGAGGTTGTACCTTTGAAGGTGAAATATCCGCAAGGAGGTGAGAAGCAGCTGATCGATGCTATAACCAAACGTCAGGTTGCGAGTGGTGCACTACCCATCTCTACAGGAGCGGTTGTTCAGAATGTAGGTACAGCATTTGCAGTATACCAGGCTGTGCAGAAAAATAAGCCTTTGTTTGAACGTGTGATTACGGTGACCGGTAAATCGGTTGCTAAACCTTCCAACTTCCTGGCACGTATCGGAACTCCGATGCAACAACTGATTGATGCCTGTGGCGGTTTGCCCGAAGACACCGGAAAGGTAATTGGAGGCGGCCCGATGATGGGTAAAGCATTGGTTAATACCGATGTTCCTACTGCTAAGGGAAGTTCCGGAATTTTGATTATGAACCGGAAAGAGGCTAAACGCGGAGAAATACAAAATTGCATCCGTTGTGCGAAGTGTGTAAGTGCCTGTCCGATGGGACTGGAACCGTATCTGCTTTCCGCTTTGGCCGAGAACACAGAATTTGAAAGAATGGAATCAGAAAGAATCATGGATTGTATCGAGTGCGGTTCTTGCCAATTCACTTGTCCTGCCAATCGTCCGTTACTCGACTATTGTCGTTTGGGTAAAGGAAAAGTTGGTGCCATGATTCGTGCACGTCAAGCTAAAAAATAATAAGTATGGAAAATAAATTAATCGTATCATTATCACCTCACGTTCATGGTGGAGACAGTGTACAGAAAAACATGTACGGTGTGTTGATCGCACTGATTCCTGCCTTCATCGTTTCGCTCGTATATTTCGGACTGGGTGCGTTGATTGTCACAGCGACTTCTGTGATAGCCTGTCTGTTTTTTGAATGGGCAATCGGTAAGTTCTTGCTGAAGAAAGAAACCACTACTATTTGTGATGGGTCTGCTATCATCACGGGGGTGTTGCTGGCATTCAATCTTCCGTCGAATCTGCCTATTTGGATCATTATTTTAGGTGCTTTATTCGCTATTGGTGTCGGTAAGATGTCATTTGGCGGATTGGGAAATAATCCGTTTAACCCGGCATTGGCAGGACGTGTGTTTCTGTTGTTATCATTCCCTGTGCAAATGACTTCGTGGCCGGTGGTTGGTCAGTTGACTGCCTATACTGATGCTACTACCGCTGCTACTCCGTTAGCCTTGATGAAACAAGCCGTTCATGGTGATGCCTCAGCTTTTAGCCAACTTCCTGATGCCTGGAATTTGTTCATTGGCAATAATGGCGGATGTTTGGGCGAGGTGAGTGCAGCAGCTTTGATTTTTGGCCTCCTCTATATGTTATGGAAGAGAATCATTACATGGCATATTCCGGTATCTATTCTGGCCACTGTATTTGTATTCTCAGGCATTATGTACCTGGCCAATCCGGAAGCTTATGCTTCTCCGGTAATCCAGTTGCTTTCGGGAGGTCTGATGCTGGGTGCCATTTTTATGGCGACTGATTATGTGACTTCTCCGATGAGTAAAAAAGGTATGCTGATTTATGGTGTTTGCATCGGTTTGCTGACAGTTGTTATCCGTTTATTCGGTGCATATCCGGAAGGTATGTCATTTGCTATTCTGATTATGAATGCATTCACTCCGCTAATCAATACATATTGTAAACCAAAACGCTTTGGGGAGGTAGCGAAGAAGAAATGAAAAAGTTAGAATCATCATTGAAAAATATGTTGCTGGTACTCACGGGAGTAACAGCTATTTCGGTAGCTCTGCTGGCTTATGTGAATGAGTTGACCAAAGGGCCTATTGCAGAAGCAAATGCAAAAACACTGAATGAGGCTTTAAAAGAAGTCTTACCCGAATTCACGAATAATCCGGTTGCAGAGTGTGATACTATGTTTAGTGAGAAAGACGGTAAGAAGATTGTTGACTTTATTATTTATCCGGCTAAAAACGGAGATCAATGGGTCGGGACGGCGGTTGAAGCTAAATCGATGGGATTTGGCGGAGAACTGAAAGTACTGGTTGGTTTTGATGCCGAAGGCAAAATCTATAACTATTCATTGTTGTCACATGCCGAGACTCCCGGGCTTGGTTCAAAAGCGGCCGATTGGTTTAAGGAAGGCAATAAAGGTAGTATTAAAGGAATGAATCCGGGTGAGCAACCGTTAACGGTAAGTAAGGATGGGGGACAGGTAGATGCTATTACCGCTTCTACAATCACTTCACGCGCTTTCTTGAATGCCGTGAACGCTGCGTATGGTGCTTATAAAGGCAATGGCGATACTAACGGGACAACCGGTGCTTCTCAGAAAGCCGCTCCGGTACAGGAGTCCGAAACTGCGATTGTCGATTCAGTAGTTATTAAATAAGAAAGGAGTATAAAGATATGAATAACTTTAAAGTATTGATGAATGGGATTGTTAAAGAGAATCCGACATTTGTGCTCCTGCTTGGTATGTGTCCTACATTGGGTACGACTTCTTCGGCCATTAACGGTATGGGTATGGGACTTGCCACTATGTTTGTTTTGATTTGCTCTAATGTGGTGATCTCGTTGATAAAGAACTTGATTCCGGACATGGTACGCATTCCGTCATTCATTGTGGTAATCGCGTCTTTTGTGACTTTGCTTCAGATGGTGATGCAGGCTTATGTCCCTGGATTGTATGCTACATTAGGGCTTTTTATTCCGTTGATTGTTGTGAATTGTATTGTGTTGGGACGTGCAGAAGCATTTGCAGCTAAGAATAATGCTCTTTCGTCCATGTTCGACGGAATTGGTATGGGACTGGGCTTTACGATTGCTCTTACATTGTTGGGAGCTGTCCGCGAGTTTCTGGGTACAGGTAAGATATTCAACTTGTCAATCATCCCTGAAGAATATGGTATGCTTGTCTTTGTTCTTGCTCCGGGTGCGTTTATTGCATTAGGATATCTGATTGCGCTGATTAACAGCCTTAAGAAAGCAAATTAAAATAAACGATTATGGAATATATATTGATATTTATCTCGGCAATCTTTGTTAATAACATTGTGTTGTCGCAATTTCTGGGAATCTGTCCGTTTCTGGGTGTTTCCAAGAAAGTGGATACAGCGTTGGGTATGAGTGCAGCGGTGGCTTTTGTGCTTACCATTGCCACAATCGTAACGTTCCTGATCCAGAAGTTTGTGCTCGATGCTTTCGGATTGCAGTACTTGCAGACTATTACGTTTATATTGGTCATTGCGGCACTGGTCCAGATGGTGGAAATTATTCTAAAAAAGGTTTCCCCTGCACTTTATCAGGCACTGGGCGTATTCCTTCCCTTAATTACGACAAACTGTTGTATTTTGGGTGTGGCTATTCTTGTTATCCAGAAAGATTATGATTTATTGACGGGAGTTGTCTATGCATTCTCTACTGCTATCGGTTTTGGCTTGGCCTTGGTGCTTTTTGCCGGACTCCGTGAGCAAATGAGCCTTGTGAAAATTCCCGAGGGTATGAAAGGAACTCCGATTGCTTTAATTACAGCCGGATTGCTGGCTATGGCATTTATGGGATTCTCCGGAGTGGTATAAATCCTGACGACAAACAACTGAAGGATGAGCGGCGGACAGGCTATCGTTGAGGTAGTTCTTCCGTCGCTTTTTCTGTTATTTTGTCTTAATGCACATTTCCATCATGAAATAATATTCGTTTTTTGTGCATTTATCTAAATTTATTTTGTTACATTTGCAAACACTTTACAAGAAAACCGAAAAAACTAACCATTATACACGTTATGAAAGAAAGAATTTTAGTAACAGGCGGAACCGGATATATCGGCTCTCATACTGTAGTAGAGCTGCAAAACAGTGGATACGAAGTAATCATCATTGATAACTTATCTAATTCAAATGCTGATGTAGTAGATAACATCGAGAAAGTATCAGGTATTCGTCCTGTTTTTGAGAAACTGGACTGTTTGGATTTTAACGGTTTGGATGCCGTGTTCAATAAATATAAAGGTATTAAGGCAATTATTCACTTTGCAGCCAGCAAGGCAGTAGGTGAATCTGTAGAAAAACCATTGCTGTACTACCGCAATAATCTGGTTTCTTTAATCAATCTGCTTGAGCTGATGCCAAAACATGGTGTAGAAGGTATTGTATTTTCTTCTTCATGTACTGTATATGGTGAACCGGATGAATTACCTGTAACAGAGAATGCTCCGATTAAGAAAGCTACTTCTCCCTATGGAAATACAAAACAGATTAACGAAGAGATTGTCAGGGATACTGTAACTTCAGGTGCTCCGATAAATGCTATTTTGTTGCGCTACTTTAATCCGATCGGTGCTCATCCAACAGCATTATTGGGAGAACTTCCTAATGGCGTACCACAAAATCTTGTTCCCTATTTAACCCAGACAGCTATCGGAATTCGTGAAAAACTGAGCGTGTTTGGTGATGATTATGATACACCCGATGGTTCATGTATCCGTGATTTTATTAATGTTGTAGATCTTGCCAAAGCACATGTGATTGCTATCGCACGTATTCTTGAAAAGAAACAAAAAGATAAAGTTGAGACTTTCAATATCGGTACAGGTCGTGGAGTTTCGGTTCTTGAACTGATCAACGGATTTGAGAAAGCTACAGGCGTAAAACTGAACTATCAGATTGTAGGGCGCCGTGCCGGTGATATAGAAAAAGTGTGGGCTAATCCTGATTATGCAAACAATGAATTAGGATGGAAGGCACAGGAAACTCTTGAAGATACACTGCGCTCTGCATGGGCTTGGCAGTTGAAACTTCGTGAAAGAGGTATCCAATAAATTAGAATATTGTTTTAATTAACATATAAGAAATGAACAAATGTTTTTATACATTTGTTTATAGGATGCAAATCGGCCTGATGCTGTTTATGTGTATGTGAATATCCATAATTGGTACTTATGCCTCCCCGGCATAGACAGGTAAGATTGCATAGTAGTTTTGTCGTGTTTTATTTTGTGTTTGTGTTGTGACAGTACTACGACGTGAGTCGTGGTACTGTTTTTTTATTATGAACTTTATTTGATTTATCTTCTTCCGCTTTGTCAGATTATTGTCTGAGAACAAAATGTGATTACACTTTTAAATCACTTTACCAATACTACTACCGGATTCGATTCTTCATTCAATTCTTTTAAGACACTTAGTTCTTTCTCTATTTTTATTTCAGGATGTTCCTCCAGCCAGCTAAGAATGTCGTCTGCCTGGACTAAAGAGGCATATTCTCCTTTTTCATTAAAGAAAGTAGGGTTGAAAGGCATAAGCTGAGTTAAGTCATCGATGAATTTATTATCAGCTAAAGCTATATGGGTTACCTTCGTCTTTTTATCATAAATTCCATTGTATAAAACAGCCTTTTCTGTGTATAGTCCTCTGATAAATTGGAAATAGAGTAATTTGTTATTCTCTATTGCATAGCTGACCAGGATACGGTCACTATTGTTTTCCGAAAGTGTTCGTTCTTCTGCCGGCCAATGATATTTGCCGGTATTGAATATCATGTGTTTTTCCAATTGATAATCTTTCAATGTATAAATGGTGTCAGTAAACAATTCCTTGAAACGGATTTCATTATTATTTTTCCAAAGTGCCGTATGATTAGGCACACAAATGCTCTGCTTTCCATTACTGTATTGTATGTGGATGATACCACCTAACAGTCCGAATCCTTTGCGTACGGAAATACTGCTAATATCGTCTACCTGCCCGGTACCTAATTCAGGTATAATATTAGGGATTGTATCTATAAAATTGCCTTTTTCAGAAAAGTATAATACCGAACTGGGACATTTCTGACCCAAACCACCTACATAATGTCCTACAATAATAGAATCACAAAATATAAATCCGTTGAGTCCGGGACGATTTATTTGAATACTGCCGGTTGAGGTTTCCGGAGTGGGAATGGTGATGATTCCCGCAAATTTACCTTTTTGGTCATATTTTACCAGTTGATTAGGTTCACGGTTAAAATATAACAACTGGTTTTGTGGATTCAGATATCCATTAGTACTATTATAAGCCTCCGGATCATCTCCTCTATGTCCTACGGAGCAAATAAACTTTCCGGTTTGCTTATCAAACAACAAACATTGTTTCCCATTATGGATCATAATCTTATCATCCAAAAGTTTAACTTCCGGAAAATCTCCGATTAAACAAGAGTCTGTTGTTTCTAAAGGGATGTATTGGATTGTTTTTCCAAGATCAGATACTTTGAGCTCTGCCAGTTTTTCTATTCCTTCGGCAATATCTATCTGATTGATTTCCGAGGTTTGCTGTGTTCTATTGCAAGAAGGCAATAATAATAATAGGGCGAAAATGCCACATGGTACAATTTGTCTCTTCATGTTTTTATCATTTATTTTAGGTTATAAAATACCTGTTGTTCGTTATGAAGGACAAATAAACTAAATATTTTAGTGATTAAACTATTTGTTGTAGTTAAATAACCAAAATATTTAGTTTTTTGATTCTTGAAAAATCTATTTCATAAGGATGACTACCGGATTAGATTCCTCGTTGATCTCTTTTGCAAAAGCAAACTTGCCATTTGGTTTAATTTCCGGATGCTCTTCCATCCATTCTAAAACACTACTTGCCTGAATAAGATCTACATATTCATTATCAGCATTGCATCTACGGGGATTCAGAGGCATGAAGTTATCAATATCGTTCATAAAACTCTGTCCTTTGCTTACTTGAGTCGTTTGAGTGTTTTTATTGTATATGCCGGTGTATACCTCATCTCTCTGCCTGAACTGGAATATGATGATTGAAGCACTTTCCATCACATGATCGATTTTAATTCTTTCATCATTTTTCTTTTTCTGGTATCTTTCTTCTACCGGATAATGATATTTTCCTGTATTGAAAACCAGATAAGGATGTGACTTATTTCCGGATAAGGTGTAGATTGTGTCCAGATAAGCTTCTTTAAAACGTACTTTTCCATCATGTTTCCATAATGTAGAAAGCATCCGTGGAGATTCAATGACCTCATCACTGTTAAAGTATGCTATTATCATGCCATAGATCCCCATGTTGCCGTAGAACTCTCGTGCTTTTTCATTCTTTAATATGTTTATTCGTATTGTATTTATGGCTACGGGTATAACTGGCAGTAGAGATGGGATACTGTCTAATATTTCCCCCTTTTTGTCAAGGAGGAGAAAAGGGGGCTTCTTTTCCGTTCCTTTTATCGGGAAAAGGTCAGATTGGTAACTGATGATTAATGAATCTGTGAAAACAAAGCAAGCAGGATTTCTTGGGCCTAAGCTTTTGGAAACCTTAACTTCGCCTAAATAATTACCTTTCAGATCGTAGCGCATTAAACTACCGTTCCACCCGACAAAATATAGTTCTTCTGCCACATCATCGATCCAGAAAGTCGCTTCACTATATCCTCCCGGATCGTTACCTACATGTCCGATAGAACGTATGAATTTGCCGTTGGTTTTATCGAAGACTAAGCATTGCTTGTTTGTGCTAACGATAATGTTGTTTTTATAAACTTGTATATCCGGATTGTTATTGATCAGACAACTGTCTGTGGTTTCTAATGCTATATAATTGATTTCCTTTAGAAAATCGGAGGCTTTAAGTTCCGTTGGATTTTTAATTTTTCCAACAATATCTATCTGTCCGGGCGCTTTCGTTTCTCTTGATGGAGAGGTACAAGAGGCTAATAAAAGCATAGCACATCCGTATGCCAATAAGTAGTTTTTCATTGTATTATAATTTATGATGGGGCTATTTCAATTTCGTTTGAAAACAGAATGCCTGGCCGAAATCTAAATCTGCTATTTCTTCTTCAGGGTTGAATAAACCGAAGACAGATGAACCGGAACCAGACATGGCAGCATATACGGCTCCTTTGCGGTAAAGTTCTTTTTTGATATCTTCGATTACAGGGTACTGTGGGAAGACACTTTCTTCAAAATCATTCAGCATGTTGTCTTTCCATTCGTTTACCGGACGTTTGATGATTTCTTTTAATGAATGTTCGGGATGGCGGGGCCTAATGAATGAAAAAGCTTCCCGCGTCGAGACAAAGATATTGGGTTTTACAAGTACTAACTGATACCCTTTCAGTGATAAATCGACAGGGGAAAAGACATTCCCGATACCTTCTGCGAAAGTTGGTTTGTTTTTTATAAAAAAAGCGCAGTCTGCTCCTAACATGGCAGCATATTCTTCCAGTTTCTCATCTGTCAGATGCAGGTGAAATTTTTCATTTAGCAGCTTCAGCATGAAAGCAGCATCTGCAGAGCCACCTCCTAATCCGGCACCCGAAGGAATGTGTTTGTACAAGTATATATCTATCGGGGGTAATTGAAATTCCCGATCAAGTAAAAGATAAGCTTTTACTACCAGATTGTTTTCGGGTTCTCCACTGATTTCAAGACCGGATTGATGCAAAGCAAATTTCTGTTTAGAGTCATTCAATATTGTAATTTCCAGAGCATCTTCCAGAGGTACAGAATAGAACACTGTTTCCAGGTTATGGTATCCGTCCGGACGTTTTTCAGTAATGTTCAGCCCCAGGTTTATTTTGGCATTCGGAAATGTAATCATGTCTTTGGACTATTAATGATTCGTGGTTAATGATTAATGCTATCTAATGGACGCAAAGTTAAATAAATAATTCAGATTTGATAATGGAAAATTGATAATAGAGAATTATCTTTGCCTACATTTTGTGGATGTATACAACTTAATCCACTATTCATTTTCTATATTTCAATAAAAATACAGATGGCCGAACAAAGAAGAAATACCCGTAGTACCACTAAGTCCAAGGTTCAACCCGTAAATGATTATGGGCGTATCCAGCCGCAAGCGCCGGAACTGGAAGAAGCTGTGCTCGGGGCCTTGATGATTGAAAAAGATGCCTATTCGCTGGTGAGTGAGATTCTCCGTCCGGAATCGTTTTACGAACATAGGCATCAATTGATTTATGCAGCTATTACCGATCTTGCCGTTAATCAAAAACCGGTAGATATTCTTACTGTGAAGGAGCAGCTCAGTAAGCGTGGTGAGCTGGAAGAAGTCGGAGGACCGTTTTATATTACTCAATTGAGCAGTAAAGTGGCATCTTCCGCCCATATTGAATATCATGCCCGTATTATTGCACAAAAATATTTGGCAAGAGAACTCATTACTTTTACAAGTAACATACAGAGTAAGGCTTTTGACGAAACTCTCGATGTAGACGATCTTATGCAAGAGGCCGAAGGGAAACTCTTTGAGATTTCACAGCGGAACATGAAGAAGGACTATACGCAGATCAATCCGATTATTGCCGAGGCTTATGAACAGATTCAGAAAGCCGCCGCACGTACCGATGGTCTGAGCGGATTGGAGAGTGGATATACCAAACTGGATAAGATGACTTCCGGATGGCAGAAATCCGACTTGATAATTATTGCTGCCCGTCCGGCCATGGGTAAAACGGCTTTTGTACTTTCAATGGCTAAGAATATTGCCGTGAATTTCAGGAATCCGGTAGCCTTGTTTTCTCTTGAAATGAGTAACGTTCAGTTGGTCAATCGTCTGATCTCGAACGTTTGTGAAATTCCGAGTGAAAAAATCAAGAGCGGACAATTGGCAGCTTATGAATGGCAACAGCTCGATTATAAATTGAAGGATTTGCTGGATGCACCGCTTTATGTTGATGATACTCCCTCTCTGTCCGTATTTGAACTTCGAACTAAGGCACGTCGATTGGTTCGTGAGCATGGAGTAAGAATTATCATCATTGACTACTTGCAGTTGATGAACGCCAGCGGTATGGCATTTGGCAGCCGTCAGGAAGAGGTTAGTACTATTTCACGTTCGTTGAAGGGGCTTGCCAAAGAGTTGAATATTCCGATTATTGCTCTGTCTCAGTTGAATCGTGGTGTCGAGAGTCGTGAAGGACTTGAAGGAAAACGTCCTCAGTTGAGTGACCTTCGTGAATCCGGTGCAATCGAGCAGGATGCCGATATGGTGTGTTTCATTCACCGCCCCGAATATTACAAGATATTTCAGGATGATAAAGGAAACGATCTCCGTGGAATGGCCGAAATTATTATCGCTAAGCATCGTAATGGTGCGGTTGGCGATGTTCTGCTACGATTTAAAGGTGAGTATACCCGTTTCCAGAATCCGGATGACGATATGGTAATTCCGTTGCCTGATGCCGGGGCCATGCTCGGATCACGAATGAATAATACCGGAACAGTACCTCCGCCTCCTGCTGAATTTGCCCCTCAGAGTAGTAATCCGTTCGGAGGTGGAAATGACGGACCTCTGCCTTTTTAAAAGAGATATTTATTTAATTTTATAATACCATGAAAAGATATTGCCAAACACTCGAATTGTATAATGATTCGGAATTGATTCGTGCTTATGTCGCAGCACATCAGCATGTGTGGCCGGAAATTAAAGCCGGTATCCGTGAAGTCGGGATACTCGATATGCAGATTTATATCCACGAACATACACTCTTTATGATTGTCGATACGGTAGATGAATTCGATTGGATAAAAGATAATGAGCGCTTGGCTAAACTTCCCCGGCAGGCAGAATGGGAGGCTTATATGTCTCGCTTTCAGCGTTCATTGCCCGGACAAGCGTCACATGAGAAGTGGAAAATGATGGAACGTATATTTAAACTCTGACAATATGCAAAAACTACTATCTTTACCGCCCAATCTGGTTCAGTCTTTTCATGAACTGGAGAGGGTGAACCGTACCGATTGGTTTTGTACTTCCGACCCGGTAGGTAAGAAACTTGGTTCCGGTGGTGGAACATCCTGGCTGCTTGAAGAATGTTATAATGAATATTCAGATGGCGCTACTTTTGGAGAGTGGCTTGAAAAAGAAAAAAGAATTCTTCTTCATGCGGGTGGGCAAAGCCGCCGTTTACCCGGCTATGCACCTTCTGGAAAGATTCTCACTCCGGTTCCTGTGTTCCGGTGGGAGAGAGGGCAACATCTGGGACAAAATCTGCTTTCTCTGCAACTTCCCTTATATGAAAAAATCATGTCTTTGGCTCCGGATAAACTCCATACACTGATTGCGAGTGGTGATGTCTATATTCGTTCGGAGAAACCTTTGCAGACTATTCCCGAAGCGGATGTAGTTTGTTATGGACTGTGGGTAGATCCGTCTCTGGCTACCCATCATGGTGTGTTTGCTTCCGATCGCAAACATCCCGAACAACTCGACTTTATGCTTCAGAAGCCTTCGTTGGCAGAATTGGAATCTTTATCGAAGACCCATTTGTTCCTGATGGACATAGGTATATGGCTTTTGAGTGACCGTGCCGTAGAAATCTTGATGAAACGTTCTCATAAAGAAAGCTCTGAAGAACTAAAGTATTATGATCTTTATTCTGATTTTGGATTAGCTTTGGGAACTCATCCCCGTATTGAAGACGAAGAGGTCAATACGCTATCCGTTGCTATTCTGCCTTTGCCGGGAGGAGAGTTCTATCATTACGGGACCAGTAAAGAACTGATTTCTTCAACTCTTTCCGTACAGAATAAGGTTTACGATCAGCGTCGTATCATGCACCGTAAAGTAAAACCCAATCCGGCTATGTTTGTCCAAAATGCTGTAGTGCGGATACCTCTTTGTGCCGAGAATGCTGATTTATGGATCGAGAACAGTCATATCGGACCAAAGTGGAAGATTGCTTCACGACATATTATTACCGGGGTTCCGGAAAATGACTGGACATTGACTGTTCCTGCCGGAGTGTGTGTAGATGTGGTTCCGATGGGAGATAAGGGCTTTGTTGCCCGTCCATACGGTCTGGACGATGTCTTCAAAGGAGATTTGAGAGATTCTAAAACAATCCTGACGGGTATTCCTTTTGGTGAATGGATGGCGAAACGTGGTCTTTCATATACAGATTTGAAAGGACGTACGGACGACTTGCAGGCTGCTTCTGTATTTCCTTTGGTTAACTCTGCTGAAGAATTGGGATTGGTGTTGAGGTGGATGTTGGCCGAGCCTGAGTTGGAAGAGGGAAAGAGCATTTGGTTACGTTCCGAACGTTTCTCTGCAGACGAGATTTCGGCAGGTGCCAATCTGAAACGTTTGTATGCACAGCGTGAAGAGTTTCGGAAAGGAAACTGGAAAGCATTGGCCGTTAATCATGAAAAAAGTGTTTTTTATCAGCTCGATCTGGCCGATGCGGCCGAAGATTTTGTACGTCTTGGTTTGGATATGCCTGAGTTATTGCCTGAGGATGCTCTGCAGATGTCACGAATCCATAACCGGATGTTGCGTGCGCGTATTTTGAAATTAGACGGGAAAGACTATCGTCCGGAAGAACAGGCTGCTTTTGATCTGCTGCGCGATGGATTGTTGGGCGAGATCAGCAACCGCAAGAGTGAACCAAAACTGGATGTATATTCCGATCAGATTGTTTGGGGACGCAGTCCTGTACGTATCGATATGGCAGGAGGGTGGACCGACACTCCTCCTTATTCACTTTATTCGGGAGGAAACGTTGTGAATCTGGCCATTGAGTTGAACGGACAACCTCCCTTACAGGTTTATGTGAAGCCGTGCAAAGACTTCCATATCGTCCTGCGTTCTATCGATATGGGTGCCATGGAAATAGTATCTACGTTTGATGAATTGCAGGATTATAAGAAGATCGGTTCACCATTCTCTATACCGAAAGCCGCTCTATCGTTGGCAGGCTTTGCACCTGCGTTTTCTGCTGTATCTTATGCTTCATTGGAGGAACAGCTTAAAGATTTCGGTGCAGGTATTGAAGTGACTTTATTGGCGGCTATTCCGGCAGGTTCCGGCTTGGGTACAAGTTCTATTTTAGCTTCTACCGTACTTGGTGCCATTAACGATTTCTGTGGTTTAGTCTGGGATAAGAATGAGATTTGTCAACGCACCCTTGTTCTTGAACAATTGTTGACTACCGGTGGTGGATGGCAGGATCAGTATGGAGGTGTGTTGCAGGGTGTGAAGCTTCTTCAGACCGAGGCGGGCTTTGCTCAAAGCCCATTGGTGCGTTGGCTGCCCGATCATTTATTTACGCATCCTGAATATAAAGACTGTCACTTGCTTTATTATACCGGCATAACTCGTACGGCAAAAGGAATCTTGGCAGAAATAGTCAGTTCCATGTTCCTCAATTCATCGTTGCATCTCAATTTGCTCTCGGAAATGAAGGCACATGCATTGGATATGAATGAAGCTATACAGCGTGGAAGTTTTGTTGAGTTTGGCCGTTTGGTAGGAAAAACCTGGGAACAAAACAAAGCATTGGATAGCGGAACGAATCCTCCGGCTGTGGAGGCAATTATCGATCTGATAAAAGATTATACTTTGGGATATAAATTGCCAGGAGCCGGTGGTGGCGGGTACCTATATATGGTAGCGAAAGATCCGCAAGCTGCTGTTCGTATTCGTAAGATACTGACAGAAAACGCTCCGAATCCTCGTGCACGCTTCGTTGAAATGACGCTGTCGGATAAGGGATTCCAAGTATCACGATCATAAAATCATTATTAGTCGACGGGAGGTAAATACTTTATCTCTTGTCGACTTCCTTTTCTATTCCTCATTAAGTTTGCCTCTTCTGTTATTCTGATAGTAAAATAGAGATTCTGGTATCTTTAAGTCTGCTTTTTTCTTGTTTTAAAAACTCTGTTGTCTTGAGAAAGTGATGAAATAGCAAGTGATGGAGCATAAACTTGCCTTTAATTCGTTTCTTCATACGTGTACTCTTCATACGATGTTAACTTCGTCTTTGCAAAACATTAACTTCTTGTGAAGAAGAAGTTAGTTATAAGAAAATACGAAGTTAACTTCGTATAGTTACGAAATTCATTTTTATTGAAAATTCTCCTACTTTTTGCCTAACGGTTTCATTTATTGAACAAAAACTATAGAATTCTCTTCTGTAGCATAGGTCAATATGAATCATTCCTGAATGTTATTTTGGAGGTATAGGATGCCGTTGCCGTTGCTTACTGATTGAAATTAGCACATGTTTATTGAACTTGTGACTGGTGATCTGATTTATTTGGTGGAGATATGATATTGGTGAAAATGGAATCCCGGTGTTTTTTATAACAACTTAGTCAGTGGTCCGTAAATAAGGGATTCCTGAGGCTACTCAAAATACAATGTGACAGAATGCTTTTGGGAGTATATAATTTCTAAACCTCTATAGATGGAATAATGAAGATTTTATTTTGTTAGGTAATTTATTTATTATCAGTATGTTATGTGGTAAGCGTAAAAAGAACAAAAAGAATAAATTCTTTTGTAATTAACTGATATTCAGCAGTGAATGTGTTTCAAAAGACGTTCGTTTAATAGCACAAAGGTATGAACTAAATTTTGATGTGCAAAATATTTTTAGATGAAAAAGTAAATATACTTCTTTATATGCTGATTATCAGATAATAATCTGATAATAAAAACAGCTTTTTACTTATTTTGCATGTGGTCTTTTATCTCCATAATTGATGTTTCAAAAGACGAACGTTTTTTGAAACATCAATTGATTGAATCCGTTCGTTTCCACCTAAAATAAGTCATAAAAAATCTTGCAGTTTGGCTGAGAAAAAGAGTCTCACCCAACTGCGAAGCATACCCGGACTTAAGTAAATCACTCAGGAATATATCCTTCTAAATGTCTCAACAACAAGAATATTGGTTCGCTGCCCGTACCCGTAAGGATCAGGAGCTTACTACTCGTGACGCATTAGAGAAAATAGGTGTCGAGTACTTTTTGCCGACCCAATTTGTCATTCGTCAATTGAAATATCGCCGGCGTCGTGTAGAAGTTCCTGTCATTCGTAATCTTATTTTTGTACATGCTACCAAAGAGTTTGCTTGTGCTATTGCCAACGAATACGGGGTTCGTCTTTTCTATATGCGTGATTTTGACACTAAGAGTATGCTTATTGTTCCCGATAAGCAGATGAAAGATTTTATGTTTGTCATGAATCTCGACCCTGCTGCTGTTATCCTCAACGATGATTGTTTCGCAGTTGGCACCAAAGTACAAGTTATCAAGGGAGATTTTTGTGGAGTTGAAGGTGAACTGGCCAGTCTTTCTAATCGTACTTATGTCACTATCCGTATTCGTGGCGTTTTATCTGCCAGTGTCAAGGTTCCTAAAAGCTACCTTCGCATTCTCGCACCGTAATCAGTAATATTTTATCATATAAAATGAATACTCTTATGACCCAGATTCATGAGCTGCAACATGTGGCTCACGAATTATTGTATTTGGGCGCTGACGGTTCTCCTATCTATACCGACAGTTTCCGTCAATTAAACACTGAAGTGCTTCAAAAATCTGATGCTTTGTTTGCTTTGAAAGGAGAAAATCCGGAAGAAGAAGCACGACTTTGCCTGGTTCTCTTGATGGGCTACAATGCAACAATCTATGATTATGGCGACAAGGAATCTAAGAAACAGGTTATTCTGGATCGTTCCTTGCTTGTGTTAGAGTCTCTCCCGTCTTCTTTGCTCAAGTGTCAGCTTTTGACATATTGTTATGGAGAAGTTTTTGAGGAAGAGTTGGCAAAGGAAGCTCATGCAATTATAGATTATTGGGATAATAAAACTTTATCGATAGATGAACAGGAGGCTGTAGATATGCTGAAGATGATAGAGGAAAATCAGTATCCAAATAGTTCTATTGATTAATATTTGATCTGTAATCTATTATCATGAAAGGTATTGTTTTGGCTGGTGGTTCGGGCACTCGCTTATATCCGATAACGAAAGGAGTCAGTAAGCAGTTGCTTCCGATATTTGATAAGCCGATGATCTATTATCCTATCTCTGTACTCATGTTGGCAGGGATTCGTGAAATATTGATTATCTCCACTCCATACGATTTACCCGGCTTTCAACGTTTGCTGGGTGACGGTTCTGACTTTGGAGTACGTTTTGAGTACGCCGAGCAACCTTCTCCCGACGGCTTGGCACAGGCATTTATTATTGGTGAGAAGTTTATAGGCAATGATTCTGTATGTCTGGTTCTTGGTGATAATATCTTTTATGGGCAAAGTTTTACCCGTATGCTGCGTGAAGCAGTCCATACAGCCGAATCGGAGAACAAAGCAACTGTTTTTGGTTATTGGGTAAGTGATCCCGAACGCTATGGTGTAGCTGAGTTTGACAGGGCCGGGAATGTTCTCAGCATCGAAGAGAAACCTGAGGTCCCTAAGTCCAATTATGCCGTTGTGGGTCTTTATTTTTATCCCAATAAGGTGGTGGAAGTAGCCAAGAGTATTCAGCCTTCCCCTCGTGGAGAATTGGAAATCACAACGGTCAATCAACGGTTCCTGTCCGATCGGGAACTGAAGGTCCAGCTTTTAGGACGGGGGTTCGCCTGGTTGGATACAGGCACTCATGATTCTTTGTCCGAAGCAAGTACATTTATTGAGGTTATTGAAAAACGTCAGGGATTGAAAGTGGCCTGTTTGGAAGGCATAGCCCTGAGGCAAGGCTGGATTTCTCCTGAAAAGATGAAAGCATTGGCAGGTCCGATGCTGAAGAATCAATATGGGCAATATCTGTTGAAAGTTATCGATGAATTATCCATAAAGTAGAATTTTTATTCCGATGAATATAATAAAAACATCAATCGAAGGTCTTGTTATCCTTGAGCCCCGTCTGTTTCAGGATGACCGTGGCTACTTTTTTGAATCCTTCAATCAGGGGGAGTTCGAATCAAAGGTATGTCAAACGACTTTTGTTCAGGACAATGAATCCAAATCGAGCTACGGGGTCATTCGCGGTCTCCATTTTCAGAAACCTCCTTTTGCCCAAAGCAAACTGGTACGGGTAATCAAGGGTGCAGTTCTTGATGTGGCTGTCGATATCCGCAAAGGTTCTCCCACATTTGGAAAACATGTTTCGGTTGAATTGACAGAAGACAATCACCGTCAGTTTTTTATTCCGCGTGGCTTCGCACATGGTTTTAGTGTGCTGAGCGGAGAGGTCATCTTCCAATACAAGTGTGATAATTTCTATCATCCAGAAGCTGAAGGGGCGATTGCCTGGAATGATCCGGATTTGAATATCGCCTGGAAGATACCACAAGACCAGGTTATATTGAGTGGTAAAGACTACACGCATCCTCTGTTACATAGCATAGAACTACAGTTTGATATAAACAATACATTATATGAGTAAGAAAGAAACACTCAAGCAACAAATTCTCGATTTAACTCGGGAATACTACAAAGAGGTTCACGGGTCCTCCCCCTCCTTCGAACCCGGTAAAAGTTTTGTCAACTACGGCGGTCGCTATTTCGATGACCGCGAATTGGTGAACCTGGTTGACTCGTCCCTTGACTTCTGGCTGACTGCCGGTCCGTGGGCACATAAATTTGAAGTCCGTTTTGCTAAATGGTTAGGGGTAGATTACTGTTCACTTACTAATTCCGGTTCTTCTGCTAATTTACTTGCATTTATGGCTTTGACTTCTCCTCAGTTGGGGGAACGTAGAGTAAAACGTGGTGATGAAGTGATTACGGTTGCTTGCGGATTCCCTACGACAGTAACACCTTGTATTCAATATGGTGCTATTCCTGTTTTTGTGGATGTTACTATTCCTGAATACAATATTGATATAGAACAGTTAGAAGCAGCTTTATCGTCAAAAACAAAAGCAGTTATGATTGCTCATTCTTTGGGAAATCCATTTAATTTGCAAGTTGTCAAGACATTCTGTGATAAATACAATCTTTGGTTGGTAGAAGATAATTGCGATGCACTTGGTTCTACTTATATGATTGATGGAGTAGAAAAGAAAACAGGCACAATTGGTCACATTGGTACCAGTAGTTTCTATCCTCCACACCACATGACTATGGGAGAGGGTGGTGCTGTTTATACTAATGATCCTTTACTCCACAAGTTGGTTAATTCATTCCGCGATTGGGGGCGTGACTGTTGGTGTGTCGGTGGAGTAGATAATACCTGTAAATATCGTTTTAGTAAGCAGTTCGGTGAATTACCACTTGGCTACGATCATAAATATGTATACTCTCATTTCGGATATAATCTGAAGGTAACAGATATGCAAGCAGCGATCGGTTGTGCACAGCTGGATAAATTGGATGATATTGTGGAGGCACGTCGTCATAACTTTACTTATCTTAAAGAAGGACTTACAGGAACAAGAAATATCATTCTGCCGGAACCTCAAAAAAACTCTAATCCCAGTTGGTTCGGATTCCTTATTTCGGTAAAAGAAGATGCCGGGTTTACTCGTAATGATTTAGCTGTCCATTTAGAAAGTAAAAAAATACAAACCCGTAATCTATTTGCTGGAAATCTGTTGAAGCACCCAGCCTTTGATGAAATGCGCAAAAAAGGAGAAGGATATCGGGTAGTTGGTGAATTGAAAGGAACTGACTTTGTGATGAACAATACTCTTTGGATAGGAGTATATCCGGGAATGACGAAGGAAATGTTAGATCATATGGTTACAACCATAAAAGAATTTTGTAACAAATGAAAGCTGTAATTCTTGCCGGTGGCTTTGGCTCTCGCTTGAGTGAAGCAACCAATTTGATTCCTAAGCCGATGGTAGAAATTGGTGGTAAACCCATCCTTTGGCATATAATGAAAATTTATAGTCATTATGGAATCAATGAATTTGTTATTTGCTGTGGCTACAAACAATATGTAATCAAAGAATACTTTGCTAATTACTTTCGGCACAATTGCGATATGACAGTTGATCTGTCTAATAATACTACAACTATTCATGATAATCATTCAGAGAACTGGAAAGTGACTATGGTTGATACGGGTTTAAATACGATGACTGGTGGTCGTATCAAACGAGTTCAAAAATATATTGGAAATGAACGCTTTTTATTAACTTATGGGGATGGGGTGGCTGATCTGAATATAACTGATACAATTCAGTCACACGAAGCTGCAGGAGGAATCCTTTCTCTAACAGCTTATAAACCAGGAGGAAAATTTGGTGCTCTGCAAATAGATTTGGCTACGGATAAAGTACTTTCTTTTCAAGAAAAACCTGACGGAGATCGTAACTGGGTTAATGCCGGTTACTTTGTTTGCGAACCAGAAGTATTTGACTATATAAAGGACGGTGATTCTACGATATTTGAACGTCAACCATTGGAGTCTATCTCTAAAGACGGTAAGATGCATGCTTTTAGACATACTGGTTTCTGGAAGCCAATGGATACACTCAGAGATAATACAGAATTAAATGACATGTGGGATAATGGGAAAGCTCCCTGGAAAGTATGGTAGGAATATGAGTATAGATATATTTAATAACTTCTATAAAGGTAAACGAGTACTTGTTACTGGTCATACCGGTTTCAAAGGTTCATGGCTTTCGATTTGGCTGCACGAATTGGGTGCTGAGGTGATAGGTGTGGGCTTAGAACCATTCACAGAGCGAGATAATTATGTTCTTTCCGACATAGGAAAGAACATAAAAGCTGATATCCGTGCTGATATTCGTGATGGGGGACGTATGAAAGCCATTTTTAAAGAATACGAGCCTGAACTTGTTTTCCATTTAGCAGCCCAACCACTAGTACGGCTTAGTTATGATATTCCGGTTGAGACGTACGAAACCAATGTTATGGGAACAATTAATGTCCTTGAAGCTATCCGTGTAACCGATAGTGTAAAAGTGGGGGTGATGATTACCACTGATAAATGTTATGAGAATAAAGAGCAAATTTGGGGATATCGGGAAAATGAACCGATGGGAGGTTATGATCCTTATTCAAGTAGTAAAGGGGCAGCTGAAATAGCGATAGCCTCTTGGCGTCGCTCTTTTTTCCATCCCGAGCAATATGAGAAGCATGGTAAAAGCATTGCCAGTGTACGTGCAGGTAATGTGATTGGTGGTGGTGATTGGGCATTAGATCGTATTATTCCAGACTGTATTAAGGCTTTAGAAGCCGGCAAAGAAATAGAGATTAGGAGTTCTAAAGCGATTCGTCCATGGCAGCATGTACTTGAACCCTTAAGCGGTTATATGCTTCTTGCCCTAAGGATGTGGAAAGAGCCTATAAAATATTGTGAAGGTTGGAATTTTGGCCCAAGAGCAGAATCTATTTCCACAGTATGGGATGTGGCTACTAAAGTGGTGGAAAACTATGGGAGTGGTCAATTGCGAGACTTATCCGATCCCAATACCTTGCATGAAGCTAAACTATTAATGTTGGATATTTCTAAAGCAAAATTTATGTTGGGGTGGGAATCCAGAATGGATATAAATCAGACAGTAGCATTGACCGTAGACTGGTACAAACGTTATCAAGAAGAAAGTGTCTACAGTATTTGTGTAAATCAAATAGAGCTATATACTAAAAAGTGAAACGGACTTGCGTTATAACGGGAGCAACAGGCTACATTGGTTCTCACTTAGTACATTATCTGCTTGATAGGGAGTGGGAAATTTTTATCATACTTCGAGAAAACTCTAATTATAAGAATATTGAGAGAATAATTGATAGGATAAATATTTTTATATATACTGAAAATATAATAGAATTAATTTCTTTTTTTAAAAGAGCTAATCCTACTGTAGTATTTCATTTGGCAGCCGCTGTATACACAAATTGTAAATCCGAACAAATACCGGCTCTTATACAGAGTAATATTTTGTTTGGAACACAAATTTTAGAGGCTATGCAGTATAGTACTACTCGCCTATTTATTAATACTGGTACTTATTGGCAAAATTACAATTCAGATGAATATAATCCTGTTGACTTATATGCGGCTACTAAAGAAGCTTTTGAGAAAATATTAAAATATTATGTAGATGCTTTTGGGATTAGAGTAATAACTTTAAGGTTATATGATGTCTATGGAGAAGATGATAAACGTCCGAAATTACTTAATTTATTGAAAGAAATAGCAGATACAGAACGTAGTATTGATGTTTCACCAGGTGAACAGTATCTTGATATGGTTTATATTTCAGATGTTTGTTCTGCCTATTTACAAGCTTGTGAACTACTTTACTCAGATCGTCTAATTGAAAATGAGATATACGGTGTGTATACAGGTGAAAAAATACGTCTAAAAGAACTTATAGAATTATTTTCTGATATATTGAAGTGCAATATAAAAGTTAACTTAGGAAAGAGAGCTTATAAAAATCGTGAAGTGATGGAACCAATGGAACATTACCAATGCCTGCCACAATGGAGACCTGCTATTTCTTTACAAGAAGGATTAGAAAAATTCAATAAACGATGAATTATTTTTTGCGTATTCATTGATTTACATTTGATTGCCTATTTATTTAATAAATATCCATTATTAGTTTTATTATCTGCTTTAAAGCTGTTTAATATTAAGATAGAATGTAGCGAAATCTTGGATTATTTATTAAAACTGTGACATGAAAAATCAATATTTATCCAAGTAATAGGATACTTATTAAAGTTTAATACAACATATATTATGACTATATCAATTTGTATCCCCACATACAATCGTTGCTTTTTTCTAATTGATACGTTGCATGATTTGTTTAAACAAGCTATAGATTTAGGAGTGGAAAGCCAAATTGAAGTTTGCATTTCTAATAATGCTTCTACGGATAATACAAAAGAAGAATTAGAAAAACTTCATTCTGATTTTCCTCAATTTAAGATTTTAGTTAATCATAATGAAACAAATATAGGGGCAGATAGAAATTTTATCAAAGTTTTATCTATGTCTTCAGGGCAGTATTCTATATTGAAAGGAGATGATGATTATTTTCAAGCAGGAGGTTTGAAGTATCTGCTAAATATGTTGAATGAAAATCCACAAATAGATTTTTTTATTTCCGATGTAGATATTGTAAACACTAGACGTGAATTTATATGTCATGTTGACTATTTAAGGGAAAAAGAACAATTAATTGTTGATTTTTCTAAGGAAATTGAGGCAAGAAACTACTTTGCTTTATGCAATAGTATATTGCCATTGGGCAGTTTTATCAGTGCTGTAATATTTAAAACAGAAGCTGTGAAAAGTGTAGAGATGGACCCTGTGTTTATAGGATCTTGTTATGCTTTTGAATTTTATTTTTGGAAATATTTGTTGAATGGTCATAAATTAATGTACCGTAAGCAATCTTATATTCAAGCAGTAATGGGAACAAGTAATATTTGGGGCGGCGGTATAGCGAGAGATGCCTTGGATATCAGTGCTTTTGGCTTTATAGCTGATTACTTTTTCATGGATTCTCCTTTAAGACAGGATTTTAAAGATGTAGTAAATAGAATGTATAAAGACTATTCGTATATACCTATTGACCAACGGAAAGATTTTAAAGAAAAATTATATCCTGCATTGATAAAAACGAATCATCCTTTAATTAAACAAATAAAGGGTAGAGCATCTACACTTTCTCTTTTGGCATATGTGTTGCTCTCAATTATGCCAAATAAAATTGTAAATAAAATAAGATTGATAATTAAAAGAAGACAATTCTGGTCTACACTTGAAAAATGTTAATTTAAAACATTAACAATTTTATGTCCTTTTGAGATGTTAAACAACTCGGTAAATAATAGACGTATATTAAAAAATACCATATATTTATATATACGGTTATTTTTCGCCATGGCTATTGGTTTATATACTAGTCGAGTAGTGCTGGAGGTGCTGGGGGTAGATGACTTTGGTTTATATTCTTTGGTGGGAGGCTTTGTTTCTACGTTGTCTATTTTGACAGGAGCTTTTTCAGGTACAGCCGCTCGTTTTATTATGTATGAAATAGGCGTAGGTGATCCAGATAAGTTGAAGGAAACAATATCTACAATAATTAACTTGCTTATTATTATAGCAATAGTTGTATTTGTAATTGGATTTATTTTGGGATCGTATTTTATAAGTAGATATCTTAATATACCTCCAGATAGAATAAAAGCGGCTTACTTTGTTTTTTATTGTTCTTTATTTGTTTTTTCAATGAATCTTCTTGTAGTACCATATCAAGCTATTATTATAGCTCATGAACGCATGGACTTTTATGCTGTAATGAGTGTGTTAGAATCTGTTGCTAAAGTTGTTGTAGTTTTATCATTGTCTAGTGTCACATTCGATAGATTATGTGTTTATGCTTTTCTTTTAGTTCTGGTAAGTGTTATGTCTCGTATTATTTATGGGATATATTGTAATTTTCATTTTAAGGAATCGAAATACCATTTTATTTTAAATAAGAATATTTCTAAACAAATGACTTCTTTTTCTATATGGATGGGTATTGGAACGGCAGCGGGTATCTTAAAAGATCAAGGCATGAATATTATAATTAATATTTTCTATAATTTGTCACTTAATGCAGCACGTGGCATTAGTATGCAGGTGATGTCTGTCTTCAATAGTTTTGCCTCAAATATAGGAATTGCAATATCACCTCAAATAACAAAATCTTATAGTCAAGGTAATATTGAACGTAGTATTAATTTAACTTTCGTTTCGGCAAAGGCCCAAGGTTATCTTATTCTTGTTATGATGATTCCATTTTTGTTAGAATCACATTATATACTTACTATATGGTTAAAATCGTTTCCTGCATATACTCAAGAATTTGTCTGTTGGGGCATAGTAATATGTTTTATACATTCGATTGCCAGTGCTTTTTCTCCTATTTATTTAGCAATGGGGCGTATCCGGAATTTGCAGTTAGGGGGGAGTTTCCTTAGTTTTATGTATTTACCTATTTGTTATTTTTGTTGTGAGCGTGGTATGGATATTATTGTTTGTATGCAACTTGCATTTGGATTAGAAATACTTTTGTTTATTATGAGTTGTATATGCATTAAAATGGAAATGAATTTTCCGTTTGGACGCTTTTTTTGCTCAGTTGTTATACCTATGCTTTTAGTTGGTATAATAACATTTTGCGTAGTCTATTGTGTAAGGTATATAATAAAAGAAGAGTCTTTCGTTCGGTTGATATTATCTTCAATAACTTCATTGGTATTTCTTGCTATCTCGGCTTATTTTATAGGTATTAATGATTCGGAAAAGAGATTAGTAAAAACTGTACTTGTCCAGCGGTTAGGTATAAGTAATCATACAAACAATATAGAAATAAAATAAATGTATAATGGATATTGTTGTTATTTTTAATGGTTTGGGCAATCAAATGTCTCAATATGCCTTTTATTTAGCAAAAAAAAAAGATAATTTGAATTGCCATGTTATATTTGATCCTAAATCAACTAATGTACATAATGGGGCAGAATTAAAACGAGTTTTTGGGATAGAGCTAAATAGAAATTATTTAGATAAGATTATTAGCTACTTTTATGGATATATTTTTAATAAAAGGATAGTTAATAGATTGTTTTCATTGGTGGGTATAAGAATGATCTATGAACCTAAAAATTATGATTATCGAGAGGAACTATTAAAACCTAGTTCTAACTTTATAAGTTTTTATTGGGGAGGGTGGCATAGTGAAAAATATTTTAAAGATATTGAGTTTGAGGTAAAAAAGGTTTTTAAATTTCCAGAAGTTACAAATTCTCCGTATTTTACAGAGTGGTTTAATAAAATATTTTTAGACAATAATAGTGTGTCTATTCACATTCGGAGAGGAGATTATTTAGATAAACCTTCTGACCCTTATTATCAATTTAATGGAGTTTGTACAATAGATTACTATGAGAAAGCAATTCTATATCTTAAAGAAAAAATTTTAGAGCCTAATTTTTATATTTTCTCTAATGATATAAATTGGTGTATGAAAACTTTTGGAACAGAGAATATGTATTATGTAGATTGTAATAAGGGGAAAGACTCTTGGCGAGATATGTATTTGATGTCTGAATGTAGGCATCATATTAATGCTAATAGCACATTCAGTTGGTGGGCGGCTTGGCTTTCTCCTTATTCTAATGGAATAGTTCTTCACCCTAAATGTTTTATAAAAGATATAGAAACTAAAGATTATTATCCCCAAAAATGGATAATGATAGAATGAGTAGCTAGTAATTTTAAAATAAGATATTCAAATGAAAAATTGTGCCTTTACTATAGTTGCTAAAAATTATATTGGTTTGGCTTTAATACTAGAGTCTTCTATACGTAAGTATTATGGTGATTTATCGTTTTATATTATTGTTGCAGATGAAGTTTCCGAAGATTTAAGGAGTAAACTTCCTGCTAATGTATTAATCGCTAAAGAATGTTTGGGTTTAGATGTTGGTACATGGCATGAAATGAGTTTTAAATATAATTTAACGGAATTCTGTACATCCATAAAGCCTGCCTCTTTTTTATATTTATTTGAAAATACAAATTTTGATAAGATAATATATTTAGATCCAGATATATATTTCTACAGTAGTATTGGACAAATTTTTAAAATGTTGGATGAATGTAACATATTACTAACACCCCATATAACTCAAATATTAGATAAAGGCTTAAGTGATTCTCCTGAAAATATTTGGCATAGTTGCGGAATGTATAATCTTGGATTTTGCGGACTTAAACGTAGTGCTTCAGCTCTACAAATGCTTAAGTGGTGGCATGCTAGACTTCGCAATGATTGTTATATAGACAGTTATAATTTCTTGTATACTGATCAAAAGTGGATGGACTTTCTCCCTTCTTTTTTCTCTCCACAAGAATTGAAGATATCTTTTAACTTGGGGATGAATATCGCTCCATGGAATTTTTATGAGCGTGAAATTTTTGAAGAAGATAATCAGTTGTATGTAAGGTCACGTTGTAATAAAGATAGGAAAGATCGGGTGATTTTTGTACATTACTCTGGATATGATTATAAAGAGTTGAAGAAAGGTGGAACTGTTCAAAAAAATATTTTAAATATAAAAAAATATAGTGATATTGAAAAAATACTTTTTATGTATGGGAAAGCTATAATAGAAAATGTGAAATTCTTTGACTGTTTTATTTCTTTACAATATAGCTATGGCTTTTATAGTAATGGTAATGTTGTTACTAGTGTTCATCGTCGGTTATATCGATCGATGGTTTCTAAGGGAATGAAAGATGATAATCCTTTTCTTATAAATGGTGTATTTTATTCATTATTAGCTAAAAAAAAATTAATAGTGACAACTAAATCGAATTTAGATAAACTTACCAAACAGAATTTCCCTAATGCTGAAAAAAAGTTGAAATATTTTAATCTGTTTATGAAAATGTTATTTTCTATCTTGGGCTATGAACGCTATTTCCTGCTTATTCGTTTGTTACATCCATATTCTCGTTTGGAATCTCAAATACATCTTTTAGATGATAAATATTTAGATAATAATATTTATTAGTATTGTAATGGCATAATGTTTTGTGCTTTTTTACGTATCTTCTTAAAGCTTTTTGATAAATTTTGTCTGGAATAAATTTAATTTTAGAAAATGGTCATTTGTATTTATTTTTGTTGTTATACTTATGGCTTTTTGTTGTGTTAGAATCTTCTCAAAAATTTTCCTATTATAAAAAGTTTAGTTTTTTACTTTCTTCATTTATACTATTTCTTGTTATTGGATGTAGATGGGAGACTGGAACGGACTGGAATTCATATTTGTTACTTTTTCAGGAAATCAAAATTGATTTGAGTTTTTTATTGATGGCCAATTCATTTGATGTTGGGTATCTATTCTTTAATGCAATAATAAGGGTATTCACTGATAATTATGTACTCTTTCTTTTAATTAATTCTGGTATAACTATTTTTTTGCTATCTAAGCTATTAAACAAAATATCTCCATATCCAAATTTATCATTATTCTTCTTCTATACCAACTTTATGATATCTCATTTTATGGGTTCTAATAGAAGAATGATGTCATTGGTCTTTGTGCTTTGGATGTTTTATTTTATATATCAAAATAAAAAGAAATGGTATACTATATATTGGGGGCTGGCATTTGCTTTTCATCGTTCGGCATTAGTAAATATTGTTTCAGTTTTCGTTTCTCGGAAAATATTTTCTTTACAGAGAACAATCTTTTTCTTAATTCTAGCTCTCTTAATAGGCGTATTTCAACTTCCTATTAAAATGATGGAATATGCAGGAAAGCTGTTATCTACTATTATCAATAATCCCATTGTAGATAAAATGCTGGTTTATTCTGATACAGAAGATGCCGCAATGACTTATAGTACGGGAAGCTTGTTACTTTCAACAACGTTGGCAGTTATTAAGAGGAGTATACTGTTAAGTTTTTATATTTATGTTTTCAAAAAGAGTAAGGTAGACCCAATGACCTGTTTTTTTTATAATCTTTATGTCATTGGGTTTATTGGTTATCTATGTTTTATTGGATCTTTTTTTCAAATCTTGACAACCTATTTTGCGCTGATTGAAATAGTACTTGTAGCACGAATATATTCTTATACATCTGGAAGACTAAAAACTGTTTTCTGCTTAGTTCTTGGATTGTATGGTTTTTTGCAATTGGTAAATGCATTAAGCATATATCCTGATTTATATATACCATATACTCCATTTTGGGCATTTATTAATTAATTTCAATGAATAAATATTTAATGATAACAGGATCCTACCCACCTGATATATGTGGAGTCGGTGATTATACTGCATGCTTTTTAAAGGCTGCAGATAGAGATAAGTGGAGTCTGTATAATTCTTCTGTTTGGAAGATATCTACATTTTTTCAGAAAAAGTCGGATATTAGTAAGTTTCAATTCTCTCATATAGTTATCCAATATCCTACTTTAGGGTATGGGTGGAATCTATTGCCTCAGTTGCTTTGTATTTATTATTCTTTGTTTACCGATAAAAAGGTGGTAGTCGTATTGCATGAATTATCTCAAAGAACTCTAAAGGCTCAATTAGCATCTTTACTATTTTTTATATCGCATAAAGTAATCTTGACAAGTGAATATGAAAAAGAGTACGCACATAGATATTATAAAATTTCACTTAACAGGATGGGCGTTGTGAAAATAGTCTCAAATATTGAGGCTTGTAATGTAATTAAAGACTGGGATTGTAGATCTATTGATTTATGCTATTTTGGGCTCTTGAGACCAGAGAAAGGTTTAGAAGATTTTTTTGTGGCGGCTTTGTATTTAAGGAAAAACAGGGAAAATGCAAGAATATGTTTAATAGGGCAAATTCTTCCAGAGCATAAGTTATATATAGATAAATTGCTAAATACATATGCAGATGCAAGGGTTGAGCAAATCTATAATCGAGAGAATAAGGAGGTTGCTTCTCTATTAAATGAATCTAAAGTTACTTTTTTGCCATTTCCTGATGGACTTTCAGAAAGAAGAGGCTCTTTTCTTGCTGCTATCTCTAATGGGACATTAGTTGTGTCATACGAAGGCTCTTGCACTCCTCAATTACTCAAAACGATGTATGTTAAAACATCTTCTAGTGAAGCTCCTAAAGTTATATTGAAAGAAATCACAGAAGGAAATAATAGTAAGCTTGTCAAATATCAACAAAAATATATTCATTATTTGCAAAATGGCATACCAAAGTCTTGGAAAGAAGTTGTTGAACTTTATGAGAAAATATTAAAATGAAAATATTACTGATAGCAGAAAATCCTGCGGGTCCTTTTGGAGGAATTGAAAGACATTGTTATAATATTTGTAAAATGTTTTGTTCTTCAGAGGTGGAAGTGCAAATGGCTTCTATAGAGTCTATTGAAAACAGAACTATTTTTAATAAGCGTTTTTTTAAAAAGAAATCATTGAAACGAACTATAATTGATAGTAATTGTGATATAGTACACGTGCATGGTTTTGCTAATTTTACAGTCTGGCAAAGTCTTTTAGTTGCACTGAATGTTAGAAAAAAAGTTGTTTATACTCCTCATTTTCATCCATTTAATGCATTGGAAAAGCCGATCTTGGGTAGATTGTTTTTTTATGTATTATTACGCCCTCTATTATTTAAGATTTCTACAATAGTGTGTATTAATCATGAAGATTTTAATTTTTTTTCTCGCTATAATAAATCTACAGTACTATTACCTAATTGGCTTTTTAGAAACTCTTCCACAGTAAACGTAGTAGAAAGAAAGAAGAATATGATATTATTTGTGGGACGTAATGATAGTAATAAATCTCCAGATTATTTGTTAGAGTTACCTCAAAATAAATATGAAATACATTGTGTTACAAATGATTCTACTAATTTGCGTAATGATTTTATTATTCATAATAAATTGTCGGATAGTGAATTGTTAAAATTGTATTTTCAAGCATCTTTATTAGTAGTTCCATCTCGATATGAAGCTTTCTCGTACGTAGTGTTAGAAGCTTTAAACTGTGGTACTCCTGTTTTGGTATCTAATAGAGTTCGAATTGTTGACCATCTTCAAAATGTGAGTGGATATACAGTATTTCCGTATGGAGATAAAAGTGCTTTTGTGGCATCAATTGACAAAGCTATGAATGTAAAAGTTAATATTGACGCTATAAGAAATATATTTAGTGAAAAAAAAATACAAAAAAGCTTGTATGACATTTATAAAAAAGTAAGCTCCTCTCAATAGGTATCCGATATTATGAAATATTCAGTCCTTTTATCTGTTTATAAAAAAGAACAGCCTGTTTTTTTTCAGCAAAGTTTGGATAGTATTTTTAACCAAACATTACTACCAGACGAGATCGTTTTAGTTAAAGATGGACCTTTAACAGATGATTTAGAGCGGATAATAGCTAATTTTTCTATTCGATTTTCGAGATTAAAAGTTATAACATTGTCAACTAATCAAGGTTTGGGTAAGGCTTTGAATGAAGGACTAAGTCATTGTACGTTTGAATTGGTGGCTCGTATGGATACTGATGATATTGCAAAACGTAATCGCTTCGAAAAGCAAATAGATGTTTTTCAGAAAATGCCAGAAGTAGATGTTGTTGGAGCATGGGTTGATGAGTTTGAAAATAATTGTAATAATGTAATATCAACTCGTAGACTTCCAGAACACCATAAAGATATATATAAATTTGCTCAAATGAGAAATCCTATAAATCATCCTGTAGTGATGTTCAGAAAGAGTGCAGTATTGGCGGCAGGTGGCTATCGACATTTTCCTCTTTTGGAGGATTATTACTTGTGGGTAAGGATGTTGAATAGTGGAGCTAAATTTTATAATATACAAGAAAGTCTTCTTTATTTTCGATTTTCGACTGCTATGTTGGAACGTCGTGGAGGGTGGACATATGCTGTTAATGAATTGAAGTTTCATTGTGAAATGTGGAAGATGCATTTTATATCCTTGGGAGGATTAGTAAAAAGTACACCGATACACTTTGTAATACGTCTTTTACCTAACTATTTACGTTTAGTCTTTTATAGAAAATTTCTGAGAGACTAACTTCTTTAAATTATTGTAGAATTATCTAAAATGAATCTTCTTTTTACTGGTGCTTCTGGCTTTTTAGGCAGCAATCTTTATTCTCTACTGAAAGATAAATATCAAATTAGGACTGTAGGGCTGACTCTTCGGGATAACTATACTATAAATTTAGTGTCGGATGTTCCTAAACTGAATATCAAGTACGATGTTGTACTCCATGCTGCAGGTAAAGCGCATTCTATTCCTAAAACAGAAGAAGAGAAACAACTCTTTTTTGATGTAAATCTTCAGGGTACCAAGAACTTATGCACTGCTTTAGAGAATAGTGGTATTCCTAAAGCTTTCATTTTTATTAGTACCGTTGCCGTTTATGGTCGTGATTCGGGTGAGAATATCACGGAAGAGCATCCTTTAAATGGAACGACTCCTTATGCTTTGAGTAAGATTAAGGCTGAGAAATACCTGGAAGGATGGTGTGCTATGTATAATGTAAAGTTAAGTATACTCCGTCCTTCATTGATTGCCGGACCTAATCCTCCGGGAAATTTAGGAGCGATGATTCATGGGATTAAAACTAATAAGTATCTGAGTATTGCAGGAGGAAAAGCAAGAAAGAGTGTTCTGATGGTTCAGGATATTGCAAATCTTCTTCCTATGTTAATAGAAAAGGGTGGAATATATAATGTTTGTGATAGTTACCAGCCGAGTTTTCGTGAATTAGAGATGGTAATGTGTAAACAATTGAATAAAAAAGCACCAATATCTATTCCTTATTGGTTGGCTAAAAGTATGGCTGTAATGGGCGACTGTCTGGGAGCAAAAGCTCCGATTAATTCTTTGAAACTTCGCAAAATCACAAGCTCTTTGACCTTTAGTAATGAAAAGGCAGTACGAGAACTTGGATGGAAACCTATGAATGTTTTAGAGAATTTTCGAATAGAATAGAAGAAAGTGTGGTGGATATTCTTCTTTGGATAATAGGGCTTTTGATGGGATTGGCAGCTTTAGTCTTTTTAGGGCTTCAGTTTTGGTTTCATTTAATAGACAAGAATGAATAATTTATGTATTATTTGATGATTTTAGTTCTGCTATTCTTAGTAGAACTTCTTTATTTTCGTATCGCTGATAAATGTAACATTATCGATAAACCTAACGAGCGTAGTTCGCACACCCGGATCACGCTGCGGGGTGGGGGAATTATCTTTTATTTGGGGGCGTTGGTTTATTTTCTGACAAACCATTTCGAATATCCCTGGTTCATATTGGCCTTGACCTTGATTACTTTTATCAGTTTTGTGGATGATATCCGTTCTACCTCGCAAGGATTGCGTTTAGTCTTTCATTTTACGGCAATGGCTTTAATGTTCTATCAATGGGGATTGTTCAGTTTGCCTTGGTGGACGGTCTTTGTTGCCCTGATTGTTTGTACGGGAATTATTAATGCTTATAACTTTATGGACGGGATTAATGGCATAACAGGAGGTTATTCTTTAATTGTATTACTTGCTTTAGCCTTTGTCAATATGCAAATGGTTCATTTTGTGGAAGGGGATCTTATATACACTATGCTTTGTGCGGTATTGGTATTTAATTTTTTCAATTTTCGCAAGAAAGCAAAATGCTTTGCCGGAGATGTCGGATCGGTCAGTATTGCTTTCGTTGTTCTTTTTTTGGTAGGCAAACTAATAATTCGAACAGAGAATTTCAGTTGGATCGTTTTGCTTGCGGTGTATGGAGTAGACAGTGTACTGACTATTATCCATCGGCTTATGTTACATGAAAATATTGGTTTGCCGCATCGCAAGCATCTATACCAGTTGATGGCAAATGAATTGAAAATTCCACATGTGGTGGTCTCATTGATTTATATGATGTCACAAGCTGTAATTATAGTTGGCTATCTGTTAATTCCCGGCAATGGTTATTGCTATTTGATGGGAGCAATCATCGTATTAAGTGTAGTGTATGTCTTGTTTATGAAGAAATATTTCCACCTGCATCAGATGACAGAATGATGCTTCGGTGGCAAGTCTGATGAAAAAAGCCTCCCGGTCATCCTTTTTTAAAGGTGACCGGGAGTTTTTTTATAAGCATTCATTCCCTGTCAACCAAAAAATCTTATTAACTTTGCGGGTCACTTTTGAAAACATAAAAAACTTAATGATATGAATATCTCTTATAATTGGCTGAAAGAGTATGTCAATTTCGATCTGACGCCCGATGAAGTGGCGGCTGCGCTGACTTCTATCGGACTGGAAACAGGTGGAGTGGAAGAAGTTCAAACGATTAAAGGCGGACTGGAAGGCCTCGTGATTGGCGAAGTGCTGACTTGCGTTGAACATCCGAATTCAGACCATTTACACATCACAACCGTAAATTTGGGTAACGGCGAACCTACTCAGATTGTGTGCGGAGCACCTAATGTCGCTGCCGGACAAAAAGTAGTTGTTGCCACTCTGGGCACGAAGCTTTATGATGGTGACGAATGTTTTACGATCAAGAAGTCGAAGATTCGTGGTGTAGAGTCTATTGGTATGATTTGTGCTGAGGACGAAATTGGTATCGGAACATCACATGACGGCATCATTGTATTGCCGGAAGACGCAGTGCCGGGAACACTTGCCAAAGATTATTATAATGTAAAGAGCGACTATGTACTTGAAGTAGATATTACTCCGAACCGTGCGGATGCTTGTTCACACTATGGAGTGGCGCGTGACTTGTATGCTTATCTGATACAGAATGGTAAACAAGCTGTATTAACCAAGCCGTCTGTCGATGCTTTTGCTGTCGAAAATCATGATCTGGATATCAAGGTAACTGTGGAAAACAGTGAAGCATGTCCTCGTTATGCAGGCGTTACTGTGAAGGGCGTTACAGTAAAAGAGAGCCCGGAATGGTTGCAGAATAAGTTGCGTATCATCGGATTGCGGCCTATTAATAATGTAGTGGATATTACTAACTACATTGTTCATGCTTTCGGGCAGCCGCTTCACTGCTTTGATGCGGACAAAATAAAAGGTGGCGAAGTGATTGTGAAAACAATGCCGGAGGGTACACCGTTTGTTACACTGGACGGAGTAGAACGTAAGTTGAATGAACGTGACCTGATGATTTGCAACAAAGAAGACGCCATGTGTATTGCAGGTGTTTTCGGAGGTCTTGATTCCGGTTCTACAGAAGCCACAACGGATGTGTTTATCGAAAGTGCTTATTTTCATCCGACATGGGTACGTAAGACTGCCCGTCGCCATGGTCTGAATACAGATGCTTCTTTCCGTTTCGAAAGAGGTATCGATCCGAATATCACTATCTACTGTCTGAAACTGGCAGCCATGATGGTGAAAGAACTCGCCGGAGGTACCATTTCTTCGGAGATTAAAGATATCTGTGCTGCTCCTGCACAGGATTTTATTGTCGAGTTGACTTACGAAAAGGTACACAGCCTGATTGGTAAAGTGATTCCGGTAGAGACGATTAAGAGCATTGTTGCCAGTCTTGAAATGAAAATCATGAACGAGACAGCCGAAGGACTGACATTGGCAGTACCTCCTTATCGGGTAGATGTACAGCGTGATTGTGATGTAATCGAAGATATCCTGCGTATCTACGGATACAATAATGTGGAAATTCCATCGACTTTGAAGTCGAGTCTGACTACTAAAGGAGATTGTGACAAGTCGAATAAGTTACAGAATCTGATAGCCGAACAACTGGTTGGTTGCGGTTTCAACGAAATATTGAATAACTCTTTGACTCGGGCAGCCTATTACGATGGTATGGAAACTTATGCTGCCAAGAATCTGGTGATGCTGTTGAATCCTTTGAGTGCAGACTTGAATTGCATGCGTCAGACATTGTTGTTCGGTGGCTTGGAAAGCATTGCTCACAATGCAAACCGTAAGAATGCCGACTTGAAATTCTTTGAATTCGGTAATTGTTACCATTTTGATGCAGAAAAGAAGAATCCGGAAAAGGTATTGGCTCCTTATTCAGAAGACTACCATTTGGGCTTGTGGGTAACCGGTAAGATGGTATCAAACTCTTGGGCACATGCAGATGAAAACAGTTCTGTGTATGAACTGAAAGCTTACGTAGAGAATATTCTCAAACGTTTGGGACTGGAATTGCATACACTGGTGGTGGGTAACCTGAGTGACGATATTTATTCTACAGCCTTGACTGTGAACACCAAAGGTGGCAAGAGACTGGCTACGTTCGGTGTAATTACCAGGAAACTGTTGAAAGCTTTTGATATCGATAATGAAGTTTATTATGCAGACCTGAACTGGAAAGAGTTGATGAAAGCCATCCGTTCAGTGAAAGTAAGCTATAAAGAGATCTCTAAGTTTCCGGCCGTAAAACGTGACTTGGCTCTGTTACTGGATAAGAAAGTACAGTTTGCCGAGATCGAGAAGATAGCTTATGAAACGGAGAAAAAGCTTCTGAAAGAAGTTTCTTTATTCGATGTTTATGAAGGCAAGAATCTTGAAGCCGGTAAGAAATCGTATGCTGTCAGCTTCCTGCTTCAGGACGAGAGTCAGACTCTGAACGATAAAATGATTGATAAAATCATGTCGAAACTGGTGAAGAACCTTGAAGATAAACTGGGAGCAAAGCTCAGATAATACGGAACATAAAAATAACAATTAAATAATTAATAAAACTCACGCTCGCTTCTTCTATCGGGATAGGGGAGGCGGGGTGAGGCAAATATTTTAAACCAATGGGAAGAGCGTTCGAATATAGAAAAGCTACCAAGCTGAAAAGATGGGGCAACATGGCCCGTACATTTACGAGAATCGGTAAACAAATTGCTATCGCTGTAAAAGCCGGTGGTCCCGATCCTGAAAACAACCCGCATCTGCGTGCAGTAGTTGCCACTGCCAAACGTGAGAACATGCCGAAGGATAACGTGGAACGCGCTATCAAGAATGCAATGGGCAAGGACCAAAAGGACTACAAAGAGATGAATTATGAAGGTTACGGTCCGTTTGGTATTGCAGTATTTGTAGAAACTGCTACAGACAATACGACCCGTACTGTGGCTAATGTTCGCAGTGTCTTCAATAAGTTTGGCGGAACATTGGGTACTTCGGGTAGCCTTGATTTTATGTTCAGCTGGAAGTCAATGTTCACTATCACAAAGAAAGAAGGTGTGGACATGGATGATCTGATTCTGGAACTGATTGATTACGGAGTAGAAGAAGAATATGATGAAGATGGTGATGAAATCACACTTTACGGTGATCCGAAGTCATTTGCCCAGATTCAGAAATATCTTGAAGAGAATGGTTTCGAAGTGAAGGGTGCTGAGTTTACCCGTATTCCGAATGATGAAAAGGATCTGACTCCGGAACAACGTGCCACGATCGATAAGATGGTAGAGCGTCTGGAAGAAGATGAAGATGTACAGAATGTGTACACAAACATGAAACCTGCTGAGGACGAAGGCGAAGAGTAATGAAATATGTTTATAAAACCAAGGGCACTTGCAGCACGAACATTGAACTGGATGTTGAGAATGGCATCGTGAAGGAAATTGCTTTTTGGGGTGGATGTAACGGCAACCTGCAGGGCATTTCACGTTTGGTGACGGGAATGCCTGTGTCAGAGGTGATCACGAGACTTGAAGGGGTCCGTTGTGGGACTCGTTCTACTTCATGTCCCGACCAACTATGCCGTGCTTTGCACGAGATGGGTTTCTAAAAAACAAAGTCTGTATTCGGGGTAAACAGAGCCTCTGTCAACTACGAACGTAGCTTCTGTTTGCACCATTTAAAGGCTCTATTAAAAAATAAGGGAGGCGATGAACTGTCAGTTCATCGCCTCCCTTATTTTTTAATAGAATACAGCTTCTTATTTATACATCTCGGGAGTAACTGTTACCTGCATCAGCTCTTCTTGCGTTTTACCTGACAGATAAATATATTTAATCGTCACATCTGATTCTCTGTACACTTTCATCTCTTCAGTGTTCTTTATTGTTTCCGGCAAGGTTTCTTCCAATGATTTCTTCAGTTGTTCTGACATGGTAGGATCGTCAGCCTGTCCGCTCAGGGTATAGAAATAGGTAAATGTATTGTCTTTGCCCGAATAAGTGGTACTGTCCATTCTTGTCATTTCATCTACAGTGATAGGGCACTGTTTGTTTACTTGTTCAGAAGCCAGTTCGAAAACCTTTTGTTTAGCTTGTTGGCAAGAAGCCAGCGTGAAAAGAACAGCGCAAGCTCCGAGAATGATTTTTTTCATTTGCTTAATCTTTTTAATGTGTGAATATGGAACAAAGATAGTTGTTAAAAGTGAACCGAACAAGGTTCTTGCTTGTTATTAATAGCTATCTTTGTAGATACATTCTGTAAATTAGAGGAAAAACAAGAGACATGACATCCTTATGAAAAATATTTTTAAAGATTTGAGAAGTAAAGACCACAAACGCTATCTGGGAGGTTTGGACGTCTTCAGATATATTGGTCCCGGTTTATTGGTTACTGTAGGTTTTATTGATCCGGGTAACTGGGCTTCTAATTTTGCAGCAGGTTCAGAATTTGGTTACTCACTGTTGTGGGTGGTCACGCTGTCCACCATCATGCTGATCGTATTGCAGCATAATGTTGCCCACTTGGGGATTGTGACCGGACTTTGCCTTTCGGAGGCTGCCACACGGTATACTCCTAAGTGGGTATCACGCCCTATTCTGGGTACAGCCGTACTCGCTTCCATCTCCACATCACTGGCCGAAATACTGGGAGGGGCTATCGCTCTGGAGATGCTGCTTGATATTCCCATTATCTGGGGAGCGGTGCTGACAACTGTTTTTGTATCCATTATGCTTTTTACAAATTCATATAAGAAAATCGAACGCTCTATTATCGCTTTTGTATCGGTGATCGGGCTGTCGTTCATTTATGAACTTTTTCTGGTAGACATTGACTGGCCTATGGCAATCGAAGGTTGGGTGACACCGTCTATACCCAAAGGAAGTATGCTTATCATTATGAGTGTATTGGGAGCGGTGGTGATGCCTCATAATCTTTTCCTCCATTCGGAGGTGATTCAAAGCCACGAATATAACAAGCAAGATGATGCATCTATAAAAAAGGTATTAAAGTATGAACTGTTTGATACCCTCTTTTCCATGATTGTGGGATGGGCCATCAACAGTGCTATGATTCTGCTGGCAGCCGCTACTTTCTTTAAAAGCGGTATCCAGGTGGAAGAATTGCAACAGGCAAAGTCATTGCTTGAACCCTTGCTTGGTAGCAATGCAGCCATTGTCTTTGCTCTGGCATTACTTATGGCAGGTATCTCGTCTACAATCACCAGCGGGATGGCAGCCGGATCTATTTTTGCCGGTATCTTTGGTGAATCTTATCACATCAAGGACAGCCACTCTCAGGTAGGAGTCATTTTATCGTTGGGCATTGCGTTGCTGCTGATCTTCTTTATTGGTGATCCGTTTAAGGGGTTGATCATTTCCCAGATGGTGCTGAGTATCCAGCTTCCGTTTACCGTTTTCTTACAAGTAGGTCTGACCTCTTCGCGTAAGGTGATGGGAGATTATGTAAACAGCAGATGGAGCACGTTTGTGCTTTATGCCATTGCTGCGATAGTGACTGTATTGAATATCATGTTGTTGTTCTCATAAAATATAGACGATGAAAATTATAACTTATAACGTGAACGGACTTCGTGCCGCGGTGAATAAAGGGTTGCCCGAATGGTTGGCAGAAGAGAATCCCGATGTGCTTTGTTTGCAGGAAACCAAATTGCAACCCGACCAATATCCGGCAGAGGCATTCGAGGCGCTTGGATATAAAGCATATCTTTACTCTGCACAGAAGAAAGGGTATAGCGGAGTGGCCATATTGACCAAAATCGAGCCCGACCACATCGAATATGGGATGGGTATCGAAGAGTATGATAACGAAGGGCGTTTTATCCGTGCGGATTTTGGCGACTTGTCGGTGGTGAGTGTTTATCATCCTTCGGGTACGAGCGGAGATGAACGTCAGGCTTTTAAGATGGTTTGGCTTGAAGCGTTCCAAAAGTATGTGACCGAACTGCGAAAATCCCGTCCGAATCTGATTCTTTGCGGGGATTATAATATTTGTCATGAACCCATCGATATTCATGACCCTGTACGTAATGCCACCAACAGTGGTTTCTTGCCTGAAGAACGGGAATGGATGACTCGCTTCCTGTCCGCAGGGTTTATCGACTCCTTCCGCACGCTTTATCCCGAAAAGCAAGAGTACACCTGGTGGAGTTATCGTTTCAACTCACGCGCTAAGAACAAGGGGTGGAGAATTGATTATTGTATGGTAAGCGAACCGGTGCGCTCTTTATTGAAAGAGGCCGTTATCTTGAACAATGCCGTTCATTCCGACCATTGTCCGATGGCATTGGAAGTCGGCTGAATTATTCGAGAATGGTGATACTCAGTTTGCGTCTGTCTCCTCCGTCACGGAACTCACACAGGTAAATGCCCTGCCAGGTTCCGAGGTTGAGCCGGTGGTTTCGGATGGGAATGGTGACCGATGTTCCTATTAATGACGCCTTAATGTGTGCGCTCATATCGTCCGGTCCTTCTTCGGTATGGATGAAGTAAGGTGCCCCATCGGGTACCAGTTTGTTGAAAAACGTATTAAAATCATGGCGCACGTCCGGATCTGCATTCTCGTTGATGGTGATGCCTGCCGAGGTGTGTTTGATGAACACGACCAACAGTCCGTTTTCCGGTAATTCAGGGATAAGGGAGAGGACGTCATGAGTGATCAGATGAAAGCCGCGCGGATAGTGCGGCAGTCGTATATCGAAAGTTGTTGCCATAAAAATCATTGGTTAGTTGCCGGCAAAGATACTTTTTTAATAAATTTGCAAGAAATTAAAAAGATATAAAATGACACTGGAAGATAGAATAAACCGGGCCTCTGAGCTTTTTAAGAGCGGTTATAATTGTTCGCAGTCTGTAGTAGCTGCGTTTGCCGATATGTATGGATTTACTGAAGAACAGGCACTGCGTATGGCTGCTTCGTTCGGTGGAGGTATCGGGCGCATGCGTGAAACGTGCGGAGCGGCTTGTGGCATGTTTCTGCTTGCCGGATTGGAGAAGGGAGCTGTCGACGGAGCCGATCGTGAAGGGAAGGCTGCCAATTATGCTTTGGTACAAGAGCTTGCAGCCGAATTCAAGAAACGAAATGGTTCGTTGAATTGTGGCGAACTGCTTGGTTTAAAGAAGAAAGCGCCGGTTTCATCCGAACCGGAGGCCCGGACAGAACAGTACTATGCCAAAAGACCTTGTTCGAAAATGGTAGAAGAAGCAGCCAGAATATGGGCTGAATATCTCGAAAAACAGAAAAAATAGCTGTTAAATTGATGTTTTCATTACAAAGAAGAGAAAAAACTTACTAATAATCTGTTATATAACATAATTATAACTATCTTTGCAGCCGAAATAAAATCTGATTTGTTCAGGTTTTAACTCATGTCTAACTAAAATTTCTAAAGCAAATGTTGAAAGAAAAAGCAGGTGAAATTGCAGGTAAAATCTGGAATGCACTGAATGGAACAGAAGGACTGACTGCCAAGCAGATTAAGAAAGCGACTAAGTTGGTAGATAAAGATTTGTTCCTTGGCCTCGGATGGCTGTTGAGAGAAGACAAGATCTCTACTCAGGAAATCGAAGGTGAAATCTTCGTTACATTGAACTAAGGAGTGGGCTACTTCCCCAATAAAAAAATGCGTTGATACATTATGATATGTTATCAGCGCATTTTTTTATGTTCTGGCATTTGTGTATATTTGCGCACCAAATTAAATTAAGATAATAGTATCAGATGGATAAAATCAGAAATTTTTGCATCATAGCTCATATCGACCATGGTAAATCAACATTAGCGGACCGCTTGTTGGAGTTCACTAATACCATTCAAGTGACAGAAGGGCAGATGCTTGATGATATGGACCTGGAGAAGGAGAGGGGGATTACAATTAAAAGTCACGCCATACAGATGGAGTATACATACAGGGGGGAAAAGTATATTTTGAACCTGATTGATACTCCGGGGCATGTTGACTTTTCGTATGAAGTGTCCCGCTCGATAGCTGCCTGTGAAGGTGCGTTGCTTATTGTAGATGCATCACAAGGGGTCCAGGCACAGACCATCTCAAATCTTTATATGGCTATTGAGCACGATCTTGAAATCATTCCGATCATTAATAAATGCGATATGGCGAGTGCCATGCCTGAAGAGGTGGAAGACGAGATTGTAGAGTTGCTGGGATGCAAGAGGAATGAAATTATCCGTGCATCCGGTAAGACGGGTATGGGTGTTGAAGAAATACTGGCAGCAGTAATAGAGCGTATACCTCATCCGAAAGGTGATGAAGACGCACCGTTGCAAGCTTTGATCTTCGACTCTGTATTCAACTCCTTCCGTGGAATTATAGCTTATTTCAAAATCACGAACGGAGTTATCCGTGCGGGGGACAAAGTGAAGTTCTTCAATACCGGAAAGGAATACGTCGCCGATGAAATTGGAGTGTTAAAGATGGAAATGGTTCCCCGTAAAGAATTACGGACGGGGGATGTTGGATATATCATTTCTGGTATTAAGACCTCGAAAGAGGTGAAAGTGGGAGATACGATTACCCATGTAGCCCGTCCTTGTGATAAAGCGATTGCCGGATTTGAAGAGGTGAAGCCGATGGTGTTTGCCGGAGTTTATCCTATTGAGGCCGAAGAATTTGAAGATCTGCGGGCTTCGCTTGAGAAGTTGCAGTTGAACGATGCTTCGTTGACTTTCCAGCCGGAATCTTCTTTGGCGCTGGGATTCGGTTTCCGTTGCGGTTTCCTGGGGTTGCTTCACATGGAAATTGTACAGGAGCGTCTGGATCGTGAGTTCGATATGAACGTCATTACTACGGTTCCTAACGTATCTTATCATATCTACGATAAGCAAGGCAATATGACGGAAGTTCATAATCCCGGCGGTATGCCCGATCCGACAATGATTGACCACATAGAAGAGCCTTATATCAAAGCTTCCATTATTACAACTACCGATTATATCGGACCTATCATGACGCTTTGCCTTGGCAAGCGGGGAGAGCTGTTGAAGCAGGAATATATATCTGGAAACCGCGTCGAGCTGTTTTACAATATGCCTTTGGGCGAGATTGTGATCGACTTCTATGACAGATTGAAGAGTATCTCGAAAGGTTATGCTTCGTTTGATTATCATCCGGATGGTTTCCGTCCGTCTAAGTTGGTGAAACTGGATATTCTGTTGAATGGCGAATCGGTTGACGCGCTTTCCACCTTGACTCACTTCGATAATGCCTACGATATGGGACGCCGGATGTGTGAAAAATTGAAAGAACTGATTCCGAGACAGCAGTTTGAGATTGCCATCCAAGCTGCCATCGGTGCCAAAATCATAGCACGTGAGACGATCAAGGCTGTGCGTAAAGATGTTACGGCGAAATGTTACGGAGGTGATATCAGCCGTAAACGTAAATTGCTTGAGAAGCAGAAAAAAGGAAAAAAACGTATGAAGCAGATCGGCAACGTGGAAGTGCCGCAGAAGGCGTTCCTTGCCGTGCTTAAACTGGATTAGGAAATAAGGGCTGCAACGTGATAAAAAGCAGAAATCTTTCTGAACAAATTTCGTTGCAGCCAGTTTCTAATATACCAGGTAATTGCCATCTGTCCGCAGAGCTTTCCCTGGCAATTGCCTTTAAAACAACGATAAACAATAAAAATGAGAAAAGTTCTGTCTTTTTCGGCCTTTTTGATTATTGGCCTTTTACTATCACAATTCCTGCCATCATTGGCAGGTGAAGGATATGCTGCTGTAAAAACTGTATCTAGTATTCTTCTTTATGTCTGCCTGAGTTTTATTATGATTAATGTCGGGCGTGAGTTTGAAGTAGATAAGACCCGTTGGCGAAGTTACGCTGAAGATTATTTTATTGCGATGGCTACTGCCGCTATGCCTTGGTTCCTGATTGCCCTTTATTATGTGTTTGTACTTCTTCCTCCTGAGTTTTGGAATAGTTGGGAGGCGTGGAAAGAGAATTTGCTGTTAAGCCGTTTTGCCGCTCCTACGTCGGCAGGTATCCTTTTCACAATGCTCGCTGCTATCGGACTTAAGTCAAGTTGGATTTATAAAAAGATTCAGGTGCTGGCTATCTTCGATGACCTTGATACGATTTTATTGATGATTCCTCTGCAGATAATGATGATCGGTATGCGCTGGCAACTGATTGTGGTTATCTTTATCGTCTTTTTGCTGCTTTCATTAGGTTGGAAACAGTTGGGCAAATATAACTGGCGTCAGGACTGGAAAGCGATAATGGGCTATTCGGTACTTGTTTTTGTTGCTACACAGGCTGTTTATTACTTCAGCAAGCAGTTGTATGGCGAAGAGGGCAGCATTCATATCGAAGTGCTGTTGCCGGCTTTTGTGCTGGGTATGATCATGAAACATAAAGAGATAGATACTCCGGTGGAGCACAAAGTTTCGACGGGAGTCTCGTTCCTGTTTATGTTTTTAGTCGGACTCAGTATGCCGCATTTTATTGGGGTGAACTTTGCAGAGACGCATGCCGGAACCCATTCGGTGACAGGCTCACAGGAAATGATGTCATGGGGAATGATAACGTTGCATGTGTTGATTGTTTCACTGCTTTCAAACATAGGTAAGTTATTCCCCGTATTCTTTTACCGGGACCGGAAGTTCAGCGAACGACTGGCACTTTCTATCGGTATGTTTACCCGTGGTGAAGTAGGAGCCGGAATTATTTTTATTGCCCTTGGATACAATCTGGGTGGCCCTGCTTTAGTGATCTCAGTGCTTACGATCGTGTTAAACCTGATCCTGACCGGCATCTTTGTTCTATGGGTGAAGAAGTTGGCATTGCGGAGTTATACAACTTAGCAAAGGCATAAAGTTACTTAAACCTAATTCTATAAATACATATTATGACAGTTTTACGTTCGATGAAGGATTTCTCGTCGATGAATATTACGGCGAGTATTTTATTATTTGTAACAGCGATTGCTGCTGCGGTAATTGCTAACTCTCCTGTGGCACCGGTGTATCAGGAATTTTTGTCGCACGAACTTCATTTCCGTATCGGAGGCTTTAATTTACTTTCGCATGCGGGACACAATCTGACAATGATTGAGTTCATCAATGACGGATTGATGACGATTTTTTTCCTGATGGTCGGGTTGGAGATTAAGAGGGAGTTGCTGGTAGGTGAGCTTTCTTCGTTTCGTAAAGCTGCACTGCCATTCATAGCCGCATGTGGCGGAATGGTAGTGCCTGTTGTAATCTATTCCATGATTTGTGCTCCGGGCACTGAAGGAGGACAAGGGTTGGCTATCCCCATGGCGACCGATATTGCCTTTTCCTTGGGAGTACTCAGTCTGTTGGGCAAGCGTGTGCCGCTAAGTTTGAAAATCTTCCTTACAGCTTTTGCGGTAGTCGATGATATAGGCGGTATTTTGGTGATTGCTATCTTTTACAGTTCACATGTGGCTTATGAGTATTTGTTATGGGCGGCATTACTTTACGTACTGTTATATTTTATAGGTAAGAAAGGAGCCACTAATAAGATTTTCTTTTTAGTCGTTGGGGTGGTTATCTGGTATCTTTTCCTGCAATCGGGTATCCATAGTACGATTTCCGGTGTCATTCTGGCTTTTGTCATTCCCGCTAAACCTCAGTTGAATGTCGGTACTTATATTGAGCGTATCCGGCGTATTATCAGTACATTCCCCGAAATGGGAGCAAATAATATCGTATTGACCAACCAGCAGATAGCTAAGCTGAAGGAGGTTGAGTCGGCTTCCGACAGAGTCATCAGTCCGCTTCAATCACTTGAAGATAATCTTCATGGTGCGGTGAATTACCTTGTTCTTCCATTATTTGCTTTTGTCAATGCCGGTGTTATGTTCAGTGGTGAAGGCGAGGTCATTGGCGGAGTTACCTATGCGGTTGCTCTGGGGCTGTTGGCTGGCAAGTTTCTTGGGATTTATTCTTTTACCTGGTTGGCCATCAAGAGTGGACTCACTCCAATGCCTTTAGGGATGAACTGGAAGAACATATCCGGAGTGGCATTATTGGGAGGCATTGGTTTTACGGTATCACTCTTTATTGCCAATCTTTCGTTTGGCTCCACTCACCCCGTATTGTTGAACCAAGCTAAACTCGGTGTTTTGTCCGGTACGGTAATAGCAGGTATATTGGGATATCTGGTTTTGCATTGGGTCTTGCCCCGGAAAAGATGATCTTCTTATATAATAAGGTAGTCTTCTAATCTCCTGCTAAGATTAGTTAAATAACTTATGGCATTAGTTGAATAACTAATGGTTGCAGTTGTTTGTTCTGAATGATTTGTTATCTTTGTGGTATCAGAACCTTTTAATTCTTAATTACGATGAAAAGACTTACTGCCAAAGAAGAAGAGATCATGCGCATATTCTGGAAAGAAGGTGCAATGTTTGTCCGTGAACTTCTGAAGTATTATGACGAGCCCAAACCCCATTATAATACAGTATCTACTATCGTACGGGGTCTTGAAGAGAAAGGGTTTGTCGGATATAAAGCTTATGGCAATACCTATCAGTATTTTGCCTTGATCTCAGAGAAGCAGTATAAGCGCTCCGCTCTTCATGAAGTTGTTTCCCAATATTATGATAATTCCTACACCAATGTTGTATCGGCATTTATTGAGGAAGAAGGGTTATCTGTTGAAGACCTGAAAGCTTTGATTCGCCAGATAGAACAAGGACGTAAAAAATAATCTTATGGGAACTTTCTTGTTTTACCTGCTCAAGTCAGCTTTCTGCCTGATATTATTTTATGTGTTTTATCGGGCGTTGCTGAGCCGCAGCATTTTCTTTCGCTTTAACTGATTGACATTGCTGGTGGGGATGTCGGTATGTGTCGTCCTCCCTTTGATGGAGTTTACTACTGAGGAAGAGCATCTCTTCCATACTCCTTTTCAGGTCATCCATCGTGTATTGGTGGAAGAAGGTTATTCCGATTCTTCGTTGGAGTTGGTTCAGGAAGGAGGAATGGGGCGGTTGGCAAACTCGCCTGAAAGGGTACGACATACTTCTCCTGATATCACATTCCGGCATGAATTAATAAGAGTAGGGGGAGTTGTCTATTTGATAGGGAGCGTCGTAGTGTTCTTAGGCTTTGTACTGTCTGCGATTCGTATGTGGCGTCTGATATTACATGCCAGGAGGAGCAGATACGGAAAGTATACATTGGCATTGACTTCTCAAACGGTAGGTTCTTTTAGCTGGGGGAGGGTTATTGTGATTTCTGAAGCGGATTATGGTCATTCACAAGAAATTCTGCTGCATGAAGTGATGCATTTGCGTAGTTGGCATACGCTGGATTTATTGTGGATTCAACTTCTTCTCATTCTATTCTGGTTTAATCCGGCCGTGTGGCTGTTGAAACGTGAGTTACAGGAAGTTCACGAATTTGAGGCAGACGACGGAGTGATAAATAATGGCATCGATGCAACGAGATATCAACTTTTGTTAGTGAAAAAGGCTGTTGGTACAAGGCTCTACTCTATGGCCAACGGTTTCAATCACAGTAAACTTAAAAACCGAATCACCATGATGTTGAAAGAAAGAACCAATGGGTGGGCACGTTTGAAGCTGTTGCTTTTTGTGCCCGTGATGGCCGGAACGCTTTATGCGTTCGCCCGGCCCGAAGTGAAGGAGACATTTGTACAGACAGTGCCCGGACTGCACCAAAAACAAGCAATGGATTATCAAACTCTGTCGAAACTGTTGAGGAATGAAGAGGAGGCCTACAACCTTCGGAAATTTGGAAAGAAGGTTGCCCCTACTACCCCTGAGAACCGGATGAATCAATTGCTAATGAATGCCAGGAATGTGATGCTGTTCGATGGAGATTATGTTCTCAAAGAAAATCTGAAGGATAAAGTTAAGGAAAAGCTTTTGTATAAACAACGGAGAGAGAAAGAAAAGTCTGGTCGTAAAGACGAACAGATTGTTGGGTTCTGGTGTGACAGAGGAACCAACGTGGATGAAGCAAGGCAGGCATTGCAGGCGGTTTACGATGCATATACCGAAATACGTGACAGCATTGCTATTGCTTCGGGTAATGATAGTAAAGATTTTCTTGACAAGGAATTCCCCATCGTTGTTTCGCAATATGAGAATTTGAAGAAGTTTGGCTCCCAAAATGGAGATTGTCTGAGTGGGATCGAGTTGAATTTTATGTCCGGTAAGGATTTGCTTAAAGAATTGAAGAATCCTACGGCAGAGGAGTTACAACAGGCAGTAACCGATTATCGGGAGAAACTGAAAGATGGTCGGAAACTTAGTGTGAGGGTCAAGGTTGATCGTGAATGTAATATGGGGACAGTGTTGAAAATGAAACAGATACTCAGAGAGAACTGGTAAGAAGAACCGGTTTCGGTTACTTTGATAAGAGCTATTCCGGTGAAACAACTCTCCGGAATAGCTCTTTTATTTAAGACTGATTGGATTTGTCCATTCTCTTTTTAATAGTTTCCCACGTAGCTGTCTTCAGGAAGCTTTCTTCCATTTGCAACACCATTTTTTTGAATTTGTTAAATGGAATGGCAAAAGACAAAAGGTCGGATTTCATACATTTGCGTGCCGAAGGGTCGAATGATCCTAACACTGCCCGATTGGTTCCGTCCAGTTGTTCCCGGTACGGATGATAGATAATGGAGGCACAGCCTGCACCAAAAGGAGCAATCACTGCATCAGGATCTGCATTGTCAAAACAAGCCAGTGTGAACAATCCGGAGAGAACATCGGCAGATGCAAAGAAAATAACCGCTTCCGGTGTGTCTTCTGCTTCCAGTTTGTCCCAACGCTTGAAAATCAGGTTTTCCCCCTTGATAGGAAGTACGGGTAACTGTGCCAGAGCCTCCGCAGCCAATTCCGGCGTTTGTTTGTATCGTTCTCCTTCTCCTTGCCCATTGTGTGAAAGGAAACATTCAAACCCGGGGAACATCTTGTCCGTAAAGCTTGTATACCGTTTTCCACCCCGGCATCCCACAGAATCTGCCTGTATACAGAGAGTTTTTCCTCGTTGTACTTGTGTCAGTTGGGCAATGATACACCGATGTCCTTTCGGAGCTTCCACTACCGGAAGATTCTGTGTATCTGCCGAGTATTCAAATGCTATGGGGAGTCCGGCTTGTGGAAAATAAGTATCCCACAAGGTAATGAACTGATCCTTAAGTGTTGTTTCCATGACCTTATATCTCGTTGCTTTATCAATTAATCATCTTCTCCGCCATCGTCAATCGGTAAGATTTTCCGGCTTTCTTCGTGTGGGAGCTCTTCGACCTGCCGGAGCTTGCGTTCGATGGCGCGGGTGCGTTTTCCCATTACTTCTTCCAATTGGTCACCTGCACTTTGCAGATTTTTCTGCACCTTCTCAAGCAGTCCTCCGAATTTTCCGAATTCAGTTTTTACGGCTCCCAATACAGTCCATACTTCACCAGTACGTTTCTGTATGGCAAGTGTCCGGAATCCCATTTGCAGGCTGTTCAGTATAGCTCCCAAAGTAGTTGGCCCAGTTACGACAATCTTGAAATCCTTTTGTAGTGTTTCCACTAAAGTTGTGCGGCGGATTACTTCTGCATAAATGCTTTCAAAGGGGAGGAACAGGATGGCGAAGTCCGTTGTAAACGGCGGGTCGACATACTTGTCATGAATATCCTTTGCCATCTTTTTTATGGTTGTTTCCAGTTGACGCCCGCATGATTCCATCAGTACAGCGTCACCTGCCTCAAAGGCATCATAATATTGCTCGTAAACATCTTTTGGGAATTTTGCATCGATTGGCAGATAAACGGTACTGTTTGCATCGTCTTTCCCGGGAAGTTTGATGGCGAACTCTACAAATTCGGTTCCGCTCTTCTTGGTCTTGACATTTGCTTCATACTGTTCAGGACTCATCATCTGCTCCAGAAGAGCACCTAACTGGACTTCTCCAAAGGTCCCGCGCATTTTCACGTTGCTCAGAACTTTCTTGAGACCACCCACATCTTGTGCGAGAGACTTCATTTCTCCCAGGCCTTTTTGCACGTTTTCAAGTTGCGAACGGACTATCTCGAAGGACTGTCCGATACGTTCGTTAAGAGTCTTTTGTAATTTCTCTTCAACCATCACGCGCATGTCATCCAGACGCTTCTCAGTAGACTGTATCAGCGTTTCCTGCTGACGTGCCATTGCGTCGAACTTCTGGCGTTGCAGTTCTCCGGTGGTCATCATGTTCTTATGCATGGCGTCCTGCAACTGTTGTAAACCCTGATTCAGGGTTTGCGTCATTTCCATGCGCAACTCACGAATGCTGCGATTCAACTCTTCCCGGTTTTCCTGCATTTGTTGACGCAATGCCCGTTGCATCTCTTCGCTTTGCGAGCGATTGTTGCGGGTTAGTGTCAATACAAGCTGGGCAACCAGCAAGGCTGCAATAATCAAGAGGAGAGTCAGTTCCATTTAATAAGTCAATATTTCGTTTCCGGTTTCAGTAATCAGAATCATATTTTCCCATTGTGCAGACGGCAATCCGTCGTCTGTGCAGACTGTCCAGTCATCAGCAGAGTCGACAAAGACCTCATACGTTCCCATATTGATCATCGGTTCGATGGTGAAAGTCATGCCCGGAAGAATTAACATTCCTGTTCCCCGGCGTCCGAAGTGTTCTACGTCGGGTTCTTCATGGAATTTGATACCTACTCCGTGCCCGCATAAGTCACGGACCACGCTATAACCGTTCTTCTCGGCATGTTCCTGAATAGCGGCACCCACATCTCCTAACCGTGCCCAAGGCTGTGCGGCTGCTATACCGATTTCCATACACTCTCTGGTAACTTGCACCAGTCTTTGTTTTTCCGGACTGACTTCACCGATCATGAACATACGTGATGCATCGGAGAAATAGCCTTTGTAAATAGTCGATACGTCCACGTTGACTATATCTCCGCTTTGCAGAAATTCGGTCGGACTGGGTATTCCGTGGCATACCACATCATTGATACTGGTACAGACGCTTTTAGGGAATCCTTCATAATTAAGAGGAGCGGGAATAGCACCGTGAGCTGTTGTGAAATCATAAACCAATCGGTCGATCTCTTCTGTAGGCATTCCTTCACGAATGTTTTCCGCGATGTGGTCAAGCAGCGCCGTATTGATTTTGGCACTTTCACGGATACCTTCAATCTGTTCCGGCGTACGGAGCACTTTGCGTGGGGGAAGTTTATAGCCTTGTTTTCTGTATTTCTGTATCTTATCTTCTATTTCATCCGGATAATTGGAAGGAGTAAACCGGACTCCTTTAATAAACTTTTTCATTTTACTATCTTGATTTTTTATTCGTAGCACAAATGTAGGGAATAAAAAGGGGAAATGCTGTGTATCGGGAAAGATTATTTCTGCGAGTCGGAGGTGAAAAGTAGCAATTAATACTCAATAACTCATTTTGTCATTTTGTATTTTAATGCTGCTCAGATTTGATTTTTCAGGTCCTATATCAATCCTTGTGGAAAAGAACGCGAAATAGCGGAATTTGTATAATTCAAAAAGAATGTTATTCCATTGTTTTACTGTGATATCGTTTATTGATAGTTCTAATATCGTTTATTGTGTTATGAATGTCTATGTTTATGCACGTATATGTTATTTTTGTATGATTGCTTCTGCGAGTGCTAATAAATAAAAAAAGTGGTCTTATACAGTGGGAAACGTCTTTGGGGATTATGAAGTTAGCAAAAGACTCGGATGAAGTTAGCAAAATACTTAGACGAAGTTAATAAAAGACTTGGATGAAGTTAACAAAAGACTTAGAGGATATTAATAAAGGTCTAAGTGTTTTTGCATATTTATCATTAGATAGTGATAAAAGTGTATGTTATTTCTTTTTTTATCCGTTTTCTATTAAATATAAGTTCTATCTGAGGACTTTTGTTTCTATATAGAGTTAGCGATTCTTCTATAAATGAAGCAATCTGTAGCTTACTTCCTCTTAAAGGTTTCTTTTTGAAAATTCAGGTAAGGTAAACAGAATGCCTCCGAAGCGAACAATGTGGTTTTTATTTGTTTGAAATGTTTTTATTAATCCTATTTCCTTTTTATTAGAAAACAATCCTTATATTTGTCCCTTGTATTATTAATTTAATGACAAATGACACTTATGAAGACATTGAATTTTATGAAGACGCTGCTTTTATTGGTAGCTATAGTAGGCTTGAGCTCTTGTGGCGACAAGTATTATTCAGATGATTATTTGCGAAACAGTAATGCAAAGTTATGCGGAAAGACTTGGGTGAATGATTCTGATAAAAATGATGCGGATGAATGGGTGCGCCATACATTGAAGTTTGATGATAGCGGACGGCTGGCAGAAACTTATGCTTATTATCATTTGAATGAAAACCAACCTTACCGGACAGAAACAAATAATCTGACTTGGTCCTGGATAGACGATTCGATGGAAGGAATTGTTTTTGACTATGGCGTAAACGGGATGACTTATTTTGATAATGTGTGGGTGCGCGAACATAATCTTTCCGGAAAGCTGAACGGAAAGGTCGTTGTATTTGTTGATTCAAAATACAACAGAAACTAATTTAGAGAAGGAGATAGAAACATGAAAGGCTATTTAAAGATTCTGCTGGTACTGCTGCTGGCTGTCGGATTGGCATCCTGTGAAGACGATCAGGGAGAGATTGAATATGTCATTGCCGGACGGGCATGGACAGGCGATGTGGGGATGAATGCCGATAACGGTGAAGCCTTGTTTAGTACCTTTGAATTCGGGCTTGACGGTTTTGGGGTGGAAACCCAGTTTTATGCTTCTGACGGCGCTTTGTATGATCAGTATCGTTTCCGGTGGTATTGGGGCGACTCTTATAATCGTAATTTAGTGTTGGATTACGGAACTAACGGTATTTCTTTTATGGATGACGTAAGAGTATACGGAGATCGGCTGAGCGGTATCTTTTATCTTTCGGACAATGCACCGGGATTTAATTTTGAGCTTAGGATGGAATAATACTTATATTTGACAGGTGGGATATATCAAAATGGGCGTGAAATAGTTGTTTCACGCCCATTTTAGTATCATTTTCTGAGAAACAATTTCTTGAATGCCGGGGGATAAGGAGTTTCAAATTCCATCAGCTGATCTGTTACCGGATGATAGAAACAAAGTTTGAAAGCATGCAACGCCAGACGCCCGAGAGGATTGGGGCCGCCGTCGATACCGTAACGCCCGTCTCCGATCAGAGGATGCCCTAAATCCTGCATATGTACACGTATCTGATTTTTACGTCCGGTTTCCAGTCGCAGTTCTACCAATGAATATCCATTGGCGCGTTTGATAGTGCGATAGTGGGTGATTGATTTGGAACCACCGTCATCGTAGCTGCTTGAACTGACATATAAGGTACGGTCTGTCAACCAGGATACGACGGTGTCGCTGTCCTTTTCCATCTCGCCGGTAACTACTGCTACATAACGACGGTCCGTCACGATGTCATGCCAGTGGTCACGCAGTGTACGTTGTGTCTTTTCATCTTTGGCAAACATCATCAATCCTGAGGTGTCACGATCCAGACGATGAACTACAAAAATACGGTTTCCACGCCCCGAACGCCCCACATATTCACTTAAGATATGCTGTGCTGTGCGTTCCTTTTGCCGGTCGGTGCCAACAGAGAGTAAGCCTTCTTTTTTCTCTACTACGATGATATAAGCGTCTTCATAGACGATTTTCAGCAGCGGATGACGGAATTCCTTTTTATTCTTATCTTTGCTGATAAGCACTTTCATGCCCGGTTGCAGAGGGAAGTTGAACTGTGTCGTAATCACATTGTCAACCAGTACGATTCGTTTGCTGAGCAGTGACTTTAGCTTGGTACGGCTGGCATCAGGCATTTTCGCTGCGAGGAAGTCCATTAGTTCCATAGGCTCTTTCACCAGATAACCTGTATATTGCGCACGTGCCTTTTCGGCCGGAGTTCGTTTCATTCTTTTCATATTCGTTTCCTTATTTAAGTTCGAGCAGCACTACGTTTTCCACGTGATGGGTATGTGGGAACATATCTACCGGTTGCACTGCTTTCACACGGTATTTAACGTCGAGCAACTGAAGATCACGGGCTTGCGTTGCCGGATTACAACTAACATATACAATTCGTTTTGGTTCGGCAAACAAGATTACGTCTACCACATCCTGATGCATTCCTGCCCGGGGAGGATCGGTGATAATTACGTCCGGACGTCCATACTGATTGATGAAGTCCTGAGTCAGGATATCCTTCATGTCTCCGGCAAAGAACAACGTATTCTCTATTCCATTAATTTCCGCATTTACTTTCGCATCTTCAATGGCTTCGGGCACGTATTCGATGCCAATCACTTGCCGTGCCTGTCGCGATACAAAGTTAGCAATGGTTCCTGTTCCGGTATACAGGTCATACACCAGTTCGCCACCCGTTAATCCGGCAAAGTCGCGCGCTACCTTATAGAGGTTGTATGCCTGCCCCGAATTGGTCTGATAGAACGATTTCGGTCCCACTTTGAAACGCAGGCCCTCCATCTCTTCAAAGATATGGTCGTTGCCACGGAATACGTGTACATCGAGATCATTGATGGTGTCGTTGCATTTATTATTAATAATGTATAGGAGAGAGGTTATTTCCGGAAATTGGTCGGCCACATACTGCAATAACTGCTTGAAGAGGTCCATTTCATGCTCTTCGGTAATTTTACAAATTAGAATTACCATCAGTTCGCCGGTACTTGAAGTACGCACAATCATGTTGCGGAGCATTCCTTCCTGTGAACGAAGGTTGATGAAAGAGTAATTGTGCTCGTAAGCATAATCACGGATTGTGTTTCGGATGCGATTGGAAATATCGTCTTGTAACCAACACTTTTCGATAGCCAGCACTTTGTCGAATGCTCCCGGGATATGGAATCCCACTGCATTCATCTGGTCGTACTTTACATCCTGTTTCACTTCTTCTGCTGTCAGCCAGCGTTTGTTTGAGAAGGTAAATTCCAGTTTGTTCCGATAAAATTCGGTTTTGGCAGATCCCAGGATAGGAGAGATCTCCGGTAATTCGATCTTGCCGATGCGACGGAGGTTATCTTCCACCTGTTTCTGTTTGTATTTGATTTGTTCGGCGTAAGGCAATACCTGCCATTTGCATCCGCCGCATACGCCATAGTGTTGGCAAAAAGGAACGGCACGTATCGGCGAGAGTTCGTGAAACTTCACCGCTTCGGCCTCGGCATATTTATTCTTTTTTCTTTTGACTTGCAGATCCACCACATCGCCCGGCACTACGTAAGGCACAAAAACTACCAGGTCATTTACTTTTGCGATGGCTTTTCCTTCGGCAGCCACATCCGTTATTGTCACCTTCTCCAGCAGGGGAAGTTCTTTTTTCTTTCTAGCCACAATACTCCTTGAATTATATTAAAATGATTTCTTTATGTATAAAGCGTGAATATATAAAATCACCATTCTACGCCATATTAATAAAATCTTTCGCAAAAGTAGGTATTTTTTTTCGTATTTCTCTATATGAAGTGAAATAATGCAGATTGCAATGTCGAAATTGCATTTTGATAGAAAGTTTTTCATATAAAAGTTTTCTGGTTTGCGAAATATCCTTAGATTTGCGAACAGAAAAGAATCACAACTAATAACTTTAAAATCGTATTATGGACAAAAAAAGAGTTTATACCTTTGGTAATGGACTGGCAGAAGGAAAAGCCGGTATGCGAAACTTACTTGGGGGTAAAGGTGCGAACCTTGCCGAAATGAATCTGATCGGTGTCCCCGTACCTCCGGGCTTCACAATTACAACTGACGTTTGTACCGAATATTACGAGATGGGACAGGAAAAGGTCGTATCTCTCCTGAAAGAAGAAGTAGAAAAAGCCATTGCAAATATAGAGAACCTGATGCGTTCAAAATTTGGTGACGTAGAGAATCCGTTGCTGGTTTCTGTGCGTTCGGGTGCGCGTGCATCCATGCCGGGCATGATGGATACGATCCTGAACCTGGGTTTGAACGATGAAGTGGTTGAAGGCTTGACCCGTAAAACAGGAAATGCCCGTTTTGCATGGGATTCTTACCGTCGTTTCGTACAGATGTATGGTGATGTAGTATTGGGTATGAAGCCTGTTAACAAAGAAGACCAGGATCCGTTTGAAGCCATCATCGAAGAGGTGAAACATGCCAAAGGCGTGAAACTGGATAACGAGCTTGAGGTAGAAGACCTGAAAGAACTCGTGAAGAAATTTAAAGCTGCTGTAAAAGCACAGACCGGCAAGGATTTCCCGACTTGTGCATACGAACAGCTTTGGGGAGCAATTTGCGCCGTATTTAATTCATGGATGAATGAACGTGCCATCCTGTACCGTAAGATGGAAGGAATTCCTGACGAATGGGGTACTGCCGTAAGTGTTCAGGCAATGGTATTCGGTAATATGGGCGATGGTTCTGCTACAGGTGTTTGCTTCTCACGTGATGCTGCCACAGGTGAGGACCTTTTCAATGGTGAATACCTGATCAATGCACAGGGCGAGGACGTTGTTGCCGGAATCCGTACTCCGCAACAGATCACCAAGATCGGTTCCCAGCGTTGGGCTCAGTTGGCTGGTGTGAGCGAAGAAGAGCGTGCTTCGAAATACCCTTCTATGGAAGAAGCAATGCCGGAAATATATAAACAACTGGACGAATTGCAGACTAAGCTCGAAAATCACTATAAAGATATGCAGGACATGGAGTTCACCGTTCAGGAAGGCAAACTTTGGTTCCTTCAGACACGTAACGGTAAACGTACCGGTGCTGCCATGGTAAAGATCGCAATGGATCTGTTCCGTCAGGGAATGATTGATGAAAAGACTGCCCTGATGCGTGTAGAACCCAATAAGCTGGATGAATTACTCCACCCGGTATTCGATAAGTCTGCTTTGAAACAGGCTAAAGTGCTGACTCGCGGTTTGCCGGCTTCTCCGGGTGCTGCTACCGGTCAGATTGTATTCTTTGCTGACGATGCAGCCGAATGGCATGCTGCCGGAAAACGCGTTGTGATGGTTCGTATCGAGACTTCACCCGAAGATTTGGCCGGTATGGCAGTTGCTGAAGGTATTTTGACCGCACGTGGAGGTATGACTTCACATGCAGCCGTGGTTGCCCGCGGTATGGGTAAATGTTGTGTTTCGGGAGCCGGTGCACTGAACATCGACTATAAAGCCCGTACAGTAGAAGTGGACGGCGTGTTGCTGAAAGAGGGTGATTTCATCTCTTTGAACGGTAGTACGGGTGAAGTTTACCAAGGTAAAGTAGAAACGAAGGCTGCTGAGTTATCGGGTGATTTTTCCGATTTGATGAAGTTGGCCGATAAATATACCCGCCTGCAAGTACGTACTAATGCCGACACTCCGCATGATGCTGAGGTTGCCCGTAACTTCGGTGCGGTAGGTATAGGCCTTTGCCGTACGGAACACATGTTCTTTGAAGGTGAAAAAATTAAGGCTATGCGTGAAATGATCCTGGCAGAAAATGCTGAAGGGCGCCGCAAAGCACTGGCTAAGATCCTTCCGTATCAGCAAGCCGACTTCAAAGGAATCTTTGAGGCTATGGCCGGTTGTCCGGTGACCGTACGCCTGCTCGATCCTCCTTTGCATGAATTCGTTCCTCACGATCTGAAAGGACAGCAAGAAATGGCCGATACGATGGGGGTAAGTTTGCAATATATCCAGCAGCGTGTAGAATCACTTTGCGAACACAACCCGATGTTGGGTCACCGTGGCTGTCGTTTGGGAAATACGTATCCCGAAATCACACAGATGCAGACTCGTGCCATTTTGGGTGCCGCTCTTGAACTGAAGAAAGAAGGAATAGAAACACATCCTGAAATCATGGTGCCGCTGACAGGTATTCTTTACGAGTTCCAGCAGCAGGAAAGTGTGATCCGTGCCGAAGCAGAAAAGCTTTTCGAAGAGGTGGGAGACCGCATTGACTTCAAGGTTGGAACCATGATCGAAATTCCTCGTGCAGCTCTGACTGCCGACCGTATCGCTTCGTCTGCCGAGTTCTTCTCGTTCGGAACCAACGACTTGACTCAGATGACTTTCGGTTACTCTCGTGACGATATCGCTTCTTTCCTTCCGGTTTATCTGGAGAAGAAGATCCTGAAGGTAGATCCGTTCCAGGTACTCGACCAGAATGGTGTAGGCCAGTTGGTACGTATGGCAACCGAAAAAGGGCGTGCTATCCGTCCGGATTTGAAATGCGGTATCTGCGGTGAACATGGCGGTGAGCCTTCATCTGTGAAGTTCTGCCATAAAGTAGGTTTGAATTACGTTAGTTGTTCTCCGTTCCGTGTGCCTATTGCACGTCTGGCAGCGGCACAAGCAGCTATCGAAGACTAAATAGATTTCAGATAACTGGTTAGGCGAGGCTACCCGTGAAAGGGTAGCCTCGTTTTTTTATGGAAACAGAATAAGAGAAAGCAGAAGCAGGGGGAGTGGATAAAATGTAGAGTGAATATTTGTATAATTCAAATAAAAATATTTCCTTTATCTTATGAAACCTTACTTATTATATTTTTAACAAACTAAAATTACAGAATTATGAAAAGAAATCTTGTGTTTGTATTGTTTGCCCTTGTTTCGGTTGTGGGCTTTTCTCAAGTGAGCTGGAATGCCAAGGTGGGAATGAATATCAGTAATTATACCGGTGATTTTGACATGAATGCCAAAGTTGGATTCAAGATAGGCGGTGGTATGGAGTATGGATTTAATGAAATCTGGTCTTTGCAACCCTCTTTGTTCGTATCTTCCAAAGGTGTCAAGAAGGATGAACTGAGTGTGAATGCTGTTTATCTGGAACTGCCGGTTATGGCTGCGGCGCGTTTCAAAGTGGCCGATAATACCAATATTGTGTTGAGTGCCGGTCCTTATTTTGCTTGCGGTATCGGGGGTAATTCTAAAGTCGATTTAGGTAAAGGACGTTTGGAAGTTGATACCTTTGGCGACGACGGTCTGCTGAAACGTGGCGATGTAGGTTTGGGTATCGGTGTGGCCGCGGAGTTTGGCAAGATCATCGTAGGGCTTGACGGCCAGTTCGGATTTGTCGATGTAATGGACGACGTAAATGGTAAAAATCTGAATGTTTCGATCAGTGTAGGTTATAAGTTCTGAGAAACCGATAAATATTAAAATAGAGAAGCCGCTGTAAATCAACTACAAGCGGCTTTTCTTTTATATTCACTCAGCGAATAGTGGCGGAAATAGTTGTTTAATTAATGAATATACTATACTTTTGCGACCCGAAACAAAAGTGAAATAATTCTTTTGTTTGTTTTCAAAATAGGTACATTTAATTAAAACTACTAAGAAGATGAAAAAGATTGTATTGTTTTTATTTGTTGCTATTGCAACTTTATCTGTCAAAGCTCAGGACATTTACATGGGAGGTACCGTAGGTTTGTGGCGTAATGATGACGCTAATACTACTTCTTTCAAGCTCGCTCCGGAAATCGGATACAACCTGAGTGAACAATGGGCACTGGGCGTTGAACTCCAGTTTAACCATGATTATATAAGTCATAAAACGATTAATTCTTTTGCTATTGCTCCTTATGCACGCTTTTCTTATTACGAGAACAAGATTGTACGTCTGTTTATCGATGGTGGGTTTGGCTTTGCTACCACTAAGGTGAAAGATGGCGGAGATGCAATAAACGGTTTTGAGATCGGTCTGAAACCGGGTATTGCCATAAAACTGAACCAACATTTCAGTTTGGTTGCCAAATGTGGTTTCTTGGGTTATAAGGACGACTATATGAATAACAGCGGATTCGGCTTTAGCGCAAGTAGCGAAGACTTAACATTCGGATTCCATTACGAATTTTAATCAAATAGGTTTCAACGAAATAGGGTGGCTTCCCTTCATAAGGAAGTCACCCTATTTTATTTAGTCCGTTATTCTTTGGCTCAGTCCGCCATCTTTTTCAGTTTCTTGAAGTGTTCTATCACTGCCAGATAATCTCTGTCGGAACAGGCATCGAATTTACCCCACAAGTCTCCTAAAACCACTGCACCTCCGAATCCGAAATCCTTTACTTCCAGTATATTCTCCGGCGTGATGCCTCCCAAAGCCATTACTTTGCCATCGATGATTTTGTCTTTACCTGCCTGACGCAATTCTTCAGCCGTGTAAGGCGAGTTATATCCTTCTTTTGAGATACTGTCGTAAATCGGGCTCATAAACACATAGTCGTAAAAGTGTTTTTTGTTTTTCACTTCCTCCACCGAGTGGCAGGAACAACTGATATGCCCGGAGTAGTCATGCGGTTCTTTCGGGTTGCGGGCATTTAGGTGAATTCCCATCAGGTTGAATTCTTCTTTCAGGTAGAAGTGTTCATGGGTGACAATGCGTTTATGATATTTTTCCGGAATCAGTGTGAGCAAGCGTTCCGAATACATAGCCGGCGTTTCCGGTTTCCTGAGATGCAGAATATCCAATCCCTCTTCAAAGAGAGCAGTGATAATCTTATCTTCTTCTACAAAGAAAGTAGGCGTCGTTACTACGATAAGTTTCATTTCTGTTGTTAAACTGTTAAGTTTAGCAAAGTTAGTAATTAACTTACTCAGAAACCAACCTTTATAGTGAAAATATGTTAGATTGCAATGTCCGTAAGTCAATTGTCCATAGTTTGCCTGCCAGAACCTCGCCGAATCCGCAGATAATCTTCAGGACTTCGGTTGCTTCCACACTGCCCGTCACTGCCGGTGTTACTCCGACTACCCCTTTGGGAGGAGGAGGCATACGCAACATCTCTTTTTCATCCGGATAGAGGTCACGGTATGTTTTCCGTTGTGCCTCGCTCCCGTAGTTAAAGACAGAAACCTGTCCCTCGAAACCACAGATGGCACCGTATACATAGGGTTTTCCCAACTCTACACAGACGTCATTTATCAGATATCGGGTGATAAAATTATCGCATCCGTCCACTACGATGTCGTACTGCCTTATCAATTCACGGGCATTGTCTTTGCTGAGCCGTCCCGGACAGGCATTTACCTCTATTTCCCGGTTCAGGGCACTGAGCCGCAGTGAAGCGCAAATCGCTTTTAGGTCTCCCACCTCTTCTTCCGTATAGAGCACCTGCCTTTGCAGATTGCTGAGGCTTACTTCATCGTTATCCACCAGTCCGATGGTACCTACTCCTGCACCCGCCAGATAGAGGGCGATGGGAGAACCCAGTCCTCCTACGCCCACAATCAATACTTTGGCAGCTTTGAGTTTTGCTTGTCCTGCTTCTCCTATTTCCGGAAGCATGATTTGCCTGTTGTATCTTTCCATGATTCGTCTTTATCGTTAGCATTGAGTCAGGGTCAGTGCCGTGTCCCAGTCTTTGTAAACGGGTATCCGCCCCAGTGAACGCAGTGCGGCATCCACTTCCACGGCTTTCCGTTCGTCGCTGACATGAAACTGCTCCAGTGCCTGCGGATAGGTAAAGTAGCCTCCCGGTTCCGTTTTACTTTCGGCGCTCATGGTAGTCACCCCGAGCGTAGCCATGTGGTTACGGAACTCTGCGCTTTCGCGGGTAGAGTAGGAGATATCCACATCGTGGTCGAAGATGCGCATGGCAAAAGTCACCTGTGCCAGTTCCCGGTCGTTCATCACAACATTAGGTTGGAAACCTCCGTTCTCCGAGGGGCGCATCCGGGGGAAGTTGACGCTATATTTCGTTTTCCAGTAGTGCTTTTGCAGATAGCGCAGATGGTAGGCCATCATTGTGACATCCGTGCGCCATTCTTCCAGACCGATCAGTACCCCCATGCCTATTTTGTGTACACCTGCTTGTCCCATACGGTCAAAACCATTGACACGCCACTCAAATTTCGATTTCATGCCACGGGGATGATACACATTATAATTGGTTTTGTTGTAAGTCTCCTGAAAGCAGATGACTCCATTCAGTCCGGCATACGTAAGCCGTTCATATTCTTCTGCTCTAAGTGGCATTACCTCAATTTGCAGATTAGAGAAATAAGGCTTTGCCAGCAGGAGGGCCCGTTCAATGTAATCTACTCCTGCTTTGGCAGGATTTTCGCCTGTTACTAACAGCAGATTTTCGAACGGAGCCAGTTTCTTGATCGCTTTGTACTCGTTTACCATTTCCTCTTCCGTAAGGATGGTCCGTTTCATCGGATTATTGTGGTTAAAGCCACAGTATACACACGAGTTTGTACAAGAATTTGTAATATAGAGTGGAACGAACATCGAAATTGTCTTTCCGAAGCGTTCCAGCGTATATTTCCGGCTGAGACGCGCCATAGTCTCCAGATAGGGGGCGGCAGCCGGCGAAATCAATGCCATAAAATCGTTTACATCGCAATGTTCCTTTGACAATGCGCGGCGCACATCGGCGTCGGTTTTGGAATAGATGATTTTAGTCGTCTCTTCCCAGGAAATCTTTTCTAATTCATCTGAAAACATTTTATTTTTTCTTTTTATTCTTCTGATTTATTTTCTTCAATGTGTTCCGCACAGTCGTTTTTACAGCGGTCGAATACAGTTCCGTATCTGTGCTTTCCAGTATGGTCCGCAGTTCGTTGAGCAGTTCGGGTTCGTGCTTGCACAGGTGGTAGGCCATTCGGACGGCTAAGGATTGCACGCCTATGCTTTCGTGGCGAGACAGCATGCAATCCAGACAGAAGTTAAGCAATTCAACCGATGGGATTTCTTCGGCGGGAGCATGGTAGAGTATGGAGAGAAGCAGGCGCTTGGAACCATCGTGTTTGCAGGTCACCAGCCTTCCGGTCAGTTCTTCCCGGAGCGGGGCGAACCAATCGGGGTATTGCCTGCAAAGTTTATCGCATACCCACAGTGCCCGCCAGGAGACCAATCGCTTCTCGTCTGTCGTCAGATGATAGAGGGCCTCAAAGTTCTCCGGCTGCCGGCGGATCTCCTCAATGATCCGGTCTATGGATAGTTCGGAGATGGGTACATCCAATGCTTTCCGGTATTCGTCTGTTCTTTCCATGACAGTTGGTCTTATTCTTGTTTTTTAGTTTTCTTCAAATCCCGGCTCAGTCGCATTGCGCAGAAGTTCGGTCCGCACATGGTACAATATTCTCCGTCCGTGTGTCGTCCGGCATGGAAATAAGAGAATGCGCGTTCCGGGTCGAGCGATAAGTCGAACTGGTCTTTCCAGCGGAATTCATAGCGTGCTTTGCTCAACGCATTGTCCCGTACCTGGGCTCCCGGATGCCCCTTGGCCAGGTCGGCTGCATGGGCGGCAATCTTATAGGTGATCACTCCGACGCGTACATCTTCTTTATCGGGCAATGCCAGGTGCTCCTTGGGCGTCACGTAGCAGAGCATGGCTGTTCCGAGCCAGCCTATTTGTGCCGCACCGATTGCAGAGGTGATGTGGTCGTATCCTGGTGCAATATCCGTCACTAACGGGCCGAGTGTATAGAACGGGGCATTGTGGCACTTCTCGATCTGACGTTCCATGTTCTCGCGGATTTTGTGCATCGGCACGTGTCCGGGCCCTTCGATGAAGGCTTGTACGTTCTTTTCCCAGGCGCGCACCACCAGTTCGCCCATGGTATCAAGTTCGGCAAACTGTGCCTCGTCATTGGCATCGTGGGTGGAACCCGGCCGCAAACCGTCTCCCAATGATACCGCTACGTCATATTGTGCCAGAATATCACAGATGTCGTCAAAGTGTTCGTAAAGGAAACTCTCGCGGTCGTGCACCAGGCACCATTTACTCATGATGCTCCCGCCGCGGGATACGATTCCGCAAAGCCTCTTTTCCGCCAGGTGCACATTGTGCCGGCGGATTCCCGCATGAATGGTGAAGTAGTCCACTCCCTGCTCGCACTGTTCTATCAGTGTGTCGCGATACAGTTCCCAGGACAGGTCCTCTACTTTGCCGTTTACCTTTTCCAGTGCCTGATAGATGGGTACCGTACCCACCGGAACCGGGCAGTTGCGTATGATCCATTCCCGTGTTTCGTGTATGTTTTCTCCCGTTGAAAGATCCATCAGCGTGTCACCTCCCCATTTGCAGCTCCACATCGCTTTCTCCACCTCTTCGTCGATGCTCGACGTGGTTGCGGAGTTACCGATGTTGGTATTGATCTTTACCAGAAAGTTACGGCCGATAATCATTGGTTCGGCTTCGGGATGATTGATGTTGGCAGGCAGAACCGCCCGTCCTTCGGCTATCTCCCGGCATACAAATTCAGGAGTAATGTGAGTATCGATACCCAGTTCCTCACAGTTCATGTTTTCGCGGATAGCCACATATTCCATTTCCGGAGTGATGATACCTTGTTTGGCATATGCCATTTGGGTGATATGTTTCCCGGATTTGGCCCGGTAGGGCAGTGCGATGTGCTCAAAGCGGAGAGGGTCGAGGCTTTTGTCGTCCCGCCGCATCCGTCCGTATTCCGAACTGATCTCCGGAAGTTGCTCTACATCCCCCCTTTTCAGTATCCATTCTTCCCGTAGCCGGGGGAGACCTTTTTTCAGGTCAATCTCTATGTCCGGGTCACTGAAAGGTCCGCTTGTATCATAGATATATACGTGTGGGTTGGGAGTTATGATTTTTTTCTCTCCTTCGAAAGTGGTGCTGGGCACTTGCTCTACTTTCCGCATACCTACGCGGATTTCGGGGAAAAGTTTTCCGGACAGGTATACTTTCTCGGAGCGGGGGAATTTTATTCTTTGTTCCATAAATTCGTTATTAGAGGTGGGACTGTTTTTTTATTCGTTTAAAAATGCCGTCAGCGGTGAACTTGCTTCTGCCACCAATCCGGTAGTCTGCATGCCGAGTCCTGCTTCATAGCCCATTCGTCCTGCTTCGACTGCCTGCTTGAAGGCCTTTGCCATTTCTACCGGGTTGCCGGCTACGGCAATGGCAGTATTTACCAGACACGCCGATGCTCCCATCTCCATCGCTTCTGCCGCATGGCTCGGCGCACCGATTCCGGCATCCACTATTATCGGGATACCCGCCTGTTCGATAATGATGTGGATGAATTCTTTGGTCTGCAAACCTTTGTTGGTTCCGATCGGTGCTCCCAACGGCATCACTGTGGCCGCTCCCGCCTCTTCCAGTTGTTTGCAGAGTACCGGGTCGGCCTGGCAATAAGGCAGTACCACAAATCCGAGTTTCACGAGTCGTTCGGTTGCTTTCAGAGTCTCTACCGAGTCGGGCAGCAGATAGCGCGGATCCGGGTGTATCTCCAGCTTCAGCCAGTTGGTCCCGAAGGCTTCGCGTGCCATTTGTCCGGCAAACACCGCTTCTTCTGCATTGCGCACTCCCGAGGTATTGGGCAGCAGTTGGATGTGTGGATGCACGATATGTTTCAGCATGTCGTCTTCCGAATTCTCCATGTCGATACGTTTCATGGCCACTGTTACCATTTCGGTGCCCGAGGCCAGTATCGATTGTTCCATCAATTCGTTTGAGTTGAACTTTCCTGTTCCCAGGAAGAGGCGGGAGTTGAATTCACGTCCCGCAATAATTAGCTTTTCCATTTCTGATTTTGTTTTGAGCTCACCACAGATTACACGGATTTTCACAGATTAATAATTTATTTTACTGAGAGTTAAATTAAAGAATCTGTGAAAATCTGTGTACTCTGTGGTGAGTTCGATTCATTTCCTTATATGTTTAGAATCCTTCTTGTTTCTTCTACCGGGTTCGGCGCTTGCAGGATGGCTCCTGAGAGGGCGATGCCGTTTACGCCTGTTTTCATGATGGCAGGGATATCTTCCGTTACGATGCCTCCGATGGCGACTACCGGAATCCGGATGCCGCATTCATCCATTTGCGATAAAATAGAGGTATATCCTTCGAGTCCCAGTACGGGGCTGAGGTTCTTCTTGGTTGTAGTAAACCGGAACGGGCCGATGCCCAGATAGTCGGCACCGGCGCTGAAGTGCATTTTCACGTCTTCAAAAGTATTGGCTGTACCTCCGATGATGAATGCTTCGCCCAGGATTTTTCTGGCTTCGCTGACAGGCATGTCTTTTTTGCCCAGATGCACTCCGTCCACTTCCAGTTTTTGGGCGAGTTCCACATGATCGTCAAGAATCAGGATGGCCCCGTGTGTCTTGCAAAGAGGTTTCAGCTGCCGGGCTACTGTTTCCACCTCTTCCGGAGATGCCTCTTTCATGCGCAGTTGTATCCATTTGCATCCTCCTTCGAGGGCCATACATGCCGATTCGAAATAAGAGTATTTCCCGGTCTGGTGAGTGATAAATTGCAGGCTCAGCATGATTTATCCTCCACAGGCTGCTTTAATCACAATCAGGTTGTCATTCTCGTGCAGGCTGAATTCGTTCCATTGCGGACGTGGGATCATTTGGTTGTTCACAGCGATGGCAATGCCGTTTTCGGGAAGTTGCAATTGCGTGGCAAGCCCGGTGATGGTGCTTGCGGTAGTTTCCACTTCTTTGTTGTTCACTTGTACTTTCATATTCGTATATGTATTTATAGATAAATGAAAGTAAATACAAAGAGAGTGCATGCGGAGAGAAACGATAAGAAGAAATACACAATCCCTTCGGCAGTACTAACTGCATCAGGTTCTTAGGGTATGATCTCAGCCACCGGGTGGCACCCCTTTGTCTTTACGGGAGCAAAGTAAGTGAAAAAGGAGATAAGAAAAAAGTAAATCAGGGATTATTTCACCACGGAGTAGGCAGAGAGTGGTGCAGAGGAAACAAAAGACGCAGAGGACACCAGAGTCAAATTCGTTCTTTTCCCGAATTTGAAACTCTGTGTCCTCTGCGTCCTCTGTGGTGAATACTTCTGAATTACAGTCGTTTTTCCACTACATCCCAGTCGATGATCTCCCACAGTTTATTTACGTGGTCGGCCCGTCGGTTCTGATAGTCGAGATAATAAGCGTGTTCCCACACATCGAATCCCAGTAGCGGTTTTAGTCCGGCACGCACCGGGTTGCTTCCATTGGCTTCTTTGGTGATATGCAGTTTCCCGTTTTTATCCACAGACAGCCAGGCCCATCCCGAACCGAACAATCCTACGGCAGCCGCATTAAATTCTTTCTTGAAGTTCTCAAAGCTTCCGAAGTCGCGTTTAATGGCTTCTCCCAACTTACCTTCCGGTTCGTTTTTCGCCGGTTTCGGTGCGAATTGCAGGAAGTAGAGTGTGTGGTTCAGCACCTGTCCGGCATTGTTGAAGATGGCTCCGTCGGGAGCCGAAGCTACGATGGCTTCTACTGTTTTTCCTTCAAATTCGGTGCCCGGAACGAGGCTATTGAGATTGTTTACATATGTTTGAAGATGTTTACCATAATGGTAATCAATGGTCTGCTGACTGATTACAGGTTCCAGCGCATTGTTTGCGTACGGAAGTTTAGGCATTTCGTAAGTCATGGTTGTAAATATTAAAGACATTAATAATGTATTCATAAATTCAAATCTTTTATTTCATTTCTATAAATATATAACGGGATATAGGGCCTAAATGTTCGGAGTTGTCCAAACTTTCCTCTATCTTTGCCAGTGAATAGAGATTTAACAGATAAATTTTATGCCCGACTATATCGAAGAACTTAATGAAAGCCAGCGTGCAGCGGTGCTCTACGGTGATGGTCCTTCACTGGTCATTGCCGGTGCCGGTTCCGGAAAGACACGCGTACTTACTTATAAGATAGCCTATCTGCTCGAGAACGGTTACAATCCCTGGAACATCCTGGCACTGACTTTTACTAACAAAGCCGCCCGTGAGATGAAAGAGCGCATTGCCCGGCAGGTGGGCGAACAGCGTGCACGGTATCTCTGGATGGGTACATTCCATTCGGTGTTCTCCCGTATTCTTCGTGCCGAGGCATCCCACATCGGGTTTACGTCACAGTTCACCATCTACGACTCGGCGGACAGCAAGAGCCTGCTCCGTTCCATCATCAAGGAGATGGGGCTTGACGAAAAGACCTATAAACCCGGCAGTGTACAGGCTCGCATTTCCAATGCCAAGAACCATTTGGTGTCTCCTTCGGGCTATGCTACCAACAAGGAGGCTTACGAGGCAGATGCTGCGGTCAAGATGCCTGCCATACGCGACATTTACAGCCGTTACTGGGAGCGTTGCCGGCAAGCCGGAGCAATGGATTTCGATGATTTGCTGGTCTATACCTATATTCTTTTCCGCGATTTTCCCGAAGTGCTGGCGCGCTATCGTGAGCAGTTCCGTTATGTGCTTGTCGACGAGTATCAGGACACCAACTATGCGCAGCACAGCATTGTGTTGCAGCTCACTAAGGAGAATCAGCGTGTTTGTGTGGTGGGTGACGATGCGCAGAGCATCTACTCTTTCCGGGGAGCCGACATTGACAATATTTTGTATTTCACCAAGATATATCCCGACACAAAAGTCTTCAAGCTGGAGCAGAATTACCGTTCTACCCAGACCATCGTCCGTGCAGCCAACAGCTTGATCGAAAAGAACGAGCGGCAGATCCCCAAAGAGGTTTTCTCCGAGAAAGAACGGGGGGAAGCCATCGGTGTATTCCAAGCCTACAGCGATGTGGAAGAGGGCGATATCGTGACCAATAAAATCGCTCAGCTGCGTCGCGAACACGATTATGGCTATTCTGATTTTGCGATCCTTTACCGCACCAATGCCCAAAGCCGTGTCTTCGAGGAGGCCTTGCGTAAGCGGAGCATGCCTTATAAGATTTACGGCGGCCTCTCTTTCTATCAGCGTAAGGAAATAAAAGACATCATAGCTTATTTCCGTCTGGTGGTCAATCCCAACGACGAAGAGGCGTTCAAGCGGATTATCAATTATCCGGCACGCGGTATCGGTGATACTACGGTGGGGAAGATTATCAAAGCCGCCACCGACAACAATGTCAGCCTGTGGACTGTGCTGTGCGACCCCATCACTTACGGACTTACTATTAATAAAAATACACACACCAAGTTGCAAGGCTTTCGTGAACTGATCGAACAGTTCATGACCGAGGTGGCGGAGAAGAATGCCTATGAAATAGGTACGGCAATCATCCGCCAGTCCGGTATTATCAATGACGTCTGTCAGGACAATTCGCCCGAAAACCTGAGCCGCAAAGAGAACATCGAGGAACTGGTGAACGGTATGAATGATTTCTGTGCCATGCGTCAGGAAGAGGGGAACACAAATGTTTCACTGATCGACTTTCTCTCCGAAGTATCCCTGCTCACCGATCAGGATTCCGATAAGGAGGGAGATGGTGAGAAGGTGACTTTGATGACGGTGCATTCTGCCAAAGGGCTGGAGTTCCGCAATGTATTTGTGGTAGGGTTGGAAGAGAATCTCTTCCCCAGTGGCATGGCGGGCGATTCACCGCGCGCGATGGAAGAAGAACGCCGCCTGTTCTACGTCGCCATCACCCGTGCCGAGGAACACTGTTTCCTCTCGTTTGCCAAAACCCGTTTCCGTTACGGAAAGATGGAGTGCGGCAGTCCCAGTCGGTTCCTGAGGGATATCGACACCCGCTTCCTGCAACTTCCGCAGGAGGCAGCTTTAGGCCGTAGCGTTGACGAAGGAGCCGGCCGTTTCCGCCGCGAAATGGAGGAGGGATACTCCCGCCGTCCGTCTGCCGAGCGTTTTTCTGCCCGTCCGTCTGCCGACCGTCCGCAGCGTGAACGTCCGAAGGAGCAGATCATTGCTCCGACCGTCCCCCGTAACTTGAAGAGGGTGAGTGGTACCACGGTATCCCCATCGGTAGCTCCCGGAGCCGGCATTACAGGTGTACAACCCGGGCAGACCATTGAACACGAGCGTTTCGGCATAGGTCAGGTGATTCGTGTCGAAGGTTCGGGCGACAATGCCAAAGCAACGATCCATTTCCGTAATGCGGGCGATAAACAGTTGCTGCTGCGTTTTGCGAGATTTAAAGTAATAGAATAATTATTCACCACAGAGTAACACAGAGTTCACAGAGGAAGAATTTAAGATCTTTCTATAAACCTGGAAAATAAAAACTCCGTGTCCTCTGTGTCCTCTGTGGTGAACCTTGTAGTTGACTATGATAGATTTTACCCAATTTCCCTCTCCGTGCTATATCATGGAGGAAGAATTGCTGAGAAAGAACCTCAGTCTGATAAAGAGTGTGGCCGACCGGGCCGGAGTTGAAATCATCCTTGCTTTCAAGTCTTTTGCCATGTGGCGTTCATTCCCTATTTTCAGGGAATACATCGGACATTCCACGGCAAGCTCCGTCTACGAGGCGCGCCTGGCACTCGAAGAGTTCGGCAGTAAGGCACACACTTATTCTCCGGCTTATACCGAAGCCGACTTTCTGGAAATCATGCGTTGCAGCAGTCATATCACGTTCAATTCCATGGTGCAGTTCCACCGGTTCTACCCGATGACCGTAGCCGGAGGCAGTGACATTTCTTGCGGCATTCGCATCAATCCCGAATATTCCGAAGTGGAGACCGAACTCTATAATCCGTGCGCTCCCGGCACCCGTTTCGGCATCACTGCCGATCTGCTGCCCGAACAGTTGCCGCAGGGGATCGAGGGTTTTCATTGCCATTGCCATTGTGAATCATCTTCGTTCGAACTCGAGCGTACTTTGCAACATCTTGAAGAGAAGTTCTCCCCGTGGTTCTCTCAGATAAAGTGGCTCAACCTGGGAGGCGGACATCTGATGACCCGTAAAGATTATGATACCGGGCACCTGATAGGCTTGTTGCAGGGCTTAAAGAAACGTTATCCGTATTTGCGCATCATCCTTGAGCCCGGTTCGGCTTTCACCTGGCAAACCGGGGTACTGACTTCCGAGGTGGTAGATATTGTCGAGAGCCGTGGTATCCGTACCGCCATTCTTAACGTCAGCTTTACCTGTCACATGCCCGACTGTCTGGAAATGCCTTATCAACCGGCCGTTCGCGGGGCGGTGATGGGAGAGGAGGGACCGTTTGTCTATCGGCTCGGAGGTAATTCCTGCCTGAGCGGAGACTATATGGGTTCCTGGAGTTTCGATCATGAATTGCAGATCGGCGAACGTATCGTTTTTGAAGATATGATACATTATACGATGGTAAAAACAAATATGTTCAACGGGATTCACCATCCTGCCATTGCTTTGTGGACGGCGAGTGGAAATGCTGAAATCTTCAAGCAATTTTCCTATGAAGATTATCGCAATAGAATGAGTTGATAATCAAAACATTTGTCGTTTGGCAAAAACAAAATGCACATTTTCCTGAGAAAAAAGTATCCCGAATGCTTGCAGATATCAAGAAAATGCCTACCTTTGCAACCGCAATCGAGAAACAACGGTTGCAAATGCGGAAATAGCTCAGTTGGTAGAGCATAACCTTGCCAAGGTTAGGGTCGCGAGTTCGAGTCTCGTTTTCCGCTCTCTTTGAAATGTTGGAAACCTTTTGCCCAGGTGGCGGAATTGGTAGACGCGCACGTTTCAGGTGCGTGTGTCGAGAGGCATGCAGGTTCGAGTCCTGTTCTGGGCACAAAAGGTGAGAATAGTTCAAAGCTTTAATCGAGATTGGAGAGGTGGCGGAATTGGTAGACGCGCTACTTTGAGGGGGTAGTGACATTACTGTCGTGGGAGTTCGAGTCTCCTTCTCTTCACATTCTTTATTAAAGTTGTTTTGCGGAAATAGCTCAGTTGGTAGAGCATAACCTTGCCAAGGTTAGGGTCGCGAGTTCGAGTCTCGTTTTCCGCTCAACAAGAATGTCGGTTATCTGTTCCTCTCCATTTAAACAGCAGATTCCTGATTAGTCAATGCCCAGGTGGCGGAATTGGTAGACGCGCACGTTTCAGGTGCGTGTGTCGAGAGGCATGCAGGTTCGAGTCCTGTTCTGGGCACTACATTGCGGAAATAGCTCAGTTGGTAGAGCATAACCTTGCCAAGGTTAGGGTCGCGAGTTCGAGTCTCGTTTTCCGCTCAAAGAAAAAGGAAGTTGAATCATTTGATTCAGCTTCCTTTTTTTTGTTTACCGTTTACCGTTGCTTTAAGATAACAGTCAGCGTTAAATATTCGCAAGAGTTTATATTTTGCTTGTTTAATTGTATCTAATTGGTTACATTTGTGGTATGAAAGCAACAGATAAGAAAGGTAACGATATACGTGAACTTTATTTCTCGGATGAATTTGTTGAATTCTATAGTATGTTACAGGATAAAGTAAAGGTTAAATTTGAGCATACGATGGATATTATTAGAACTGAGTATGTACTTAGCACGAAGTTTGTGAAGCACTTGGAAAATAAAAATTTATACGAGATGCGGGTGTCTGTAAATACCAATGAATACAGAACTATTCTTTTTGCTGTTGATAATGATAATATCATTCTTTCAAAAAAAATACTACTTCTGAATGGTTTCTTAAAGAAGTCCACAAAGGATTATAGTAAACAAATAAAGATTGCAGAACGAATATTAAAAGACTTTGAGCTATGAGAAAGTTAGATGAAAATAAATTAGCCGGATTGCATACGGCAGGTGAACTGCTGGACAGCAAATATGGGGAGGTCGGAACTGAGTCTCGCACAACTTTTCATGAGAAGTCAATAGCATGGTATTACGGCGAGATATTACGTGATCGCCGAAAGCAATTAAAGATAACTCAACAGGAACTGGCTGAAAAGGTTGGTACTGCAAGAAGTTATATTGCCCGTGTGGAAAAAGGAGAGACGGATATTCAAATTTCAAGTTTTTTCCGCATAGCTCGTGCTCTTGGAATAGAGTTTACTCCTACGTTTTTATGATTGAGTAAGAATGATTTGAATAATAAATTTGTTTTATATTTGTGAAGCTGAGATTTTTTAATAGTTTAAAAATGAACGGAGCTCACCACAGATTACACAGATTAACACAGATTGAGAAATAGATAAATCTGTGATAATCCGTGTAATCTGTGGTGAAAAACATTAAAAACTCCGTGAGACTCTGTGAATCTCTGTGGTGAATTTAAAAGCTTTCCTCTTTCACCTCAAAGCACGGGCATGCCTTGATCCACTCTTCGGGTCCTATCTCTCCGTTTTCGTTCAGGTCCGGACTCAGATCCCTGTGTCCGCATACCCTGCTTCCGGGATACTCCTTCAGCAATACTTTCACCAGTACCCGCATCGAATGTTTTTGCCATTCTGTCCGGGTGTCCTTTGGTTGTCCGTTGCAGTCCAGCCCTCCTTCGTAGCAGATGCCTATGGAGTGTGCGTTGAATCCCTTGGCATGCGCTCCGGCCCGTTCCACCGGTCGGGTAGTGATGATCTTCCCATCCTTGCGTATGTAGAAGTGATAGCCCGCTCCTTCGAATCCCCGTCTTCGGTGACACTCCTCCAGGTCATGCTCCGTGAAGCAGCGGTCTTCTCTGGTTGCGGAGCAGTGAATAACGATCAGATTGATTTCTCTCATAGTTCCGGTTCTATTTTTCGGTGTTCCCCCCGCGGAGAAACATCAGGAATGCCAGTAGGCATTCCAGTATTTTTTGTATTTTCTTCATTGTTTTTGCTGTATTAAGTTTGTTTCACCACAGATTTCACAGATTATCACAGATAAAGATTTATTTTCTCTGTAATCGAACTTAAAATTTAAATCTGTGTAAATCTGAGTAATCTGTGGTGCGGATTTATGCCGTCGGGTCGTCCACAATGCCCCCGTCTCCGCTTCCTCCGCCTTCTGCGTTTCCTCCTGCCGATACCAGTGCGAAGTTCACGTTGTTCGGGCTTCGGGTCATGCTCCGGCTGGCGTTCACCAGCTTCATTGCCTTATCGGGTATGAACCGCACGTTCACCCGCTTGATATTCTTCACCGTGCACTCCTTCTCGGTTTCGCCCGGCAGGCAGGTCAGCGTCATGTGGAAGGTTCCCAGTCCTTCTATTTTCACTTTGTTTCCCTGCGTCAGCACCTTTCGCAGCTGTTCCACCAGCGCCTCTATGGTGTGTTTCACATCGCCCGTTGTCAGGGCGCAATTGGTCTGGATATCTTCCGCCAGTGCGTCGATATCTACGATTTTGGCTGTTCCGGCCTTTTGACGGATGTAATACAACACGGGAGAGTTCTCCTGATTGACATACTTCTTGCGCTGATAGCGCTCCACTGATACTTCCATACAATAAAAAGTTAAGGTTTAGGTTAATAAATTTCTTGTCTCAATCACTACGTAAAGATACGAAATCAAACAGGCAAAGTCAAGTAAAATGATGAAAATAACGATGTGTATGTTAAGAAAACGGAGCCTCTATCTGGCATTCTTTTTTATCCATCCCATGGGCGGAACGTAGTCGCCGATTTTTGTCATGCTCTTGTTGTGTCCGAAGTATACGTTTCCCGTTTCCCCGTTGCGGTGTTTGGCGATGATGGCTACTCCCAGTCCCTCCGTCGGATATCCGCTTTGTTTGTCTGTTGCCAGATGTGCCAGTGCCGGACGATAGAGGAGGAGCACCAGGTCGGAATCCTGTTCGATGGCTCCACTCTCACGCAGGTCGGCTAATTCCAGACGTCCGTACGCCCTGTTTTCGGAGCCACGGTTGAGTTGGCTTAGCAAGATGACCGGGATGTGCAGCTCTTTGGCCAGCAATTTTGCTTTACGGCTTGCCTGTGCCACCTCTTGTTCCCGGTTCCGGTTGGTTTGTTCGGTGCGCATGTCACACAGTTGCAGGTAGTCGATAATGATAAAGTCACACTTCCCTTTGCTTTGCAGCAACCGGGCGCTCGAGCGTACACGGTCCATGCTCATATCCGGGTTATCGTCTACGCAGATGGGGAGCCTTGCCAGTTCTCCGGCCGTTTGCCTGGCCTGTAGCCATGTTTCCTGTGATAGCTTTCCGCTTCGCCAGAGGTATGGGTCCATTTCTCCTGCCGACAGGAGCCAGCGGTCGCCCAACCGCTCGGCTTGCATCTCGAGGCTGTACACCACCGTGTGGTGTCCGGCCGTTGCCGCAGCTTTTGCCAGATGGAGTGCAAAGGCGGTTTTCCCCACTGCCGGACGGGCAGCGATGGTGATCAGATCGCTGTTTTGCCATCCTCCTGTCATCTTGTCCAGTTCGGCCAGTCCGGTGGGGATTCCGGTCACTCCGTCCTTATTTTTCTGCATGCGTCCTTCCGCTTCGGTCAGGGTTGCCTGCATCAGCGTGTCCATATCGCGCAACTGCCTGTTGTGCCCACATGCCCCTTCCAGCCTGTCCAGCAGGTTGTGTCCATCCACTAACGTGTCTGTCAGGTCGATGGTTTCGTCGCCGGAGAGTGTCAGCAGTTTGCTGAATCCCACGATCATTTCCCTTCGGATGTACTTTTGGTGAACGATGCGTGCGTGATATTCCAGGTGTGCCGAACTTGCCACCCGACTGCTCAGTTGGGTGATGTAGAACGGCCCTCCGGCATCGTCCAGCTTTCCACGTTTGCGAAGCTCCTCAGTGACGGTGAGGATGTCGATGTTCGTACCGGTGTGGAACATCGCCTGCAATGTGGCGTAAATCAGTTGATGACGGGTGACATAGAACATTTCCGGTTTCAGCAGTTCGTCAATCAGTGCCATGCCTTCTTTTTCAATCAGGCAGGCTCCGAGGATGGTTTCCTCGAGTTCGGGTGCTTGGGGTTGTAGCATATTGTTTAGATGGTATATGGTTTGGGGTATAGTTCACCACAGAGGACACAGAGGGCACAGAGAAATTTCTCTCTCTTCAATATCCCATAATAAAAGCTTAAAACTCTGTGCTCTCTGTGCCCTCTGTGGTGAATAATCTTAAAATTCGTATTCGTTCAGAAACGCCTTATCTTCCAGATATGTGGCTGCCTGTTTACAGAAGCGTATGTCCTTTTGGTGGGTGTAATACTCCTCGATGTTTTCCAGTGCCAGTTTCTTTTCCGTTACTGTCAGTTTTTTCCATTCTTTCCGGGCACGGGCTATGTTTATCTTATCTTTTTGGGTGACCCGGTGATAAAGATCCCAGAAGTCGGCAAAGCCTTCCATCGCATGGCTGTCCCGGGTGGTGGTGGCTTTTTTATGTCCGGTCCAGAGGTCATAGTCTGTTACCCGGAGCAGGGTGATTCCGGCGGGATTCTCTACCGCCTCCATGATTCCGGATTTGAACAACGTTTCGAAGAAGTGTCGGGTACGGTATCGGCTCCATCCCAGTGTCTTTTCCCACTGTTTGTAGGTATATACGGTTTCACCCCGCCGGCAAACGATCCGGTTGCCTTGTACACAAACCTCCGTATCGGAGTAGTTGACCCGCGTCAATACCTGTATCCATGCTTCCAGGTAGCCCTCGGTTTGCGATCCGGTTTTGAAGAAATCTTCGATCATGGATTTGGGAATCAGGATATATCCTTTTTTCAGAATTGTCTCGGTCGGTGCGTTCATGGAATTTCGTTTTAAAGGTTATTGAATGTGCCGTCCTTTTCCGAACGGCATGACAAAGCTACGCATAGAAGGGCAAGGATGCAAAAGATTGGTGCAGATTGGTGCAGATTGGTGCAAAAGTGTACGGCGATTCCTATTGCCGTCCTACGCACACTCTACCGGGGTGAAACCGAGCCTTGTTTTCACCCTTTCAGACCCTCTGTTGCCGTCATTCAGAGCCTCCAAATCACCAACACGGACACCAACATGCTTTCGGACTTGTAGTCCGTTGTCCGTCAGTTGTTTACGGAGGCTGTTCCGGAAGCCGCCAACATGCAGACCTGCACATAAATAAATAATAAGCAAAAAGATATATTAACATATATCAGTCGAATTTGCGATCGGCGAACAGTTTTTGGACCCGATCCTCCGGATGTTCGCGTAGCCATTGGTACACCGTGTCGGGCATTCCCCAATGCTGTATCACGATACAGATTTGCCGGGGTGTCAGCAGTGTATTGGAGCGTTTGTATCCTGCTTCCAGTAGTTCGGCATGCAAGTCCGGATATCGTTCTATCTGCTCACGCATCTGTCTGCCCGCCGAGCGGGGATAAACACAAGTTGTAAAATACGCCATCGCCACGTCCGACAGCAGGCAGCTTCCACTCAGCAGCCAGTCAAAATTTAAGTCTTTCATTCTTGTTGTTTTTGTTTACGTGGCAAAGTAGCATATTCTCAGCTTATCGAGAAAGACTTTTTTACTATGTAACGGAACTGAATGCTTGCATGGGTTTTGTTCTGTTCTTTCACCACAGAGGACACAGAGGACACAGAGATTAATTAGCTGCGCTCTATTTGTTTTCAGACGAAAGAACAGATGAACCAATAAAGAATTATCTGTTCTTTTGTTCTTCTGTCTAAAAAAACTCTGTGTCCTCTGTGTCCTCTGTGGTGAAATCGTTTTTATCCCGGTTTTGAGCAAAAATCCTCCTCAGTTGTTATTTACAGAAATAAAGATCATCCATACATAAAACCAACACCATGGAAAAGAATATTTTCAAACTGGACAACGAACAACTCAAAGGAATTGCCTATGCATTCCGGGAGAAAGTGGAAGAAGGATTAAGTAAAAAAAATGCAGAGATACAATGTATTCCTACCTTTATTCTGCCCAAGGCGGCCGACGTCAAAGGGAAAGCCTTAGTCCTCGATCTGGGAGGTACCAACTACCGGGTGGCGATTGTCGATTTCACGCAAGAAAAGCCGGTCATCTACCCGAACAATGGCTGGAAGAAAGACATGTCCGTCATGAAGTCGCCCGGCTATACGCGCGAAGAACTGTTCAAAGAACTGGCCGATCTGATTGTGGAGATAAAACGGGAAGAGGAAATGCCTATTGGCTATTGTTTTTCTTATCCCGCCGAATCAGTGCCCGGAGGAGATGCAAAGCTGCTTCGTTGGACCAAAGGAGTGGATATCCGGAAAATGGTCGGGCAGTTTGTGGGGAAACCTTTACTCGACTATCTGAATGAAAAGAATAAAATAAAATTTACAGGCATCAAAGTTCTGAATGACACGATCGCCAGTTTGTTTGCCGGGCTTACCGACAAGAGTTACGACGCCTATATCGGCCTGATTGTCGGGACCGGTACGAATATGGCCACTTTTATTCCCGCTGACAAGATAAAGAAACTGGATCCGGCATACAGTGTAGAGGGTTTGATTCCTGTCAATCTGGAGTCGGGCAACTTTCATCCGCCATTCTTGACAGCGGTGGATGATACGGTGGATGCAATGTCCGACAGCATGGGCAAACAGCGTTTTGAGAAAGCGGTGTCCGGCATGTATTTAGGGGATATCTTGAAAGCGGCCTTTCCGTTGGATGAATTTGAAGAAAAGTTCGATGCCCGGAAGCTGACTGCCATCATGAACTATCCGGATATCCATAAAGATATTTATGTGCAGGTGGCTCGTTGGATCTATAGCAGATCGGCCCAACTGGTTGCCGCGTCCCTTGCCGGACTGATCGCATTGCTGAAATCATACAACAAAGATATTCATCGGATTTGTCTGATAGCCGAAGGAAGCCTCTTCTGGAGTGAGAGCCGGAAAGATAAAAGTTACAACATTCTTGTGATGGAGAAATTGCAGGAACTTCTTCGCGAACTCCAACTGGAAGATGTGGAAGTTCATATCAATAACATGAGCAATGCCAACCTGATAGGAACCGGTATTGCAGCACTGATTTGATTGTATTTGGGGTAATATAATTCACCACAGAGTACACAGAGGATATATTTCGCTATACGCCCCGTTCGCATTCTTTTCGAAACGGTAGTACACGGAGGATACAGAGGATATATTTCTCTTAAATGTCCTAATAAACAAGAGATTAAAACTCTGTGTCCTCTGTGTCCTCTGTGGTGAATAATACTCAAAACCATTCTTTTAAGACACAACACGTAAAATACAAAAGAAAATGTTATCTTTGTATTTATAAGTTTGTCTGTTATTTATCCGGAATAAAAGAATATGAGCAATAAAATCTATCCTATCGGGATACAGAATTTTGAGAAAATCCGTAAAGAGGGCTTTTTCTATATTGATAAAACAGCATTGGTTTATCAAATGGTAAAGACCGGGAGTTATTATTTTCTGAGCCGTCCCCGTCGCTTTGGAAAAAGTTTGCTTGTTTCTACCCTCGAAGCCTATTTTCAGGGAAAAAAGGAGCTCTTTGAAGGGCTGGCGATGGAAAAGCTCGAGAAAGAATGGATAAAACACCCGATATTGCATCTGGATTTGAATATAGAGAAATATGACTCACTGCAAAGTCTTGAGGATATATTGGAGAAAGCAATTGTGGCATGGGAGAAACTCTATGGAGCTGAACCTTCGGAGCGCTCTTTGTCTCTGCGCTTTGCCGGTGTCATAGAGCGTGCTTGCAAGCAGGCGGGGCATCGTGTAGTCATTCTGGTCGACGAATATGATAAGCCTATGCTGCAATCCATCGGGGATGAAGAATTGCAAAAAGAGTTTCGCAAGACGTTGCAAGCCTTTTATGGAGCCATCAAAACAATGGATGGATACATCCAGTTTGCTTTTCTGACCGGTGTCACCAAGTTTGGTAAAGTGAGTGTGTTCAGTGCTTTGAACAATCTGATTGATTTGTCGATGGACGAACGTTACGTGGCATTGTGCGGCATCACTGAAGAGGAAATACGGACCAATCTGGAGCAAGAGTTGTACGAACTTGCCGACAGGCAGAGGATGGGTTATGAAGAGGTGTGCCGTGAATTGAAGGAATGCTATGACGGGTATCATTTTGTGGAAGATTCGATCGGCATTTACAATCCTTTCAGCCTGCTGAATACGTTCTATAAAATGAAATTTGGAAATTATTGGTTTGAAACGGGTACTCCTACCTATTTGGTAGAACTGTTGCAGATGCATCACTATGATCTTCATAAAATGGCGCATGTGGAAACCGATGCGGATGTATTGAACAGCATCGACTCTTCCTCTACCAATCCTATTCCTGTGATTTATCAAAGCGGTTACCTTACCATTAAGGGGTATGACCGTGAATTTGGAATTTACCGTTTGGGATTCCCGAACCGTGAAGTGGAGGAGGGGTTCATGAAATTCCTGCTTCCCCACTATGCGAATACCGATAAGGTAGAAGCTCCGTTTGAAGTTCAGAAGTTTGTCCGTGAGATTCGCGCCGGAGACTATGACTCTTTCTTCCGCCGTTTGCAAAGTTTCTTTGCGGATACCACTTACGAGATAATTCGCGAGCAGGAACTCCATTACCAGAATGTGCTTTTTGTTGTCTTCAAGTTAATGGGGTTCTATACCAATGTGGAATATCGCACAAGTGAAGGGCGCATCGATCTCGTTTTGCAAACAGATAAATTTATTTATGTGATGGAATTCAAACTGGATGGTACCGCTGAAGAAGCTCTCCGCCAGATCAACGAGAAACATTATGCGCAACCTTTTGCGGCAGACAGCCGTAAACTTTTTAAGATTGGTGTAAACTTCAGTGCCAAAACCCGCAACATTGAAAAGTGGATTGTTGAATTTTAATATACAACACGTAAAACACAAAAGAAAATGTTATCTTTGTATTCATGGGTATAAGGATAATAAAGAAGGGACAATTGTTGCATCCCTTACATTCTTGTAACCAAATGTGAGAATCTAAAAAATAATTGTGTACATTTGCAAAAGACTAACTTCAATGCCCCATGGATACACCGATCAATGCCCCGCTTAGAAAACTCCCGATAGGGATACAGAGTTTTGAGAAACTGCGCTCCGAAAATTTCCTTTATGTAGATAAGACCGCATTGATTTACCGACTGGCTCAAGCGGGTAATCCCTGTTTCCTGAGCCGTCCCCGCCGCTTTGGCAAAAGCCTGTTGCTGTCTTCTTTCGAGGCGTACTTTCAAGGTAAGAAGGAACTCTTCCGCGGATTGGCTATCGAGAAATTGGAAAAAGAGTGGCTACAATATCCCGTGCTGCATCTCAGCCTCAATGCGGAGAAGTATGACAGTCGTGAGGGGCTGGTCGATATACTTGAGCGGCAGTTGCGGCAGTGGGAAGAGTTATACCGGACGGGAGGAGAAGGCATTACGCACTCCGGACGTTTCATGACCGTCATCCGGCGCGCCTGCGAACAGACGGGGCGCCGCGTGGTGGTGCTTATCGACGAATATGACAAACCCTTGCTGCGTTCGTTCGACAATCAGGAATTGCAACACGATTTCAGGGAGACGCTGACCGCTTTCTATACTGTGCTCAAAGATGCCGACCCTTGGTTGCAGTTCGTCTTCATTACCGGAGTGACCAAGTTCGCGCAAATGGGCATTTTCAGTAATCTGAACCAACTGAACGATATCAGTTTCGACCTCGACTATAACACCCTCTGCGGCATGACCCGTGCGGAGATAGAAGCTACCTTCTCTCCCGAATTGGAAGCCTTGGCAGTGAAAAGTGATGCGACCTGCCGGCAGGTGATGGATCGGCTGACTCGCCAATATGACGGATACCGGTTCACCAAAGACGAGGAATTCACCTCCATGTACAATCCTTTCAGCGTGTTGAGTGCCTTGCAGAAGCGTTCGTATGGCAATTACTGGTTTGCGAGCGGCACGCCCACCTTCCTGGTGGAGATGCTGCAGAAGACCGATTTCGACCTGAGGGAGATGGAGGGCATTGAGGTGAATGAGGCTTCGCTGAGCGACGACCGCGCGGATATAAACAATCCGATACCCATGATTTATCAGAGCGGATATCTGACGATTAAGGACTACGACGAGCGCTTCCGGATGTACACGCTGGGGTTCCCCAATGAGGAGGTGAAATATGGTTTCCTCAACTTCGTCAGTCCCTTCTACACTCCTATAGCCCAGACAGACACCTCGTTCTATATCGGCAAGTTCATCCGCGAGTTGGAGAGCGGCGATGTAGACGCTTTCCTCACGCGCCTGCGCTGCTTCTTTGCCGGTATCCCCTACGACCTGAACGACCGTACGGAGCGGCATTATCAGACGGTGTTCTACCTCGTCTTCCAACTTATGGGGCAGTTTACGGAAACGGAGGTCCGGAGTGCCCGGGGGCGTGCCGATGCGGTGGTGAAGACACCGGACTACATCTACGTGTTTGAGTTCAAACTGAACGACAGCGCCGAGGCTGCCTTGAGGCAGATTGATGAAAAGGGATATCTGCTGCCCTATCAGGCGGACGGGCGGAAAGTAGTGAAGGTGGGTGTAGCCTTCGAGAAGGAAGAACGGAATATTGGGGAGTGGGTGATAGGAGGATAACTCACCACAGATTACACAGATTCTCACAGAAGTGTACGGGCGATACGAAAAGAATATATTTTGTAGTTTGAAAGAAAAGTTCTATATTTACAACCAATAGAACCTGCCAAGCCTCTTAACAATGCTCAAATAGGCGGGTCGTTTTTTTATATACTCCCCAACAATACATTACTCTTTTAAAGAGCAGAGGCTACTTCCCCTTCATCCACCCCTTTCTCTCTTAAAATATCCCAGTACCGTGCAAGGCGACAGCTTGTGGCGGTCGCGATAGCGTGACTCAAACTCGTAGCGGGTGCAGAGCCAGCGGCAGAAGCAGCGGTAAGTGATGCGGAGGTTCAGGCGTCGTTGCAGGTCTTCATAAAATAGGGCGATCCGGCTGAAAAAGCTGCCTACCTGTTTTCGGGTGATTTTTCGTTTCCGGGGGGCTTGTGGTGAGGCGGCTTGTTCCTCCCTAACTATCAGGTAGCGCAGCACACGGATGTCTTTTTCTATCGATTCTTCTTTTTCACGCAGTCGCTGTTGTTTCTCTTCCTTCTTTCTTAATGACTCTTTCAGGTCTTGAATGCTCTTTTTCATTTTACTTTGAGGTTTGTATGGGATGGCGGATGCCAATGTTTGTTAAAACGACGTTAGGATCGGCAAAGATATACAAAAAGAGTATAGCATATCGTCCCGGGGATTGTTCTGCAAAGTCTCTTTAGATGTTTTTTGTAAAGATATAGATTCTGTTATCCGGCTATTTACACAATTTATATCTAAAGGAAATTTGTAAACTAAAAACAATGAATAAGATGAATGAAACATTAACAGTATTTATGATTTCGGAGATTGAAAGGCTCAAAGAAGAGGGGCGTGAACCGGCCCGGCGTATCTACCATAATATGCTGCGTACACTTAGGGAGAGTGCAGGAAAAGAGGAGATCGGATTCGAAGAGGTGAGTCCGGTGTTTCTGGACAAGTATGAACATTGGCTGCTGGGAAAACGGTTGAGCTGGAACACGGTATCGACTTACATGCGTGCCTTGCGTGCGGGCTACAACAGAGGGATGAAAGGCCGCCCGGGATATGTGACCGGGCTTTTCGATAAGGTATACACCGGTACGCGCTCCGACGTGAAACGTGCTGTCAGTCCGGGGACAGTGGGGCGGATGATCCGGATGGCAGGACATCCGGATGGAAACGCTTCAGGGAAAGCCGTCGACTGGTTTGTGCTGATGTTTATGCTTCGGGGAATCCCGTTTGTCGATCTGGCTCACTTGCGCAGGAATAATCTCGATAAAGGAGTGCTGACCTACTGCCGCCACAAGACGGGGCAGGAGGTGACCATCACCGTACCGCATGAGGCGATGGAAATTATCAACAGGAGGATGGCTGAGAACTGCCATCCGAGCTATCTGCTGCCTATCCTGGGGCAACCCCGTACTCGAAAGCGGCATACAAAGAAAAACCCCACTCCTTATCAGGAATATCAATGTGCCCTGCGTAACCTGAACCGGCAGTTGGAACGGGTTTCGGTGGAGTTGAAACTGGGAGGCAGGCTCAGTTCATATACCGCCCGCCATACGTGGGCCACGGTCGCTTTTCATCAGGAGACTCCCGTAGGAGTTATCAGCCGTGCGTTGGGACACTCCTCGGTGAAGGTGACGGAAACTTACCTGAAGCCTTTTGGAGATAGGGAAGTAGATCGGACAAACAGGAAGATAATCCGCTATGTGCTGAATGCGGTTTGAAAAACGAAAAATAGAGTGTATTATTCTTGTAATCAGAGAAGTGTATAGACCGTTACTTTGTAGGTAACGGCATTTAATTATTGCTGCAAAATTGGATATTATTTTTCACACAAACAAATAAAAAGACAAGTTTTTTATAAAAAAGGCAATTAATTTTAAAAAAGATGCATGCTTTGCATTAGTTTTCCCTATTTTCTCCTAAAAAAACTATAAGAGGGGTTGGCCACGTTTACTGTTATTTAACGCGGATGAATATTCTATTGCCATCATCAGATGTTTTTTATTATTTAAATATCAGTATTCTGTCAGGAACCCTATCCGAATCTACTTTATGTTAAATGCCGTTACCTACAAAGTAACGGACGATCACACAACAAAACAAAATAGCTTATGCTTACGCCGTTAACTTTGACAGCCATATCTGTCTTGCGTCATATTTCCCTTCAGGAAACAGTAAACTTCCAGGAATTAGAATGTAGTTGTAAGTCTCTTGACAAACTTCTGGCGCAATTGGAATCCGCAGGGCTGATACGTGTCAAGGCGGATCACGCCGGTGATGTCACTCCGGAAATCTATGAGCTGACCCGTCCTCTTTTCCAAATTTCCCTGCTTGACGTAATGGTAGCCACGAACCAATATCTGAATTGTAATCAACCGGATTGTGAGAAAATGTACGCACGCTATCATCGTGCCGCCCATAAGTTAGGGATCATCAACCAGATGACCCGCGTCTATCTGTCGGAGATACCTTTGACCGATTTATGAACGGATTGCCGGTTTGTTTCAGATAAACTAACAGAATGAAAAAACAACTATTCATATTGCTTTTGCTCGTTTCGGGCTCTGCGCTGGCACAGCAAGTAGCGGTGAAAACCAACCTACTGTACGATGTCACGACCGCTCCTTCGCTTGCCGCCGAGTGGGCGTTGGCCTCCCGATGGACACTCGATGTTTCGGGAAGCGCCTGTCCGTGGAGCTTTGAGAACAACCGGAAGTGGAAATTCTGGATGGCACAGGGGGAGGCGCGCTATTGGCTTTGCCAATCGTTCTACGGGCATTTTCTGGGCGTGCATGCCGGAGGGGGAGAGTACAACCTGAGCCGGGTGCGTCTGCCTTTTGTTTCCCATTCGGCCTCTTCCCGCTACGAGGGGTGGGCGGTGATGGCAGGGTTTTCATACGGTTACTCGTGGGTGCTGGGCAAACGCTGGAATCTGGAGGCTACCGTAGGCGCGGGATGGGTACATGCCGAGTACAAACGTTTTAATTGCCCTGCCTGTGGCGAATATCGGGGAGCGGATAAGAAAAACTTCCTGGCACCGACTCGTGTGGGCATCAGCTTGATTTATATGCTAAAATGAAAAGTTTTATGAAAGAGAAGATACGATCGACCCGTTTAAGAATATGCTTTCGGAAGGCTTTGGCGTCAGCCTGTTGCCTGGCGGCCTTTGCCCTGTGTTCCGGCATGCCGTCTGCCCGTGCGGCGGGGCCGTCCGGAGGAGTGGCCCTTACTGCTGTCCGAATGCAGCGTGCGGGTGGACAGGTATATGTCTCGTTTGCCATAAAGATAGCCCCCCGCGCAGTGCGTGCCCGTCACCGCTGGGTGATTACCCCTTGTCTGGGCAACGCCTCGGATAGTGTGTTGCTCAGCCCGTTTGTGGTGACGGGGCGCATCATGGCACGCAGGGCGAGGCAACAACGTCTCTTGAAAGGCAGTGCCGGTGAGGCGGGTCATCGGCTGACCGCCCGCAATGGAGATACCTTCTTGTATACCGATACGCTGCGCTATGCTCCGTGGATGGAGAGTGGTTTGAACCTGCGGCTCGACATCGACCGGGAAGGTTGCTGCCGGGTACAGACGGTGGGGAGCGTCGTTTCCTCCGGTGCTTTTCCGGTGGCTTTGCCCTATCGTCCCTCGGTTTGTGAGGTTGCTCCGCAGGTGAGCCGGTCGGTAGCGGAACATGCGGCTGACTATCCGTTCTTGTGTGAGGCAGGTAGCCGTCCCCTGCGTGAAAGCGGCATCGGTATTCGTTTCCGTGCGGCGTCGGCAGTGGTGGATACACTATATTCGGCCAATGCCGGAAACCTGCGCCGGATAACGGAAGCCATCGGATTGCTGCGTGCGGACAGTTGCGCATTCCTGCAAGGTATCTCGATCACCGGATATGCTTCGCCCGAAGGAGCGACGGAGCTGAACCGGAAGTTGTCGGCGAAACGTGCCGAGGCTTTACGACATGCTCTCTCGGTCCGTATGAACCTGCCTGTATCGTTGTTTGAACTGAATGCCGGGGGAGTAGACTGGGGCAGGCTGGCCGAACTGGTAAATGAAAGCGACATGACGTATAAAGAGGAGGTGCTTGCCATTCTCCGCAGCCATCCGGAGGAAGAACGGAACGACAGGCTGAAAGCTCTGGCGGGAGGGCGTCCGTATCGTTCGGTGCTGGATGTGCTCTATCCGCAGTTGCGCGATGCCTGCTACATCCGTGTGGAGTATGCCAACCGTCCTGACAGTGTGGCGGATACGGTGAACCGTGCGATAGCCGCCATTCGGGTGCGGGATTATGAAGAAGCATTCCGGCTGCTGAAAACAGTAGAGGCGGACGAACGTTCGTGGAACGTACGGGGAGTATGCCATCTGTTGTGCGGAGACGACAAAGAGGCCGCGATATGGCTGCACAGAGCGGCGAAAGCCGGAAACCGGGAGGCGGAAGAAAACCTTAAAAAGATGAATGCGGAACAACGGGCCGCGACAACCGGTATAACGCAATAAGTGTATCACATAATATAAAAAGAAATGAAAAGACTAAAGTACATGAGTATGATGGGGTTGGCTGCTTTGCTGCTGACAACCTGGTCCGCCTGTTCCGACGATACGGACATCCCGGGCGGAGAGAATCCGGAAGAAACGAGAGCTTATACCACAGTGACCATTGCCGTACCGAACGGCGTGGCGGAAACAAGAGCCGGTACGACGGCAGATGATAGCGGTACAGATACGGAAGCCGGTATGGAGGATGAATACAAAGTGAAGACCGCCAACCTGTATTTGTTTCCGGGAGGAGCGGGTAGTAGCTTTGGTAGCGCTACGTTGAAAGAGATTATTTCCATCAACCAGTTTACACAAATGACAGCCAGCACTGCCGACGCTAAAACGATTGTATGGACCAGTAAGAAAACAGCCTTGACACCGGGAGACTATCGTATTTACATTGTGGTGAACGGTACGGTCAATGGAGTGGATAACAGCAGCAAGAATAGCTTGACCGAAGCCGATTTCCTTGCAAAGACAACGGCTGACGCTACGGGCGTGATAGCTGCTGTGCCGGAGGCCGGACTGGTGATGGCGAGCCGTTCTCCCAACAATGATAAAACGAATACTCTTCCTTATATTGCCCAGACGATCACCAAAGATCCGGAACAAACCATTGCGGCAACGGTAGAGCGTATGATGGGAAAGATTACGGTGACGACAGGAGGAACCAGTGTAAATTCTGCTGCTACTGCTAATAAATACACTTCGTTTTCTACCACAGTGACTGCTATCGGAAATATTACGGATATTACCCTGAAAGGCTATTATGTAGTCAATGTACGGAAAGAGGGCTATTATTTCCGTCATGTGGATAAAGAAAGCACTGCAACGAGTCCTTTGACTGAGGCAAATTATGGTAACTCAAGCACTTCATTGCCGTATGTGGTAGATCCGCAAACGTATAGTAAAACTTTTGCTGCCACCCCTGCTTTAGCCGGTAGCTATGCCGACTGGTATCTGCAAGGATCAGGTGCATTCGGTTTGTCGTCTTTCGGCTCTTTTGGGGGAACTTATACGGCTATGCCGGGTTATTCTTCCAGTGCAGCAGAAACCAAAGTCGCCGCTTACTGCTATGAAAACACGATGCTGAAGGATAAACAGAAGAATGGATATACAACCGGTATCGTATTTAAAGCGGAAATAGCTCCGAGTAAAATGATGCAAAAAAAGGCTGGTAGTGGTGGTGTGGAAGAGAACTCCACATTTACCAGCATGTCTGAAATCTTCTATCATTCCGGCATCTTTTACAAGGATATTGCAGCGCTGAAGGAAGCCGGCGTATTGCTGGCGGACGGAACTACTTCCAGTTCTGCCAGTGGTGCCCCTGCTGACCTGAAGAAGAACGACGTCCAGTGCTTCAAAAAAGGGAGTGCCGATGGCAAGTTCGTTTGTTATTATCCGTATTGGATCAAGCACATCTCTTCGGACGATGTGGTAGAAGACGTGATGGAGTTCGGCATTGTCCGCAACAATGTCTATAAAGTAACTGTCACCAGTATTCAAGGTGTGGGCAAAGACGGTGTAACCGAAGATATCATCACCGATACCGAAACCGATGATCCGACCACCGTATTGCTGAATGTGAAGTTAAGTATCAAACCCTGGACAGTACGCACGAATAGTGCCGTATTGGGACGTTAACCCACTGTCTTCTCTAAAAAAGTAATTGCTTTGAGATGGGTTTTCACCACAGAGTACACAGAGGGCACAGAGAACATATTTTTCTCTTCAATACCCTATAAACAAGAGCATAAAACTCTGTGTCCTCTGTGTCCTCTGTGGTGCCCCCCCTGTTCAATCATAAAATTTTCCCAACCATGTCCGATAACTTTCAGACCTCCTGTTTCTCCCATTCCGGCAGTCGGCTTCTGCCGTTCTTATGGTTTTGCCTGTTGGCAGGCTTATCCGCCTGCTCGTGGACCAAGGACGATCGCAGTGACTGTCCCAGTGGTTTTCGCATTCGTCTTCAGTCTGCATTGCATGCACAGATACAGCCCGGTAGCGGGATAGGCATCATCACCGACGAGATTGACACGTTGTCCCTCTACGTGTTCGACGCACAGGGGCAGTTTGTCTGCCTGCACACTGAAAACGGGCAATCGCTGACTGAAAACGGATCTATCATTACCCTGCCACTGGAATATAAAGACGGAGATGTTTACGAACTGGTGTTCTGGGCGGGAGGGGACAACCGGCATTACCGGATACCGCAGCTCACACCGGGCAGTTCGACCCGTGACGAGTTGGTCCTCTGGCTGGAACGTGACGGGGACGGACGTCAGGATGACGAACTGGGACACCTGTGGTATGGGCATGTCCGGCTGAGCCGGATACAGCCTTCGGAACTGACATCGGTCAGTGTGCCGATGCTGAAGGACAGCAACCGGTTCATCATCACCCTGCACGACACTTCGGGCGAGGGGCTGGATGCCGATGATTATGACTTTACCCTGTTGGCGGATAACGGTCACTTGAATGCCGACAACGAGATAATAACGGGCAACCGGGTGACTTATGCCGCCTACCATACGGAGTCCGCGTCCGAAACGGAACCGGCGGCCACCCGTACGGGAGAAGTCAGCCTGGCACGTGCCCGCTTGAATACATTGCGCCTACTGGCAGGGCAGGAGGCCCGTCTGGTGGTGACGGACCGCACCTCGGGACAGAAAGTAGTGGACGTCGACCTGACGCATTATCTGCTGATGACGCGTCCCCTGTTTGAAGAGAGCAGCGGTGTGGAGCTCAGCGACCAGGATTACCTTGATTACGAAGATCAGTTCAACGTGATTTTCTACCTTACCCCGATGGGAAGGCTGGAGGCGCTGAACATTAACGGATGGATTATCAGACTGAATGATGCACAACTGTAAAGGCAGCATATTTATCTTGTTTTTTCGGTTTCTGCTCTGCCTGCTGGCATGTGGATGCTCCGACGATACCGATATGCCGGGCACTCCGGCAGGGACGGACCGGGTGACGGCGTGTGTCTGTTTCTCGGTGCGGGTGGCGGGAGCAAGTACCCGGGCGGCCGTATCGGCGGGCGAAGCGGTTGAGGAGAAGATCTCTTCTGTCGCCGTTTTTCTGGTATCTGTCGACGGGAGCGGAAACGAAGATTGGAATGATGTGCAGTACGAAGTGGTTTACGGCGCGACAAGTGGTGCGACGGACGTGTATCAGGCCCGCATACCGACCGCTCCCGGACGGAAGAAGGTCTATGTGGGTGCCAATCTGTTGCCCGGCCAGGTGCATGCCATTTGCGGGCAGGCGGGAGGCCTGGGACTGTATACTGCTGCCGGAGACGGATATGACGAAGTGATCGGACAGTTTGCCCGTCAGGCGGAGGGCATTGCCATGACCGGAAAAGCCGCCGATGCCGTAACGGTCAGTGCGGGTACCGATGTGAATATAGATCTTACGGCCTCGCCTGTCGCGCTCGAAAGGGTGGTGGCTAAAGTGCTGCTGGTGTGCGATACCTATACGGACGACGGAGGGGCGTATGTACGGATGTCCGATCATGCGGCTCGTCCGGCGGATGATCAGGGCTGGATCCGTTTGTCGGAAGTGCGGTATGCCCTCAATACGGTGAACCGGAAGGTGTATCTGAATGCGCCTTCGGATGGGAAAGATCCTAATTATGAAGTAGACCCGTATGTGGTAAAAGATGGTGGCGGAAATTATGTGTCGGCACCCGATGTGTCTGAACAGCAATTCGCTTACCGTACCTTGGGCAGTGTCTGGGCAGAAGGTAGCGCTCCGGAAGCGTATGACGCCACCCGGTACAATGCTACGGTCACTGTCTCCTCGACAAGCGGCGCTTATACCGGTGGACTGTATTGTCCGGAGAACACGACTGCCACTTCTACTGCCTCTCTTGAAGGCGGGTTGGATCTGACAGGAACGCTCAGTTCAACCCAAGCGGAGATTCCCCGCCTGGTGGCTACCCATCTGCTGGTAGCGGCGAAGTTTGTCCCCAAACAGATTATTACCGGGGCCGGAACCACGCAAACCCTGACATCTCCCGCCGATGCCGCTACTTACTTGCCCGCAACGACGACACCTGCCGATGCGGAAGCACATGCGGCAGGCACTTACTTTACCAACGGGAGTGACTATTACAGCTATGCGGGCATGAAGGCCGTCATCGGTGCGGGTACCTTGAAACGTACTGATTTTACCGCTTACGAAGGCGGGATCGGCTATTATTACACTTATATAGACGGTACAATTGCTACCGACGGCACAATTGCTTTCAGTACGGATTCCGGCATTTTGCGCAACCGTTATTATCTGCTGCGTATTACCCGGTTCAGCCTGCCTTCGGCCGCTTTGCCGCAGCCGATGCGTGCCACGATGAAAGTGACGGACTGGGTGACGAGTTCGGGTAATACAATCACAGTCAGGCCGACGTAGAAAGGAAAATAAATATGATTCACCACAGAGCGACACGAAGTTTTAATCTCTTGTTTATAGGGTATTGAAGAGAAAAATATGTTCTCTGTGCCCTCTGTGTTGCTCTGTGGTGAAAGCTGAAAAAGAAAGCATACAACTATGAATAAAGAAGAAAAAAAGAGTGGATTCTGCCGGGCATGCCTGCTGCTTTGCCTGTGTCTGTTGTCTGCCTCGTGTGCATCCGGAGAAGGAGAGTATGAACAGGAGGTACCCATGGAGGTAGCTCTCACCCGTACGGATGGGGTGGCAGGCAGCGAAAGCACTCCGTTACTGCTGTTCTGGAAAGAGACGGATTTCAGTACGGGGACATTGGGCTCTCCTTATAAAATCTCCACTCCGGCAGGGGGGATCGGTGATTACGCCGATGCACCCTATAATACGGAAGCGGACTATCCGGCTGATAACTCCCGGGTGGTGGTGATGGGACTTTGCCCTTCGTCCATGACTATGGCAGACAATCACGGCACCTATTCGTTACCGTCTTCGGGAGCAGGACTGACCGATGTGCTGGTTACTCCGAATGGAGTTACGGGCAGCAGGAAGCAACCTTTCGGACGGGCGTTGGAGTTCGCGCATGCCGCCGTACGCATCGTGCTCAAGGCAAGGCGTACGGACAACACGGTCGGTAAGCTGTATGTCAAGAACCTCAAGTTGACAGTACCCTCACGGTTAGTGTGCGGAGGGGTGAAATGGGATACGGGGGTGAAACACTATGTAGCGGCTCCGGCTTCCGCCGATTTGGTTATCGATCATCCCGGTCAGATATTGAGTACGGAAGATACGCAGATTGCGGTATTCTATCTGATACCCTGTGCCACGACCGACTTGCTGACCAATATTTCCTCTGTGGGTACACCGGGGCTTACGTTGACAGCGGATGTGGCCAAGGATGTAAATTTTACGACAGGAGCGCGAAAGGCAAGCTTTCCTGTTTTGGATGGCAACCTGAATTTCATGGATCAATCCGGAGCCCCGGTAACTCAGTTGCAAGCCGGAGAGTCGTATGGAACCACTCTCAATTTTGATATCGACTCTTTTACGCTGGAAGGCGAAGAGAAAGAGTGGGGGGATGGAGGAAAAATGACCATTCCCGTGGTGGTTCCTGAACCGGTTCCAAGTACATAGATGAACGGTGAACAGGGAACGATGAACAAGGGAGGGGCTGTAAACTTAAATACTCTAACTCTGTGCCCTCTGTGTCCTCTGTGGTGAATCTAAATAAAAAGAGCTGAATATATGAAAACAATAATACGATTCTTTCTTTCAACCGTAGCCGTGACTGCTGCACTGGTTACCGGCTGCACTCCCGAAGAGGAACACATACCTGCGCAGGGTGGTGACAGCTTTACACTCTCCTCGAGTGAAGAGCAGGCCATCACCCGTGCGGGAGATGTGTCGGTGAATCATTTTACAGTCGGTACTAAATACCGGCTATACGGACTTATAGGGAGTTCGTGGAGCGGCAGACTCTCTACGATGAATGGGCAGGAGGGTACGGAGGTCGTGGATGCGGACGGCACACATCAGATAGAATATCTGAGTGCAGGTACTGACGAAGACCGTTTTGAAGGCCGAATCCTCGACTTTTATGCACTGACATACGGTAATACGACTCTGCCGGTATGCGGTTCCGAAGCAGATGGCTTACCTGTTTGCAACGTCGCTTCCTCTGCCGGAGGAGCACTGCCCGATTTGCGCCGTGCTGTGCTGACAGGACAATCGGGTATCAACTCGGGAGTGATTACCTTACCCTTCAAGCATACTTTGTCTAAGTTGAAGTTTGAGGTGGTGAAGCAAAAACCGGAAAGCGGTTCAACGGGTACAGATGTATTGCAAAATATCCGGTTGCAAGGTATCTCTGTCAGTGATTATAGCGAAGGAGCGCTCTTGCTTTCGACCGGAGAATACAGCCATACGGGAGGGAAAAGTGACCGTGCGGTTCTGGGCAGCGGATTCTCTCAAGTTGTGACGGAAAGTGTGCAGTCTGTAACTATAGACGGGCAATCGGGCAGTGCGGCTGCCGAATGCCTGATATTCCCGACTCTAACCACGGCTGCGGAGGGACTTAAAATAAAAGTAGCTACGATGGGAACGAACAGTGGAAATCGAACGGATACGTATGAAATTCGTGTTCCGGTTATGGGAGATGACGGGAACGTTCAGAAAGATGAAAGTGGTCAAACCGTGACGGAGCCTTTCCGCTTCCTGCCCAATTACGAGTATGCACTCACCATTACGATCACTAACAGTGATGTACAGATTATTACTATTATTCCCCGCCGATACGATTGGATTGAACATGATGATGATTCGCAATATCTGGGGCAACCCTTGACTTTTAATGGCCTGATGTGGATGGACCGGAATCTTGGGGCTACCAGTGCGGATATGACAACCGCTGAGGGATGGGAAGGAGCCAGAGGATATGTGTATCAGATGGGAAGAAGTATTCCGTATTATCTGCCTAAAACAGTAAACTATAGGGGAAGTGACGGAGTGATGCGTCAAAGGCCTAAAAGTATGATTGATGCAAACGGAGGTGCAAGCCCTTACCCACAGATAGTGAAACATGAGAGCGATGCTCCTATCGGGCGGCCTGCGGTGGCGACCTTAGCGCTTAATCCGGGAGATGCCGGTAAGGCATTTAGTTACGTTAGGGTCAGTGGTGATTGGGATAATACTACTGCTACCAGTGCTACTTATTGGAAGAACACAAAGAATGACCCTTGTCCGACGGGCTGGCGCGTGCCTACTAAAGCGGATTTTGATGGAATTATGCCTACGGCAGAGAGATATGGCGACTTGACATTTGTAAACCATAGCGGAACATCCTGGAGAGAGGTTGCTTCAAATGATCCGGAGGCAGGTGCCCGAACAGTTTATGTATGTCAACGGGCAAGTGGTGCATCGTATGGAGTCATTTATGCAATTAAGTATCAGGGAACTCCACAAGCATACCGCCTAATGTGGACACTGGGGATGGTTGGAGACAACCAGTCTGTAACGGATAATGGAACACGCTATCGCGCCTATGTTACAATCTCGAGGTTTCCATGTGATAAAAATGCCGACCTGAATATAAGTACTTGTAATACGGATTATGATTGGGCGCATCCCAGTGATTTTATCAATCTTCCTGTTTCCGGTTATATTTATCCCGATCAAGCGGTACTGTATAATGCCGGTGCTGAGGTAGTATACGCGACATCGACCCCTACCGGTGCTTATATGTATGGCGCTTCGTTTAAATATGTAGGTAATACCAGCCATCGCTATTTTGCGTTATACTCTATGAATAGGGCTGCCGGTGTTTCCGTTCGTTGTGTGCGGGATGTCACTTCACAATAAAATGGTAAGTATGAAAAGAATGATTGTCTTCAAAAGTTGGTTGTATGTAATCATGGTTCTGCTCTGTACGGCATGTGTCCCTGCCTCTCCCGAAGAGGAGAGTACGGAGGAACTGGTACAGGTGAATCCCATTGCTGGCGGATATTACGCTTCTATGCTTCCTTCGGTCCGTACCCGTGCAACGGCACAGGATAGTGAAACATTGCAGGATAAACCGATTTATCTGCTGGAAGACGGGAGTACGATACGTCTGGTGGTATATGATAATGCCAAGAACTTAATGGAAGAGTATTCCAAAGCCTATCTGGTACGTAACGCCGGTACGTCAGGCAGCAGTTTGCTTTATCCCTGCGAAGTAGACGACGACGGGACGGTAATATCTTCAAGCAGCACTCCTCTTTATATGAAGGCAGGTACTTATTACTTCAGAATCCTGTCACCTGCCAAGGCCTTAAACTCAAAGGGTTTTGTCAATATCGGTAATGGAGAATATCTGCTTGCGACCGACGACCGGTATACGCAAACAGCCATGACGGCGGTGACCATTACGAAAATTGATGAAGGGGGTACATTGAACAATGTTCAGACCCTGTATCTGCCCCCCATCATCAACCAGACGGCACGGATGCAGTTTACTGTCAAAGCGGGTGAGGGCGTACACTCCTTGGAGATGCTTGCCGAAGGAATTGAAATCAGTGGCATACAGCAACCACTGGACAATACAACCAGTTTTGACTGGGTGAATGGAGAGGTGCTGCCCGTGAAAGTGGGTGACCAAAGTGCATCGGTACGTATCACACAGGCCACCCAAAATGCCGATAACAGCCTGATGGCACATACCGGCATATTGCCCACAGATGCACGTTCCCACTCTATCAGCGTGTTGCTGAATCTGAAAGTGAATGGTAACCCCACTCAATATCAGATGTTGCTGACCGGTTTGTATCTGACAGCAGGGCATTCGTATAACTATACCGCTACGGTGAAGATCAGTAACGGGGTGACTGTGCTGACCTGGCAAAACCGTTCGTGGACGGAAAATGTGGAAATGGATACATAAGAGCTCACCACAGATTACACAGATTAACACAGATTTATAATTTATCTCGTTGATATCTACGATTAAAAGTTCTGTGTTAATCTGTGTAATCTGTGGTGAAATGAACAAATTAGAGTAATACTTAATAATAGTCCCATGAAAAGATTCGGATATATCGTTTTTAGTGTTTGTCTGCTTACGTTGGGTGCCTGCATATCCCATGAACCGATGGATCAGGAAGAGGACGTGGTAAAAGTGTCGATTGGGCTTACTGCCGCTTCTTTTACCAATGATGCGGTTACCCGTGCGGAGCAGCCGATGGCACCCGATTATGAAAACCTGATTGGTAATTTGTGGATTCTGCAGTTTGACCGTGAAGGTATCCTGATCGGCAGTGAACAGATAGTGCTGACCACACCGGTACTCAATACAACGCTTGAAGGAGTCGCACTGAGGACCGGGCGCAGCACCCTTTGCATAGTAGGCAATCTGACAGATGCGGAGACTCCCGCGTGGCCTGATAACCTGAATGGTTTCAAAAGTCTGGTGGTAGATATGGGCTGGATGAAAGAACGGAGTGCGGACCGGAATGTATGTCTTTTCGGCTATTATGAAGGAGAGATTACTACCGGAACCACCGCTGTGAATGTGGTATTGGGACGTCTGGTATGCAGGCTCAACATAGCTGTTTCGGCCAAGACGGCAGGAGTATTCAGCAACGTGAAAATTCAATTGAAGCGGGCGCAGACCAAAGGTTATCTATTCCCTTCGGATACGTATCTGGCACCGGAAAGCGGTGATTATACGGAAGAGGTGATCACCACTGCCGGAACATTGGGAACAACTTCTTCTTATCGTTATTACTATATGGCGGAAAATGTAACCACAGGAACAAACCGGGATGAACGCACGCAACTCCAAATAAAAGCAACGAAAGGGGGGACTGAGTATACAAAAACCATTGATCTGGGCAGGAGTGATATCAATGACTATTCTCTCCGCCGAAACAATAACTATACATTCAATATCATTTTAGAATAATCATATATCTTAATAGTGTGGAAGCTATCTGCGACAGACGCTTCCCCTTGCTTGTTTTGTTTGTTGCAGGTCCATGCTTTCCCGGTGGGGAAAGGTGGACTTGCTCGGTTTATATCGGTTATCATTCATATTAAAAAATTAATGGGGTAGTCAGAAGAAATAGCAATTCAATAAGAGAAAATAGTTGTTTGTCGTCAGTAAAGCTTCTACTTTTGAGGTGTAAGCTTATAAGGAAGAATCCGAAAATCCTGATAGTAAATAGAGTAGGAGACTATAATTATATTTTATATGGGACTGACGCAGTTAAGAACAAATCCGCAAACAGTATTGAGTAGCGAACATTTTTTTGTTGATACACGTAATTTAGTTCAAACTCCTTTAGGATGTACTGTACAGATAAATGAACAGTTGAAGAATGGAGTGTTTTATTGGGACATTGCTAATCATCACTCAACAGATTTTTATTTTCCATATGTGCAGGGCAATGCCGGATATGTGGGGATACAAACTCCTATTCAGGATGGAACGGTTGTAGTGACAGGAGGAATGAATGGATGTGCTTTGGAAGTTTGCTACCTGAATGATAACTATTATTTTTATCATGATGCAAACGGGAGCAATATGCATAAACAACGCAATGTGGGAACACAGGTATGTAGAATTGAGGCTGGGAACTATTGGAATAATAATATAGCAGGGCAATCAACGTTTTATATACCTACCATTCAGTTTGTTTGTGTTTATAAGGCAGGTTTCTGGCATGTAGGAGCTTCTGGCATTTATTATACTGGTAATGACTTTGCTTCTAAAGAAATAAAAGGCGTATTTGTGCCTGAGGGAGGAAAGTATAGAGGTTACTTTAATGATACAATTCATCTGATTCAAAGGTGATGATTGCTAATAACTGATAAAAACGTGCTTGTTTTCATTGTCGCTACGAAGGATTCGACAGATTACAAAAAGAAAGGAGGGCTACTATAAGGTCCAAGAGTGTAAATGGGAGTATACTGGTAGGATTAGTCTGATTGCTATGTTTGTGGTGACAAGAGAGGGAAGAATTTGGTCTGCTCGTAAACAAAATCTCGTTTCGGATGTTGTTATTTGTAAAATTAAATCCTATTATTGCAGATGATGTACCTTACTATTATAGTCAAAATTGTGGTAGGCATGCTGGGCGTGCTCTTCTTTCTTCGTATCTCCGGTAAAACACAGATGGCGCAACTGACTCCTCTTGATTCAGTCAATGCTTTTGTGCTGGGTGCGCTCGTCGGAGGTGTTATCTATAGTCCCGATGTATCGGCATGGCAACTCGTTTTCTCTTTGGGGGTGTGGACCTGTTTCAACATGGGTATTCGCTATCTGCTTCGTTTCAAAACGTTGCGTCGCCTTATAAAGGGAGATACGGTGATGATTGTCCGCAATGGTCAGATTAATCTGAAAGAATTTAAACGAAACGGGCTGGAAATGGAACAGTTCCGTACCCTTTTGCGTGAGAATGGCATCTTCTCGATGATGGATGTGGATGATGTGCGCTTTGAAACAAACGGGCAACTTACGGTATCGACCCGCAATTCCAAATCGGAATCGTATCTTTTCGTAAACAGTGGCTCAGTGCTGGATTCTTCATTGGAGAGTGCCGGTAAAACGGAAGAGTGGCTGAAGGATAATCTTGCCCGGCAGGGGTATCCGGACGTCAGTGAATTGTTTTGTGTGGAGTGGACGCCCGGACGTGGTTTCTATGTTGCAAAGAAAAACTCGGAAAATGGTATCATAGGCAAAGAAGAGAATGATGTGTGTAATTAAAATCAGTTAACGAATCACTTTCCCTTCTTCCGTTATCAGCAGAATAGTCAGTTCTCCGTCGGGCAACAGTGGGTCGCAATGGCGATGGCATTGTTCGATCAGTAATGAACAAAATGCCTGAAGTTCCGCTTCGGGCAGGAGTTCCCAAAGTTCCCGTGCCAACGTGATGCCTTCGATGGCTGTTACAGTGGCAGTGTTGCACCCGGACTGACGGGCTATCTCTTTCAGGAATTCCTTATTCATCGTTACTTTTTTGCTATGCGTGTCGAGATGTCCTTCTGCCAGCTTTACGGCTTTACCGATCATAACCCCCAACGTGAGTTGCCGGATGTCGAGTTCGGCAGCGATCCGAATGGTTTCACCAATGAAGTTACCATAATGGACGAAAGCCTGTGAGGGTAATTCAGGGTAGAGACTGCGGATGTATTTCTCGCTCTTGGCACCCGAATTGATGACGATGCGGGGAGAACCTGTAGCCCGGGCTACCGACATTTCTTTGCGGATGGAATTGACAAATGCTTCGGAAGAAAATGGCTTCACAATACCGCTGGTGCCGATAATGGAAATGCCACCTACAACACCGAGGCGGGGATTGAAGGTGCGAGCGGCAACCTCTTCGCCTCCGGGGACAGAGATGGTGACATGTATGGGGGCAGTGGGCACGGGGGGGTGTCTGTCAAGGATGTGCAGCAGATTTTCTGTAATCATTTGCCGGGGAGTGGTGTTGATGGCCGGTCCGCCTACTTCCAGTCCCAATCCGGGTAGGGTGACGGTACCGACACCCTGTCCGCCGTGGATTTGTATAACCTGTTGCCGCTCACCTCCGGTGTGCGGCTTTTCTTCAGAAATATCGATGGATACGGTAGCTACAATGGGTAGCCCGTTCGTGACATCGGGATCATCGCCTCCGTCTTTGATCACAGTGCAGGAGACTTCCATGCGCCGGTCAGTGAACGAGCCGGTAACGGAATGGACAGGGACGGCAATCTTTTCTCCGTTGGGGAGCAAAACGGAAACATCTTTTATTCTATTTCCGGGTATGGGCGACAGGAGTTTCCGCAGAGCTGCGCTGGCGGCTGCGGTTGCGCATGTCCCGGTGGTAAGTCCGCTGCGCAGGGGCAGGAAGTCGGGCAGAAAGTGCTCGATGGCACGGCGCATTCCATTCACTCCATTCACTGTCTGGTCATACGGGGGCAGAGAAGGGCGAAGAAGGATATAAAGACGGATTCCCTGTTCGGTAATGATGTTCACTTTCTCGGAGAATCCTCCGGACACGCCGCTTTCTTTCAGAAGAACGACTTCCGGAGAGAGTTGCCGGAGGAGTTCGGGCAGGTTCTCTTTGCCGGGAGTATAATAGACCAGGCGGTCTTCGGGAAAGCCTGCCTTCCGGACTATCTCGCGGGAGCTTTCGCGGTCGAGAATGCGGAAGTAACACTCACTTTCCTTTTTCTTCCAGAAGGGTTTTAGTTTGGGGATGGACTGGACCCCGGTCAGGGCAAGTACCCGATGTATACCTTCTTCGTTGAGTAACTCTGACAGTTCTTCGTACTTTTCCCTCAATTTGAGCGGATATTCATCGTACATCTCTTCATTAAACAGCTTGAACAGGTCATCATACATGCGTTCGTACCGAACGCAAGGGATGCCGAGCGCTTGTGAAACGGCGGTGACCGTTGCGTGCAGTTGTTCTGCAAAGGGATGGGCGGCATCCACCAGCAGGCGGATACCGTTCTTTCGGCAGAAGGCTTTCATGGTGGTCTGGGTCAGCGCACCTGTGAGCCGTATTCCGTGTTGCAGGCTGATTTCCTGTTCGTCTCCTTTGGTTGAATAGTAATAAGTTTTTCCGGCTTCTTCGGCAATGCCGACGGCCTTCTTTCCTTCGGTTGTTCCTCCTAATATCAGTATCATTTTATTTACGGAATAGATGTTTGAATTGGTGTGAGTACAGGCGTGATAATCCTTCACGGTTGTCGATGGCGTCGCCTACGACAATCATGGTGGTCAGTGTCAGGTTGTTCTCCTTTACGATTTGTGCCAGATCCTTCAGCTCGCCACGATAGATGCGTTCGTCTTTCCACGTCAGATGATAACAAGCGGCAACGGGGGTAGTGGGAGGATAATGTTCAAGTAATTCCTGTTGAACCTGATCGATCACACCCGCACTGAGGAAGATGCACATGGTGCTTTGCGAACGTGCCAGCAGGCTGAGTTTCTCTTTCTCGGGCATGGGCGTGCGTCCTTCGCCTCGGGTGAGGATGATGGTTTGTACTTTCTCGGGGATGGTGAACTGTGATTGCAAGGCAGCGGCCGCGGCCTGGAATGACGAGATGCCCGGAGTGATGTGATAACGCATGCCGTATCGGTCGAAGAAGTTCATCTGTTCCTGGATAGCACCATAGATGCAGGGATCGCCCGTATGCAGACGGACTACCAGCTGTCCGCGGTCGTAAAAGTCTTTCATCAGGGCAAACTGTTCTTCAAGAGTCATGGACGCCGAACTGCGTATGGTGGCTCCGGCTTTGGCACATTCGGTCAGTTCGCGCGGGACGAGGCTACCGGCATAGAGAATCAGGTCGGCTTCTTCAAGGAAACGGCGTCCGCGTACCGAAATCAGTTCGGGATCGCCGGGACCGGCTCCCACAATTTCGATGTGCCCTTGGCGTACGGCTGCGCTGTCCAGGGCGATGGCAACGGTAAAGTTCTCACATTTCTGCTTCGGCAGAATCAGCGGGCCGCCTCCGGCTGTCAGCAAGGCTGAGGCTTCGGATACGCTGGGCGTACCCATGTATTTATCGACTACCTCGCTTGGGGTAGGTACATCTACCTGGCTGAGTTGGCTGGCTGTGTACAAGTGCAGTTCATAAGCATCGGCAAGCAGTTTCAGTACTTCTTCATGCTTTTTCTCTTCGATGGAGGAGATGGTCCGAATGGCGGCAGGTATGATGTTTGCCTCCAGTAAGGTGTTCATCAGGCGGGTGATGACGGCATTCTTCGGGCCGGCGTTACGTGCCAGTCCCATACCCATGTGCAGCACTTTGGGTACATAGTAGAGTGCTTGCATGCCGGAAGTTTCATACAAATAAGGAGTGACGAGCAGCAACAGGCGGTATTTGCCGGTATCTATGTCCTTGAAGTTATAGAACACATCTACGTGTGACGGCAAGGTGTGTTCCAGTTGGGCAGTGCCTTCGTCACGAATATCGAGTAACAGAGCGGTCGGTGCACGGTCGACGAAAAGGGAGATCAGGTGGTTCATGTCGCAGTTTTCGCCGGGGATGGGCTGCCAGTCGTATTTCTTTCCGAGGGTGTCGAGTGCCCAGAGTCCGGTGCGGTCGCTACGGGTGGTGATGACAGGTTCGGCACCCAGAATGCCTGCCACATATTGGGTGAGTCCGTTGGCACCGCCGACGTGTCCGGAGAGTACGGAAATGACGTAGCGTCCCGTACTGTCTACGCATAGCACGGCGGGATCTGTCTTCTTATCTTCAATGCAGGGAGCGATGGCACGCACGCAAATGCCCATCGCCCCGATAAAGATAAGTGCGTCGGAGTCGCGGAACAGTTGTGGAACTGCCTCCTGAAGGGCCGGGATATGCCGGCAGTCGGCATTTGCGATGGTAGAGAAAATTTCAGACTCAGGTAGTTCCTGCTTGAGGGTTTTCGCCATGGATATGCTGGCTTCTGATATTACGATAATAGCTGTTTTCATTGTTGTTCGGCTTTGAGTATTTCAATGGGGTTGTATTCATTGACGGCAATTCTTGTTCCGCTGAGGAGCCGGAGTCCGGCTTCTCTTATCCCTTCGATAAAGAGCGACTTGCTTTCTTCGGATACGGAGTTGAAGACAATGCATCCTCCCGGAAGGAGGTAATGGGAGATGCGTGCAATCATCTCCTTCAGATGTCCGCCATGCCCGCCGATAAAGACGGCATCGGGGCGGGAAATGGTGTCGAGGTCGGCTTCAAGGAAATCACCTATGAGGATGGTGATGCCCGGAGTGCCGAAACGCCGGCTGTTGACCTCCATCAGTCTTTGTCCTTCGGGACGGATCTCAAAGGAGGTAACGTGCAGGTGCGGGAATTGCAGTTTGGCTTCGATGGATACGGAGCCGGTACAGAAACCGACATCCCAGAAAGAGACGCGGCGATTCAGTTCCAGCGCACTGAGTGTAAGCAGACGGATGGGAGCTTTGGTGATCATCCTGGTGCGCCCGTCCAGCAGTTCGAACTCTTCATCGGGGATTCCGAGTGGAGGGAGACTTATACGCGCTCCGGGGTGGGGAGGAGTATAGGTGTCGGGGTACTGATGGACAATCAGGCAGTTGGGATATTCAAAGGTCAGTTCTGCCGCCTCTTGAAGTTCCAGCCGGCGGATACGTTCCCGTTCCGGGTTGCCCAGATGTTCGCCGACGTACATCGTATAATGAGTGTAGCCATAGTCCAACATACGTCGGGCTATAGCGGCAGGGGTGTGTTCCCTGTCGGTGAGAATGCCCATTTTCGGTGTGCGTTCTATCAGTGCCCGGTCAAATTCATGCCAGGGACGCCCTGTGAGGGATACGGTGCGCATGTCGTCATAAGGCATGACTAATCGGTGAGCCAGTGTTTGCAGGGAGTTGAAGGTAGGATAAAGTTGTATCCTCGCCTCGGGCAAACGCCGGCGGATGGTATTGGCGAATCCGAAAAAGAGCGGGTCGCCCGAAGCGAAGACAACAATGTGGTCGTAGGCCTCGTAACGGGCAAATACCGCGTCGAGAGGGACAGTGATATCGATCCATTCCGCCCCTTCGGGAAGGAAGGCGGAGATGATGTCATGGTGACGCAAGCCCCCAGAAAAGACCTTACCCTCGCGTATCAGTACCTGTATCGAGGGTGGGAGATAAGGAGCAGGGCTGTCGTCCAGACCGATGACAATGAATTGGGTGGGATGATGGTGATCTGTCATGTCTTTAAGTTTCTAATGGGTTTTCTCTCCTTTTAAACGTCTCTTCCTGGTCTTAATTGTTCGGCATCCGGATAACAGAGGATGGCGTTGACCAGTGTGGCTGCCAGGTTGCTGCCTCCTTTACGGCCTTCTACAATCAGTTTGGGGATGTGAACGAAGGGTTTGGTCATGTGCTTGGACTCCTGTACGTGGACAAAACCTACGGGAGCGGCAACGATGCCGGACGGGTGCGCTCTCTCTTTGCGGATCAGGTCGCACAGTTCCATGAGTGCCGTGGGAGCATTGCCAAATACGAATAGAGCGTCCGGGTGTTCTTCTACGGCCAGGCGGATACCGGCTTGTGTGCGGGTGATGCCTTTAGAGGCAGCCATTTCTGCTACCCTTTCATCATTCAGGTAACATTTTACCTCGACACCCAGACGTTGCAAGGCACCTTTGCGAATGCCGGATGCAGCCATGGTCACATCTGTGACAATCGTTTTCAATTTTCCCTCACCGATGGCATGATAAAGTGAAGCCACTGCACCGGGGTCGGTGTAGAGTAATTTTTCCATATCAAAGTCCGCCGTTGTGTGGATGGCATGGAGCAAAGCCCATTTATGGTCGAGCGGGATGTTTTTGTTTTTCAATTCTCCATCGATGGTACGGAAACTGCGTATCATAATATCCTGTCCGATGCCGGTTGCGTCTTCTTTTGTCTCACGATAATACCCGCGGGGAGTAATCATCGTTTCACCGAAAGAGTAGGTTTGCGAATTACCAATGATGATGACCGTGAACATGTCTACTTCTTCCGGATCGAATGCGGAAAGAGTCGTTACGTGTATTTCCTGTTCATCTCTGCCCGCCTGGCGGACATATCCCACCGGAGTCTCCGGCGAGCGCCCTTCCTGCAGAAACAATTCCCGGAGGCGGTATAGCTGCCAGTAGCGTCCTTCGCTTTTGGGGTTGTAGACGGCAGTTACAAAATCGGCTTGTGCGGCGGCGATGATACGGCGTTCAATGCGTTCCCACGGAGTCATCAGGTCGGAGAGGGAGATGACGCAGAAATCGTGTCCTACCGGAGCACCCAGCAGGGAGGCAGCTTTTTGGAAAGCACTGATTCCGGGCAAGGCGATGATTTCCACATCGCTCTGTCGTTCGCGTTTCATTTCATATATCAAGGGAGTCATGCCATAGATACCTGCATCGCCCGAACTGATGACGCAGACTGTTTTGCCTTGTTCGGCGTATTCGAAAGCTTGTTCGGCACGAACCCGTTCGCGCTTCATTCCGGTGTCGATACATTCGGCATCCGGACGGACAAAGTCACGGATAAAACGAAAATAATACTTGTATCCCACCACTACATCTGCTTCACTCACGGCAGCGAGCACCGCAGGGGTAATATCCTGTTCACTTCCCGGCCCGATGCCGGCTACGATTATCTTGGGTTGTTTCATAATTGCAATGGTTTTGAGTATTATTCACCACAGAGGACACAGAGGACACAGAGAATATCTTTCTCTTAAACATCCATATAAACAAGAGATTAAAACTCTGTGTCCTCTGTGTCCTCTGTGGTGAACCTGATTCATTTCCTATTCCTGATTTAGAGAAACTATGTAGCAAAGATACGGATTAATCCGTTTTTAGCCTTTTATTCGGGAACATAAAGATGGGTGGACCCTTTCATTTTATCTTTTTATTTTCTTTCTGCATTTACGTTCGATGTACCTCACTCCGAGTACTACACCACTCAGCGAACAGACAGTACCGCCCAGCAATAGTACCCAAAGAACGGTTTTACGGAGTGTAGGCGAAGAGTTCAGCCCCTGTATGCGTAAGCGGTGCAGGGCAGTGTACATCCAGTATTTCCAACGGGCCGTATCGTTCACATATCGTACGGTGCCCGTTTCCGGATGGATGTAGTAACAACTCTTGTCTGCGTCGCCGACAGTGACTTTCCAGACGGGCAACAGACTGCGGTTACGGTACATTCGGGTCATATCCCTGTAGTAGGTTTCAAATTCGTTGATCAGTGCTGCATGTAGCCGGGCGCTGTCACCATGTATGGCTCTCACGGCATCCGTTATCTGCTTTTCGTCCAGTTTCAGCGGGCGCGACAGGGAGTCCGATGCATCGATATATAGATCTCCTTCACTTCGTTTTACTATATAGTAAGGTTGCGAGCGGAAATTACTCCATTCTATCTGGCGTACGTCGGGATATTCGGTTAATATCCGGCGGTAATCCAGCACATACTGCTCTAACCTCGGTGCTCCTTTCTTTATTTCGCGTGTGGGATTTTTATCCAATACCGGTTTGCTGATCCAGGACGGAACTTCTGCCAGTGACATCATTCCGCTGAAACAGAATGTCAGCACGAAGAGGCCGAAAACGATTCCCGTCACATAATGCCAGTGATACCACTTTTTGCGATAGGGAGAGAAACCTTTTCCCTGTTTGCGTGAGCGGCGCCAGATGTCGATACCTACCCACAGTCCTGCAATCGTCATCAGGCAGCCAATGCCCGACAGCCAGATCACCGTGACGCTCCATAAAGCGGCATCTTGCCGGAGCCAGGTGAAGTAAACCCAATGTGGAATAGCCCCCAGCCATGCCCAGAAACGTTCGTTACGGGTGGTGAACTGCAATACTTCTCCACTTTGTGAGCCGATGTATAACTGGTGTCTCTCCGCATCGGCAAAATGGAACTTATAAATGGGAAACTCCTTCTTCAGGCTACCGAACGGAATCCATTGGTCGAGCCGGTTCAGCGTATCTATCCGCTCCACCGGTGCACTGCACCATAGGGACGCTATCCGGCGGATACGGGATCCGTCTACAGATGGTAGTACCTGAGCAGAGTCAGCGGGCAGATTATGTTCACCTTTGTCCGTGCGGATGTGGAAGACGGTCTGTCCGAGGTGTCGGTCTATCCGGATTCCTTTCACTTTTTCACCTTCGGGCAGTCGGGAAGTGATTTCGCCGACAGAAGGCAGTGAAGGAGACAGGGGTTCCAGTTTCTCTAATTTTTCAGCTTGAGATGCACGTGGAAATCCGTGGTACATCATGACAAAAGCTGATAGGAACCAAACTAAAAACAGGATACTGAGCAGTGTGCCCAGTACCCTGTGAATGGTATACATCAATTTCGTGATCATCATTATAAAGTATAAGACGCAGAAAGCATGAAATTACGTGGCATGCTTGGTATCAATTGATTGCCAAGTGCCTGGTTGCAGTATTCCTTGTTGAACAGATTGTTGACGTTGACTCCCAGACGCACATTGCTCTTTAATGTATAAGAGAGACCGAGGTCGGTCAGCCAGTAAGCATCGAACGAACTTGTATTGTCTGAGTTGCGGTACACTTTGTCCTGGAAACTGGTAGAGAGATTCACTCCCAAACCTTTCAGCATACCTTTTGAAACCGTATAGGCACCGAAAGCGTAGAAAGTATTTTTAGGGATATAAGCATACTGCTTGCCTTCGCTTGCGTTTGTCTGCATATAAGGGTTGTTGGCCAGGTCACGCACTTTGGCGTCGGTGTATCCGTATCCGGCACTCATAGACAGGTTGTAAATAGGACTCCAGGTAATATCAATATCGAATCCTTTGGAATCCATTCTACCCACTTGCCCTACAACTTTTTTGTCCAGTTCTACACCATTGGCAATGTCTCCTTTGTTTGCAAGAGTCTGGCGGATATTATCTTTATTAATATAGAACAAGCTTACGTTAGCCTGCAATGTACGTGTGATCTCGTATCGTGCTCCCACTTCTACCTGGAAACCTTTCTCCGGCTTGAATACCTCTTTACCATTTATCGGAATAAACTCTTTACCATCCTTATCAATGTAAATGGTATTAGCGTCATAAAATGCGCGGATAGGTTTGAAGTAAGTACCGTATGAACCATAAATGGACACTTTGTCAATAGGCAGATACACCAATCCGGCACGGAACGTAAAGGCACCGTTGGTGATTTTGTTATATGCATCGTCATCCGGTTTGTCATAATGGCGTCCTCCGTCGCTGGTGTTCAGGTTGGCGGTCTTGTACATGAACAAGTCATAACGTCCTGCCAGCATCATTTTCAGTTTATCACTGAACTCCACCAGGTCTTGCAGGTAAAATCCGTGGGTGAATGTTTTCTGTGCGGTGACAAATCTGAAAGGCGCTTCCATCCAGCCAATGCTGTGTGGATTATATACCGAACCGTGTCCTGTGGTTCCGGGGCCGGTGGCTCCAGTGCTTTTATTACGATAAGCCATGTAAGATTCACGCATCAGGGATACAAAAGAGTAACCGCCCAGATAGTTGTGCACAATGTCTCCGGTATAGAACTTACCGCTTGCTTCCAGTTGGTTGTTCACTGTTTTAGCGATATGTGAGAAGCGTAGCGGATAACTGTAATAGATGGAATCCAGACAGATATACTTTTTGGTGTCGTTACCTTGCTCGTCTTTGGTCATGTAATAATGATCATAAATAGGGCTGTCACTTGTCAGATAGTCCAATGACTCGGTACCGAAGTAATCAATATCGTCATACGTATAAGAGAGTTTGTCCATCAGCTTGAACGCTTCGCTGAAGGTGTGTTTATACAGGACGGATATGTTGAAACCACGGTTGTACATAAAGTCCGATTCACTGTTGTAGCGGGCTTTTTTGTTCAGTCCGGGCAGGGCATCTCCTTTGCTTAGGTATTTGCTGCCGTCTGTGGCTGAGAGTATATCATAAGACATTGTGGGAGGTAAACCGATCTCGGTCGGATAGAAATCGCGGTTGGCGCCGATACGGATGTCCAGTTCGTCGCTTTCAGTCAGATGTCCGCCAAGGGCCAGGTATCCAGAAAGACGTTTGGTAGCATTACTTCTCCATCCTTCCTGATCTTGCCAGTTGACGCTTGCACGATAGTTTAGGGGACCTACCAGTTTGCCGCCTAACGCCATTGTAGCCTGTTTGTTATAATAACTGCCATAAGCGAGACGTGCGTATACGCTTTGTTTGCTTACGGGAGCTTTACGGACAATGTTGAGAACGCCACCTACGGCGGACTGTCCGTAAAGTACCGAAGCCGGACCTTTCAGCAATTCGATACTTTCAACGGAAGACAGGTCCATAAACGGATAGGAATTGTCGATGGATGAACGTTCGTCACGCACTCCGTCCACCATAATCACGGAATTATCGAATCCGCGGATGGAGAACTGCGTAAAGGCTCCGTAGGAGGTGCGGAAGCGTACACCCGGGAGGAAACGGGCAGCTTCCTGTATGTCCCGGATATTTCGTTTCTCAAGCATCCCGGAAGTGATTGAATTGGTTGAAATGGGAATGAACTTGGCGGGAACATCCAGTTTCAGGGCATCGGTCTTTCGTCTGTAGTTGGTTGCCACTACTACTTCGTTGATTGAGAATATAGAATCATTGAAGTTGGTATATTTTTTGTTTTGCAGCTGTGCCTGCGAGGGGAGCAATAGTGCACTGCCTATTGCCATTAATATCACTCTTTTCATTCGTCTTTTTCTTTTGCATATTTGGCTTTTTTCTTCATAATGTCCACCATTTTGTGCTTCAGCATAAACCGGGCATGGTCGATAAACAGTTGTTGGATAGCGGGTATTTCACCCAATCCCTGCATACGTACATCTACTTTCAAGCCTTCCTTTTCAAGAGCTTCTTTCCAGTCGACGGCAATGTCGTTGTTGGCATGGTCACCTGCTACAAACATAAAGGGAACCAATGTCACTTGCTTGGTTTTGTTATCCTTCAGTTGCTGAAGCATGGTGTCGAATGTAGGGTAACCTTCGATGGTACCTACATGAAAGTTTTTCAATCCTTTGGCTTTCAGCATATAGTCGATCATGGCATAAGTAGCTGTACTTGGGGTATAAGTGCCATGTCCGACGAGGACCACACTGCCTTTTTCCGGCTTGCTGTTGCCCAGGATATCCACTACAGCCTCAGCGTCTTCTACCGAATAAAGAAGAGGGTTACCTACCCGGATCTCTTTAAAGAATGACGCTACTGAGGCTACGTCACGTCTCAACGACTCCATCTCAACACCTTCTATAATGTTAGTACTCTGCACAATGACATGTGTATAGCCATCTCCGAGAAGTTTCAACAGTGCTTCCAGTGGACTGGGTTTCTCAATGCCGCGAGCTTTGAGGCGGCGCATGACAATACGTGAAGTATAAGCCTCGCGCATTTCCAGTTGTGGGAATGCTTCTTTGGCTTTGGCATTGATGGCATCGATTGTTTTGGTACGGGTGTCATCGTATGTAGTACCGAAGTGTACCATAAGAAGGGCGGCTTTATCGCCCGGTTGCATGGTGGCCAGCATATCGGAGGCCACGAAGTTTCCCCCTTCGTGCGCGGAGCAGAAGAGGGAAACTAACAAGAGTAAAGAGAGAATAGATGTTTTCATTGGTTATTTCTTGAATCGGAGAGTTAAACTTACATATGCCATACGTCCCGGAGAAAGAAGTGCGTAGTTAACGCCATTGGGACGGGTATCACGTTTGTTGAAAATGTTGTCGAGCCCCATGCCGAAGTCCAGTCCCAGGTGTTCGAATCCTGTCAGTGAATGTTTCACGTTCAGGTTCCACACCCCATAACCCGGAGCGTCACCATAGCTGTGTCCCGGATGGAAGCGTTTGCTCTGGAAACGTCCGTTGATGTTGATGTTCAGCAGATAGTCATCCCAGGAATGGCTGTAATTCCCCGCTACGGTTCCTGTATGGCGTACCGAGCGTTCGATGTTACCCCACACACCGTCCACACTTTTACCACGTGCATAAGCGAAAGCATAGTTTCCATTCAGGCTGAAGCCTGCACCGAGGTTGGTGGCTGCGTTTACTTCAAAACCTCTGACAACACCTTTGTCGAGGTTGCCGTAGAGTTTGTAGTTAGCTAACGCTTTTGTTTCAGAGTCTGTCAGGTTGAACTCTTTTTGGGCCTGAGCACGTAACTCTTCACCGTTAGGAAGATCTGCAAGTTTATATGTAGTAGAATTAATCATATCATCTATATAATTCAAATAACCGGTAACAGAGACATTTAAGCGGTTTGTATTGTATTCCAAGTTAACAGAATAATAATTACTGTGTTCTGCTTTCAAATCTTTATTACCTTGTGTGATCGTTTTGCCTTTATTCATATAATAATAAAGTTCGTCCAGACCAGGGGCACGGTAACCGGTGGAGTAAGTACCACGAATATTGAAAGCACCTACTGAATACATCACAGCCACTTTCGGAGTAAAGCGTCCTCCTGCCAGTTCGTGATAATCGTAGCGTACACCGGCAATACCGGTCAGACAATTCCATAATTTAATTTCGTGTTGCGCATAAGCAGATGCTGTATACACAGACTTATCTACCTTTGTACTGGGACGGTCCAGGCTTTCTGAACGGTAATCTACTCCGACTACAGTCATATTGTTTCTGGCAAAATTGAAGATACCTTTTAACTCTGCGTCATAGAAATGTTGTTCTTTAGTTTTGGCATAGTCTCCGATGGCAATCTTGCTTTTGTCGTCAGCCACAGTATATTTATAATTTTGCATGTAGTTGTCATTCATCAAATCCAACTGAATAGAAGAACGCTTATTGATTTTATAGCGTCCGCCTACACCGAAGTTATATGATTCGTAATGCAAGTCATATTTAGAACCTCCGTCGATACTTTTATCGTATACAGGGCGATCTGTTAATTTCCAGTAGTAACCTCCATTAGCATAGAAAGAGAGCTTCTCAGTCGGTTGGAAAGTGAACTTTTGATTTACTAAATTTGAGTGGAAGCCATTGGATGTAGGCGATACGGTGGGAATAGTTGATACTGCTCCTGTTTTACTATCTGTTACGTATGCTAAGTCACTGTTTCTCCACCCTGCGCTTTGTTCATGTTTGTAGGAGGTATACGAACCGAACTTTTCGGTAGCGATGTCCGCATTTACCATTTGTGTCAGTTGGCGATGATCTTCATATCGGGTGGTAGAAGTCACCTGCATCAGTTCTTTCGGTTCATTGGTGATGATGTTGATTACACCTGCAATGGCATCAGAACCATAAAGTGATGAACCTGCGCCGTCAAGCACCTCGATGCGTTTCACGCGGCTCATGTCGATGCGCGAAAGGTCGATGTTATTGGATATGTCTCCTGTCAGTTTTCGGCCATTAATCAGTATAAGTACATATTTGTTAGAGAGGCCGTTCATCATCAGGTAAGAACCCATTGAGTTGGTAGAGAATGAAAGGGAAGGAACGAGCATGGTCATTGCCTGCTGAAAGTCTGTGATACCGGCTTTCTTTATTTCGTTGGCAGTTACTACTTCCACCGGAGCCGGTGTGTTTTTCAGTCTTTGGTGTGTACCGGTACCTGTCACAACTACAGGGTTCAGGTCCACAGTCATCTCTTTGTCTTTGCCTGTTGCGTGTTGCTGTGCAAACGCACCCACCGCTGCACATCCTCCCAAGAGAATGGTCAGTAAGCATCTTTTGTTTCTCATTTTATTGTATATATATTATGAATTATTATCAGTGATAATTACGCATTGTTACATTTACTTTAGAAAAATCTTGTTCTAATAAAAATAATTTTTCTATCGTGATTGTGGGACTACCATTATATGGCTTAACATCAAGAATTATCCGAGCATAAAAATCAAAGGCTGATTCTGGACTTGGACCATCTTCAAATCTATAAAAGATTTCAGTCGGGTTTACATAGTATTTCGTTGTGTAGGTATTAATGTACCCTTCCCCTATACTATCACATGTTACTGATACTACATTCATATCTGAGTAGTCTTTAACGACATATGGAACAAGTAAAAAATTTGCTTCTCTTATTTGTATATCTGCTATATTTTTTAAGGTTGGATTAATTCTTATATACTGTGAAAGATCTAGTTTGGGGAAGTTTAATGTAGCCCAAACAGGAGTTTCGTCAAAATAATCATAGTAAATGTATTCTCCCTTCCCTGTGACTTCTATTTTGGGCTTTCCTATAAAATTAAATACACCTAATGATTCTTGATAATAAGGTATATATCCTGTTGCAGAAGATGGTATAGAGGTTCCTGGAATCCAAAAGGATATAGGACTACCAGGAAATGAACCACTACTTTTAGCAGTACCTTCTAATGTAATTTTAGCATCTATATTTAAGTTGATTAACTTACTCTCTCCATTTCCACTACTAAACATTGCACTAAAGGCACCTATAATGGCGCCAGGAAGATCACTAGAACTTTTGGAAATAGCACTTTTAATACCTTTTACCGCAGATTTGAATATACTTTTGGGCAAACCTAACTTATTCTCTCCAGTCTCTTCATTTATGGTGTTTTTATATAAAAAATTATCTCCAATGCCTGCTAAGATACCTGTTCCTGTTACTTTGCCTACATTTCCTAATCCTGAAAAAATGTTATTCCCAGATGATGAACCTATAGCACTTTTAATTGTTCCAACGAAGTCCCCATTTAGATCAATCTTTTCAACATTATAATAATTCATATACCAGTTTAACTGAATTGAGTTATAAGGTAATTGTGCTATTTGTTCATCATATGCTAATTCATATTGCATCATATACCATTTGTTAGATGCCAATGGAAGTGAACCGTCATCTGGAGCTGGTTGCATTTGTGAGTAAGTTTCTTTGTTTTTACTTCCATCTACTATAGCTTCTCCCATAAAATTGAGTAGAGATGATTTATGATTAGAGATGATTGAAATCCCATCTTGAAGATAGGTCGATGGTGAGATAAATTGAGTTGTAGTATAAAGAAAAATACGCATGATTCCACGGTATTTATTATAAAGTATAAAGTAGGGATTAACTAGTGGACCGGAAGCTTTGGTTTCGAATGTATTATATAATAATACCCATCCATCTGAGGATTTCCTGTCATTAATCACATCCATACCATAAATTGATGCAATGCTTCCTTGTCCTACCCAAGGACTTGGTATGCGACTTTGCCCACTTGGTGTTGGCATCCAATCTGCATTTTCCCAATCAAAAGTAGGAGTTGGAATTGAACGTGTGGATACCGGTGATTCAAGAATAAGTTGTTCATCTTGGCAACTTATAAAACATGTAATAAATAAAAAACATAAGATAAACAGATTAGTAGTTTTGAATAAAATGTCATTTACTACAATGGATGACTTTTTGTACTTCATGTTCTTACATAAAGTACAAAAACTCTCTTTTAAAAAAGAGTTTAAGCTTTTCTTATTCATAAGTTAAGTAGAAAAGAGTTAATAAAAGGCTATCCTGACCCCGAGATAACACTATTGACTATATTTACTTAGGCAGGTTTCCTGACTATCCTTTTTAAAAAGCTACCTTCCCATCATAATTTTTCAGTTTAGACAGTGGTATATATGCAGAATGCTTTTCATTTTTTTCTTTGCAAATATTGAATATTTACAAAAAAAGGATCACAGTAGCGGGCACTGTTCCGGATTCTCACCGGATTCCCTTTTATGCATCGAACGGAATGTTTCGACTGCATCACCTAAGCGGGGGCAAAGATATACATTTATTAGTTTATATAGAAATAAATTAAAGAATATACTTATTTATAGGTATATCGGAGAAGTGAAGCCTTTTATATTGGGAAAGGCGGATGTCTTTCAGTCAAAAGGACGCGGTTTACTGCTTATTTGTAGCAGAAAGAAGGGATTTACTCTGTTTTTAAAACAAGGGAAGAATTCTATATGTGTGAAATAGAAAAGTAGTCCGCATAAATATGGCATTAGTATACGATATCCGGACTGTTTTGTGATTAAATATACTTTGGATGATCAGAGATGATCGATTTCTTGCCTTTAGGAAGTTAATATTGTCTTTATATGAAGTTAACATCGTACTCGGAGGAAGTTAACATTGCGTTCAGAGGAAGTTAACATTGTATCCGGGTGAGGTTAACACTCTAAAAAGAGGCACTAAAAGCTCTGTTTCTTATGCTGATTGACTTCGTCTCGATGCTCGGCCGGATTAATCGTTTGGATTGTAATATTAGTTATTTATATTCTTTATGCTACAAAATACAGTGGATACATTTTAATTTGCTTAGAAGATATGTTCACGAATGTTCTTTTGTTTTTGGAGAATTGTAAATACGGCGCTTTTTCCGGAGAAGCCTGGGACAGACTCCGAAAAATGTGCTACAAGCCACATAGAAAATACAAGATGACAGAATGTCAAAATGTCAATGATGGAAGATGCTGAATGGGATTGTATTTTACATTTCTTATTGATTATTCTTCCCCGCTCTGTTTTTTTCTTTATCTTTGTTCCGAATTGGTTTCGGATGAAGATTCTCGTCATTCGGATTAAAAGGGAATTGGGTGTAAGTCCCAAACAGTCCCGCTGCTGTGAAGCTCCGTTTATATATCTTGGAAACATCTTTTGCCACTGGTGTCGGATTTGAAACATCGGGAAGGCTTCAGGATAAGGAGTAAGTCAGAAGACCTGCCATTCATCAAAGGCTGTTTTTACTCGTGGGATTAGGAAAGCAGTACGAAAAAAGATTAACTTCAAAAAAGATGGAAAGGTGGTATGCCGATGAAAAAGGTATGTCCTCGTTGTGGTGCTGCTTTTGAGTGCCGGCATGACAATATAAGGTTGTGTCATTGTGCAAGTGTAAAACTGGACGCATTCCAATACGCTTATATTAAAGAAAATTACACAGACTGTTTGTGTCATTCATGCTTGGAGGACATTGCACATAGCGTGAAGGACGACACATCTTCCGGAAAGCTAAGTATTGAACGAATCTAACTATATTATACTATGGAACTTTTAAGAAATCTTTTTGAAGGTTACCCCAACCTATGGGGTGGAGGAGTGGCACACTCCGTACTTATTTTGTCGCTTGTCATTGCATTTGGTATCATGTTGGCTAAAATAAAAGTGGCAGGTATTTCTTTGGGAGTCACCTGGATTTTATTTGTCGGCATTGTATTCGGGCATTTTAATTTGAACCTGGACGAGCACTTACTTCATTTTCTGAAGGAATTCGGACTGATTCTGTTTGTTTATTCCATTGGTTTACAAGTGGGACCAGGGTTCTTTTCCGCTTTCAAGAAAGGAGGTTTTACACTGAATGTATTGGCTATGACGGTTGTTTTCGCGGGAGTCATTATTACGGTTTCCATACATCTTATAACAGGTATACCTATAACGACCATGGTGGGCATCCTTTCAGGGGCGGTAACCAATACTCCCGGACTGGGTGCGGCTCAACAGGCAAATAGTGATTTGAATGGAATTGATGCCCCGGAGATCGCTTTGGGATATGCCGTGGCGTATCCGTTGGGAGTGGTAGGGTGTATTTTGTCTTTGCTGGGACTAAAATATCTTCTTCATATTAATACAAAACAAGAGGAAGCCCACGCAGAGCAGGGGTTGGGACATCTACAGGAACTAACTGTCCGGCCTGTTTCTCTGGAAGTCAGAAATGAAGCCTTGGAAGGGAAAAGAATCAAAGAAATACGTCCGTTGGTAAACCGCAATTTCGTTGTATCACGTATCCGTCACCATGACGGAAAGAAAGAGACGGAGCTGGTCAACTCTGATACGGTATTGCACCTGCAGGATAAAATATTGGTGATTGCCACTCCAATAGATATGGAGGCTATCACAGCTTTTTTTGGTAAACCGATTGATATGGAATGGGAGCAGTTGAATAAGGAGTTAGTGTCCCGCCGTATTTTGATAACTAAACCAGAATTGAACGGCAAAACACTTTCACAGCTAAAGATCCGCAATAATTTTGGTGCCAGTGTCACTCGTGTCAATCGTTCGGGAGTTGATTTAGTAGCCGCCCCGCAACTACAGTTACAAATGGGAGATCGTGTTACCATTGTGGGGAGTGAGTTAGCAGTAAGCCACGCTGAGAAAGTATTGGGTAATTCGATGAAACGGCTGAACCATCCCAATCTGATTCCTATTTTTCTGGGTATTGCTTTAGGATGTATTTTAGGGAGTCTTCCTTTTATGTTTCCCGGCATTCCTCAGCCTGTCAAGCTGGGATTAGCAGGAGGACCATTGATTGTATCCATCCTTATCAGCCGTTTTGGACCGCAGTATAAACTGATTACCTACACTACAATGAGTGCTAATCTGATGATTCGCGAAATCGGCATATCACTTTTTCTGGCTTGTGTGGGACTGGGAGCCGGCAGAGGGTTTGTAGAAACAATTATTTATGAGGGAGGCTATGTGTGGATTGGTTATGGCATCATTATCACTGTGCTTCCTCTGTTATTGGCAGGAATCATCGGACGTTGTGTCTTTAAGTTAAATTATTACACGTTGATCGGTGTGCTGGCCGGATCGACCACCAATCCGCCGGCATTGGCTTATTGTAATGACCTGACTTCGTGCGATGCGCCTGCGGTTGGTTATGCCACGGTTTATCCATTGACCATGTTCCTGCGGGTACTTACTGCACAAATCCTTATTTTGGCATTAGGTTAACTTTAGAAATAACAACATTACGCGGTGCGAAACAAGATTTGGATAAAATGAAAGGTTGCATCATGTCTTTCTTTCCTATCTTTTTTGTACTTTTGCGCCCGATTTAAAAAAGTGAGCATTATGACTACAAATGAATCTTTGATTTCCATATCCAAGTTCATTGCCGGATATTCGGCCCATCTGATGGGAGCAGGTGTGCACACCTCACGTGTCATCCGTAACTCGAAGCGTATCGGAGAAGCCTATGGGGTGGATGTGAAGTTGAGTGTTTTTCATAAAAACATTATCCTGACCATTATTGATAACGAAACGGGTGAGGCCTGTAACGAAGTAATTGATATTCCTGCCCATCCGATCAGTTTTGAACACAACTCTGAATTGAGTGCTTTGAGTTGGGAGGTTTATGACAAACATCTGCCTTTACACGAGATGGCGGACAAGTTCAATAAAATTATATCGGCACCGAAAATAGATCCGTTGTTTGTGCTTTTGCTGGTTGGATTCGCCAATGCTTCGTTCTGTAAGTTGTTTGGTGGTGATATCATTTCTATGAGCATTGTCTTTTCGGCTACTATCACGGGACTTTTCCTGAAGCAACAGATGCAGAAGAAGAAAATAAATCATTATATCATTTTTATTGTTTCCGCTTTTGTTGCGTCATTATGTGCGTCGACAGCACTTATTTTTGACACTACCTCTGAGATAGCCCTTGCAACCAGCGTGCTTTATCTGGTACCGGGCGTGCCGCTGATCAATGGTGTGATCGATATTGTAGAAGGATATATCCTCACGGGATTTGCCCGGTTGACGGAGGCTGCCCTGCTGATTGTCAGCATTGCGATAGGTCTTTCGTTTACATTGTTAATGGTTAAAAACAGTTTGATATGATAGCTTTAGATATTCTTTCCGATGGATTTTTTGCCGCAATTGCGGGTATTGGTTTTGGGGCTATATCCGATCCGCCGTTGCGGGCTTTCAAGATGATTGCGTTACTTGCGGCTGCCGGACATGCCTGCCGTTATTGCCTGATGACTTTTCTGGGGGTGGATATTGCTACGGCTTCTTTGTTCGGAGCATTGATTATCGGTTTCGGCAGCTTGTGGCTCGGGCAGAAAGTATATTGCCCGATGACCGTACTCTATATACCGGCATTGCTTCCGATGATTCCGGGTAAGTTTGCTTATAACATGGTGTTTTCACTGATTATGAGTCTGCAAACAATGAACGAGCCGGAGCGGCTGGGTAAATACATGGAGACATTCTTTGCCAACGGACTGGTGACCTGTACCGTTATCTTTATGTTGGCGGTGGGAGCCACTTTCCCCATGTTCCTGTTTCCTCACAAAGCATTTTCCCTGACGCGGCATTAATAAATTAATCTGTTTAATAAGAATCTATATTTTATGGAGATATTCTGGAAAACTATTGCGTATTATAATTCTGCTACCTGGATCTATCAGTTGCTGATCATTGTTGCCGGCTTGCTGCTGACAGTGATGCTAATAAAGAATCCCCGTCCATGGGTGAAGATGGGCATGAAACTGTATATGATTTTTCTGTATTTGTGGATTGCCATCGCATACTATGCCATCTGTTGTGACGAGCGCAGCTATAACGGGGCATTGGCTGTGTTTTGGATTGTTATGGCTACGATATGGGTGTGGGATGCCGTCACCGGATATACCACTTTTGAGCGTACGCATAAATACGATATGCTTTCGTACGTGCTGTTGGCTTTGCCATTCGTATATCCTTTGGTGTCTGTCGCAAGGGGACTTGCTTTTCCCGGCATTACATCGCCGGTGATGCCTTGCTCGGTAACCGTTTTCACCATCGGTCTGCTTCTGTTATTCTCGCGCAAAGTGAATATGTTTCTGGTATTGTTCCTGTGCCATTGGTCTCTTATCGGTTTGTCGAAAACTTACTTCTTTAATATTCCGGAAGATTTTCTGCTGGCCAGTGCAACGATTCCCGCATTATACCTCTTTTTCCGGGAGTATTTCCTCAACAATCTGCATGCCGATACCAAGCCTAAAGCAAAATATATTAATTGGTTACTTATTCTTGTCTGCGTATCTATCGGGATTTTACTGACCACGACCATGTTTCTGGAACTGGTGCCGACCCAGCAGCCATAGCGCATTTTTACAGACAAAGATATACCCTTAGAGAGAAATATCCGTATCTTTGCAGGATAAAAACTGACAATATGGAGTATAGGATGATTTCTCAGTTTCTGATAGCAGCCCCTTCTTCGGGCAGCGGAAAGACAACGGTCAGTCGCGGATTAATGGCACTATTGATAAAGAAAGGGTTGAAAGTACAACCTTTCAAGTGCGGGCCCGACTATATCGATACCAAATATCATACGGCAGTTTGCGGGCGTCCTTCCATTAACCTGGATACCTTTATGGCTTCGGCAGAGCATGTGGGGGAACTTTATGCCCGCTATGCCACAGGGGCCGATGCCTGTATTGTGGAGGGGATGATGGGCATGTATGACGGATATGACCGTGACCGGGGTTCTTCGGCCGAAATAGCCCGCTTGCTGAATTTACCCGTCGTATTGGTAGTCGATGCCAAGTCGGCGGCCTACTCGATGGCTCCTCTGCTTTCGGGTTTCCTTCATTTCCGTCCTGAGATAAGAATAGCGGGAGTTATCTTTAACCGTGTAGGGTCTCCCCGTCATTACGAAATGCTACAGGAAGTATGTAGCGAATTGGGTATTTCCTGTTTAGGATATTTGCCTAAGCGGGAGAATCTGGTGCAGGAATCCCGTTACTTGGGGTTGGACTTCAGCCGTTCGGGAGGGACGGATGCACTTGAGGAGTTGACCGCCTTAATGGAAACACACATCGACTATACCCGCCTGCTTGAAGAGACAATGCTTCCTGCCCCCATACCTTCTACTCCGGATACTTTCCGACAAGGAGATTTAAAAATATCCGTGGCATGCAGTGCAGAGTCTTTTTCTTTCATCTATCAGGAACATCTGGATATACTTCGCCGTTTGGGAACCGTTACCTTTTTCAATCCTGAACACAATCGTCCGTTGCCGAAAGGAACCGATCTGCTCTATCTTCCCGGAGGCTATCCGGAGAAATGTCATACCCGGCTGAGTCGGGCTTGGCGAAGAATGCAGTCTGTCCGTAACTATGTAGAGGCGGGCGGGCGCGTGCTTGCCGAATGCGGAGGGATGATTTACCTTTCTAAAGGTATTCTCTTCGACCGGCCGGAACATCCGGGGATTGCGACCGGACCGCAAACAGGGGTATTTCCTTTCTATATTTCAAGCCGTAAAGCTGATAGGCGTTTGACGTTGGGGTATCGGTCTTTCGATTATAACGGACAGCATCTTCGCGGCCACGAGTTCCACTATACGCAATTCGAACCGAAGACGGAAGAACTGCCGGAGTCTGTCACTCAGGCATACAATGCCAAGGGAATACCTGTCGGTACACCTGTGTTCCGATACAAAAACGTGATAGCCAGTTACACGCATCTATACTGGGGAGAGATTGATTTACTTAAATTATTTGAATAATGAAACGAATCTATACACGGACCGGCGACCGGGGAACAACCGGTATTCATGGTGGAGAACGGGTAGAAAAAGACGATATCCGGATTGAAGCAAACGGAACCATCGATGAATTGAATGCGGTGATCGGCATCATCCGTTCATTGCTTCCGCAAACACATGATTGGCAAAGGTTGCTGCATACCCTCCAGCAGGAGTTGATGGTGGTTATGAGTCATGTAGCGACCCCGTCGGCCATTCGCGACAAGAACCCGAACAGTCTATCACCTCATCTGGCAACCTTCTGTGAGCAGGAAATGGATGCGATGACGGCCGAGCTGAAAGAGAATGGTTATTTCCTGCTGCCCGGAGGCACACCGGTTTCTGCCCAATTGCAGTTTGCCCGCACAGTTGCCCGAAGAGCAGAACGCCGTCTTTGGACTTTGAACCGGCAAGATGCCGTCCCGGAAGAAATCCTGAGCTTTATTAACCGCTTGTCCGACCTGTTTTTTGTTATGGCACGCTATGACATGCAACAACAGGACTGGCCGGAAGAGCGCTGGCAGTCGTTCGCATATAAGACAAAGAAAAAATAAGGGGCCTATCCCAAATTCTGTCAAAACAAAGCAAACATAATGATTAGCAAAACTCCTTTGGACAATGTAGCCAAACTGAATAAGATTTGTGCCGATGCACAAATCGGATGGTGGGAAGTGAACTTTAACACAGGACAATGCCTTATTGCGGAAACCCTGCTTAAGGCGCTGGAAGTCAGCAGTGAATTGTTGAGCATAGACGAATTAATGTCCACCGTACGCCGGGACTATCGTAAACGCATCACGGACGAATTCATGTCCATTCCCCAAAAAGGAGTATTCGAACAGACCTTTCCCGTATCTTCCAACCACGGTAACATCTTCTGGATGCATTGTGCACTGAGCATGGAAGAGGAAAATGAACAAGGGCAACTGATTGTTACCGGATATAGTCAACGGATAGAGAATCCGGCGGCAGAAGGTGATCAGTGTGTATGGAGTCAACGTAGCGAGAAGCTGTTTCATGATATATTCAATCATATTCCGGTCGGTCTCGAGCTATATAATAAAGAAGGGGTGCTGCTGGACTGCAATAATCGGAATCTTGAGATATTCGGCGTTACAGACAAGAACCGGATCATCGGTCTGAGTCTGTTTGAGAGTCCCAATGTGACTAAAGATATGCATGAAAGTCTTCAGGCGGGCCGCCCCGGTAGTTTCTATTTGCATTATAACTTCGATGAAGAATGTAAATTTTTCCAGTCAGAGCGGAGGGGGATGGCCGATTTGGACGTACAGACACTGATGCTTTATGATGCGGAAGGGAATCTGTCGAACTATCTGCTGATGAATATAGATAATACCGAACGCAATCATGCACTGAGCAAAGTGCATGATTTTGAGAACTTCTTCTCTATTATTTCCGACTATTCCAAGGTGGGATATGCGAAAATCAATCTGCTGGATCACACCGGATACGCCATCCGCCAGTGGTACAGGAATCTGGGAGAAAGCCATGATACACCTTTGGCAGATATTATCGGTATATTCTCACATATGCACCCCGATGACCGGAAGTTGGTACTCGATTTCTATGAAAAGGCCAAAGCGGGTACGGAACGTTTCTTTGACGGTGATCTGCGTATCCGCCGGGCAGAGGGTTCGGACGAATGGAACTGGATACATAAATCTTCCATGGTGACTGCCTACCAGTCGCCCGATCCGAGACTGGAATTAGTAGAGGTGAACTATGACATAACGGTCCAGAAAGAAACAGAGGCAGAGCTCAGGGCGGCCCGCGATAAAGCGGAAGAGTCCAACCGGTTGAAGTCCGCTTTTCTGGCAAATATCAGCCATGAAATACGTACGCCGCTTAATGCCATTGTCGGTTTTTCCGACCTTCTGATGACAGTGGACGATCCGGCGGAGCAGGAAGAGTTCCGCCAGACCATACAGAAAAACAACGTATTGCTCCTGCAACTGTTCTCCGATATCATCGACCTTTCTAAGATCGATGCAGGTTCGTTTGAGTATGTGCCGAAGCCTGTTTATCTTTATCAGTTCTGTGCCATGATGCTACAGAAGATGAAGGATAGAGTACCCGAAGGAGTAGAGTTACGGATCGATGAAGACTCACCGCTCGATGCCTGGTTCAACGCCGACAGCGGATACTTGAACCAGGTGATTACCAATTTCGTGAGCAATGCGATTAAGTTTACGCACCGGGGCACTATCACCATCGGTTACCAGATCGATGCCGCCCGGCAGCTTGAAATGTTTGTAGAAGATACCGGCATCGGTATCTCTGCTGAGAATCAGACGGCAGTTTTCGACCGCTTTATGAAAGTAGACAGTTTCGCACAGGGTACGGGCCTCGGCCTTCCTTTGTGCAAGAGCATTATCGAAAAGATGGGCGGACGTATCGGTGTCACTTCCGAATTTGGGAAGGGCTCACGCTTCTGGTTTACGCTTCCAGTTTCTTCTTGTATACCCACACGCTAAGTCCGAAATAAACAACGACCTGTATCCATAAGGTGATGTATTCCGGTTGTATGTCTGCCATATCGGCCCCCATCGAGTTCAGCTTGACGAAGGCGAGAGTGGCGGGTGCGGCCGGGATGATGTAGTGCATCATACGCCAATACCAGGGCATCAGCTCCAACGGATAGGAGACTCCCGACAGGAAAATCAGTCCCACCGAGAAGAAAGCGATCATCAGCAGTGGGGCTTCCGAATCGGTGAAGAAACGCGAGGCGGCCAACCCGAAGAAAGAGGTTGCCATCAGGTAAGGCACCATCATGGCGGTGATGTACAGTCCGTTCCCAATGTTTGGGATACTGAAGAAGTGGGGTAACAGCCCGAGCAGGAACATGGAAAAGATCGCATAAAGCCCGCAATATACAAATGTTTTTCCCGCCACAAGGCGCGTTGCCGCTCCCCAAAGCCCGTTTTTACCGGTCGTCCTGAATCCCGGAAGTAACGGCTCTGTGGCACGGTGCTGATATTCGTCGCCCGTCAGCATACCGATGACCATCAGCAATGTCTGAAAGATAATGACCATCATGACAGCCGGAATCAGATAGGAGCCATACCCTTCGGTGTGGTTATAGAGTGCCGTGCCTGCTATGTTGACAGGTTTAGCCATCATTACGGCAAGCAGTCCCTGCGGAGGAAGGAATACGGCACCATCCATGCGGTAGGCATCATTGAGGGCAAGGTATACGCGTGAAGTGGCTTCCTGCAACGCCTCGAAATAGAGAAAGGCATCTGTGGTGGCGTATAGCGAGAATACTGCTTCCCGTCCTTGAAAGACGCGGGTTTCGAAATCATGCGGAATATACAGAATGCCTTGCACTTTGCCTTCTTTCATCCATTCGCGGGCTTCCCGGTAGTCCATTGCCTGTGCATAGACGGCTACTTGCGGCGTGGCGTCCAGCCAACGGATGTATTGGCGGCTAAGGCTGCTGTGCGAGTTGTCGACAACTGCTACGGGAGCGTCGGTCACGATGTTGGGAGCATACATGTAATTATAGAGCAGCCCATAAACAAAGATACCTCCCATCAGCACCAACAGTACGGCATAACTGGTGCTGATGGCACGGAATTCACGTGTGATGATGAAGGAAATCTGCGATAGTTTACCGGATATTTTCATATTTACGACTGATTATGGCTCGTCTGAGGTGGGGGAGCATCGCCAATGCCAATAGCGGGAAGATACAAAGTATCACTGCCGAAGGCCATAGGTGGATGAATCCGCCACCATAGTAGAGCATGGTTTGTGTAATCTCGGTGTAATGGCGCACGGGGAACAGATAAGAGGCGTCTCGCACCAACGGATACATGTTGAGTACCGGGAAGGTGACGCCGGACAAGGTAGCCCCCAGCGATCCGACCATGGATACGATACTGATGATGATTGCCACGGCAGGAAACAGGGAGAAGATGAACAGAGCCAGTGCCTGGGTGGCGATAATGAAAAGTACCGTCATTCCATTGAGTAGCAACCAGTTCCCTTGAAAAGGTATGTGCAGGATGCCGAACATGACAAAGTTGCCCAGTATGCCGATCAGGCTGAAAATAAGTGTATAAGGCAGCAACTTGCCGATAACGGCTATCGTGATGTCACCCCCGGCCGCCTGTAACCATTCGCCGGCCGTACGGAACTTGATTTCGCTCCCCACCGCATATACCGTGATAAGCAGTACCAGCACCTGGAAGAGTACGAAAAAGAAGGGCTGGCTCAAGTAGACCGAGTAGTCCAGCGATGGATTGTAAATCGGGTGATTGTTGGCTTGTACGGGGAGCAGGAAGGTTTCTATCTGCTGTTCGTTTACGCCCAGTGCCACGGCCTTCATCACGATAGGTGAGAGGGCTACGGGAGCAAGCGAGCTTTCGAAGGCGGCCATCAGCTCGCCTCCCACCGAGAGCAGTGCATAGTGATAATAATAATTCAACGTAGCGTCCTGTCCCGATATCATATCTTGCTCAAAGCGTGGAGGAATGGAAAGGTAACCATATATTTCTTTCTGCTGTACCGCTTTGCGTGCTTCGGCTTCGTCGACGAAGTGACGAACCACCCGGAAGGTGGGTACGGCAGACATCCGCCGGGTAATATCCCTCGAGGTGGCCGTATTGTCTTGGTCGACAATGCCGATGGGGATGTTCTCCATCTGTCCGTTGCCGAATATGGTAGCCATGAAGAAAAGCGTGAATAGCGGAAGCACCAGGCAGACGCCGAAGTAAAGGCGCCGTGAGGTCATCCGTCGCCACTCACGTTGTACGACACGGGTGATAGGGGATTGTTGCATAATGATTGGTTTTTGAGTTTGATTCACCACAGAGGACACAGAGGGCACAGAGTTTAAATTTTCTGTTTATAGAATATTAAAGAGAAAAATATATTTTCTCTGTGCCCTCTGTGTCCTCTGTGGTGAATCGTATTCATTTCTATTCTCTATTTGATCTCCACCAATACCGACATCCCCGGACGCAACCCTTCCACTTTCCGGGTAGGGCGGGCGTGGATCTCGAAAGTCCGTAAGTCGTAGCTTCCTGTTTGTTTGGTCGACTTCCAGGTGGCAAAACTCCCCAGCGGACTGATATAGTAGATTTTAAACTCGATTCCCTTTTCGGCGAGGGCCGGCACGTCTCCAATGAATGTACCTCCCATGCGGAAGTTTGGCATCAGGTCCTCCCTTACATTGAGAACGACATGCACGTCGTCCATCACTACCAGATTCATGATCGGAGTGCCCGGTGCCACAAGTTCGCCCCGTTTGGGGAAGATAGTTGCTATCTGCCCGTCTTCCGGCGCAATCAGGCGGGCATCCACCAGCAGTGATGAAATTTCATCGACCGTGCTGTTGGCCGCGTTTACCATGGAGCGGGCCGAAGCTTTATCTTCACTCTGCGCCCCGTCCACTGCCATCTGGTATTGTTCGTAGGCCGCACGCTCGGCTGCCTGAGCCGCTTTATACATGGCTTCTACCTCGTCCTTGCGTTGAGAGGTGACCACGCTGTCCTTGTATAAGGTGAGGATGCGGTTATACGTTGTCCGTGCCAGTGCCAGGTCACTCTGGGTTTTGTTCCACAGTTGCTGCGCCGTAGCTATGATTTGCCGGCGGGTTCCGGCATCTATCTTCTTGTTTTGCTCTACAGCCACTTGCTTTAATGCGTCCACCTGGCGGTATTTCGCCTCTACGGTGGGACTGTTGATGACCACCAACGTATCACCCTGTTTCACCCACTCGCCTTCGTCCACCAGGAAGGTGTCGATGCGTCCCGGCAGTTTGCCGCTGATACGGATTTCGGTTGCTTCGGCCTGACCTTGCAGGATCAGGGGCTGGCGGCGCATGGCAATCATTCCGATGGCAGTGAACAAGGCTACTGCCACAAGTACGGCGATGAAGGCGATGCTTAAGGTTCTGCCTTTTTTAGATTCTGACTTCTCCATCTCTTTATTATTGTTTTATTGATTATTTTGCAGGTTCGAGTATTGTTCCGGTATGCCGCAGAGTGCCAGCAGATTCATCAGGGTTACGTCATACTCGTAGTAGGCTGCCAGTCTGGCCACCTTTGTTTTCGATAGCAGAGTTTCTGCGTCTACTACTTCTGTTGAAGTCGCCATTCCCTCGGCGAAGGCTTTTTTCCGCATCCGCACCAATTCTTCGCTCAACTCGATGGTAGTGTTCAGTGCCCGCACGTTATCAAGCGCCTTTTGCAGACCGGTGTACAGTTTGTCCACTCCGACGGAAAGATCGTCACGTGCTTTCTCCTGCCCCAATGCGAGAGTCTGTTGGGTCAGGCGCGATTGCCGGATCCGCTTCTCCCGTTCCAGTCCGTCGAAAAGGTTCCAGGTGAAACCTATGCCGACCATGGTGCGAGGCAGCAGATTGCTTTGTATGCCATGAGAGTAAAGCGTCTGCTTACCGAAGAGGGCGATATTGGGCAGATAGCCGCTCTGGTCTATCCGGACCTGTTGCTTGGCCATGTGTTCCTGAAGGTTCAGTTGGTTGAGCAGGTAGTTGCTGATGCCTACCACCTGCAAAAACTCCATCTTGGGAGGTAGGGTATCATTGATAAACAGGGGAGAGGAAGGTGTGATGTCTCCGCTTGTTTCCAGATTGAGCAGGGTTTTCAGCGTACGTTGCACCACGGCCTCTTCCTTGCGGGCGGCTTCCAGCTCGCGCAGTGCCTCGTCCATGTTGACTTGGGCAAAGAGGCGTGCCGCCTTGTCTATCATGCCGGTGGCCTCCAGCTTTAACGCATTCTCGTAATGGAGCTTCAGTGCTTGGTACGATTCCCGGCGGACACTGACGACTTCCTGCGCCAGGCGCAGGCCGTAATAACTTTCGGCAAGCAGCGTGCGCTGCGTGGCGTCTACCTGTGCCCGGTTTTCACGGGCGAGGTCTATCATTGTGTTACCTATCTTGGTGGCATGAATACGTTTGCCTCCGGCAAAGAGCACCCATTCGGCGGTGAGGTCTACAGTGGTCAGGTTACGCGGCGCCAACGGGAAAATAAGTGTGTTCGTACCAATCTGGTCGAGTATGGACGATATGATCTTATCATCCGGCAGGATGGTATGTACAAAGTCTTTGGCCGGATCGGTGAACTGGGAAAGAGGTTGTTTCACTTCGATCTTTTCGGAAAGGTGCACAAATGCGCCCGTCGATTGCAGGCTGGGCATCCAGAAGGCATTGAGCTTTCCCCGTTCGGCACGGGCTATGTCGATACCTTTGTCGGCTATCTTGAGGCTTTGGTTGCCCTTGTGCAGCAGTTGCAACGCTTCATCAAAGCTGAGTTGCTGCTGCGAAGTTTCCCGCGTGGGAGGGAGGCTTTGCGCCAGAACGGTGTTGCTGTATAAGAGTATTTCTGCCGCTATCATCAGCGCGACAGGTATTTTCTTTTTTTCCATACGTCTGTTACGGTTTAGGTTTATGAGTCCTTGTAACAGACGAGGGGGGAGGTTTGTTCAGAAAATGTAAGGGAATGCCGTCTTTATAATTCGACTTCTTTGTCCAACTTTGAAGGATGTTGGTGAGTATGGAACAAAGTTACGATGTATATGCTTTCTTCCTTTTCATCTACATAATATATAATTTTATAAGGATTTACGAGTAAGTATCGGCAGCTAATCTTTTTCTCTTTGGCAAGTATCAGTTCTACAGGTCCTCGGAATGGGTTATTGATTAGTTGCAATGTTTTTTGTTCAATGGTTCTTGCCAGGCGATCGGTTGCTTTGTTACCAAACTCTTGTTGGCTGTATTCTAAAATTTCAATAACCCTTCTTTGTGCTTGAATTGTCCATGCTATCTTCATCATAATAGATAGTGTTTAAAAGTAGTGTGCATTTCTTGGCTGCTGATGATTTGTCCTTGTTGTATTTCATCTATTGCTTGTTCTATTTCTTCTTTAATTTCATCTTCTGTGAGCTGGCAGGGAGCTGCTTTCTTAACAGCAGTTTTCTCTCTCAAACCGAGCACATCGTGAAGTTTCTGCTTCACTTTGTCGATGATCTCTTTGCTGTCTATATTGGCAATAGTCCGGATCAATTCTGCTTTCTCTGCTTCCAATTCAAGATAAGCCATACTATTGTAAGCTACTACCGGTTCGGATATTTTGGTTGTTTCCTCTTCTTGTTGCTTGTATTTTTTAGACTCCTTCATAATGCGTCTTGTTTTTTTAGTATGAATACAAAGATAATAAATTAATTGATAGCGAATAAGGTTCCGTTCAGAATTAATTTCATTTGCCTAATTGATGTCTATAAAACGTTTTCGGAATCAAAAAGACGGCTAATGGCCTTTTCCGCTAACTATCCCTTTTCATCTTCTTGCCCATATAGGAGAGAATGTCCCGGAACTTTCCGCTTCTTCGCCCGGAAAGCCGGGCTTGGGAGGAGGAAGAGCCGGCGTTTTCACCTTGAAGAGCCGGCATTTCGACTAAAAGAAGTAAGCATTTGCTCCGAAAGACGGTTGCGTTTTTCAAAAATGAATAAGAGTTTTGCCCAATATCTCTATATGTTTTCTTCCATTACATATATTGTTCTTGTTTGGGAGTGAAAACAGTGGTCCTATTTCTCTGGTTGCTTTCGTAGAGTGATAGGTTGATGATTGATAAAAATATGATATTTTATTGGTTTTTGTTTCTGTTGTTAAACGATAATGCAAAATAGGTATCCTTTTGTTCTCGTAATTGATGTATTGGTTTCTAACGGTATTCTCTTGATGCGAAAATACGGCGATTTTTGCCCATCCTTGGTACTTTGTACGGGAAAAAGCGAATCTGAAGCGTTTGGATTATCATTTTGATAAAAGGGTACTTTGTGTCTGTCTCAATTCCCTTCGGGATACTCGGTTCTATCTTTTTTATATTACCAGCGCAGCGATCTCTGGTGACAGCTCGATGTTTCCGTCTTTGCGGACAATGATGAAGTTGGCATCCCTTAGTGCGTTCATCACACTCTTATACGTAACCAGTCCCATGCCCTTGAAGCGTCTCAGGCTTTGCCATCCGTTCTGGGTGGTGTATTGCAGAAGGTCGCGTACTGTCCTGAATCCCATCTCTCCATATAAAACATTATAGGCATGCGCGCCGACAAGGTTTGATAGGGGAGTATTTACGGGTGTGACCGTATTGCATTTATCGAACATCAGTTCCATCGTCCGACTGCGAAATGTGGCGATTCGCCCCTTATGTTCGCCCAGAGTCCGGAGGATGGAACTATAGTAAGTCGCCACTCGTGCATACGTCATTTTGTTACGTTTCGCCACCCGTGCGATGGGTTCGCCACTGGAGACGGAAAGGAATATTTCCCGTTCGTGATCGTCCGTAATCAACTGACCGAGTTCCTGAATGAGGATATGGAAAAGCGGTTGGTGTAGTTTCTGGGTTTTCAATAGAAATAGTTCGTCGTCACATTGTGAGAGGAGTACTTCACGTTCCAGTTCCTTTTCTTTGATGATCTTTTCCAGATAATTCTCACCTAAATCTTTGGTCTGGTGAACATCAAGATATTGGGCCAGGCTTTCGTCATCAATCATTAGGACGTTCTCTATCCTCGATGAAGCGATATATCCCAAGTTTGCCCATGTGCGGAGGTCGGATTCGGCAATACCGCGTTTCTCCGACAGTTGTTTGAGGGTTATCCAGTTAGCCATGCCTGCCCCTCCTTGTTACTTCTTTGATTGGTCTGTTCATACCTTTCTGATTATTATGAACGTCCACATCCTTATGTATACCTTATATATATAAGAAGTCGGGCGCTGAGTTCATATTTATCCAGACGAAAGGTAGTACCAATACCCCTGTATATAATAAATATGTTCACACGCCCGACCCTACGTCGTACGCATGAAACAGATTTATTGATATACAGTTTTTGCATTAAATTAATTTGGTACTTTCTTCGTCTGCAAAATTGTTTCAATATGCCGCATTTCTCTTCGGCTTTCAAGTGACAAAGATAAAGAATCTTGTGGGAATAGCAAAGAATGTGACAAGAAAGTTTAGGGAAACTACACCTCAGTGAGGAGGTTACCAGTCAATAAGGGGGCTGTTTATGCTTTTCTGATTATTATAAATGCTTATATCTTGATGTATACCTCTTTATATATAAGAAGTCGAGCGCTGAGTTCATATTTATCGGATGAAAGGTACTACCAATACCCCTGAACTTAATAAATATGTTTACACGATCGACTACCTTTTTGATTGGCCTGTCATTCTTATGAACGTCCACATCCTTATGTATACCTTAATATATAAGAAGTCGGGCGCTGAGTTCATATTTACGCGGAAAGAGGTAGTACCAATACCTAGAACTTCATAAATATGTTCACACGCCCGACCCTACGTCGCACGTATGAAACTGATTTATTGAAGTTCTTGTTTTTATGCATTAATTAAATTTGGTACTTTTCTTTCCGCAAAAAACGTTTCAATATGCCGCATTTCTCTTCGGCTTTTAAGTGACAAAGATAAAGAATCTTGTGGGAATAGCAAAGAATGTGACAAGAAAGTTGAGACTGTTATGACTTCCGCATGGAAGCACTCTGCATGGATTGGGGATGTGTCATTATTCACCACAGAGTAACACAGAGTTCCATAGAGCAAACTTAATCTGTTGATAACTAATGATACTTATCTGTATAAATTTGTTGTGAATACGAGTTTCGACACACCCCCTCTCTGTGTTATTCTGTGTTCTCTGTGGTGAGTTTTTGATACCCCCACTTGTCCCCCCCGAATATTTTCACTAAGTTTGTCGCCCATTAACGTGACAAACACGATATGAATAAGAATTTACACCCTTTAATGTTGGCCGGAACCGGTAGTGATGTGGGTAAAAGCATCATTGCCGCAGCTTTTTGCCGCATATTCCTGCAAGACGGTTATCATCCGGCGCCATTCAAGGCACAGAACATGGCATTAAATTCATATGCCACTCCCGAGGGACTTGAAATAGGAAGGGCACAAGCTGTGCAGGCCGAGGCCGCAGGCGTGCCTTGCCATACGGATATGAACCCGTTGCTACTGAAACCATCGTCCGATCATACTTCACAGGTGGTGCTCAACGGGCGCCCCATCGGTAACCGGAATGCTTACGAATATTTCCGCCGTGAAGGGCGGGAGGAATTGCGAAAAGAGGTTCATGCCGCATTCGACCGTTTGGCTGCCCGATATAATCCGGTAGTGATGGAGGGGGCGGGGAGCATCTCCGAGATCAATCTTCGTGACAGCGATCTGGTGAACCTGCCTATGGCTATGCATGCCGGAGCAGATGTGATTCTCGTGGCGGATATAGACCGTGGAGGAGTGTTTGCCAGTGTTTACGGTTCGGTGATGCTGCTTCGGCCGGAAGAGCGGAAGCATATCAAGGGGATATTGATTAATAAATTCCGTGGAGATATCCGTCTTTTCGAGTCGGGGGTAAAGATGCTGGAAGATCTCTGTGGTGTTCCGGTGGTTGGGGTGGTGCCCTACTATAAAGATATCTATATTGAGGAAGAAGACTCGGTGATGCTTCAGACCAAGAATATCCGTGCCGGACAAGGCAAAGTGAATGTGGCCGTAGTGCTGCTCCGGCATTTAAGTAACTTTACCGACTTCAATGTATTGGAGCGCGATCCGCGTGTACACCTGTTCTACACCAACAATACGGACGAGTTGATGAAAGCGGATATCATCCTGTTGCCCGGTTCGAAAAGCACTTTGTCCGATCTGTATGAGTTGCGCCGCAACGGAGTGGCGCAGGCCATCGTCCGTGCCCACCGCGAAGGTGCCACGGTAATGGGCATTTGTGGAGGTTACCAGTTGATGGGGCAGGAGGTTTGCGATCCCGATCATGTGGAAGGTGAGATAGAACGCTTGCCGGGATTGGGATTATTGCCCGTCAGCACTCGTATGCAGGGGGAAAAGATTACGCGGCAGGTACGTTTTCATTTTCTTGAAGGCAGCGAGACCTGTGAAGGATACGAGATACACATGGGCACAACGACGCCCCTTGCCGATGTTCCCGCTTCGCCACTCAACCATCTGGCAGACGGAAGGGAGGACGGATATCTTGCCGACCGTACCTGTATGGGGACATACGTACATGGCATTCTCGACAATCCTTCGGTCATCGACTATCTGCTGGAACCTTTCGCCGATAAGCTGAAGGAGACCACTTTCGACTATAAAGCGTTTAAAGAAGAACAATACGATAAACTGGCAGCCCACGTCCGCAAGCATGTCGACCTGCCGCTTATCTATCAAATATTGACAGACAATGATTGAAGGACACGGAGACGATTCTTATAAATACCTCCGCCCGATACGGAGTAATTTCAGTTCGAACGTATATAATAAGGTAAACCTTGACGGGTTGCGGACGCATTTGTGCGGGCGTATCTCCACCATTTCTGCTTATCCCGAACCGGAACCTTATACATTAGAGGCCCGTCTGGCCGACCGTCACGCTTTGCCTGCCGCTTCGGTTTGCGTGACGAATGGTGCCACAGAAGCCATTTATCTGATAGCGCAAACCTTCCGGGGGACGAATACGGCCATCCTGATGCCTACGTTCAGCGAATATGCCGATGCCTGCCGCATGCACGGGCATAGGGTCACATCCCTGTATACGCTGGAGGCAGTGCCGGAGGACGTGCGTATGGTATGGCTCTGCAACCCGAATAATCCGACAGGAGAGGTGCATGGTAAAGAGCTCCTGACCGAACTGATCAGGAAACATCCGCAGGTTTGCTTCGTGATCGATCAGTCGTATGAATACTTTACGTTGGAGGAACTCTTCACCGCACGTGAAGCTGCCGGATTTCCTAATGTGATCCTCTTGCATTCCATGACCAAGCGATATGCCATACCGGGGCTCCGTCTGGGATACGTAACTGCGCAGCCGGGGCTGATGGCCCGTCTGCGTACGAACCGCATGCCTTGGTCGGTCAATCAGCTTGCCATCGAGGCAGGTCTCTACCTGCTTTCCGAGGGCATTCCGGAAGCTCTCTCCATGAAGGACTATCTGGCAGAGTGTGCCCGTCTGAAAAGTTCGCTTGAAGCGATAGGCGGACTGGAAGTATGGCCTACCGATACGCACTTTATGCTGGTTTGTTTGCGATTCGGTAAAGCTGCTGCCTTGAAAGAGTATCTGGCCCGTGAAGAAGGAATTCTGATTCGTGATGCTTCCAACTTCGAAGGGCTGGACGAACGTTTCTTCCGAGTTGCCACCCAGACACCGGAAGAGAATGATGAACTGGTGAGGGCCATTGCGAAGTGGATGGCGGAATAATGACAGATTAAGGATGTATCAGAGTATGGACGAGATGTTTTTTTGGTTTGTTTGCCTTGTATATTTCTGCCGGCTGTCCCCCTTGCCTTTGGCTTGGCTGCTGGATCGCTGGTTGGGAGACCCTGCCTGGTTGCCGCATCCTGTGGTGGGATTCGGCAAACTGATAGCTTGGGGAGAAAAGTCGATGAATGTGGGGAGTGCCCGCGTTTGGAAAGGTGGGCTGGTATCGGCAGTGCTGATTGCGGGAGTCTATCTTTTTACTTTCTTCTTTCTCAGGGTGACCGAAGAGTATTCCATTGTATTGACGGCTCTGATAAAGACCCTGCTGATATTCTGCTGCCTGGCCGGAACGACGTTGATACGTGAGGTCCGGATGGTTTTCGAGGCGGTGGACCGTTCGTTGGACGAGGGACGCCGACAGGTGGGGCGTATCGTGGGGCGGGATACTTCTGCTTTATCTGCGCAGGAAGTGCGCACGGCGGCTTTGGAAACCTTGGCGGAAAATCTGAGTGACGGAGTGATTGCACCCCTTTTCTGGTATGCTGTGCTGGGAGTACCCGGCATGATGGCGTATAAGATGGTGAACACGCTCGACTCGATGATTGGTTACCGAAACGAGCACTATCGTCAGTTCGGCTGTATAGCGGCCCGGATAGATGATGTCGCCAATTACATTCCTGCCCGCCTGACGGCTCTGTTGATGATAATCGTCAGCGGACGGCTTTCTTTATTCAGGTTTGTGGGTAAATACGGCAGTCGCCATGCCAGTCCCAACTCCGGTTATCCGGAGGCGGCATTGGCAGGTATCCTGAATTGCCGGTTCGGCGGTCCGCATTATTACTTCGGGGAGGAGGTATGGAAACCGTTCATCGGTGATAACGAACGGGTATTGACAACAGCGGATATGAGGAAAGCGGTATCCGTCAATCAGAAGGCAGAGACGTTGATGGTCGCGTTGGTGTGGCTGACTGTTCTGCTGTCTTTGGGTTAAGTTGCAGCCGGACTATTCCACCGTAAGGTGTCAGTGCGCCGAAAGCATCTTCCATCTTTAATGTTCCTGCATAGATCTGTGCACAAATCAGTACTCCGCCATGTGCGAAGACAGCCACGCGCCCGTACTTTTGCCTGCTCACTTCATCCAGAAATTCGGAGACCCGTTGAAGTTGCATTATAAACGATTCTCCGCCTGTGGCTGCCACATGGAAATAGTCGTCATACCACTCTTGCAGTCGCGGATCATCTATTTTGTCGAACTCCTTCATTTCCCATTCACCGAAGTCCAGTTCTTTCAGACGGGCATCACGAATGGCATCCGGATAGCCACAGTGCTCTGCCAGACGGGTGCAGCGGCTCAAAGGACTTGTGAATACGGCATCAAACACATCATCCTGCAACTGTTGAGCCGTGATTGTGGCTTCTTCTTTAAAACTATCCCGTAAGGGAACATCGGTCTGGCCATAACAGACGCCTCTGGGAACATCGACAGAGGTATGTCGGATCAATATGATTTCCATGATCTTGTTGGTTTAAGTATGAGTTTGATTCACCACAGAGTAACACAGAGTATCACCGGTTTTTAAATTCTTGTTTATAAGATGTTTAAGAGATAAATCATCTCAGTGGAACTCTGTGTTACTCTGTGGTGAGTCAAACTATATGAATATAAGAATAACTACCCCCAGGTAGAAGGACAGTTCGCTTAAAAGGAACAGTGCACCGCAGCAATCGCCTGTATACCCTTGTAACTTTCGTTTCATCAGCCTGTATAGTAGATACAACACTGCCAGCGGGAATATAATGGCAATCCAATACCTGTACGGAAGCAGGAGCGTCAAAGGAAGTATTCCGCATAAAAGTCCGAAAGCAAATTCTCCTTGCGACATTCTATTATAAACCACCTTCGCCTTGCTCTCTTCTTCTTTCCGTGCGTAAGGCAGGAAGTTAATGATCTGTGATGAAGTCAACTTGCTCACAGTGTCGCCTGCAATCAGTACAGAGCAGGCGAAGGAGAGAGGAAGGCTTGTCAGGAGATTCCATAGCAGGAAGAAGTATGCGATCAATCCGATGACCCCATAACTGCCGATGTGCGAATCCTTCATAATAGAGAGGATACGTTCCCGGCTGGTTCCTCCGCCGAATCCGTCAAAGAAATCCGCCAGCCCGTCTTCGTGCAATGCGCCTGTAATCAACAATCGGCTGATAAGTGCCAGCAATACGGCAACGGTGAAGGGGAGAACCTGTGCGGCCGACCAGAGTACCCCCGCCATGATGCCGCCCGTAAGCCATCCTGAAAGGGGCCAGTAAGGCACCACGTGCTTAAAACATTCTGCCGGAACTTCCCGGATGCGCCAGAAGGGGAGACGGGTGAAAAAGATAAATGCTGCTAATATATTCATGTGGGGCTTCTTTAAAAGTATTTGGTGATGGACGCATGCGCAAAGTTGTCCATTTCGTTGATCATCCGCACCGCAGAGTCTACGATAGGATAGGAGCAGATGGCTCCGGTCCCTTCTCCAAGGCGCAAACCCAGATTCAATAACGGCTTGGCTCCCATGGCATCAAGCAGAAGCTTGTGTCCAATCTCGTCTCCCTGATGGCCGAAGATGGCGTAGTGCATTACTTCAGGGTAAAGCCGGGATGCCGCGAGGATGCAGTTTGTCATGATGAATCCGTCCACCAGGATAATCATTTTCAGTTCGGCTGCCTGAAGCATGGCACCTACCGCCATTACCATTTCCAGGCCGCCGAAGTAACGAATCAGATCGCGTACGCTTCCGTCTCCCTGATAATTGTCCAGTGCCCGCTGCAATACGCTGTATTTATGACGGATTCCGGCATTGTCGAGTCCGCTTCCGGCGCCGACGCATTGTTCGAGGGGAATACGGGTGAAGCAGGTCATCCACATAGAGGAGGATGAAGTGTTGCCGATTCCCATTTCACCCAGGGAGAGCACATTGCATCCTTCGGCGTGGCACCGGCGGACTATCTCTGCCCCACGGTCTATACACAAGTCCATCTCTTCTTCCGTCATGGCCGCTTCATGCAGGTAGTTGCGTGAACTTTTGCGTACTTTCATATTGATAATTCCCCTGTCGTAAGGCAGATCGTAATCCACTCCGGCATCCACGATCTTTAATTCGAATCCGTGTTGGCGGCAGAGGAAGTTGACACCTGCCCCTCCATGAAGGAAGTTGCTGATTTGCTGCCAGGTGATCTCTTTGGGAGAGAGGCTGACACCTTCGTCGACAATGCCATGATCGGCTGCAAATATAATGTTCTGCGGACATTTCAGCGTGGGAGTCAGTGTCTGCTGGATAAGCCCGATTTGCAAAGCCAGTTCTTCAAGTGTTCCCAGAGAACCTTTGGGCTTGGTCAGATTGTTTATTTTGTCAGTCAATGCTTCCCGGATTGTTTCGTCCGGTCTGGTGATTTGAAATGTTTTCATTTTATATAGGGTTAGTCTATCGTTTGTTTTTCATCTTTTACTTTTACGGGAATGCCCGATACCATTAATAAGACCTGATTGGCCCGGGTGGCAATATACTGGTTCATCCACCCCTGCATATCGGTGAACTTTCGTTGTATAAGGCTCTCTGAGGTGCCTCCCATGCCGATCTCGTTGGTGACGAAGATAAAGGTGGCTTCCTGTTCTGTCAGCCGGTCAAACTCGGTTTTTATGGCGACGAGTGCCTTGTCTGTATCCGCTTCAAGGTCGAAGAAGTAATTGGTACACCAGAGTGTTACGCAATCGATCAGCACTACACGCCCTTGCAAAGAATGGCGGCTCAGTTCCTTTTCTTCTTCTATGTTGGTCCATTCTGGTCCCCGGTTGGCCTGATGACGTAACACCCGTTGACGGAACTCTTCGTCCCAGATGCGTGAGGTGGCCAGGTAGACCGGATTGGGGGAGAGAGATAATGCTAACCGTTCGGCATAGCTGCTTTTGCCCGAACGGGCCCCTCCGGTGATAAGTATGATCTGTTTCATGAATCTATCTGTGTATTTTCGGTTAGCAAATGTACGGTAATATTTTATATTTCCGTTCCCGGATGCAAAATATTGTGCCATTGCCATGGGTATTTCAGAAACAATATTTATCTTTGCACTGCTTTACAAAACGGAAGCAATTATATTGCGGTAGTAGCTCAGTTGGCAGAGCGGCGGCTTCCCAAGCCGCAGGTCACGAGTTCGACCCTCGCCTACCGCTCAATTCATGTTTTCAAGTCAAAAGTAAATATCGCAGGTTCCCTTGATCTTTTTGTGAGAAAAGAATGATGGAATCTGCGGTTTTTTTGTGTATTTCCTCTTTCACTCTTTGTTCTTTTCTTACCTTTGTGAATCAATTTTAATAGATAATCACATGAATAAGAAACTAATCTTATCTATCTTCGTTCTGGCGGGGGCTCCTGTACTGTTATCGGCTGCGGGAGAAGCACGATTACTGCGTTTTCCTGCTACGAACGGAAAGGAGATCGTATTTTCGTATGCGGGCGATTTGTATAAAGTGCCTGCTGCGGGAGGTGAGGCACAGCGTCTGACTTCCCATGTGGGATACGAAATGTTTCCCCGGTTTTCTCCGGACGGCAAAACGATTGCATTCACCGGACAGTATGATGGAAATACAGAAGTGTATACCATGCCTGCGACAGGGGGTGAACCGTTACGAGTTACCTATACGGCTACCAATAGCCGCGATGACCTGGGTGACCGTATGGGACCCAATAACATTGTCATGACCTGGACACCGGACGGACAGCGCATCGTATACCGTAACCGTATCAGTGATGGATTTTCCGGCAAACTGTTTACAGTGGACAAGGAAGGCGGATTGTCAGAAGCAATTCCTCTTCCGGAGGGCGGATTTTGCAGTTACTCACCGGACGGAAAACAATTGGCATACAACCGGGTGATGCGCGAATTTCGTACCTGGAAGTATTATAAAGGCGGTATGGCGGATGATATCTGGGTGTATAATCCGAACAGCAAAACAGTGGAAAACATTACCAATAATGTAGCTCAAGACATTTTTCCGATGTGGATTGGCGATGAAATCTTTTTCCTTTCCGATCGTGACCGCATCATGAATATCTTTGTATACAATACGAAGACTAAACAGACTGCCAAGGTAACTGATTTCACTGAGTATGATGTGAAGTTCCCAAGTGCCAGTGGAAATACCATTGTCTTTGAGAACGGTGGATATATTTATAAGATGGATGCCGCTACCCGGAAGGCTGAAAAGGTAAACATTACACTGGCTTCGGATAACATCTATGCCCGTACCGATTTGAAAGACGGAGCGAATTATGTGACTGCGGCCAGTCTGTCGCCGGATGGAGCACGAATGGTAGTGACAAGCCGGGGTGAAGTATTCAATCTGCCGGTAGAGAAAGGGGTTACAAAAAATATAACTCGTTCGCCGGGAGCTCACGACCGTGACGCACAGTGGTCACCGGACGGAACACAGATTGCTTATATCTCTGATGCTACAGGCGAAACCGAACTTTATCTGCAGAATGCGGCAGGTGGCGAACCGATGCAGTTAACCCATAAGAACGATACATATATCCGTGGCTTTAAATGGAGTCCGGATTCTAAGAAGATAGTGTATATGGATCGTAAGAACCGAGTTAATCTGCTGGATGTGGCTTCCGGGAAAGTTTCATTATTATTGCAAGATCCGATGGGAGTGCCGGGTGGAGTTACTTTCTCTCCGGACAGTGAGTGGTTGACTTATACACGGATGGGTAAAAATGAAATCAATGTCGTATATGTCTACAATATTGCGGAAAAGAAAGAATATCCGGTGACCGACAAATGGTATAACTCTTCTTCTCCGGTGTTCAGTGCCGACGGAAAGTATCTGATATTCTCTTCTGCCCGTGATTTTAATCCGACTTACGGATCATTGGAATGGAACCATGTATATAATAATATGTATGGTGTGTACATCGCTTTGCTGTCTAAAGATACATCGTCTCCTTTCATGCAGAAAGATGCGGAAGTGGCTGCATCTAATGCTACACCCAAAAGCGGGGATAAGAAACCGGCAGATAAAAAGGAAGTGGCTGATGCTTCGTTGGTGAAGTTCGATCCGGATGGCATTACCGATCGCATTGTTCGATTGCCCTTGTCTCCGTCTTATTATGGTAACTTCTATTCGGATGGCAACAAGGTGTACTACTGGGGACGTGGTGGTACGAAAATGTATGACTTGGCAAGTCAGAAAGAGGAATCGATTGCCGATGGAGCTTCGATGGATGTTACTTACGATGGTAAGAAGGCACTTTTCTTTAAAGGCCGTCAGATTTATGTGACCAATCTTCCTTCGGGTAAGACAGAACTGACCACTCCGGTCAATTTAAGCAATATGAAGATTACTGTGGATTATCCGAAAGAGTGGGCACAAATCTTTGATGAAGCTTGGCGTGCCTATCGTGACGGATTCTATCAGGAGAGCATGCACGGTGTAGATTGGAAAGCAATTAAAGAAAAATATGCGGTCTTGCTGCCTTACGTTAAAACTCGTTTAGACCTGAATTACATTATCGGTGAGATGATAGGTGAATTGAACTGTGGGCATGCTTATGTCAATCCGGGAGAAACGGAACAGCCCAAACGGATCAATACCGGTTTGCTTGGTGCGGAGATTACCCGCGACAAGAGTGGCTTTTTCCGTCTGGAGAAGATATTCCCCGGAGCATCTTGGAGCAAAGAGCTACGCTCTCCGCTTACGGAACCGGGGGTTGATGTGAAAGTAGGAGAGTACATCGTAGCTATTGACGGTGTGCCGACCAATACAGTTAAAGATATGTATTCTTTACTGGTGGGTAAAGCAGAGATACCTACTGAAATTTCGTTGAATGCCAAACCTCAGCTTTCCGGAGCACGTAAGGTTGTGGTCAGTCCGCTTGCCAATGAATATCCTTTGATACATTACAATTGGGTACAGGATAATATAAAGAAAGTGGACCAGGCTTCCAACGGACGTATCGGATATATTTATATTCCGGATATGGGACCGGAAGGCTTGAACGAGTTTGCCCGCTATTTCTATCCGCAACTTGATAAAGAAGGGTTGATTATTGATGATCGTGCCAATGGTGGAGGTAATGTTTCACCAATGATCCTGGAACGTCTTTCCCGTGAACCTTATCGCCTGACTATGGGTAGAGGTACCAGCCATGTGGGAACAGTGCCTGATGCTGTACAGGTGGGACCGAAGGTTTGTTTGATTAATAAATACTCCGCTTCAGATGGCGACCTGTTCCCGTGGGGCTTCCGCGCACTTGGCTTGGGTAAGTTGATAGGTACGCGTACCTGGGGAGGTATTGTCGGCATTAGTGGTTCATTGCCATATATGGATGGAACAGACATACGTGTTCCGTTCTTTACCAGTTATGACCCGAAGACGGGACAATGGATTATCGAAAACCATGGTGTGGACCCGGATATCCTGATCGATAATGATCCGGTGAAAGAGTGGAATGGAGAGGATCAACAGCTGAACAGAGCCATCGAAGAGGTTATGAAACAGCTTCAAGACCGTAAACCATTGGCTCCGGTACCTGCTCCGAGAGATTTTAGTAAATAAAAAACTTACTGAGATTGCAGTAAGAGGTTTTCACCACAGATTCCACGTACTTTTACAGACTCATTATCAGAGTTCTGTATAGAACCGCGTAATCTGTGGTGTTTCTTTTTGGTACATACCTTCTAACGTTTATGAAACAGGAACTAAAGAATAAACTTGCATTTTTGGCAGATAAATACGAGGTAGCCGAATTTATTATGGACGACCCTATACAGTTTCCACATCGTTATACCAGCAAGGCCGATATTGAGATCTCTGCCCTGGTAGTCTCTTGGATTGCTACCGGAAACCGGAAAGCTATTATCAAAAGTGGCGACCGGATTGACCGTGAACTGTTCTCGAATGCTCCTTACCGGTATATACTTAATGAGGAGTGGAAGAAATATCGAGGAGTAAAAACCAGCTTCTATCGTTATTATTCCTGGAACGATTTCTATTTACTTTGTCAGGCTTTGTATGCGGCCTATCAGGAACATGAAGACCTGGAGTCACATTTGTGCCATTCGCTTTCTTGGGGTACTCCGTTGGAAAGACTGCAATCCGTGTTCGGACATATCAATGGGATGCCTGCTTTGGCAAGTGCCTCCGAAGCGAAAAAGATGTGTATGTTCCTGCGCTGGATGATTCGTCGGGATTCTCCTGTGGATCTGGGTATCTGGCGGAGTTTTGATCCTTCGGATCTGATTATTCCTCTCGACACGCATGTGCATCGCATTTCAGTCGATCTTGGACTGACCGATGCACGTAAATGTCTGAAGACTGCGCGTTGTATTACCGATGCATTGCGGGAGATATGGCCGGATGATCCGGTGAAGGGAGACTTTGCACTTTTCGGGTTTGGTATCAACGAATCCGTAAGAAGTTAGACGGTGTTATAAGAAACTTTTTAGCTTGACTATCTGTTCTTTAAGCGATAAAGGATATGTTAAACCTCCTTATGGCGTAAAATTATGACTAAGAAAGAAGAAGTTTTAGTAGAAGAGGGCAGTCGGCAAGCACCCGAGAAGTATTATATCAAAATAACTCCTGACGGCCCTTATCTTGTTTATGGTAATCCTCCCATTGACCAGGAAATTATTCTTCCCAATGAAGAAGGTTCTTCGTGGGTGTATCAACGCGGGCTGAGTTTCGACAGTTCGGCCACTCCGGTAGCTCTGTGCCGTTGCGGGCATTCCCGCCATAAACCCTTCTGTGACGGTTCTCATAAGCGTGCCACCGATTGGGACTCTAATGAAACCAATAACAAACGTCCGTTACTTGAAGAAGCCGAGGAATTGGAAGGCCCTGCCATGGTGCTTGCCGATAACGAAAAGTATTGTGCTTTTGCCCGTTTCTGCGATGCACGCGGCCGAATCTGGAATCTGGTACAACTCGCTGAAACGGAAGAAGAGCGTGAACTTGTCCGTCGAGAGGCTGGCCATTGTCCTGCCGGGCGGCTCGTCGTTTGGGACAAAGAGACGCAAAAAGTCTTCGAACCGCCTTTTGAGCCCTCTATCGGTATTATTGAGGATCCCGGAATCAGAGTGAGCGGACCTATTTGGGTAAAAGGCGGTATCCGCATAGAGAGTGCGGATGGCAAAAGCTATACAATCAGGAACAGGGTGACTTTGTGCCGTTGCGGACAGTCGTCCAATAAACCGTTTTGCGACGGTACGCATGCTTCCATGGGATTCAGTGACGGACTTCCGTTGGAAGAAAAAGGCAAGAAGTGGTGATTCTGCTTTCTGAAAAATCATAAATAAGCCGGTTGTCAATCGATAAACCGGCTTGTTTATGAACTGCCCTGCCGGGTTCCCTCTTAAAATTATAGATAAAGAATGATCACAGTTCACCCATTTTTAGTATTTTTGCATCCTGTTTTGAAGATAGAAAACTTTAAAAGAAGAAAAATATAATGGCAAAAGAACTGAAAGACCTGACCAAACGCAGCGAAAACTATTCGCAGTGGTATAATGATTTGGTAGTGAAAGCCGATTTGGCAGAGCAATCGGCTGTACGCGGATGTATGGTGATTAAGCCTTACGGATACGCTATTTGGGAGAAAATGCAACGTCAGCTGGATGATATGTTTAAGGAAACCGGACATGTGAATGCTTATTTCCCGTTGCTGATTCCAAAATCATTCTTGAGTCGTGAAGCTGAGCATGTGGAAGGCTTTGCCAAAGAGTGTGCCGTAGTTACTCACTACCGCCTGAAGAATGCCGAAGATGGTTCGGGTGTGGTGGTTGACCCTGCTGCAAAGTTGGAAGAAGAACTGATTATCCGTCCGACTTCCGAAACAATCATCTGGAATACTTATAAAAACTGGATTCAGTCTTATCGTGACCTGCCTATCTTATGCAACCAGTGGGCAAACGTTTTCCGTTGGGAGATGCGTACACGACTGTTTCTCCGTACAGCAGAATTCCTGTGGCAGGAAGGCCATACGGCACATGCAACACGTGAGGAGGCAGAAGAAGAAGCAATCCGCATGCTGAATGTATATGCTGACTTTGCAGAGAAATACATGGCGGTTCCGGTGGTGAAAGGGGTGAAGTCGGCCAATGAACGTTTTGCCGGTGCGCTTGACACCTATACCATTGAAGCGATGATGCAGGACGGCAAGGCGTTACAGAGTGGTACGTCTCACTTCCTGGGACAGAACTTCGCGAAAGCGTTTGATGTGCAGTTTGTTAATAAAGAAAATAAGCTTGAGTACGTATGGGCTACTTCATGGGGTGTTTCTACCCGTCTGATGGGTGCATTGATCATGACCCACTCGGATGACAACGGTCTGGTATTACCTCCGCATCTGGCTCCGATTCAGGTAGTGATCGTTCCTATATATAAGAATGACGAGCAGCTGAAACAGATTGATGCCAAGGTAGAAGGTATTGTAGCGAAGCTGAAGGCATTGGGCATTTCGGTCAAATATGATAATGCCGATAACAAACGACCGGGCTTCAAATTTGCCGATTATGAACTGAAGGGTGTACCGGTTCGTCTGGTAATGGGCGGACGCGACCTGGAAAACAATACGATGGAGGTGATGCGTCGCGATACATTGGAGAAAGAGACCGTTACTTGCGATGGTATCGAGACATATGTTCAAAATCTGTTGGAAGAGATTCAGGCCAACATCTACAAGAAAGCGCGTACTTATCGCGATTCACGTATCACTAAGGTAGACAGCTACGATGAATTCAAGGAAAAAATCGAAGAGGGCGGTTTCATTCTGGCTCATTGGGACGGAACTACGGAAACAGAAGAGAAGATCAAGGAAGAGACAAAAGCTACTATTCGTTGTATCCCGTTCGATTCGTTTGTTGAAGGTGACAAAGAGCCCGGTAAGTGTATGGTAACCGGCAAACCTTCTGCTTGCCGTGTGATATTTGCTCGTTCTTATTAATAATTAATATAAGGTATAAGGAAAAAAGGTTGGAGGTACCTAAATGAACTTCCGACCTTTTTCTTTACTACCGTTATTCTAATAGCCTATGAATCCATTCTTGAATCTTATCTGGCTGCTGTGTGGCGGCATTTTTACTGCGATAGAGTATCTTATTGCAAGTCTCTTGATGATGGTTACCATTATTGGTATTCCATTTGGCTTTCAGACTCTGAAACTGGCCGGGCTTGCTTTATGGCCGTTCGGCAAAGAGGTGAGGAGCACCCCCGATTCGGGAGGTTGCCTCAGTATCATAATGAATATAGTCTGGCTGTTTCTTGGTGGAATTTGGATCAGCCTCTCTCACCTGGGATGGGGAATTCTGCTTTGTATCACAATCATTGGTATACCATTCGGGAGACAACACTTCAAACTTGCCGGACTGGCTCTGACTCCCTTCGGAAAGGTTATTGTCGATAAGGGCTTTTAATCGTTCTATCTTCTTCACATCCCTTTATCGGTATTCATACACTTTCCGTTTTTGTATTCTTTCTTTGTAAGAGAGACATACGAAAATAAAGACTGAAGAAAAGAGAGCGTCACATCGGATGCTCTCTTTTCATTTCCGATTTAGCTTTGGTGATGTCCTTTACCGTGTCATTCGGGATGCTGTCTCGTGCGGCAGCCTGTTTCTTTCTCAGGTTTCTCAACTTCCATTTATTCCAGAAGAGAAGTTCACTCCATTTATTAAAATCTTTTTTGTACATGATACCGATTCCTTGGGTAGTCAGGTTGGTTCGTGTATAATAACGGTCGTTCGTTTCATTATACGCCTTCAGACGTATGTCTCCTGAGCGGTTGAGCAGCCATTCCGCTTCAAAGTCTCCGATGAAATTGGTATTAGCTAACGGATTATCCCGGTAGCCGAAATTACCATTAATAATCAGACGGTTGTTCAATAACTGTCCGGACAGGATACCTTCTATTTCCATGTCCGTCCAGCCTTTGTCACCGGTACTGAGATTCGTTCCGATGTTCCAGTTGTTGTTATCGAATACCTGCGATAACAGATTGTTTAACTGTCCGGACAGGGTAGAGAATAGGGCTGACGATGTCATATTGGAGTTTTGGGTGCCTCCGGTACTCTCCTGTGGATAGAACTTGCCGATACCCAGCAGATAGAGTATCTGTATGTTCATCTGCTCTTCCGTACTGATGTAATTGCGTACCAGCGTCTGTATCTCGTCCCGTTCGTTGGGGAGTTCGATACCTAATTTAATATTGGGGCGCCAGAGAATTCCGGTCAGGTTCATGATGCAATTCACCTTTACATTGGGTTGCTGGGTGATCGGGTCTGCGGCATCGGGGATCAGGTCATTCAGCGAAGCAGAGTTCACCGTATAACTGGCTTGTATATCGAGCGTCGCATCCAACGGGGGACCGTTGAAAGTGATACTGCTTCCGTCTTTTATGATAAAGTCTTTGCGGATGACTTCCTGCAAGCTGAACTTATAAATACCCTGGCTGATGCGGTAGTTTCCGAACATTTTCACATCTCCTTTATTAAAGAACTCTGTCCGTATGTTGCCGGAGCCTTTACCGCTGATGTAGTCTCCGGCAATGGGGTCCATGATAATTTTCATAGTAGCGTCCGGAGTAGCATCTATCAACAGATTCAGGCGGATATCCGTTTTTGTCTCTTCCTCCTCCATCTCCTGCTGCAGCCGCTCATATTCTGATATTACATTGATGGAATCTTGAACGAATCTGCGCGGAGTTTTGTCGATAAACTTAATGAACTGGTTGCTGGCTGCTGAAGCAGTGGCATTGGTTATGTAGACAAAATTGGTATTGCGGTTGGTCGTGACGGCTGCATTGACTTGCAGTTCCTGCGGATTGCCAACCAGCATCGCATTGCCGGTTCCATACACTTTTCCGTAGAAGTTGATATCAGAGCTTTCTTTCGTGTCCATCAGTAACATGTTGTTCACGTTGAATTCGAAGTGATAGCTCAAATCCCTGAAATGCCTGAAATTCAGTTTGCCGTTCATTGTGCCCTGGTGCCCTTCCATATCTGCGATATGTATATTGTCGAAAGTGATACCGGTGGTGGACAGACGGATAGTGTCTTTTACGGCAAATGATGTGTTTAATATTCCTATCTTCAACGACGCATCTGTCATCAGATCCCCTTCGATGTTGAGTTCCTTGAATTTTCCATAGAAATGAGCTTTGCCGCTGGTACGTCCATGCAGGTCTTCGACAATGGAACGCATGAAATATTGGAGGAACTGAATGTTTGTATGCTCCGTTTCTATATTCAAATCCAGTTTACTTTCCGGCTTTAACGGATAGACGTGCCCGATGACGTGCGTTTTCGATAGCCCTTCTTCTTCCATGTGAGCATCAAGGAAGATGGCACGTTTGTCGTTCTCCCATGCTCCGTAAATATCCATTGCTCCCAAAGAAGCATCATTGAAAGTGAAGTTTTTAAAATGTAAGCGGGTATTCATGACCGGCTCCTTCAAAATGCCACTGGCATATGCCGTTCCGGTGGCATCTCCTTTAAAGTCCACATCGTCAAAATCTACCACATCGAATACGTAACCCACATTGATGTCCTTCAGGTCTACCTTCAGTGTATCTTCGGCATGTTCCGAGATGCGTCCGTCGATGCGGATGTGACGGTCTTTATGCGAGAAATAGAAATCGTTTACATCTACTTTGCCCGAGTCTACTACTACTTGTGACGGATGAATCTGCCACAAAGTGTCGTTCAGGATAATGTCTGTCTGCTTAATGTCTACGACTGTTTTCAGTGCCGACTTTTCTTCGGCCTTGCGGAAGAAGCTGGCAGCAGCGGATAATCGTCCGCTATAAGTATTGATGGTATTATTGCCCCAATTGATGTTGGCACTTATGGTATCATTTTGGGCTTGCGCATCCAGTGAGATGCTTACGGCACTCTCTTTTTTCAGGTTATTGAACCGTATCTTGGCCTTGAACTGGTCAGTAGGATTTTCACAGAGCACCAGTCCGGACTCGATAAACGTGTTTTGATATTGTAGCCGGGGGAAATAGCCCTCTACTCGCAGCCGCTGTGCCTGGTCATTGAAGTAACCTTTTACAGTCGAGTGAGTATATATCTTCAATGGGATGTCGAATACGGTAGACAGCAGTTCTGTATTGAATATGTGGACATCGAAACTGAAGTTGTTATTCGTTTCAATCGGCTTCTTATCCGGCTGGATCAATGAAGGAATGTATCGCCGCATAATATTCATTACGCTTGCCGGAAGTGTGTGGTACAGATAATTGCCTTCAATACTTGCTTTCAGGAAACTGGAGGTCAGTTTCAGTTGGTTTTGTTTGTCTTGTCGAGTGGCTATGATGTTGATATTATCCAGAAAGTAATTCTTTTCGGGTGCGGTGAATTGTAGACTGTCTATGTTGATTTCACCTATCATTTCATCGATGGAACCGCCACGGAAGTTAGCTTTCAGCTTCAGAGAGAATTCTGCGTCCGGATAATCCTTGGTCAGGTTCAAGTCGTGCGGGCGTACTTTATCTATTACAGCATTGAAGTTGAAAGTCGGGATTTTCTCGACTACATTGATGTTACCATTTAAATGTATCGAACCGTTTTCATCATCCAGTGCCACCTTTCCGTCGAAGCCGCCACGTTCGAACTCTCCGTCGAGTGTGATATTCTCATATTTATAATTACTGTATTCGAGGGCAGCTATCAGGCCTTTTAGCGTGATGGCGGGGTACTGGTTACGGTAGTGGCTGCCTTGAACATTCAGATTAAAGGTAATTTTGCCCAGTTGCTTGTTATCCAGCAACTGTCCCAGTGCGAAGTCGGTGGTCTTTACACCTCCCGAATAAGAAAACAAGGCTTTGGCCTTATCGGAACTGAGCTTTAAGTCAGTTTGGACAGAACCAATGTTGGTACGAAACAGACCGTACATGACCAAATCTGTGAAATACCCTGATATTTCACCGTGAAAGGAAGCATTTCCTAAACGCTGCAGAATAGGAGGAACCCCATTGTAATGCGGACTCAGGTTGCGTACCAGGAATCCGATTCCATCGTTATTAGCAGATAGATTGGCAAGATGCCCGTATACATAGGCATCTTGCGGGCGTGATAGATCCTGTAAAGAGACATCTCCCTTCAGTCGGAATTTATCGCCTGCATTAATTTCCAGCGTTTTGCAGTTCAACTGGTTGAGTGTACCTTCTACATCGATGCCCAGATCCAGCTTTTCTTTAAAGTTGGATAGTGCCGGAACAAAAGCTGAAATATCATTCAGGGTCACGTAGGATGGCAGAGTACGGAAAGAGAAGCGGACTTCATCGGCAAAATGATTGAGTGCTCCCAAACTGTCATATTCCATCTGAATGGTATCCATTTTCATTTCGGTACCCGGCATTTCTATAGCAAAATTCTCTATTTTCATGCCTCTGTCATTAGCTATGACTTTCAGGCTCAACTTTCTCAGCTCAAAGCCCGATTGTTCATCCACGCTTAGCCGTTTGATGGCCGCATTGATCGAATCGCCTTGAAGTGCTTTGAGAGAGATGTTGGCAATGATATTATGCAATTTGACATGCTTGGGGTTGAACTTTCCGGGAGTTTCTTTTTCCGACAGTACATCGTAAGCCAACTTACCACGGCGTATCAATATAGAGTTGATACGCAAGTCGAGGCTCTTGTCTGTTTTTACTGTGTCTTTAGAGGCAAATGCGTCAAGGACAAATTTGAAATTAGGGTCCGTATTCGGAGTAGGTTTGTTCAGGTTGATGTTAAAGCCGAACAATTGTACACTGCTGATTGCGATTTTTCCGTTGAATAGGGGGATAATATCAAACTTGGCGGAAAGACGAGTAATTTTAAGCATCTCTTTGCCCGATTGATCGTCGAGCAGCACATCGTCTATGATGATACGATTCAATAGTCCGATATCTATCTTACCGATAGTCAGTTCAGTACCTAATGTCCGGGATAGTTCTTTTGCGACAAACGTGGTCATATTTCGCTGAATAAAAGGAATATTCAGCAAAATGATAGTTCCGATATATACACCTAATATAATACCGATAACCCAGCGTACAGTCTTCTTCAGCGTTCTGATAAGCGGTTGTTTTTATTTTGCGAACAAAAATATAAAATAGTTCGTTATGAATCCTACTTTTATCATTACTTTTGCATCGTTTAAATATCAAAAAGCGTATGAGTACAATTATATTAGGAATTGAGTCTTCCTGTGACGATACGTCGGCTGCGGTAATAAAAGATGGTTTTCTGTTGTCGAATGTAGTGTCCAGTCAGGCGGTGCATGAAGCTTACGGTGGTGTAGTACCCGAATTAGCATCACGTGCGCATCAGCAAAATATAGTACCTGTGGTGCATGAAGCATTGAAACGTGCAGGGGTGACGAAAGAGGAATTGAGTGCGGTAGCTTTTACGAGAGGTCCCGGACTGATGGGATCGTTGCTGGTGGGAGTATCTTTTGCGAAAGGGTTTGCCCGCTCATTAAACATTCCCATGATTGATGTTAATCATCTGACAGGACATGTATTAGCACATTTCATTAAAGAAGAGGGTGAAGAGAATGAACAACCCACTTTCCCATTCCTTTGCTTGTTGGTGTCCGGAGGTAATTCTCAAATCGTACTGGTGAAGGCATACAATGATATGGAGATTTTGGGACAGACAATTGATGATGCTGCCGGAGAAGCTATTGACAAATGTTCAAAAGTGATGGGGCTTGGTTACCCGGGCGGTCCTATTATTGACCGTTTGGCACGTCAGGGCAATCCGAAGGCTTATACATTCAGCAAACCCCACATCCCGGGGTTGGACTATAGTTTTAGTGGATTGAAGACATCGTTTCTTTACTCGTTGCGTGATTGGATGAAAGAAGATCCCGATTTCATCGAACATCATAAGACTGATTTAGCCGCTTCTCTTGAAGCGACTGTTGTAGATATATTGATGGATAAACTCCGTAAAGCAGCCAAACAGTATAAAATTAACGAGGTAGCTGTAGCAGGTGGTGTGTCCGCCAATAACGGTTTGCGTAATGCTTTCCGTGAGCATGCGGAGAAGTATGGCTGGAAGATTTTTATTCCAAAGTTTAGCTATACCACGGACAATGCTGCAATGATCGCTATTACGGGATATTTTAAATATCAGGATAAAGACTTCTGTCCTATGGAATTGCCGGCTTATTCACGTGTGACTTTATAAAAGAAAAGAGGGTAGATCTTTCTTCTTCTATCTATAATATTGAGAAAGTTAAATAAAAAAAATCATGTTTGCAGAGATAATAACCATCGGTGATGAGTTGCTGATAGGTCAGGTGACTGACACTAATTCGGCATGGATGGGACGCGAATTAAATAAAGTCGGTATCGAAGTTATTCGTGTAGTGTCTGTACGTGATCGTGCAGAAGAGATAACCGAAGCAGTGGATGCCTCGATGAAAAGGGCGGATATTGTATTGATGACAGGTGGTTTGGGTCCTACTAAGGATGATATCACCAAACAAACCCTTTGTGAATATTTTGGTACCAAACTGATTTTTAGTGAGGCTGTATTTGAAAATGTGAAGCGGGTATTAGCTGGAAAAATACCGATGAATGCGTTGAATAAGAGTCAGGCGATGGTGCCAGAGAATTGTACGGTCATTAATAATCGGGTGGGAAGTGCCTCTGTCAGTTGGTTTGAAAAGGATAGTAAAGTGCTTGTTTCCATGCCCGGTGTTCCTCAGGAGATGACTACGGTAATGAGTGAAGAAGTGATTCCTCGTTTGTGCGCAAAGTTTCATACAGATGCCATTGTACATCGTACTTTTACTGTGCAAAACTATCCGGAATCAGTGCTGGCTGAAAAACTGGAGGCTTGGGAGGTGGCGCTGCCGTCTTGTATTAAACTTGCTTACTTGCCTAAACCCGGTTTGATTCGTTTGAGATTGACAGGACGTGGACAAGATCGTCAGGAAGTAGAGACATACTTAAATGTTGAGAGCGCCAAATTGGAAGCCATTTTAGGTGAAGATATTTTGGATGAAGAAGATACACCGATTGAGATTCTGATTGGGGAACTTCTGAAAAAGAAGAAATTGACCCTTTCCACCGCAGAAAGTTGCACCGGTGGAAGTATTGCAGCCCGTGTTACTTCGGTTGCCGGAAGTTCGGAATATTTTAAAGGAAGTGTAGTGGCATACTCTAATGAAGTAAAGATGAAATTGCTGGGTGTGTCGATGGAAACGCTTGAAAAGAAAGGTGCTGTAAGCGAGGAAACCGTAATTGAGATGGTAAAAGGTGCGATGAAAGCGCTGAAAACTGATTGTGCAGTCGCCACTTCGGGTATCGCAGGTCCTGGTGGAGGTACTAAGGAGAAGCCTGTTGGTACAGTCTGGATTGCTGCTGCCTATAAAAATGAAATTTGCACTATGAAGCAGGAAACTGACCGCGGAAGAGAAATGAATGTGGAGAGAGCAGGTAATAATGCTCTTCTGTTACTTCGAAAATTGGTGAAATGAAGAAAAATTACTGCTGAGTAATGAATTTATTTAAGAAATGCTTGTTTTATATCTATAAAAGTGCTTACTTTGCGCTCTGTTTGAAAGAAGTATAGATTAAAACTATAAAAATAAGATAGAAATGTCGAAGATTTGTCAAATTACCGGAAAGAAAGCCATGATTGGCAACAATGTTTCACACTCAAAGAGAAGAACTAAGAGAACCTTTGATTTGAACTTGTTTAACAAAAAGTTCTACTATGTAGAACAGGACTGCTGGATCAGCCTGAGCCTCTGCGCTGCTGGTTTGCGTATTATTAATAAGAAAGGTTTGGACGCTGCTCTGAATGATGCAGTTGCCAAAGGGTATTGTGATTGGAAAACCATTAAAGTTATTGGCTAAAACGTAAGAGGAGAAACTGATTATGGCAAAGAAAGCAAAAGGTAATAGAGTTCAGGTGATTCTGGAATGCACAGAACACAAAGATAGCGGTATGCCGGGAACATCTCGTTATATCACAACTAAGAACAGAAAGAATACTACAGAAAGACTTGAGTTGAAAAAATACAACCCGATTCTGAAGAGAGTAACAGTACACAAAGAAATTAAATAAAAAAGAAAGAGTATAACCCATGGCAAAGAAAACAGTAGCAAGTTTGCACGAAGGATCTAAAGAAGGTCGTGCTTATACTAAGGTTATCAAAATGGTTAAATCTCCGAAGACTGGAGCTTACATTTTTGATGAACAAATGGTTCCTAACGAAAAAGTACAAGACTTTTTTAAGAAATAAGCCGGTTGCATTAGATTGCAACCTGAAAAATCCTCTCACTGATATTCATTGAGGGGATTTTTTTTGCCAATTTTATTCGCTTCAATTTTTACTTTACGCCAGTTTTATTATATCTTTGTAGCATAATGTATTATACAAATAATTGTAATCATGGGATTTTTTAGTTTTTTCTCAAAGGAAAAGAAGGAAACTTTAGATAAAGGATTATCTAAAACCAAAGAAAGTGTATTCAGCAAGATTGCCCGTGCGGTAGCCGGCAAGTCGAAGGTGGATGATGAAGTGCTGGATAATCTGGAAGAGGTGCTTATCACATCGGATGTGGGAGTAGAGACTACTCTTAATATCATTAAACGTATTGAAAAACGTGCGGCAGAAGATAAATATGTAAATACACAAGAGCTAAACTCAATTCTGCGTGAAGAAATTGCAGCATTGTTGACTGAGAATAATTCGGATGATGTTGCTGATTTCGATGTTCCGGTAGAGAAAAAGCCTTATGTCATTATGGTAGTGGGTGTGAATGGAGTTGGTAAAACAACTACCATTGGTAAACTTGCTTATCAATTCAAGAAAGCTGGTAAATCTGTTTACTTGGGTGCGGCCGATACATTTCGTGCAGCAGCTGTAGAACAGCTTGTAATTTGGGGAGATAGAGTAGGTGTACCGGTGGTAAAACAAAAAATGGGTGCTGATCCCGCTTCGGTTGCATTTGATACATTAAGCTCGGCCGTTGCTAATGATGCGGATGTTGTGATTATAGATACAGCAGGACGCCTACACAATAAGGTCGGTTTGATGAATGAACTGACGAAGATTAAGAATGTAATGAAGAAGGTGGTACCTGATGCTCCGAATGAGGTGTTGCTGGTGCTTGATGGTTCAACCGGGCAGAATGCCTTTGAGCAGGCTAAACAATTCACGTTGGCTACAGAGGTGACTGCCATGGCTATAACAAAACTGGACGGAACGGCAAAGGGAGGCGTTGTTATCGGAATTTCAGATCAGTTTAAGATTCCGGTGAAATATATTGGATTGGGTGAAGGTATGGAAGACCTGCAGGTTTTCCGCAAGAAAGAATTTGTAGACTCCTTATTTGGAGAGAATGCATGAAAAGAAAAACTATAGATATCATAACATTAGGGTGCTCTAAGAATTTGGTGGATTCGGAGCAGTTGATGCGTCAGTTGGAAGAAGCCGGATATGATGTTACCCATGATTCGGAAAAACCGACAGGAGAAATAGCAGTTATTAATACCTGCGGTTTCATCGGTGATGCGAAAGAAGAATCAATTAATATGATTCTGGAATTTGCCCAGGAAAAAGAAGAAGGAAGTCTGGAAAAACTTTTTGTTATGGGCTGTCTTTCGGAACGCTATTTAAAAGAATTGGCGATTGAAATTCCTCAGGTTGATAAGTTTTATGGTAAATTCAACTGGAAAGAGTTGTTGCAGGACTTGGGAAAAGCCTATCATGACGAACTTCATATTGAACGTACGCTAACTACCCCTAAACATTATGCTTATCTGAAAATATCAGAGGGGTGTGACCGTAAATGTTCTTATTGCGCTATACCAATCATAACAGGACGTCATGTGTCTCGTCCCATGGAAGAGATCTTGGACGAAGTGAGATACTTGGTTTCCAATGGTGTGAAAGAGTTTCAGGTGATTGCCCAGGAGTTGACTTACTATGGAGTCGATTTATACAAGAAACAAATGCTCCCGGAATTGATTGAGCGTGTTTCTGAGATTCCGGGTGTGGAATGGATACGTTTACACTATGCATACCCGGCACATTTTCCTGAAGACTTGTTTAGAGTGATGCGTGAACGGGATAATGTATGCAAATACATGGATATAGCATTGCAACATATTAGTGATAACATGTTGCAACGTATGCGGCGTCATGTGACCAAAGAAGACACCTTTCGGTTAATTGAACAGTTTCGTAAAGAAGTTCCCGGTATTCATTTACGTACAACGTTGATGGTGGGGCATCCGGGTGAAACAGAAGAGGATTTTGAGGAATTGAAAGAGTTTGTCCGTAAAGTCCGTTTCGATAGAATGGGGGCTTTTGCTTATTCAGAGGAAGAGGGCACGTATGCGGCAGCTAATTATGAAGATTCTATTCCTCAAGAAGTGAAACAGGCCCGCTTGGATGAACTGATGGATATTCAACAGGGGATTTCTGCTGAACTTAGTGCATCTAAGGTGGGGTGGCAAATGAAAGTTATCATTGATCGTATAGAGGGTGATTATTATGTTGGGCGCACTGAATTTGATTCTCCGGAAGTAGATCCTGAGGTATTAATAAAGTGCGAGGGAGGTAGTCTGAGGGTTGGTAACTTTTATCAAATAGAGGTGATTGATTCCGATGAATTCGATCTTTTTGCGAAAGTTATCTAAAGATATTTCCCTAAGAATTTGTTTTTTTCATTCGGATTGACTAATATAGCAACACACTTTTAAAATTGTAGTATTTTGAATAACAAAGAATTTACTTCAGAACTTTCGCGCAGGTTAGGATATAATACAAAAGATACTTCTGACTTGATAACTACTCTGCTGTCTGACATCATTCAGGAGCTGCAGGAAGGTAATGCTATAGGAATACAGGGATTTGGTGCTTTTGAAGTAAAAAAGAAGGCTGAGCGTATTGTCATCAATCCTGTCACCAGACTACGCTTGTTGGTTCCACCCAAACTGGTGTTGGCATTCAAGCCAAGTCCAATCTTAAAGGATAAGTTTAAAGAAGCATTTCCGTATGAATGAAAGGTTGACTATACAGAATCTTGTTGATTTACTGGTTAGCAGGCATGGGGTCCCTCAAAAAGATGCCGATGTTTTTGTTCGGGAGTTTTTTCTGTTGATAGAACAGGCTCTGGAGAATGATCAGTACGTGAAAATCAAGGGGCTGGGAACATTTAAACTGATAGGGGTTAATAGCCGTGAAAGTGTAAATATCAATACAGGCGAACGAATTAAGATAGAAGGACATACAAAGATTTCTTTTACTCCTGATCCTTCTTTGCGGGATATTATTAATAGGCCTTTTTCTCATTTTGAGACGGTTGTACTGAATGAGAATACTGTATTGGAAGATACGCCGATAGAGGAATTGGAGGGAGATCCGGTGGATGTGCCTGGAGTAGAAGGGGTACAGTTTATGGAGGATGTCTCAGGGAAAGAGCAGATTGAAACAGAGCCTATAGAGGCAGCAGAGCAGATAGAAACAGTAGAATCGGAGGGTATGCCGGAGCAAAGCACTGAGAATGCTGAGACTACTACTGGGGATATTGAGGAGGATACGAAAAAAACGGAAAATATAGAAATTGGAGGTCGAATGGTTGATGTGCCAGAAGAAGTTGAAAAGGAAACCTGCAAGGATACGGGCACAAAGACTATTATAGAAATAGAAGGATTATCTGTTGATGAAGTATCGGAAGACATTAAACCAGATAAGACTGACGAAGGATTCGAGGAAGAACAAGAGCAGGCGGAAAAAGAAATAGAAGAAGGCGAGGCTCCTAAACTGACTGCAGAAGAAATAATTGCTCGGGAGATTCAGAAAACAGAAGTTCCGATTGTTCCTACGAGAAAGGAGAGGCACCCCCAAAAAGAAATTAAATTCAAAAAAGAGAAGTCTCCTGTCCCTTATTTGGTAACTATCATAGCGGTTGTTATGCTGCTTTGTAGTGCGGCTCTGGTTTTTGTTTATTATCCGGATTTGTTTTCTAAAAAAGAAATGCAATCAACCGTAATTGAAGCGGTGGAGAAAAAAGAGCCTATAAAGGAAGTCCCGTTAGATACTGTTATGAAAACAGATACTATAGCCGAAGTGGTGGTAAAAATGCAGGATAAACAACAGGTAGTGAATCCTAAACCTGTGTCGGTGAAAACGGATAAAGTATCGGAGAGTAAATTGGTTTCTCAGGAAAAGGTTACTAAGAAGGTGGTGTCAATACCTGTTAAGCCGGATTCTGTAAATTACATAATTACCGGTACTAAGACTACCTATACGATGAAAGGGGGGGAGACTTTAACCAAGGTCTCTTTACGCTTCTATGGTACAAAAGATTTGTGGCCTTATATTGTTAAGCATAATCAGGGAGTGATTAAGAATCCGAATAGTGTGCCATATGGTACTGTACTTAAAATACCGGAACTTGTTAAAAAGTAACGGCTTTGTATGGCACCCGGGTGTATAAACTTGTATACATCCGGGTGCCGTGTTTATGTTATACAAATACAAAAGCGTATGAAAGTACCTTAATCTAAAGACTTCGCATTGTTTTTTAATAAAAATTAGTTGGAATGGTTAAAGATATAGTGTACTTTTGGAATCGAAATTAAAAAGCCTTACAACATAGGTTTCATTTATATTATAAGTAAGAAATTAAACAATAAAATAATTAGTATTTATGGCTGAATCAATTGACATCCGCGAATTGAACGAGCGGATTGAAAGACAGAGTGCTTTCGTTACCAATCTTACAACAGGCATGGACCAGATCATTGTGGGTCAGAAACATTTGGTAGAGTCACTGTTAATCGGGCTACTTTCTGACGGGCATGTATTGCTTGAGGGTGTACCAGGATTGGCAAAAACTTTGGCAATCAAGACATTGGCTTCGTTGATCGATGCAAAATACAGCCGCATACAGTTTACGCCTGATTTGTTGCCTGCCGATGTTGTAGGTACTATGGTTTACAGTCAGAAAGATGAAACCTTTCAAGTGAAAAAAGGTCCGATTTTTGCTAATTTTGTATTGGCCGATGAAATAAACCGTGCGCCTGCCAAAGTGCAGAGTGCCCTGCTTGAAGCAATGCAGGAACGTCAGGTGACCATTGGTAAAGAGACATTCTTGTTGCCTGAGCCATTCCTTGTGTTAGCTACACAGAACCCGATTGAGCAGGAAGGTACATATCCGCTTCCGGAAGCTCAGGTAGACCGTTTTATGCTTAAGGTGATTATTGATTATCCGAAGCAGGAAGAGGAGAAATTAATTATTCGCCAAAACATTAATGGAGAGAAATTCAATGTGAAACCTATTTTGAAGGCAGAAGAAATAATTGAAGCCCGTAAAGTAGTACGCCAGGTTTATCTGGATGAAAAGATTGAACGCTATATTGTAGACATCGTATTTGCTACACGTTATCCCGAAAAATATGATTTGAAAGAGCTGAAAGATATGATTGGATTCGGTGGTTCACCTCGTGCTTCCATTAATCTGGCTTTGGCTGCACGTACTTATGCATTTATTAAACGTCGTGGCTATGTGATTCCGGAAGATGTACGTGCTGTTGCACATGATGTCCTCCGGCATCGTATCGGATTGACATATGAAGCGGAAGCCAGCAATGTAACTTCTGATGAAATTGTAAGTAAAATATTGAATAAGATAGAAGTGCCTTAATTTTAATTGAGAATGAATAATCCTCAATTACCAACTTTCAATTCTCAATTAAATAGATGGAAACAAGTGAAATTCTAAAAAAAGTTCGTCGGATTGAAATAAAGACGCGTGGATTGTCGAACAATATTTTTGCAGGACAGTACCATTCGGCCTTCAAAGGTAGAGGTATGGCTTTTTCTGAGGTGCGTGAATATCAGTTTGGTGATGATATACGTGACATTGACTGGAATGTGACAGCGCGTTTTAACAAACCTTTTGTGAAGGTGTTTGAGGAAGAGCGTGAACTGACGGTGATGTTGATGGTGGATGTTTCCGGTAGTTTGGAATTTGGCACCGTAAAACAACTGAAGAAGGATATGGTAACAGAAATTGCAGCTACTCTCGCATTTTCTGCTATTCAGAATAACGATAAGATCGGAGTTATTTTTTTTTCAGACAGAATAGAAAAATTTATTCCTCCCAAGAAAGGGCGTAAACACATTCTGTACATTATTCGTGAATTGATTGATTTTAAGCCCGAAAGTCGTCGTACAAATGTTCGCCTTGCTCTGGAATATCTGACGAATGTCATGAAAAGACGTTGTACAGCTTTCATTTTATCCGATTTTATAGATCAGGAAAGTTTTAAGAATGCAATGACCATAGCCAATAGGAAACATGATGTTGTCGCTATTCAAGTATATGACAGGAGAGTAGCTGAGTTACCGGCAGTAGGTTTGATGCGGATTAAAGATGCGGAAACCGGACATGAACAGTGGATAGACACATCTTCGGCCGGAGTGCGTAAGGCGCATCATGAATGGTGGGTAAATAAACAAACTGAGTTAGACGAGACGTTTACCAAAAGTAATGTTGATTCTGTTTCGGTACGTACTGATCAGGATTACGTGAAAGCGTTACTGAATTTATTTGCTAAACGAAATTAACAGGAAAGATGAATAAAAATATATTTCTGATAGTATTGTTATTTCTGGTTTCTGGCAGAATTGCTGCACAGTCTGTGACTGTCGATGCTAAAATAGACTCTTTGCAAATTCTAATAGGAGAACAGGCAAAAGTGCAGTTACAAGTAGCGATGGATGTGAAGCAGAAAGCTGTTTTTCCGGTATTTACAGATACGCTGGTACGTGGGGTGGAAATTGTGGAAACTGCTAAACCTGATACACAATATTTAAATGATCGCCAGAGAATGTTAATTACCCAGGAGTATACGGTAACTTCTTTTGATTCAGCTTTATATTATATTCCTCCTATGGGTGTGAAGATTGATAATAAAGAGTATAAATCGAAAGCATTGGCATTGAAAGTGTACTCAATGCCTGTGGATACTTTGCATCCTGATCAGTTTTTTGGTCAGAAGACCGTTATGAAGGCTCCTTTTGCATGGGAAGATTGGTATGGCTTGATTGGTTGCTCTTTTTTGGCATTACCACTGTTAGGATTGCTCATTTATTTGATTGTTCGCATCCGTGATAATAAGCCTATTATTCGTAAAATAAAGGTTGAGCCTAAGTTGCCTCCACATCAACTGGCAATGAAAGAGATAGAGCGTATTAAGACAGAGAAGATATGGCAAAAGGGACAACCGAAGGAGTATTATACGGAATTGACAGATGCCCTTCGCACATATATTAAGAATCGATTTGGTTTTAATGCATTGGAAATGACTTCATCTGAAATTATAGATAAATTGCTTGAATTTAATGATAAAGAAGCTATATCAGATTTAAAATATTTATTCCAGACAGCCGATTTGGTTAAATTCGCTAAGCATGATCCGCAAATGAACGAAAATGATGCGAATTTAATTAATGCAATTGATTTTATTAATGAAACCAAACAACCGGAAGAAGAGAACCTGAAGCCACAGCCTACTGAAATCACCATTATAGAGAAAAGATCTTTGCGTACAAAGATATTACTGATATGTGGTATTGTATTTTTGTCGGCTGCTCTTATTGGAACCTTTGTATATATAGGGTTACAACTCTATAATCTGTTTGCGTAATAGGTTTTTACTTTTATCATATAAAATAAGAAATAGTAAATTGTAAATAGAATGGTTTTTGCCAATATTGAATATTTGTTTTTGCTGCTGTTGCTTATACCATATATTGTGTGGTATATAATGAAGCGGAAGAAGACGGAGCCGACTCTTCAGATTTCTGATGCACGTGTATATGCACATGCACCGAAAAGTTATAGGAACTATTTGCTGCATGTACCTTTTGGTTTGCGCATCATTGCTCTAATATTGATCATCTTGGTTTTGGCACGCCCTCAAACAACCAATAGCTGGCAAAACAGCGAAATCGAAGGTATTGATATTATGTTAGCTATCGATGTATCTACCAGTATGTTGGCAGAGGACTTGAAGCCTAATAGATTGGAGGCTGCTAAAGATGTAGCTGCGGAATTTATTAATGGCCGTCCGAATGATAATATAGGTATTACGCTTTTTGCCGGTGAAAGTTTTACTCAGTGTCCTTTAACGGTAGATCATGCTGTATTACTGAATCTATTTCAAGGTATTAAGTGCGATATTATTGAGGATGGGACAGCAGTGGGAATGGGAATTGCTAATGCAGTAACTAGGCTGAAAGATAGTAAAGCAAAATCAAAAGTGATTATTTTGCTGACAGATGGTACAAATAATAAAGGAGATATTTCTCCATTGACAGCTGCTGAAATAGCAAAAAGTTTTGGTATACGTGTTTATACTATTGGTGTGGGAACAAATGGTATGGCTCCTTATCCGGTACCGGTTGGGGGAACAGTACAGTATATTAATACGCCGGTTGAAATTGATGAAAAAACCCTTACTCAAATAGCAGGTATTACGGATGGAAACTATTTTCGTGCTACCAGCAATTCGAAACTGAAAGAGGTTTATGAAGAGATTGATAAATTGGAGAAAACGAAATTGAACGTGAAAGAGTATAGTAAGCGTCAGGAAGAATATCGTTGGTTTGCGCTGGCTGCTTTCTTATGTGTACTGCTTGAACTACTGTTACATAACTCAATATTGAAGAAGATACCATAAAATAGATAGAAAGATGTTTCGATTTGAAGAACCTGCATATTTATATTTGTTGTTGTTGCTACCATTGTTGGTAGCCTTCTATCTTTTTTCTAACTATAGAAGGAGGAAAGCTATTCGTAAATTCGGGGATCCGGTATTGATGGCACAACTGATGCCTGATGTATCTAAATATCGTCCCGATGTAAAGTTCTGGTTGGTATTTACCGCCATAGGTCTGTTTGCGGTATTGTTAGCCCGTCCACAATTCGGCTCTAAACTTGAAATTGTAAAGCGTAAAGGAGTAGAGGTTATGATTGCATTGGACATTTCTAACTCTATGCTTGCACAAGATGTTCAGCCAAGTCGTTTGGAAAAAGCTAAGAGGCTTATATCTAAATTAGTGGATGGTATGGAGAATGACAAAGTGGGTATGATTGTATTTGCGGGAGATGCTTTTACTCAGTTGCCAATAACGAGTGATTATATTTCCGCTAAGATGTTTCTGGAATCTATTAATCCTTCGTTAATATCTAAACAAGGTACAGCTATTGGTGCAGCGATCAGTCTGGCAGCTCGCAGCTTTACTCCACAAGAAGGAGTAGGACGTGCTATTGTAGTGATTACCGATGGTGAGAACCATGAAGGTGGGGCTGTTGAAGCTGCTAAAGAAGCTGCCAAAAAAGGTATTCAAGTGAACGTTTTGGGAGTTGGTTTGCCCGATGGTGCTCCTATTCCAATTGAAGGTAGTAACGATTTTCGCCGTGATCGTGAAGGCAATGTAATTGTGACCCGTTTGAATGAGGCTATGTGTCAGGAAATTGCAAAGGTCGGGAATGGGATTTATGTTCGTGTAGATAACTCAAATTCTGCGCAAAAGGCTATTAATCAAGAAATTAATAAGATGGCTAAATCAGATGTTGAGTCTAAGGTTTATACAGAATATAATGAACAATTCCAAGTAATTGCTTGGATGATATTGCTTTTATTATTGGTAGAGATGTTGATTTTAGATCGTAAAAATCCATTATTTAAAAACATTCGGTTGTTTTCTAATAAGTAATAATGTGTATGTCAAGAAGTAAATATATATTATTCGCTCTGTTGCTATCCCTCTCTCTGGGTACATTTGCACAAAAAGCTGAGCGTGATTATATCCGTAAAGGCAATCGTCTTTTTAAGGACAGTGTTTTTGTGGATGCTGAGGTTAATTACCGAAAAGCATTAGAGGTGAATCCCAAATCAATTGTTTCTATGTATAATTTGGGTAATACGTTGTCGCAACAGCAAAAGTTTAAAGATGCGATGGAGCAATATGTAGCTGCAACTCAAATAGAAAAAGATAAGGCCAAGTTGGGACAGATTTATCATAATATGGGAGTATTATTCCAGTCTGGTAAAGATTATCAGAAAGCGGTTGAAGCATATAAGATGTCTTTGAGAAATAATCCGAAAGATGATGAAACCCGTTATAACTTGGCATTGGCTCAAAAGTTGTTGAAAGATCAACAGCAAAATCAACAGAACCAAGACCAAAATCAGGATCAGAATAAAGATGATCAGCAAAAGCAACAAGATAATAAAGATCAGAATAAGCAAAATGATCAAAATAAGGATAAACAGCAACAGCAACCTCCTAAATCTGAGAAAAACGACAATGAAATGTCTAAGGAAAATGCAGAGCAGTTGCTTAATTCTGTAATGCAAGATGAAAAAGGTGTTCAAGATAAAGTGAAGAAGCAGCAGACTCTTCAGGGAAGACGTTTAGAGAAGGATTGGTAATAATAAAATAATTGATGATAAAAACTTCAGAGGAAATGAGAAAATTGATTTTCTTATTGATTACACTGGTAGCGGTGACTACACAGGCGTGGGCTGATGGGAAGGTAGTATTTACTGCATCTGCACCTGATGCTGTAGTAGTGGGTGACCAGTTTAGGTTATCGTATACAGTAAATACGATAAAAGTAAGGGATTTTCGTGTGCCTTCTATAAAAGGGTTTGATGTATTAATGGGACCTAATCGTTCGCAACGTATGCAATCGATTAATGGGGTTACCAATAATAGTATTACTTTTACTTATATTCTGATGGCTACGGCTGAAGGAGAATATTCTATTCCGGGTGCTACGATTACGGCAGATGGAAATCAGATGGTTTCTAATTCGGTAAAAATAAAGGTTCTTCCTCCCGATAAGACTGGAGGAAGTACTGGCAGTAGTAGCGCTTCGTCATCAAGTAGCCCAACTGGGACATCCTCTTCCGTTTCCAATCAAGATTTGCTTATTACTGCTACAGCCAATAAGACTAATGTATATGAACAGGAGGCTTTCCTTTTAACTTTTAAAATTTATACTCGTGAGTCCCAACTTCGATTTGAGAATGTGAAACTACCTGATTTTAAGGGATTCCATTCTCAAGAAATAGAAATGCCGGCTAATGCAAAATGGTCACAGGAACATTATAAGGGAAGGAATTATTTTACGACTGTATATCGTCAATTTGTATTGTTTCCTCAACAATCCGGAAAGCTGACGATTGAACCTGCACGTTTTGATGCTACTATCGCGAAAGTTGTACAATCTGATGATCCATTTGATGCTTTTTTTAATGGCGGTAGCAATTATGTAAATGTGAGTAAGGTAATCGTGACACCCAAGATTACAATTAATGTAACTCCGTTGCCTGCTGGTAAACCCACTAACTTTTCAGGAGGAGTAGGGGAATTTAGCATCACTTCTTCTATTAATTCTAAAGAAGTAAAGACGAATGATGCTATAACGGTAAAGCTGGTAATTTCAGGAACTGGTAATTTAAAATTAATAGCTAACCCGGAAATAAAATTCCCGGAGGATTTTGATGTATATGAACCGAAGATGGACAGTAAAGTTCGTTTGACTCAAGAAGGACTTTCAGGGAGTAAGGTTATTGAATATCTTGCCATTCCGAGACATGCTGGAGTTTATAAGATTCCGGGAGTTTCTTTCAGTTATTTTGATATAAAGTCAAAGTCTTATAAAACACTGAGTACTGAAGATTATGAAGTCAAAGTGGAAAAAGGGGCAGGAAATGCAGATCAGGTTATTGCAAACTTTACTAATAAAGAGGATCTGAAAATATTAGGTGAAGACATTCGCTATATAAAATTGAATGATGTTAAACTTCAGCCGAAAGACAGTCTTTTATTCGGTTCTTTACTTTATTGGCTATTCTACACTATTCCTGCTGTTGTATTTATTATATTCTTCATAGTTTACCGTAAGCAAGCTGCAGAAAATGCAAATGTAGCTAAGATGCGTACAAAGAAAGCTAATAAAGTAGCTGCAAGACGAATGAAGTTGGCTGGAAAATTACTTGCAGAGAATAAGAAAGAAGCATTTTATGATGAAGTACTTAAAGCTTTATGGGGGTATATTAGTGATAAACTCAATATTCCGGTTTCTCGTTTGTCAAAAGATAATGTGGAAGATAAACTTAGAAATCATGGAGTCAGTGACGAGTTGATAAAAGATTTCTTGGCTGCTCTGAATGAGTGTGAGTTTGCACGTTTTGCGCCGGGAGATGAAAGCCAAGCTATGGATAAGGTTTATTCATCATCGTTGGAAGTGGTTAGTAAGATGGAGAATTCAATAAAACGCTAAATTAGAGAAGATAAAGTCATGAAAAAAATATTGTTTTTTACTTTGGGCTTGTTAGTGGCAGTGACTTCTTTCGGGCAGGATTCATTAGTAACAGATTCTACTCAGAGGATGGAAGGAGATTCTGTCAATATTCGTAATACAGAGTTTTCCAGTTCTAAATTAGAGGATGCTACGAAATCTGAAGGCGACAGTGCTTATATAAGAAATGATTTTGCATCTGCAATTCAAATTTATGAATCACTATTACGTAAAGGAGATGCAGCTGATGTATATTATAATCTTGGAAATAGCTATTATAAAGTCAATGAGATAGCAAAGGCTATCTTAAATTATGAAAGAGCATTATTACTTCAACCTGGTAACGGAGATATTCGTGCTAATTTAGAGATAGCTCGTGGTAAGACTGTTGACAAGGTGGAAGCTGTGCCCGAGGTGTTCTTTGTGACGTGGACCAAAGCATTGATTAATAGTATGAGCGTAGATGCATGGGCTGTATGGGGTGTTGTGAGCTTCCTGTTGCTAATCGTATCTCTCTATTTCTTTATATTCTCAAAACAAGTGGTGTTGAAGAAAGTGGGATTTATTACAGGCATAGTCTTTCTAATAGTTGTTGTAATGGCCAATGTTTTTGCTTCTAAGCAAAAAGAAGAATTATTGCATCGGGATAGTGCAATCATAATGAATCCAAGTGTTACGGTTAGGAGTACACCCAGTGAGAGTGGTACTAGTTTGTTTATTCTTCATGAAGGGCATAAAGTTGATATTAAAGATAGCTCTATGAAAGACTGGAAAGAAATTCGTCTTGAAGATGGAAAGGTAGGATGGGTACCGGTTAGTTCGATTGAAATTATTTGAGAATAGAATCTATAAATATTTTATCAAAGTCCCTCTTTAATAGTATTGGATTTATTGAAGAGGGACTTTATTGTATTATAAGAAGTTACTATTGATTTAGATTGTTTTAGCGAAAAAAGAAGCACTTTTTTTTTGTTTTATCTTTTTTTTTCCTTAAGTTTATAGCGTGATAATATAGTCACGTAGTATTAACCATTAAATTTATGAGACATGAGAACAATAACATTTAATGAACTTCGTAAAATTAAAGATTCATTGCCTAGCGGTAGCATGCATAGAATAGCCGACGAACTAAATTTAAACGTCGACACGGTGAGAAATTTTTTTGGTGGTCATAACTTTAAGGAGGGGAAAAGTGTCGGAATACATCTTGAGCCTGGTCCGGATGGTGGATTGGTTATGATTGATGATACCACTGTGCTTGATCGGGCATTAAGGATATTGGATGAATTGAATATGAGAAAAGAAGAAGCTACCGAAGCTATGCAGGCTTAAATAAAAGATAAAGTCAGAATCCCAATTGGCAAAAACAATTGGGATTTCTTATTTGTTAAATTCAATAAAACAAACGAATTATGGAAGACAAATTAGTAACTTTAGCTATTCTGACTTATACAAAAGCTCAGATATTGAAGAATGTTCTTGAAAATGAGGGTATAGAGACGTATATTCACAATGTTAACCAAATACAACCGGTTGTGTCATCTGGTGTGCGTTTGCGTATTAAAGAAAGCGACTTACCTCGTGCTTTAAAAATCACAGAAAGTTCAGCTTGGCTTGCTGAAAGTATAGTGGGAGAGAAGGCGCCTAAAGTAGAACACCGTACTAAAAAGGTACTTATTCCAGTCGATTTCTCTAATTATTCGATGAAGGCTTGTGAATTTGGCTTTAATTTCTCGAAATCTTATGATGCGGAGGTAATACTATTACATGTTTACTTTACACCAATTTATGCTTCATCACTGCCATATGGTGATGTATTTAATTATCAGATTAGCGATGAAGAGACCGTAAAGAATGTGTTGCATAAAGTTCATGATGATTTGAATGCTTTATCAGAGAAAATAAAACAAAAGGTAGCGTCAGGCGAATTCCCTGATGTGAAATATACCTGTGTGTTACGAGAAGGCATTCCTGAGGAAGAAATATTACGGTATAATAAAGAACATCGTCCTAGAATCATTATAATGGGTACACGTGGTAAAAATCAAAAAGATATTGATCTTATTGGTAGTGTAACCGCTGAAGTGATAGAACGTAGTCATACTACAGTATTGGCTATCCCTGAGAATACTCCATTTAATAGTTTTAATGAAGTGAAACGGATAGCTTTTATGACAAACTTTGATCAGCGTGATTTGATTGCTTTTGATTCATTTATCAATGGACTTGATCCATTTCATTTTTCTGTTTCTCTTATTCACTTATCAGATGTAAAAGATACATGGAATGAGATAAAACTGGCAGGCATTAAAGACTATTTCCAGAAGCAATACCCGGATCTTGAAATTCATTATGATGTGGTAATGAGTAATGATTTTCTGAATAGTTTAGAAAACTACATTAAAACAAATCAGATTGATATTATTACATTAACTTCTTATAAGCGGAATATATTTTCTCGTTTGTTTAATCCAGGCATAGCTCGTAAGATGATCTTTCATTCTGATACACCGCTCTTAGTTATTAATGGATGATCAAGTTCTCAAAATGCGCGCTTTAAAATAATGGAATAATCTGCATTATGTTTAATAGAAAAAGGCAACTTACTATACTTAAGTAAGTTGCCTTTTTGATAATGATAAATACACTATTTCTTATATTTTTCTGGAAAAATAAAGAGGTATCACTTTAGCTTGTGATACCTCTTTTTAAAGACAAGTTTTGTAATTTATATCTCTGATTAATCCATCAGTGAGATTAATTCATCAGTTTCTCTATAGCTTCAAATTCCGGTCCCATATTTAAGTTATAATAAACTCTATAAAGACCTTGCAGCCACAAATCTTTCTGATCAGGTTTTAGTTCTCTTGCTTTTTCGTAATACGGTTTAGCTTCCTCGTAGAACTTTTTGATGTTGGCTTGTGCTGTAGCATAATTCGGATCATTAATATCTGTTGGTGCTTTATCAGCATAGTCTTGTGCCTGTAGCAGATAGACTAATCCCAAGTTTGAGCATGCTTCTGCATATGTAGGGTCTACATCAAGAGTCTTCTTATAGAATTCAATTGCTTTCTCATAATCTTTCATATTATGATACAAATACGCTTTTACATACAAATATAATTTGTTGTTAGGATCTTTAGCCAACATGTCATTAGCAAATTGCATTGCTTTGTCATTCTGGTTAGAGCTACTATAATAATCAACCAGATTAGCAAAGAAATATTGATTTTCTGGGAATTTAACAATACCTTCCTGCAACTTCTCTACCCATTTGGCAGTATCGCCTTTAGCTTTATAAGCGTCTGTTAACAACTGCATTGCGAATTGGCCATTTTCTTTATCTTTCAAGGCATATTGAGCATATTTCATGACAGCATCCTTATCGCCTACTCTATCGGCAGCCAAAGTAGCATAATATGCTACTTGCGGTAAGATAGTGTCTTTTTCCAGTAGATTTTCTTTTTCTAACATAGGCAGTGTAGCTGCATCTACGTAAGCAGCAAAGAATTTTAATGCTTCTTCATTTTGGTTTAGGTTAAAATACTGAATACCACCATTAATTAAATTGGGGCGTTCTGCCAGAATCGTTTTTGAGTTGGCACTTCTATATTTGTTTTTAATCTTACCCTTTTCATTGGGAATCTGTGCCAATTCGTCACATTTAACAAAATAATTATACATGTTCAGTACACTGTTGTATACCTTCAATGTATCATAGGGTTTTCTCAGATAAGCATTTTCCATCTCCTTTTCATTGATTCTTTTTTGGATATAACCAGCTACATCCCAAGTAGCTGCATTATCCTTTGTTTCAGGATTGGTTAGTGCTTCATTGATCAACTGTTCAGCTTTTGCGAAGTCAGGTTTTACTTCACCGGCAATACTTTTCGCTTCTTTCACATTCTTTTCTTGAGCGAAAGCAAAACTTACAGCCATCAGTAAGACCATTGAAAATAATACTCTTTTCATGATTGTTGTTTGATTAATTATTAATATTATGTCTATTCTTCTGTTTCATTTACCAACGTGTCAGTTTCTGGATTACTTGGAATATTTCCCTCTCCCTCTTCTGCAGGAATTTCATCTTCCAAACTCTCTGACGTTACTTTACATACCGAGCCAATCTGGTCATTCCGTTTCTCAAGATTTATCAGACGAACTCCTTGAGTTGCACGTCCCATAATGCGAACATCAGCTACTTTCAGACGAATCGTGATACCTGACTTATTGATAATCATCAAGTCATTGTCATCTGTTACAGACTTAATTGTAACCAATTTACCTGTTTTTTCGGTGATATTCATTGTTTTTACACCTTTACCACCACGATTCGTTTTGCGATAGTCTTCAATATCGGAACGTTTACCATATCCTTGTTCCGAAACAACCATTACAGATTCTGTTTCAAGATCCTTGATGCAAATCATACCTATCACTTCGTCCTGCCCGTCATCATCCAATGTGATTCCTCGAACTCCAGTCGCTGTACGTCCCATAACGCGTACTGCTGCTTCATGGAAGCGTATTGCACGTCCATTACGATTAGCAATAATGATCTCATTGTTTCCGTTTGTCATACGTACTTCAATTACACGGTCGTCTTCACGAATAGTTATGGCATTTACACCATTCTGACGTGGACGCGAATATTGTTCTAATGATGTTTTCTTTATAACACCATTCTTGGTACAGAACAGTACGTAATGACTATTAATATATTCCTGATCATTCAAGCTCTTTACACGCAGATATGCATTAACAGCATCGTCTGAATCTATGTTCAGTAAATTCTGTATTGCACGTCCTTTTGAGTTTTTGGTACCTTCGGGAATTTCGTATACTTTCAACCAATAGCACTTACCTTTTTGAGTGAAGAACATCATAGTGTTGTGCATTGTTGCCGGATAAATATGCTCAATAAAGTCTTCGTCACGGGTTTCAGTGCCTTTGGAGCCTACTCCGCCACGGTTCTGGGCACGGAACTCAGTTAATGGTGTACGTTTGATATATCCCATATGCGAAATGGTGATGATCATTTGGTCGTCTGCATAGAAGTCTTCCGGATTAAATTCTTCTGAAGAATATACGATTTCGGAACGTCGTTCGTCACCGTATTTAGCTCTTACTTCCAATAGTTCATCTTTAATCACCTTACGGCATACTTCATCATCAGCCAAGATACTTTCCAAATAAGCTATTTGCTTCATAACCTCGTCGTATTCAGCATGAAGCTGATCCTGCATCAAGCCGGTTAATTGACGCAGACGCATTTCAACAATAGCACGTGCTTGAATTTCGCTCAGTTTGAAACGTTCCATCAGCCCGGAGATTGCGTCGTTAGGTGTTTTTGCTGCACGAATAATACGGATTACTTCATCAATATTATCCGAAGCAATAATTAACCCCTCTAATATGTGTGCACGTTCTTTAGCTTTACGTAGATCAAACTGGGTACGGCGAATGACCACATCGTGTCTATGCTCTACAAAATATACGATTAAGTCACGTAAATTCAGCATCTTAGGACGTCCGTTGACTAATGCTACGTTGTTTACACCAAACGAAGTCTGCAATGCTGTCATTTTATAAAGTTTGTTCAGCACTACACTTGCGTTAGCATCACGCTTGATATCGATAACAATACGCATACCTTCACGGTCGGACTCGTCATTAGCATTGGAGATGCCTTCTATCCTCTTTTCATTAACAAGGTCAGCGATTGCTTTGATCAATTCTGCCTTATTAACGTTGTACGGAATCTCTGTAACAACGATCTTGTCATGTGTTTGTCCAGACTCTATTTCGGCTTTTGCACGCATGACAACACGCCCACGTCCTGTAAGGTAGGCTTCACGTACACCACTTATACCATATATATATCCTCCTGTCGGAAAATCGGGTGCCTTTACGTATTCCATCAATTCCTCTACAGTAACATCTTTATTGTCAAGATAAGCTTCACAGGCATCGATGACTTCAGACAGATTATGAGGTGGCATGTTCGTGGCCATACCTACAGCGATACCCGAAGCCCCGTTGACCAGTAAGTTAGGAATGCGTGTTGGCATCACTTTGGGTTCCATCAGTGTGTTGTCAAAATTAGGCTCAAAGTCTACAGTTTCTTTGTAGAGGTCCTGCATCATTTCTTCACCTAATTTATTCAAGCGTGCTTCAGTATAACGCATGGCAGCAGGACTGTCACCGTCTACAGAACCGAAGTTTCCTTGTCCGTCTACCAACGGATAACGCATTGCCCATTCTTGAGCCATGCGTACCATAGCAAAATATACGGAAGAATCTCCATGCGGGTGATATTTACCAAGTACTTCACCTACGATTCTAGCTGATTTTTTATAAGGTTTATCTGACGTATTTCCCAGTTCCATCATTCCGTAAAGAATTCTACGGTGAACGGGCTTAAATCCATCTCTAACATCAGGAAGGGCACGTGAAACGATGACCGACATGGAGTAGTCAATGTACGATGACTTCATTTCCTCCTCAATGTTAATCTTTATAATTCTGTCTTGTTCAAGCATTTAAAAAGATTATTAATTATACATTTGTGGCTTATGAAAAACCACGCTAAAGTACTACTTTTCCTTGATATACGAAAGTTTTAACGAAGAAAGTTTTTAGGCTTTTTAAAAGGGCCCGAAGTTAGTTCTTATAATATGATGATGCTTGTATACCGGCTGTATCAACTTCTTTTCTTTAGTAGTTTTTGTGTGTTTTATTGCTCTATTATATTATAATGTATAGAAATGAAAGAAATAATGGCACGACATTTGTTATATAACAAATAAAGCAAATGATGCATAAGCAAACGATATGAAATGCGTATATTTGCAAGTAAATAATCTCTTAGAAGAAGGAAGAAAAGTATGAATAATCAATTCTCACAAAAAGTTTCCGATATTATCGTATATAGCAAGGAAGAGGCCAACCGCCTGAGAAGTAGCTATATAGGCCCTGAGCACTTATTGCTCGGCATGCTTCGCGATGGTGAGGGAAAAGCAATCGAGATATTGTCTAAGCTCAAAACAAACCTGACCGACATAAAGAAGCAGATTGAGGCCATACTGAAAGAACATGCAGATGACATGCTGCTGCCTGATGCTGACGTTCCATTGTCAAATGGGGCTGCAAAGATATTAAAATTATGTATTTTAGAAGCACGTGTGATGAAAAGTCAAGTTGCAGATACAGAACATGTTTTGCTGGCTATTCTTAAAGATAAGGATAATTTGGCAGCTACAGTTCTTGAAGCCAACCATGTAGACTATCAGCAGGTGTTTGAACAATTGTCATTACAACCTGATATCAGTGCAGGTATGGGATTCACAGAGGATGATGACGATGAAGATGAGATGAATCAGTCTCGGTCCGCTCATGGAGCGGGTGAACATCAGCAACAAGCACAGACAGCTTCCAGAAAGCCGACAAATGATACTCCTGTGCTTGACAACTTCGGTACGGATATGACTAAAGCGGCCGAAGAAGGTCGATTAGATCCTGTTGTAGGACGTGAACGTGAAATAGAACGTTTAGCACAGATACTTAGTCGTCGTAAAAAGAATAATCCTATCCTGATTGGTGAGCCAGGTGTTGGTAAATCGGCTATTGTGGAAGGATTGGCGCTTCGTATTATTCAGAAAAAAGTGTCCCGCATTCTGTTTGATAAACGTGTGGTAGCGCTTGACATGACTGCTGTTGTGGCCGGAACTAAATACCGTGGGCAGTTTGAAGAGCGAATACGTTCTATTTTGAATGAATTGCAGAAGAATCCGAATGTGATTTTGTTTATAGATGAAATCCATACTATTGTCGGAGCCGGATCAGCTGCCGGATCGATGGATGCTGCCAATATGTTGAAACCAGCTTTGGCACGTGGTGAGATACAATGCATCGGAGCTACTACTCTTGATGAGTACCGGAAAAATATAGAAAAGGATGGTGCTTTAGAGCGCCGTTTTCAAAAAGTGATGGTAGAACCTACTACGGCTGAGGAAACTTTGCAGATTCTTCGTAATATTAAAGATAAATACGAAGATCACCACAATGTAAATTATACAGATGCTGCACTGGAAGCTTGTGTCAAGTTGACAGATCGTTATATAACTGATCGTAACTTCCCTGATAAGGCTATTGATGCATTGGATGAAGCCGGTTCACGTGTACATCTTACAAATGTCAGTGTTCCGAAAGAGATTGAAGATCAGGAGAAACTGATTGAGGAAGCTAAGAACAAAAAAAATGATGCAGTGAAATCGCAGAACTTTGAGTTGGCTGCCAGTTTCCGGGATAAAGAGAAAGAACTTACCACTCAATTGGATGTGATGAAAAAAGAGTGGGAAGAGCGTTTGAAAGATAATCGCGAAACGGTTGATGCAGAAGAAATTGCTAATGTTGTATCTATGATGTCGGGCATACCTGTACAGAGGATGGCGCAGGCTGAAGGTATAAAATTGGCCGGTATGAAAGAAGACTTACAGTCGAAAGTGATTGCTCAAGATGCTGCTATCGAGAAGTTGGTAAGAGCTATTTTGCGTAGCCGCGTCGGACTGAAAGACCCCAATAAACCAATTGGTACTTTCATGTTTCTGGGACCGACAGGTGTCGGTAAAACCCACTTAGCTAAAGAATTGGCTAAATATATGTTTGGCTCTTCGGATGCGTTGATTCGCATTGATATGAGTGAATATATGGAGAAATTCACAGTTTCGCGTTTAGTTGGTGCTCCTCCGGGATATGTAGGATACGAGGAAGGCGGTCAGCTGACTGAGAAAGTACGTCGTAAGCCCTATTCCATTGTTTTGCTTGATGAGATAGAAAAGGCACATCCTGATGTGTTTAATCTCCTGCTTCAGGTAATGGATGAAGGACGTTTGACTGACAGTTATGGCAGAATGGTTGATTTTAAGAATACGGTAATCATCATGACATCAAACGTTGGTACTCGTCAACTAAAGGAGTTTGGCCGTGGAGTCGGATTTGTTACACAAAGTCGCTTAGACGATAAAGAATTCTCGCGAAGTGTAATTCAGAAGGCTTTGAATAAATCATTCGCACCTGAGTTTTTAAATCGAGTGGATGAAATTATCACCTTCGATCAATTATCATTGGAAGCTATTACGAAGATTATCGATATCGAGTTAAAAGGCTTATATGATAGAATAGATTCGATTGGTTATAAGCTGGTTATCGAGGATAAGGCTAAGCAATTCATTGCTTCTAAGGGCTACGATGTACAATATGGAGCCCGTCCGTTGAAGCGCGCAATTCAGGCTTATCTGGAAGATGGTTTATCTGAACTGATCATTTCGGCTGCTTTGAAAGAAGGAGATACAATAACTGTTTCTTTGAACGAAGAAAAAGGAGAGTTGGAAATGAATCATGAAGCCAAAACGACTGAATAGCTAAGTTATTTCCTTTGAGTATACGTCAAAATGTCAGACCTTCGGGTCTGGCATTTTTTTTGTCTGTATCTCTACAAAAAATAATTCGATTTAATAACCAGATAATTAAAAAATACACGTTATTATGCAAAAAGGTAATATTGGAGTTACAACAGAGAACATTTTCCCTATCATTAAAAAGTTTTTGTACAGTGATCATGAGATTTTCCTTCGGGAATTAGTCTCCAATGCTGTTGATGCTACACAGAAGTTGAATACACTGGCTTCTATCAGTGAGTTCAAAGGTGAATTGGGTGATTTGACCGTACATGTTTCATTGGGCAAGGATACTATTACCATTTCCGATCGAGGCATCGGTTTGACAGCTGAGGAGATTGATAAATATATCAACCAAATTGCTTTCTCGGGGGCAAATGACTTTCTGGAAAAGTATAAAAATGATGCTAATGCCATTATCGGGCATTTCGGTTTAGGTTTCTATTCCGCCTTTATGGTTTCTAAAAAGGTAGAAATCATTACCAAATCTTATAAAGAAGGTGCACAAGCGGTAAAATGGACTTGTGATGGTAGCCCGGAATTTACTCTTGAAGAGATAGAAAAGGCCGATCGTGGAACAGATATTGTATTGTATATCGATGATGATTGCAAAGAGTTCCTTGAAGAAGCTCGTATCTCTGCACTCTTGAAAAAATATTGTAGCTTCTTACCTGTACCTATTGCCTTTGGTAAGAAAAAAGAGTGGAAAGATGGCAAGCAGGTTGAAACCACTGAAGATAATGTAGTCAACGATACTACTCCTTTGTGGACTAAAAAACCGAGTGAACTTTCTGATGAAGATTATAAGAAGTTCTATCGTGAGTTGTATCCAATGTCTGATGAACCATTGTTTTGGATTCATTTGAATGTGGATTATCCGTTCCATCTGACAGGTATCCTCTATTTCCCGAAAGTAAAAAGCAATATTGACTTAAATAAGAATAAGATTCAGTTATATAGCAACCAGGTTTATGTGACCGATTCGGTAGAAGGTATTGTTCCGGATTTCCTTACTTTACTTCATGGAGTACTTGATTCACCGGATATTCCGTTGAATGTGTCCCGTTCATATTTACAAAGTGATTCAAATGTAAAGAAGATCTCGACTTATATTTCAAAAAAAGTTTCAGATCGTTTGCAGTCTATCTTTAAGAATGATCGTACACAGTTTGAAGAAAAGTGGAATGATTTAAAGATCTTTATTAATTATGGAATGCTTACCCAAGAGGATTTCTATGATAAAGCACAGAAATTTGCCCTATTCACAGATACGGATGGAAAGCATTACACTTTCGAAGAATATCAGGCTCTTATTAAAGATAATCAGACAGATAAAGATAAGAATCTGGTTTATTTATATGCCAATAATAAAGATGAACAGTTTGCTTATATTGAAGCTGCCAAAAATAAAGGATATAATGTATTGTTGATGGATGGGCAGTTGGATGTGGCAATGGTGAGCATGCTCGAACAAAAACTGGAGAAATCTCGCTTTACTCGTGTAGACAGTGATGTTATTGACAATCTGATTGTGAAAGAAGATAAGAAAAGCGAAGTGCTTGAAGCCACTAAGCAAGAAGCTCTGACTGCAGCTTTCAAGAGCCAGTTGCCAAAGATGGAAAAGGTTGAGTTTAATGTGATGACTCAGGCATTAGGCGAAAATGGTGCTCCTGTAATGATTACGCAAAGTGAATATATGCGTCGCATGAAGGAGATGGCAAATATTCAGGCTGGAATGAGTTTTTATGGCGAAATGCCGGATATGTTTAATCTGGTATTGAATTCTGATCACAAACTGGTAAAAGAAGTGCTGTCTGACGAGGAGAAAGAATGTAGCGCAGCTATTGCACCGGTACAAGCTGAATTGGATGAAGTGACAAAACGCCGTGATGCACTCAAGAAAAAACAAGAAGGTAAAAAAGACGAAGATATTCCTGTTGCTGAAAAAGATGAACTTAACGATTTGGATAAGAAATGGGATAATTTGAAACAACAAAAAGAATCGATATTTGCAGGATACGCAGGTAAGAATAAGGTTGTTCGTCAGCTGATTGACCTGGCATTATTACAGAACAACATGCTGAAAGGTGAAGCCTTGAATAATTTTGTAAAAAGAAGTATTGAGTTGATTTAGTCTATCACATTTAATTCATATAACATAAATTAAAAGAGCATTGCGCACGATAAAAGTGTCCGTAATGCTCTTTTTTTATTAATAAATGTGCGGTCATAGTCGATAGATTAGAAACTATTGTATATATTTGAACGTTAAATCAACCATTTATACGATGTTTTGTTGAGCCTTATGAAGAAAGTTTTTTTATTGTTATTTCTCTTTTTACAGTTCTTACCAATGCTTGTCCACGCTCAGAAAGTTGGGTTAGTATTGAGTGGTGGCGGTGCAAAGGGGCTGACACACATAGGAATAATTCGTGCCCTGGAAGAGAATAATATCCCAATTGATTATATTACAGGTACTTCTATGGGAGCTATTATAGGGTCTCTTTATGCCATGGGATATTCACCTGATGATATGGAGACATTGCTGAAGTCAGATGACTTTAAACGTTGGTATTCTGGTGAAGTGGAAGAAAAATATATGTATTATTTCAAAAAGAATCTTCCGACTCCTGAACTTTTCAATATACGCTTTTCGTTCAAAGATTCACTTAATTTAAAGCCACAGTTTTTGCCAACCAGTGTGGTTAATCCAATTCAGATGAACCTTGTCTTTATCGATCTTTACGCACGGGCGACTGCTACTTGTGAAGGCGATTTTGATAAGTTGTTTGTGCCTTTTCGATGTATAGCTTCCGATGTGTATAATAAAAAACAACTTGTCTTAAAGCGTGGTGATCTTGGAGATGCGGTACGAGCCTCTATGAGTTTTCCTTTTATGTTTAAGCCCATTGAAATAGATAGTTTATTGGCATATGACGGTGGAATTTATAATAACTTTCCTACAGATGTCATGCGAGAGGATTTTCATCCGGATATAATTATAGGTAGTGTTGTTTCTACCAACCCGGGAAAACCGAAAGAAAATGATTTGATGAGTCAGATTGAGAATATGGTAATGCAAAAGACTGATTATTCTCTTCCGGATTCGGCTGGAATATTGATGACATTTAAGTACAACGATGTTAATCTGATGGATTTTCAACGAATGGATGAACTGGTGAAAATAGGATATGATCGGGCCATGGGCTTAATGGATTCTATCAAAAGTCGTGTTCATCGTAGAGTAAATATGGATAATATACGACTGAGGCGGTTGGTTTATAAAAGTAATTATCCGGAACTCCGTTTCAAAAATATATATATCGATGGTGCTAATTCTCATCAACAGGTTTACATAAAGAAAGAATTCCATACTTCAGATGATAAAGAGTTTACCTATGAGGATTTGAAACGGGGATATTTTCGTCTATTATCTGATAATATGATCTCAGAGATTATTCCTCATGCAGTTTTTAACCCTGAAGATGATACTTACGATTTGCATTTGAAGATAAAGATGGAAAATGAATTTTCTGTTCGTTTGGGCGGAAATGTGTCCACTACCAGTTCTAACCAAATTTATCTGGGACTTACATATCAGAATCTTAACTATTATTCGAAGGAGTTTACATTCGATGGACAATTGGGAAAAATATATAATAATGCTCAGTTTATGGCAAAAGTAGACTTTGCCACTACTATTCCTACTTCTTATCGCTTTATTGCTTCGATCAGTACTTTCGATTATTTTAAGAAGGATAAGCTTTTCTCTAAAAATGATAAACCGGCTTTTAATCAAAAAGATGAGCGTTTTCTGAAACTCAAAGTTGCTCTTCCTTTTCTTTCAAGTAAACGAGTGGAGCTTGGGTTTGGAATTGCGCAAATAGAAGACCGGTATTTCCAAAATAATGTAATCGACTTCGATAAAGACAAATATGATAAAAGTGAATATCGTTTGTTTGGCGGTTCAGTAAGTTTTAATGGTAGTACATTGAATTTTAGACAATTTCCTACTCAAGGAGCACGAGAGGCACTCGTTGCACAGATATTTACAGGGAAGGAATGCTTTCGCCCTGGGGTGAATTCTGAGAGCAGGAAATCTACGGAAGAGAAACATTCATGGTTGCAGTTATCCTATATGAAGGAGAAATACCATAAAATGGGAGCAAATTGGACATTAGGATGGTATCTGGATGCATTATATGCGTCTAAAAACTTCTCAGAGAATTATACAGCTACAATGATGCAGGCCAGTGAATTTGCACCTACTGCACATAGTAAATTAACATATAATGAAGCTTTTCGTGCCAATCAATATCTGGCAGCCGGGATACGGCCTATTTATCGTTTAAATCAGATGTTTCACGTTCGTGGAGAGTTTTATGGCTTTTTGCCGATTTTTCCTATAGAAAGAAATCCAATTAATAAGGCTTACTATGGAAAAGCTTTCTCTCGTTTCGAATATTTGGGAGAAGTTTCAGTGGTATGTCAGTTGCCGTTTGGTGCAATCTCGGCATATGTAAATCATTATAGCTCACCGAAAAGGGAGTGGAATGTCGGTTTGACGCTCGGTTGGCAATTGTTTAACTATCGTTTCATCGAATAATTTATTTGCAAAAAAGTTTGCTGAAAGCTTGCAAATTCAAGAAAAGTCCGTATCTTTGCACCCGTTAAACAAAAGCAATGGTCGCGTAGCTCAACTGAATAGAGTAGCTGACTACGGATCAGCCGGTTACAGGTTTGAATCCTGTCGCGATCACTTTAAAGTTTAACTAATGGCCGCGTAGCTCAACTGAATAGAGTAGCTGACTACGGATCAGCCGGTTACAGGTTTGAATCCTGTCGCGGTCACTCTAAAAATAACAAACGGTCGCGTAGCTCAACTGAATAGAGTAGCTGACTACGGATCAGCCGGTTACAGGTTTGAATCCTGTCGCGATCACAAAAGAAGGTATCTTAAAAGGATACCTTCTTTTTTTTTATGCCGCCATTAGGATCATACCGGGATCAACGTAAGTTGATGGACTGCCTTTCTCGGATCAATGTAAAAATCTCTTCAAGAAAAACATCAATACGAAGAGGGCTGTGTGACAGAGGAAAGGTCTGGATATACAAAAAAAGAGTAAAGTCAATTTTTATGTAACTTTACTCTTTGCTTTCTTATAATGATTTAGTTATTAGCATTTTATATTTAACTCGTTAAGTACGTTTCGAATGGCTTCAAATGTTGTGATACGTGTTGGTACCAGTGGCAAACGAAGTTTATTCTCGATCATTCCCATTGCATTCAACATTGATTTTACTCCGGCAGGGTTTCCGTCTACGAATAACAGGTTAAATAACTCTGTAAATTTATGGTGTATGGTCAGGGCGTTGGCAAAGTCACCTTGCAATGCCAGGCGTGTCATCCTGCTGAATTCACGTGGAAAAGCATTTCCGATAACTGAAATAACCCCTACAGCTCCTAATGTGATTAAAGGGAAAGTAATGCCATCATCTCCGGAAATAACATCAAAATTGGCCGGTTTGTTTTTGATAATATCGTCCATCTGAGTGATATTGCCTGATGCTTCTTTAATTGCTATGACATTTTTGAAGTCTTTAGCAATGCGTAAAGTCGTTTCTGCGGTCATATTAACCCCTGTCCGACCGGGAACATTATACAATACAATTGGAAGCTCTGTAGCGCCTGCAATTGCCTTATAATGTTGATAGATTCCTTCCTGTGAGGGCTTGTTATAGTAAGGAACCACGGATAAGATGGCATCCACTCCGGTGAAATCATCATTTTTGAGTGTTTCTACGATAGCTCGTGTATTGTTTCCACCGACTCCTAATAGAATGGGAATTTTTCCGTTGACACGGTCGATTACCATTTTTTTGATTTTCTTTTTCTCGTCTTCGCTCAGAGTTGGAGTTTCGGCTGTCGTTCCCAGCACACACAGAAAATCTGCATTATTTTGAAGCAGATAGTCTACTAATCGCATTAATGCATCGTAATCAACGCTTTCATCCTCTTTGAAAGGAGTAATCAGCGCTACCCCCATTCCTTTCAATCTAGTCTGTATCATGAGTATTAATAATAATCTCTAAATAATTTGCTCGCAAAAGTACGAATATTTTCTTTTTTTACAGCAATAATAATATATAAAATAAGAATATAGCAGAAAAATGTTACAATATAAGCTTTAGAAATTCCTCTTCGTTCATAATTTTAATCCCCAGTTTATTGGCTTTTTCTAATTTAGCAGGTCCCATATTATCTCCGGCCAAGATAAAACTGGTTTTGGCGGAAATACTTCCCACATTTTTTCCTCCATGCTTTTCAATAAGATCTTTGTATTCGTCTCTTGAATGATGGGTAAACACACCACTAATAACGATGGATTGCCCGGCCAATTTGTCAGTATGCTCACTTAGATCTTCTTCCGGTCTGTATAACTGTAATCCTGCTATTTTCAATCGGTCAATTAATTTACGGTTTGAATCGTTTGCAAAATAGTTAAGAATACTCTGGGCAATTTTTTCGCCGATTTCATCGATGCTGACTAAAGTTTCCAAATCTGCATTTTCCAATTCTACTATGTCTTTGAATGATTTAGCTATTTTTTTAGCTACTGTCTCACCTACAAAACGAATGCCTAATGCAAAAATAACTCTTTCAAAAGGAATTTCCTTACTTTGCATAATTCCTCTGATGATGTTTTCCGCAGATTTGTCTCCCATACGGTCGAGATTCTTAATGTCATCAGTCGTCAATTGATAAAGATCGGCTGTATTATGAATTAGATCTAAACGATAGAACATATCAACAGTTTCAGGGCCTAACCCGTCTATATTCATTGCTTTCCGGCTGATGAAATGTTCTATTTTTCCTTTGATCTGCGGTGGACAGGCAGTTTCGTTCGGGCAATAGTGGGCAGCTTCTCCTTCATATCTTATTAACTTGCTGCCACATTCCGGACAATGAGTGATGAATTTTACTTTTTCACCGATCATAAAACGGGCAGCAACATCTACGCCTGTGATTTTAGGAATGATTTCTCCTCCTTTCTCTACATAAACCATATCACCTATATGTAGATCGAGTCCTTCGATGATATCTGCATTGTGTAGAGATGCGCGTTTTACGACTGTTCCGGAAAGCTGTACCGGATCAAGGTTGGCTACAGGTGTAACAGCTCCGGTTCTTCCTACCTGGTAAGATACTGTATTCAGGCGAGTGAGTGCCCGTTCAGCCTGAAATTTATAGGCTATTGCCCAGCGTGGAGATTTGGCAGTGAATCCAAGATTTTTTTGTTGTTTGAGACTGTTAACTTTCAGTACGATTCCGTCTGTAGCAACATTTAAGTTTTTACGTTCTATGTTCCAATAATTAATAAAATCGAATACCTCCTGTAATGTTTGGCATTTACGCATTAGAGGAGAAATCTTGAAGCCCCATTTAGCCGCTTCTTGCAAGTTTTCATAATGTCCGTCAGTAGGCAAATTATCGCCAAGCAAGTAGTAGAGGTAGGCATCCAGTTTTCGGGAAGCCACGATTGCTGAGTTTTGTAATTTTAAAGTTCCTGAAGCGGCATTTCTGGGATTAGCGAAAAGAGGCTCTTCACGGGCCTCTTTTTCCCGGTTTAGCTCTTCGAAAACTTCCCATGGCATTAGGATTTCTCCACGGATTTCGAAAACATCCGGATAATTATTTCCATGCAGAACAAGAGGGATACTCCGAATGGTTTTTACGTTGTCTGTTACATCGTCTCCTTTTTCGCCATCGCCACGGGTTACGGCACGGATAAGTTTACCATTTTCGTAGGTCAAAGAGATCGAGGTACCGTCATACTTCATCTCGCAACAGATCTCAAAATCTTCATTCAATGCTTTTCGTACTCTGTCATAGAAATCGGTTACTTCATTCTCAGAATAGGTGTTTGACAATGAAAGCATTGGGTATTTATGAGCTACTTGAGTAAAGTTTTTATTGATATCGCTACCTACACGCATAGTAGGTGAGTTTTCATCTTTATATTCTGGATGTTCCTGTTCCAAAGTCTGGAGTTCTCTCATTAGGTCATCAAATTCTTTGTCGGAGATTTCCGGAGCATTCAGCACATAATAGTTGTAATTATGTTGGTGGAGTTGGATTCGAAGCTGATCTATTTTTTCTTTTACAGTCATATATTCTTTGGATTGTTTTAGGCAAAAATACAGGTTTCTCTTCGAATATTTGTACTTTTGCGAAAAATTAAAGATTATGCGTATCGATATTATAACAGTATTGCCCGAAATGATTGAGGGTTTCTTCAATTGTTCTATTATGAAACGGGCTCAAGACAAAGGGCTTGCTGAGATTTATATTCATAATTTGCGTGATTATACAGAAGATAAGTATCGTCGGGTAGATGACTATCCTTTTGGTGGATTTGCCGGTATGGTGATGAAGATAGAACCTATTGAACGATGCATTAATGCTTTGAAAGCAGAACGCGATTATGATGAAGTGATATTTACTACTCCGGATGGCGAGCAGTTTGATCAGAGGATGGCCAACAGTTTATCATTATCTGGTAATCTTATTATCTTATGCGGGCATTTTAAAGGTATTGATTATCGTATTCGGGAGCATCTGATAACGAAAGAAATTAGTATTGGAGATTATGTTCTGACTGGTGGTGAATTGGCTGCTGCCGTGATGGCGGATGCTATAGTGCGGATTATTCCGGGAGTAATTTCTGATGAACAGTCTGCTCTTTCTGATTCTTTTCAGGATAATTTGTTGGCAGCTCCTGTTTATACCCGTCCGGCAGAGTATAATGGTTGGAAGGTACCTGAAATCTTGCTTTCAGGGCATGAAGCCAAAATTAAAGAGTGGGAACTTCAACAATCGTTGGAGCGCACCAAAAGACTTCGCCCCGATTTATTGGAAAACTAATTCTTATTGTATGTAAAAAAGAATGTCTTGCTAAAAGACAAGACATTCTTTTTTTATGAAACTATACTATTAATAATGGAATTTGTTTTCATGGAACTTCTCTATTTAATACCAGAATTTGTCTAACCTATTCTGGGATTAACAGAGAAAGGAATATCCATGTTTGAATAACTTTTTTATGGCTAATTGTGACGAAGGGCTATTATCTGTTTGTTACTATACCTCAAGTGCACCTATAATTTCAGAAACGGACTTGCATCCATGTCTTTCCAGGTAATCATTTATACCATCCATTACTTTGATGGTGATAGCCGGATCTATGAAATTTGCTGTACCAATCTGTACAGCTGAAGCCCCTGCAAGCATGAACTCGACGGCATCTTTCCAGTTCATGATACCTCCTAATCCTATGACTGGAATATTTACCGCTTTAGCAACCTGCCATACCATCCGTAATGCTATTGGTTTTACAGCTGCTCCCGACATACCTCCGGTTACGGTTGAAAGTATGGGACGTCTGCGTTCAGCATCAATAGCCATTCCCAGTAATGTATTAATTAATGATACACTATCGGCACCATTAGCTTCAGCTGCCCGTGCCATTTCGGCTATATCGGTAACATTGGGGGAAAGCTTAACGATAAGTGTCTTTTTGTAAGCAGAACGAACTGCCTGAACAACTTCTGATACTCCTTTAGTTGTTACTCCAAAAGCCATACCTCCTTGTTTTACATTAGGACATGAGATGTTTAGTTCGATAGCAGGAATTTTGTCAAGTTCATTAATAATCTCTGCTGTTTTTACATAGTCTTCAATAGCCGATCCGGAAACATTCACAATCATATGGGTTTGAATGTCCTTAATACGGGGATATATGTGATCAGAAAAATATTTCACACCCTTATTTTGCAGTCCTACAGCGTTTAACATTCCGGAAGGAGTTTCAGCCATACGCGGATATGGGTTACCTTCACGCTTGTGAAGAGTAGTACCCTTCACAATGATACCGCCTATTCGCGTTATATCAATAAAATCTGCAAACTCTTCACCATATCCAAATGTACCCGATGCTGTCATTACGGGGTTCTTCATTTGTAGTTTACCAATATTTACACTTAAATCTGCCATAATAGTTTATTTATATTAAAAACAGGACCTTCTTTACAAACGCACAAATGCCCTTCTGTAGTATTTTCAACACAACAAAGACATGCACCTATGCCACATGCCATTGTATTTTCCAATGATACTTCACAATTGATATGATTAGCTTTGGCATATTTGGCTACTGCCATCATCATGGGCTTGGGACCGCATGTATATATCTGTTCGAAGTTTATTTTATTTAATATAGAATGTTGAGTGACATATCCTTTTTCGCCATAACTGCCATCTTCTGTTGTGGTGTAAACCTCTCCGTAAGCGGTAAACTCTTCCAGTTGGAGCAGATCTTTGTCGCTACGTGCTCCTAAAAGGAATGTTGGTTTGCTACCGCTTTTGAACAGCTGCTCGCCTAAATAAAGCATAGGAGCTGTCCCTACACCTCCACCTACTAATAGTAACTTGTCAGAAGGTGTTTTAGGCATTGTGAAACTGCTTCCAAGCGGGAGTACTACATTTATTATATCTCCTTGAGCGGCTTGTGCAAGGCGTTTTGTTCCATCACCGATGAGTTGAATCAGAAACCATACTTCGTTACGTTGTTTGTCTACATAGTTAATAGAGATAGGGCGGCGCAGGAAGGTGGTAGGTGAACCATCCACCCGAATTTCCGCAAACTGTCCCGGTAGCATATCCGGGAGGACGGACTGAGATGTCAATTTCAGCAGAACATAATTAGAATGCAATCTGAGATTCTCAGTTACTGTCAGATCTAAAATAAATTTTTTCATGTATTGTGAGTAAATTCGTATTCGTGTTGCAAAGATACGGGAAATTGTGCAAACAGTGATTTATCTGTCTTATTTTTCTCCTCTGAATGTCTCGTATGTATTATCATCGAAGAAAATTCTTATTTCAGTGATTTTTCTGGAAGGCTTTTCTATATATCTAATTTCCTGTTTTACAATCTCTTTATGGGATGTTTCGGGGCTTTCTAACGCTGTTTCTCTGCGATTTTCCGGAGCCATTGTCTCATTGGACGGAATTATAGCATTCTCAGCAAATAAAGAAGGCTGAAAATCGGAAGTCGGTTGAATGGTTTCTTCCGACATATTGCCGTGCCCATATAATAACCATTCCAAATTTACATAATTATATTTTTGATGTACTTTCATGATAACATCTAAACTGGGATTGTTGCGGCCATTCAAAATGTGCGAGAGAGTGGATTGTTGGATACCTATGCTTTCAGCGAAAGCACCGGAAGCCATATTCTCTTTTTCCATGATCATTTTAATCCTATCTTTTATTTCCATATCCTTTGAAGGTTTTACAAATGTATGACTTATATATTAATTCACAAAAGTAAATGGTATATTTACTAGTGCACAAAAGTAAAAAATAAAAATCACAAAAGCAAATTACAAATACATAATTCATATTTTACTATTGTAAACGCAAGATAGGACTTCCTCTTTAATTCTGTTTGTATTGCCTATACAGTCGTAATAATATATAAAGTATTACTTTATATAGATATTATAATATATTGATTTATTGTAATATGTATCTATGTATTTTATCTTGTGTTGCTTGTTTATTACAAATGTGTCCATATTTTCATGCATTAGTTGAATATTTGATTGATATATATTTTTTTTCTTATTGATTATTCTGTCATTAGCATGTAAAAAAGGAAATGTTAACTACTCCTCTATTACATCTACAAATGTAAATACACATATGTAATGTCGTCTATTTACATTTGTGCTATATTTATTTGCTATACAAAAATGATATTATTACTTTTGTAAATCCATATAAGGGCTATAGTCCTTATTCACAATTGTCATATTGTATCGTTATATATGCAACAAATAGCATGGGAGTTGCTTTTGTCTTTATGCCTATTGGATATAGATATAAAGAATAGCGTGTCATCATACCTTACATTTAGGCTATAATGCCAAATTTTTGCGTTATTTCCGTATGGTTGGTTATCCAAATGAAATTATTCGATTCTGAGGAAGTCAAATATTACCTAATTATTTGATATATAGAAGAATATGCTTGTTTTTTGATATATATTTTTTTTATATTCTAGAAAAATGAATCTATACATAGAGAAATAGCATTATGATATAATTTATACTACTTTAGATAGCATTATGATGAAGCATTAGCACCATATCACACCCATATAGATGATTGATAGGAATCAGTATAATCACAATTTTATTATATGGGATATGTTATCTTCTTTTTGTTGATTTTTATATTGTTCTATTGGGAGTATACTTATTCGCCCCATGCAAAATCTGTTTTCTTTTAGAAGAAACAGAATACTATATTTAAGTTTTATATGTATGGTAGAGACAGGGAAAAGAGTGTAAAATTGATGTGAAGAATCAAGTGGATAATTATAGGAAAGTATATTTCGGATTATGAGGATATATTTACTCCCCATACACATATTTTATACCGGCAAAATATATGCATATAGGGAGTAGATTTAAAGTGGATTGTTTTTAATGAAGAATCTTGAAGACCAACTCGCGGAGGATGTCTCCATCACTAATTGAACCATTGCCCACACCTTTCGATTTAGCATCTGCATATCGTATTTCTCCTACAATTTGCATTGTTTTTACTCCACTGTATTTTCGCATTGCTGCCAGATAATCGCGAGCTTGCCATGGGGTTTTTAGTCCTAACATTGTGGCTACTCCTTGCTCTGATTTATCCGGTGCATAGTACGCTAACATAAGATTTGAGTAGAAATTAAATAGTAAAGAAAGTGTCATCTGTATCGGGTTTGTTTTAGGATTTTCCTCAAAGTATTTTATTATTTTATTAGCTTTGAGTATATCTTTCTCAACCAGTGCACTACGCAATTCAAAGTTATTATAGTCTTTGCTAATTCCTATGTTTTTCTCTATCTGTTCAGGTGTGACACGTTTTTGACCACTGGGTAATGTAATAATTAGCTTTTCCAGTTCGCCTGTTAGACGGCTGAGATCAGTCCCTACAAAATCGGCCAACATCGCAGTGGCTTTGGGTTCCATATCTATGCCTTTACGTTTCATGTACGAACTGATAAATGCAGGTAGTTGCGCCTCTTTTATCTTTTTAGATTCGAATAGGACACCTGCTTTTTCAACTTCTGCAGCTAATTTTTTTCTACGATCCAAAGTGCCATGCTTATGACAAATGACTAAGATAGTTGAATTTAATGGCTTTTGCAGATAATAAGATAACTCTTCTATATTGCGTATAGCTTGTGCTTCTTTTACTATTACAACCTGATGTTCGGACATCATCGGATAACGTTTAGCGGCATTAATTACGGTTGCTACATCCACATCCGCGCCATAAACCACAGTAAGGTTAAACTCTTTTTCTGTATCCGTCAATACATTGTCGGTGATATAATCGGCTATCAAGTCGATATAATAAGATTCTTCTCCCATCAAATAATAGATGGGGCGATATTGTTTGGCCCTCAATTCTTTGAGGATATCGTCGCAAGTCAGTTCTTGTTTTGCCATATAAATGTTGGTGTGGCGTTACCAGTCGAATTTCAAGTGTTTTACAGTTTTCTTTTCGTCAATAATCATTCGTAATGAAGCAATACCTATCTCTACATGTTCCTCTACATAGTTTTTAGTAACTATATTATCGCTTTTATCGGTTTTCACTCCTTCCGGAATCATAGGCTGGTCGGATACAAGCAGCAAAGCACCGGTCGGAATATGATTGGCAAAGCCACAACTGAATAAGGTTGCTGTTTCCATGTCGACTGCCATTGCACGAGTTTTCTTCAGGTATTCCTTAAAGGCGTCATCATGTTCCCATATACGGCGGTTGGTTGTGTAGACGGTTCCTGTCCAGTAATCGCGTGCATAGTCGCGGATGGCCGATGATACGGCACGTTGTAACATAAATGCCGGTAACGATGGAACTTCGGGTGGAAAATAGTCGTTTGAGGTACCTTCTCCCCGGATAGCGGCAATTGGCAGGATCAGATCACCTATTTTGTTCTTTTTATCAATTCCTCCACATTTGCCCAGAAACAGACAAGCTTTGGGAGAAATGGCGCTTAACAGATCCATGATAATGGCTGCATTGGGACTTCCCATGCCGAAGTTGATGATTGTAATCCCTTCTGCGCTGGCAGATATCATATTGGCATCTCTGCCAAGGATAGGAACATTAAATTTTTCCGCAAATATTTCTACATACTTGTTGAAGTTAGTCAACAGGATATACTCTCCAAAGTCTTCCAGATTACGTTTGGTGTAACGGGGCAGCCAATTAGCTACGATTTCTTGCTTTGTTTTCATAAGATTCCATTAAATTTGTGCTCCCAATAACAGGAAGCCATTATTTAACTTACAAAAATAGTAAATGTTATCGTTAAACCTACCAGTATTTGACACTAAAATCGCCACTCGAAATGGAAAAAATGTTATTTTCGATGTGATTCGCCGTCGTTATGTCGCGTTGACCCCCGAGGAATGGGTCCGTCAGCACTTTGTACACTTTCTTATTGTCTATAAAGGATATCCGTCGTCTCTGATGGCCAATGAGGTGCTGTTGAACTTGAATGGAACCAAGAAACGATGTGACACAGTGCTTTATAAGCGTGATCTTACTGCCAGAATGATTGTTGAATACAAAGCTCCCCACATTGAGATCACACAAGCTGTTTTTGATCAGATTACTCGTTATAATATGGTTTTGAAGGTTGATTATCTGGTTGTCAGTAATGGTATGCAACACTATTGCTGCCGGATGAATTATGATACTCAAAGTTATTCATTTCTGGCTGATATTCCGGATTATGCTATCTTGTAAAATTAACAATGTTAACAGTGAATTTGGACCTTTATTGATTTATCTTTAGGAAGTTAATATCGTAAATGTAAAAAGCTAATTGTTTATCATTACGAAGTTAACTTTAACACACTGTTAAAGTTAACTTCGTAATGACAGATTGTTGTCTTCATAATTTGTTTATAATCAGAACTATTACCTAATAACTCAACATATTCCTATTTTTATGGAATAAGCATGAAAGCACTTAATTGTTTTTGTGATAAGTATAAGAAAAAGTCTATTGTCATCCGAGATTCAGCTCGGTGACAATAGACTGTGAAATGAAAAGGACGTTTTTTACAATAGAGATAGTGATATAGAGAACTATTTCTTTTTCTTCCGATCCAAGACGTTTTCTTGGAATTTCTGCATCAATTCATAAAAATTGGGGATATATACGGTTGCCAGCAATGTATTCAGTGCCATACCAAAGACAACAGCTGCCCCAAGAGCAATGCGGCTTTGTGCCCCGGCTCCGGTAGCGAACAGCAATGGCATTACTCCTAACACAAAGGCGAAAGAAGTCATAAGGATCGGGCGTAAACGAACGTGTCCGGCTTCATAGGCAGCGTCACGTATGGAGTTGCCTTCGGCACGGAAATCGCGTGCGAATTCTACAATCAGAATTCCATTTTTAGCTGAAAGGGCAATCAGCAAAATAATTCCAATCTGAGTGTAGATGCTCACTGGGGTACCCATGACGAAGCAGCCTATCATGGCACCCAACAGAGCCATTGGTAGTCCCATGATAGCTGATAACGGGCTTGTCCAGCTTTCGTATTGGGCTGCCAATACCAGAAATGCTACCAATAGTGCCATAATGAATACAATGGTCGTTGTGTTTCCTGCCTGCGTTTCCTGGTAAGCTACCGAAGTCCATTCGTAACCGAATTCATTGCCCAGTTGCTCTTTTATGAGATTCTCCATCTGTTGTATTCCCTCACCTGAACTACTTCCTGAGGCTACATTGCAGGTTATGGAAGCTGTTGAATACATATTGTAGCGGCTTATCTGGTCCATACCCAGACGTTCTTCAACTTTTGTAAAAGAAGAAAATGGTACCATATTTCCCGCGGCGTTGGGGACACTGAGCTTCAATACATCATCGATCACTTTCTGAGCCTGTTCCCCGGCTTCTATTTTTACCTGATAGATGCGTCCGAACTGAACAAAGTCGTTGACATAGGCTGCCCCCATGTAATAACTTAGCGTAGAGAATACATTGTCCAACTGGATACCCATAAATTGGACTTTATCACGGTCAATATTCAGGAAGTATTGTGGCACATTGGCCTGGTACATACTGGATATGGATGCGAGGGCCGGTTGTGTGTGATAGGTAGCCATCAAAGTTTCGATAGCTCTCTGCATTTCTGTCGGTCCCAGATTGTTACGATCTTCCAGTTGTAACTGTAAACCTCCCGAGGCTCCTAAGCCGGGAATGGCCGGAGGCACCATCGCAAATATCTGCGCTTCCTGAATGCCATAAGCCATTTCATTGAAACGCTCTACTACAGCTGCAGCAGTGTGTTCTTTTCCTTTCCGTTCATCCCAGTTTTTCAGTACAACGAAATAGGTACCTGTATTTGATTGTTCGCCACCTCCCATAATAGAAAAGCCACTGATACCAATGTAGTCTTTTACTTCCGGATAACTATCTAAAATTCGGTTCACTTTTTGTCCGACAGCTTGTGTGCGTTCGAGGCTCGATGCCGGTGGCAATTGGATGACAGCGATAAAATACCCGTCATCTTCATCGGGCACGAAAGTTGAAGGCCATTTCATGAACAGAATGACAGCTATCGCTGTAATGATCCCATAAGAGATCAGTGCAAGTCCCGGACGAATGAGTAATCCTTTTACAATGCGGTCATAGAGATTCTGTGTCTTGTCATATACTTTGTTGAATCCTTTGTATATGAAAAAATTGGATGGCTTGTTATGTTCCAAAAACAAGGCACATAATGCAGGGGTCAGTGTCAACGAGTTAATGCCACTCAATACGGTAGAAGCGGCAATGGTCAAGGCAAATTGTTTGTAAAGCTGTCCGGAGATGCCACTGATCAATGTAGTTGGTATGAAAACAGCAAGCAATACCAGTACAACCCCGACAATTGGGCCGGTGATCTCTCCCATTGCTTTGGTGACGGCATCTTTAGGAGAATACTGTCCCGTTTCCAATAATCGGGAAGCATTTTCTACCACTACTATTGCATCGTCTACCACTATCGCTACGGCAAGTATTAATCCAAACAGAGTTAAAGTATTGATTGAGAATCCAAGAGCAGCCATTACTGCCAAAGTACCAATCAGTGATACAGGGATGGTGATACATGGGATGATAACAGCCCGCCAGTTTTGCAGGAACAGGAAAATAACAAGTACTACCAGTAAGGTGGTTTCCAGGAAAGTTACCAATACTTCATCGATAGATGCATTGATGACATCGGTTGTATCCAATGTCACCTTATAGCTGACGCCTGCCGGGAAGTTTTGTGCAAGCTCCTGCATCTTAGCTTTGACTCCTTTGGAAACATCAAGCGAGTTTGAACCCGGTTGTTGATAAATAGCAATGGCAGCAGTGGGATGTCCTTTTAGTTTAGAGACAACATTGTACGAGGAACTGCCAAGGTCGATGCGTGCTATATCTTTCAGTCGGAGCATTTTCCCTCCTTCTCCGGTTCGGATAATGATGTTACCGAACTCTTCGGGAGATGTCAGCCGTCCCTGTACATTCAACGTATACTGGTAGGCGTTATTATTATTTTTTCCAATAGGTTGTCCGATATAGCCGGCACTGACTTCAATGTTTTGTGACTGGATAGCTTGATAAACTTGCGCAGGAGAGAGATTACGGATACGCATTGCTTCCGGATCGAGCCAGACACGCATACTGTAGTTTCCTGCCCCCATTACATTGACAGCTCCTACACCCGGTACTCGTGTTAGTTGATCTACCAGATTTAGTTGTGCATAATTCGTAAGATATAGTCCGTCGTATACAGAGTCTTTTGCCTGCATTGTGAGAAACATCACGATGTTGGATGATTGTTTCTGTACAGTTACTCCCTGGACTACAACTGGTTCCGGCAGTGAAGATTGCGCTACACTTACCCGGTTCTGTACCTGTACGGTAGCCATGTCGATATCTGTGCCTACGGCAAAGGTTATAGTCAGTGAATAGGCACCCGAACTGGATGCGGTGGAACTCATGTAAAGCATACCGTCTACTCCGTTCACTTGCTGTTCAATGGGGATGCCGACAGTTTGAGCTACAGTTTCAGCATTTGCTCCCGGATAGAAAGCAGACACCTGTACTGTAGGTGGAGTAATCTCCGGAAACTGTGCGACAGGCAATATATTTAATGTTACCAATCCCGCCACCACGATAATCAATGCCAGTACCGTGGCAAATATAGGCCGATTGATAAAGAACTTTGAAAACATGTACTTAATGATTAGAGGTTTGTGACTCGTGATTGACTGATATTGGCTTGATTTTCATGCCGTCACGCACTTTCATTAATGCCGTTGTGACGTATTGCTCTTTAGCCGAAAGCCCGCTTTTAATTTGACGTAACGTATCGTTAACCAGCTGTCCCGGCTCGATGTGGCGATAGCGCACAACATTCGAATCATTTACAATATATAGGTATTTTCCTAACTGGTCTGTTCCAATAGAGGCTTCTGGTACGAGCAATGCTTGCTTCGCTTCGGCATATGGCAATGTAATGCTGACGTATAGTCCGCTTTTCAGAACCCCTTTCGGATTATCGAGGTTGGCGCGTACGTTAAGTGTTCCTGTACCCAGGTCTACATTGGGCGATAAGTAATCCAGTGTAGCCGGATAGTTTTGTGTACCGTTTTCTCCCAAGCGTACGATAACATTTTTGGGAAGTTCTTTCTCCTTACCGGTTTGTGAAAGTAGCATGGATAGCCATTGGTTGTCTGCTACATTAAAGTAGGTATACATTCGGTCGTCTTTATAGATCGTGGCCAAAGTGACAGGTTGTCCGGCTCCGCTGATATAGCTTCCTACATCGTAAAGTGAGCGGCTGATTGTTCCATTGAAAGGAGCACGGATGTAGCAGTATCCCAGATTGGTACGTGCAGTATTCAGGGTGGCTTCAGCATTGCTAACAGCAGCGGTGGCTTCGGCAACGTTTGATTCTGCCTGTAAAACCTGTATACGACTGACTGCATCACTTTTCAAAGCTTCTTTCATTCGGGTATAGTTATTGCGGGCATATTCCAGTTGTGCAAGCGCAGTTTTCAATTGCGCTTCAGCCTGTGTTACATTATCTTTGTAGATAGTAGGTTCGATAACGAACAGGAGTTGCCCCTGCTTTACACGAGTCCCCGGTGTGAATGAGGCGGATTGCAGGGTGCCGTTGACCCGGGCTACCAGATTTACGGTTTGTTCGGTAGTCAGATATCCCGGATAATCTTTTGTCAGGGTAATGTTTTGTACGAGTGGATATGCCACACTGATTTCCGGAGTAGGCATCTCTCCTCTTCCGGCTTCTTTTTTTCCTTTACATCCGGTCATTACCAAAGGAAAGATGAGAAAAATATACATTAGTTTTTTCATTATGATAGGTCTTTATAGTTAATCATTTAGGTTTCCGGACCATCCGCCTCCCAGGGCTTGGTACATGGCTATCAGCTGGAGCAAGGAATATCCTCTTGCTTGGACCAGTTGGTTCTCATAACTGAGTAGCGAGCGTTGTGCATCCAGTACATTCTGGAATGGGGTTAATCCTTGTTTATAGAGTTCCAGTGAGAGTGTCAAGGTTTCTTGTCCTTGATTACGCACTTCGCGTAGAGCTACTATTTGCTTGATGGAGTTCCGGTAAGCATTCATGGCATTGTCTGTCTCTTGTACGGCAGTCAATACAGTCTGATTAAACTGGTTGATAGCTTCGTCTAATTGTGCTTTAGCCAGTTTGGTGGCATTTACCAATTGAGTCCCTTTAAAAAGTGTCCAGCTTAGTGCCGGTGCTATTTCATAGGTCATGCTCTTATGATGGGTCAGATCTTTCAGGTCCTTAGCAGTATAACCAAGCGAACCTTTTAGAAAAATCTGAGGCAGCCAGTCCGATTTGGATGCCCCCACTAAAGCCGCTTGAGCATTCACACTTCGTTCTGCACTACGGATGTCCGGACGACGAAGCAGTAAGTCGGCCGGAAGTCCTACTCCAATTGGTTCCATATAGTCAGGCAATATTCCTGGAGACTCTAATGTAGGACGTATCTCCTGAGGATAAGTGCCTAATAGTATAGCAAGGGTAGTAATGTATTGATTGATACCCGATTCAATTTGGGGGATAGAGGCTTTTGTGCTGAAAAACACAGATTTAGCTTGTGCTACGTCCAATTTAGAAACGAGTCCGGTATTGTATCTCACTTCTGTGATTTTCAACACGGCTTCCTGCGATGCGCAGTTCTTTTGTATTACTGCCAATTCTTGTTGCAGCTCCCGCAGGTTGATATATGCTGAAGCTACTTGGGCGCAGAGTGATACCATTGTACCGGTGTACTCTTCTTTGCTGGCAGCAAAGTTTTCTTTCTGAGCTTTTACACGGTTACGGATGCTTCCGAAGAGGTCTAATTCCCAACTCATATTCAGCGAGGCATCGTAATAATGCTGAGTGGATTGAGGCAATTCACTGGTATTGCCACTACTTTGTTGACGAGTCCATCCGGCATTCAGTCCGATCGTTGGAAAAAAGTTTCCACGTTCCATCCTCAGGTTGGCTTTTGCCATATTGATACGGTCAATAGCGGTCAGTATCGAGTAGTTTTGTTTGACCGCAACAGAAATAAGAGAATCGAGAACCGGATCCTGAAAAGCTTTCCACCATTGGTCATCCACCGGCAATACTTGCTGAAAAATTTGTGCATCTTCTTCCCATTCTTGTGGCAAAGGTTTGTCCAGATAGCGGTTCGTAGCCTGTGGAAAGGCTACGGACGAAAGAAACAGCAAGAACATGATATTTCCTATTCGTAGTTTCATAAGTTTAGGTTATTTAGAAATGAAAACATAACAACGAAAAGAAATATTTGTTTATCCTGTCTATAAGAGAATCACTATGCTTAAAGGGAATATACTTTCTTTATTGAAGAAACGGATATTAATGAATAAACCCGTAACTTTACTATGCTCACAATCGGGCTATAGTAAAATTACGGGTTTTAAATATAATGAATTCCGAACTTTTAAAATCGGACCATCAGAATATCAATGCAAGGCTTTATTCAGCTTTTCTTCTGATAGCTCTTTTGGTTGTAACGGGTGCTTCTTCTACTTTGTGCTCTATCTCCACACCTGCCAGTTCCGGGTCGATCATGATACGTCCGCAATATTCGCAAACGATAATTTTCTTACGTGAACGGATATCCAACTGTCTCTGAGGCGGAATTTTATTAAAACAACCACCGCATGCATCACGCTGTACGTAAACAATACCCAATCCGTTACGTGAATTCTTGCGGATACGTTTGAAAGACTGGAGTAAGCGCGGCTCTATTTTTGTTTCAAGATCTTTAGCTTTATCTCTCAATTTTTCTTCCTCTTGTTTAGTTTCCTCGATGATTTCGTCCAGTTCATTCTTTTTCTGGTCAAGGTCTTTCTGGCGTTCCTCCAGTGCTTTGGTATTTTTCTCTATTTCTTCAGATTTTTCCTGCTCTTCTGCAGTGAATTCTTTGATTCTTTTTTCGCAAAGCTCTATTTCCAGGGACTGGAATTCGATTTCTTTTGTCAGGAAGTCATATTCGCGGTTGTTACGAACATTGTCTTGCTGTGATTTATATTTCTCAACCGAAGCTTTGGCTGCTTCAATTTCCACTCTCTTACCGGCGATAGCTGATTTGAGTTCGTCTACTTCCGCCTTGATCTTATCGATACGTGTACTCAGACCGGCAATTTCGTCCTCAAGGTCTTGCACTTCCAATGGAAGTTCACCTCTTAACGTTTTAATTTCGTCAATTTTAGATAATGTTGTTTGCAGCTGAAACAAAGCTTTCAACTTTTGTTCCACTGTCAACTCTTTCGGTTCATTTTTAGCTTCTCTTGCCATTTTACTTATAAATATTTAATGGGATTCGTGTTAACCTTACTAAATTGGAGTGCAAAATTAGGAAATAAATCCCGTATTATGGAATAAAAAATTTCTTTTGTGTATTGTTCGCTTTCGTAATGTCCTATTTCTGCAAGTAAAATGTCTGTTTCACGACCAAAGTAGTCATGATATTTAATTTCACCTGTGATAAAAACATCAGCTCCGCTACCTATAGCTTGTGGAATAAGGAAAGCGCCTGCCCCTCCACAGAGGGCAACTTTCTGAATCAGGCGACCTGTTAGTTTGTTATGTTTCAAACACCCTACTTCAAATGTCTTCTTTATACGCTTCAGGAATTCAAGCTCCGATTCAGCTTCTTCCAGCTCTCCGATGATTCCTGCTCCGACCTGTGCCCAACTATTGTAAAGAGGATATAAGTCGTATGCCGGTTCTTCATAGGGATGTGTCAATAGTAACGTACGGATAACCTCTCTTTTCTTATATTCCGGCAGGATGGTTTCAATCCGTACTTCCGCTTCATGATGAAGTTCTCCTATATTTCCACAAAAAGGTTTACTTCCTTCCTGTGCACGGAAAGTTCCCTCGCCTTCTGTGTTGTAGCTGCATGAGTCATAGTCGCCTATATATCCACATCCGGCAGTGAATAAAGCATTACGGACCTCTTCGGCTTGTGCGGTCGGGACGAATGTGACTAACTTTATCAGACAGTTTTCTTTTGGTTCAAGTATGCGTACATCTTTTAATCCTATTTTCTCAGCTATTTTATAGTTCACTCCCCCCGGAGCATTGTCAAGATTGGTATGGGCCGAATAAATGACGATGTCGTTTTTGATTGCTTTTAAGATGCAACGTTCAACATAATCTTTACCGGTAATCGATTTATAACCTTTAAAAATAAGGGGATGATGGGATATAACAAGATTGCAGCCGGACGCGATAGCTTCGTCAAGCACAGCTTCGGTAACGTCAAGACACAACAAAGCCCCTGTTGTTTCCGCATCTGTCAGTCCGATTTGCAGGCCGGCATTATCAAATCCGTCTTGCAATGGCAGAGGCGTGAACCGTTCAAGGGCGCTTACAATTTCTTTAATTTTCATTATCAGTAGAAAATTTGTTGCAAAGATAAGAAAAAGCCAATACTTTACCTTGCTTTTATTGATTTTTTAATATATTTACCTCCAAATTTATAAAAGCACAAACCGATGAAGGCAATTCTATTATTATTTTTTTCTCTCTTTTTTATCATTTCATGTCAAGAGCATAAAGAAACTCCTATATCTGCTACTGAAGAGGAAAATGGATTGCAAGAAACAGTAGATAGCCTTTCCAAGGCAACGGCTATTTTCTGGATCGATAAATACCATATGAAAGAAATGAAAAAGGACGATGCTCTTTCTTTTCGTACGGCCAAGGCTAAAGTTATCATTCGGACTGATGGGACGATTGCCCTTCAGTCCTTTGTGGAAGTACAGCCTGCAAATGCACAACGATATATCCGTTACCGGCTGAAAGATTTCAAAGTTAAGAAGATACTGATGGACAATCGGTATATTAATCCTGGCGAGCAATATGTGCAACTTCGCTACATACCTGCACTTGCTAAGCGTGTCAAATAGTGATTTCTACAATATTTCCTTCAGGATCCAGGATTGCACTTTCGAAATAGCCGTCTCCTGTAGTCCGTGGCTCACTTGCGATCGTAAAGCCATCCTTGCGTAGACGTTCGGTGAGTTTCAATACAGCTTCTTTACTACCGGCAGAAAAGGAGAAATGGGCCAATCCGAGGCTATCTTTTAATGCCGGGGTAGTAATGTCTTGTCGTTGCATAATTTCCAGGGAAGCGAATCCTTGGTCAAAACTGACAAAATAAGATTCAAATCCCTTTTTAGGATTGATATACTTTTCATGGCTTGTTCCGTTGAAATAAGTAATATAGAAATTTTTTAGCTCTTCTAAATGGGTACTCCAGATAGCAATGTGACTGATGTGCATATTCTTTGTAGTATTGTTTAATTATTAATGTTCGCAAATATAGGCAAATATTGATAGTAATGATTTGATTTACATCAATAATCATATCGTTTCTTTATCATTTTGTTTTTCATTGCATATTTTTCATCGACTACCCGATCGGTTGGATAGAATGTGAATGCTATGCGCCAGCCGGATTGTTGATAAATGAATTTTCTTCCGTTGGCACCTTGAATTATCTTCGCATGCTTTTCTTTTAAAAAAAAATCTATTCCTTGGGGGAGAAATTCTCCAGTTTGCAGAAAATCTGTGGTAATGAAGAATCCCGGAATATGTATTTCGCTTATTAATTGTAAAACGGAGTCGGTTAGTGTCATGGTTACTTATTTAAGGGATTCTTTGGTTATTTGTAACATACGGCCGTATTCATCGAATGATTTACGGGAGGCCAGTGAGATGGTGATCATTAGTGATAGCATGGAAGCCGTAAAAGTAATGACCATAATCATCATTTGGTATTTGATGGCGACATTCGGGCTGCTTCCTCCCAGAATCTGTCCGATCATAGTACCTGGGAGTGCTACTAATCCCATTACTGAGATGTTGGCAATCAGTGGACTGAAGGATTTTATAATAGCTTGCCGTATAAATGGTGCCTGTGCTTCCTGGCGGGTGGCGCCATTGCCGAGCAGATAACAGTACAATTGTTGCTCCCGTTTCAATCCGCTGTAATATGTATTCAATGCAATGACATTGCTTGATAACATATTTCCCATTAAGATCCCGAAGATGGGGATAAAATATTGAGCGCTGAAGACGTTGTCCAGTTGCAATACAATGCCTATGAAATACATGCCAACCAGAACAACACTACACAGAAATCCAACGGATATAGGGATCAAAAGTACTTCACGTTTTAGCCCGGTGCGCATTAAGGCGGTTTGTCCGGCTACAAAAATCATGATGATAACCCAAAGAAAATTAATCCATGGATTGTTCCACAGGAACAGGTATTTGAGGTACATGCCTATTAGGAAGAGCTGTATAATCATGCGCCCCGTCCCTATCAGGGTGGCTTTCAGTAATCCGGTCTTGAATTTCCACAGGTAGAAAAGCGGGATTGCCAATAGTAGTAGTCCTACGAGTAGGTTGAAATAAGATATATCGATAGTTCCCATATAACTATAATGTGATTAGCTGGTTACATCCGTAGGCGAATGCCCGGTCATGTGAAACGGCAAGTATAGCTGTTCCTTTTGTTGTCTGGTTACGTAGAAAAGCTAAAACTTTATCTGTAGAACCGGAATCCAATGCAGATGTCGGTTCGTCTACAATAATCAAAGGCTTTTCCAGCATAGCTGCCGCTGCTATCATAATGCGTTGGCGTTGTCCACCGGATATTTCTCCTACCCGCTTCTGGTATAAGTCCTTGTCCAGGCCTAATTCATCAAAATAAGTGAAGAGTTTTTCTTCAGAAAAAGAGATATGTCGGTTGGCTTTTAGTGCAAAAGGTAGTGCTATCATTTCTTTTACCCACTCGGAGGGAAGCGCTAACTCTTGTGGAATCCAAGCTATATGTTGGCGTATAATATCAATGGTGGCAGGTTCAAGTAAAATATCCCCTACTTTGATTCGGCCTTTCCGTAAAGGAACGAATCCCATGATTGCGTTGAGCAGAGAAGTCTTTCCACGTCCGGATTCTCCTGTTATACAAGCTGTTTCGCCTTTTTTAAGCTGCATACAAAACTCAGAAAAAAGTATATCCTCCCCGAAAGCAATGCATGCATTGTCTATTTGTAACATTGTGTATCTTTAAATCTATCTTGCAAAGTTAGTGAAAATTCATAATATGTGCGGGATTTCTTTTATCTTTGTATCACTAATTAATGGACAAGATATGATACTGAACGAACGAGATAGTCGCCACGAGCATATATTGAATGTGGCACGGCAGATGATGACTGCTGCACGTACCGCCCCTAAAGGGAAAGGAATTGATATCATAGAAACTGCAGTTGTCATCGGTAAAGAAATACAGTTACTTTCGGACACATTGAAAGTTATGTTCGAAGAGATGGGAATGAAATTTTTCTTGCGGGATGCAGATAATATTCTCCAGGCTGAATGTATTCTGTTAATAGGTACACGGGAGCAAGCACAGGGACTGAATTGTGGGCATTGCGGTTATGCTACTTGTGCGGGGCGTGCCGAAGGTGTGCCTTGTGCATTGAATAGTATTGATGTGGGTATTGCTATTGGTTCGGCATGTGCTACAGCTGCTGATCTGCGGGTAGACACCCGTGTAATGTTTTCGGCCGGATTGGCTGCCCAACGTCTTGACTGGTTGAAGGGGTGTCGCCAAGTAATGGCTATTCCGGTTAGTGCTTCTTCCAAGAATCCATTTTTTGATCGTAAGTCTAATAAATAACATAGATAGCAAGTGGCATTCAAAGATGTATCCACTTGTTATCCGTATCCTATTCTTCAAAAAACTAAAATATAATGGGAATAATAGTCGGTCTTCCTACTTCAGGAGGTTCAGAGAAAGATTTGCAACTGAACTTTGGTTTAACTGTCGATGATCAGGTAGAGATGTTGGCTCCTTTTCTGCCTGCGGAATGGTTTTTGCAAAGTGGTGTGCAATTAACATGGCCGCATGCTGAAACAGACTGGGCTTATATGCTTTCTGAGGTTCAGGAATGTTTTATCAACATAGCTCGTGAAATTGCCAAACGTGAGCTTTTGCTTATTGTTACTCCCTGTCCGGAGGCGGTAAAGAATCAGATAGCCGGAATAGTGAATATGAACAATGTACGTTTTCTGGAGTGCGAAACGAATGACACTTGGGCACGTGATCATGGGACCATCACTCTGATGGATACGAATGGAGCATGTTTGCTGGACTTTACTTTCAATGGTTGGGGAAAAAAGTTCGAAGCCGGTTTAGATAATCAGATAACCCGTAAGGCTGTAGAGGCTGGAGTTCTGAAAGGGCAATATAAAGATTGTCTGGACTTTGTGCTTGAAGGTGGTTCTATTGAAAGTGATGGTATGGGGACATTGCTAACTACTTCCGAATGTTTATTGTCTCCGCATCGTAATGCACCGATGAACCGGGTTGACATAGAGGAACACCTTTGCAGAGTATTTCATTTGCAAAGGGTGTTGTGGTTGGATCATGGTTATCTGGCCGGAGATGATACGGATAGTCATATAGACACATTAGCCAGGTTTTGTTCTCCGGATACAATTGCATATGTGAAGTGTTCCGATCCCAAAGATGAACATTATGAGGAGCTTTATAAAATGGAAGAACAGTTGAAAACATTCCGTACGGCATCTGGTGATCCTTATCGTTTAATGGCATTACCTATGGCGGATAAAATAGAAGTATCTGGAGAAAGACTGCCTGCAACGTATGCTAATTTTCTGATTTTGAACGATTCTGTGCTCTATCCCACTTATAATCAGCCGGAAAATGATGAACTGGCAAGAACAGTGCTTCGTGAAGCTTTCCCGGCATATGAAGTGGTGGGCATTGATTGTCGTGCACTCATTAAACAACACGGGTCATTACATTGCGTAACAATGCAATATCCGATGGGAGTCATTAAATAATAAAATTTGAGTATGAGAAAAATAAAAGTAGGAATCATTCAACAGGCCAATACGTCAGATATTAGGATGAATCTGATGAATCTGGCTAAAAGCATTGAAGCTTGTGCCGCTCATGGCGCACAACTCGTCGTTCTTCAGGAACTTCATAATTCATTGTATTTTTGCCAAACTGAAAATACTGATCTATTTGAATTGGCGGAACCGATTCCGGGACCTTCTACAGGATTCTATTCCGAACTGGCGGCAACTAACCGGATAGTGCTTGTTACTTCTTTATTTGAGAAACGTGCTCCGGGATTATATCATAATACAGCCGTTGTTTTCGATCGGGATGGAAGCATTGCCGGTAAATATCGTAAAATGCATATACCTGATGATCCGGCTTATTACGAAAAGTTTTATTTTACTCCGGGAGATATTGGTTTTGAACCGATACAGACTTCTTTGGGTAAATTGGGAATATTGGTTTGCTGGGATCAATGGTATCCCGAAGCTGCCCGTCTGATGGCATTGAAAGGAGCTGAAATTTTGATTTATCCTACTGCCATCGGTTGGGAAAGTTCAGATACGGATGATGAAAAAGCCCGTCAGCTCAATGCTTGGATTATTTCTCAGCGCGCACATGCGGTGGCCAATGGACTTCCGGTGATTTCTGTAAATCGTGTAGGCCACGAAGCCGATCCGTCAGGGCAGACCAATGGTATTTTGTTTTGGGGGAATAGTTTTGTTGTTGGTCCTCAAGGTGAATATCTGGCGCAGGCAGGAAATGAACGTCCCGAAAATATAGTTGTTGAAGTAGATCTTGAACGCTCGGAAAATGTACGTCGCTGGTGGCCTTTCCTTCGTGACCGACGTATAGATGAATATGGTAACCTGACGAAACGTTTTATCGATTGAAGTCTTACGTTTCTGTAAATATAAAAAGTCCCGCAGAGTCTATAATCTGCGGGACTTTTTATTGAATATTTTAAAATAGTTTTTATCTAAATGTAAGTTTCTTATTGACGATGAAGTTTACTGTTCCGTAGATAAACAATCCCAGGAATTGTGCCAGATACTCATTTACATCCCCACATTCTACCAAAGTAACTAAAAAGAGGAACTGGGCGCTATATGCCAATCCGAAAGCTGAACAAAAGAATAATATCTGCTTCCAGATATTATTCTTTTTATTTTCAATCGGAAAGATCCAATATTTGCTCCAGATAAAATTATGTATCTGGGCTACTATGTACGCTGTAATGTTAGCCGGAATGTAATCGTATGACAATTCATCCATCATCAGCCAAATAACAAAGGCTGTGATTAATGCATTGAGCGTACCAATTACGGCAAATCGAAAAATGCGTACTGACTCTTTCACTTACTCCTTAATATCTACAATCAGATTCAGTTCTTCCAGTTGTGACGGATCAAGTGCTGCAGGAGCATCCAACATAACATCACGGCCTGAATTATTTTTCGGGAATGCAATGCAATCGCGGATTGAGTCGAGTCCGGCAAAAAGAGATACCCAACGGTCCAATCCGTAAGCCAAACCACCGTGAGGAGGCGCACCGAATTTGAAGGCATTCATCAAGAAACCAAATTGTTCTTGTGCACGTTCCGGAGTAAATCCGAGTAGTTCGAACATTTTATTCTGTAACTGGCTGTCGTGGATACGGATTGATCCTCCTCCTACTTCTACACCATTGATTACCATATCGTAAGCGTTGGCGCGTACAGCTGCAGGATCTGTATCCAACAGATGGATATCTTCCGGTTTGGGCGAAGTAAACGGATGGTGCATAGCCATTAGACGACCTTCTTCTTCACTCCATTCGAATAGTGGAAAGTCTACTACCCATAAGCACGCGAATGTGTTTTTATCACGTAATCCCAATTGATTACCCATTTCCAGACGCAGTTCGCAGAGTTGCTTACGAGTTTTCATGGCATCATCTCCTGATAAAATCAGAATTAAATCGCCTGGTTTAGCGCCAAAAGCTTCTTTCAATTGCTGTAATACTTCTTGCGTATAGAATTTATCTACACTTGATTTTACAGTACCGTCGGCTTCAATACGGGCGTATACCATGCCTTTTGCACCAATTTGCGGTTTTTTCACAAATTCAGTCAAGGCATCCAATTGTTTACGAGTATAGCTGGCTGCACCTTCGGCACAAATACCACCAATATATGCAGCATTATCAAATACAGAGAAACCGTGTCCTTTCAGGATATCCATTAATTCAACGAATTCCATACCGAAACGAATATCCGGTTTGTCGCTACCATACAGTTTCATTGCTTCACTCCAAGGCATGCGTGGGAATGGTTCTGTCAGTTCAATATTACGAATAACCTTAAACAGGTGTTTGGCCATTCCTTCAAATGTAACGATTACATCTTCTTGTTCTACGAAGCTCATTTCACAGTCTATTTGAGTGAACTCCGGCTGTCGGTCGGCACGCAGGTCTTCGTCACGGAAACATTTGGCAATCTGGAAATAACGATCGAAACCGGAAACCATCAACAATTGTTTCAAGGTCTGTGGAGATTGTGGCAATGCGTAGAATTGCCCCGGATTCATGCGGGAAGGTACAACAAAATCACGGGCTCCTTCCGGTGTTGAACCGATCAATACCGGAGTTTCTACTTCCAAAAAGCCCAGTTTATCAAGATAACTACGCACTTCTATTGTCATTTTATGACGTAACTCCAGATTTGAACGGACAGCGTTACGACGTAAGTCCAGATAACGGTATTTCATGCGGATATCGTCACCACCATCTGTGTTATCTTCAATGGTAAAAGGAGGAGTAATGGCTGAATTCAAGATATTCAGTTCCGAAACGATAATTTCAATATCACCGGTCGGAATATTTCCGTTCTTACTAAAGCGTTCGTTGACGGTTCCGACAATCTGAATAACGTATTCACGACCCAGCTTGTTGGCACGTTCGCAAAGCTCAGCGTCTATTTCTTCATTAAATACTAATTGAGTGATACCGTAGCGATCACGAAGGTCAACAAAAGTCATACCTCCCATTTTACGGCTGCGCTGTACCCATCCCGACAGCTTGACTTGTTTATTAACATCGGAGATTCTTAATTCTCCGCACGTGTGCGTTCTGAACATATTTAATATATTATTTTTATATTTTTGTTAAAGTAGTTTGCAAAAGTACATATTAATTCGGATTCTGTACTATTTCTAAAGGGCTATTTTTTAGTAAGCTTTTGTATCAGCTGCTTATTTTTTTTCAAAATAACTTTGTTTTTATGTGCTATGTCTTCTACGATGGCTTCATTCATCAGCTTGATACCATTCACATATTCTTGTGCTTTTTGCAGTACGTTGGAATTATCTTTTTTTTTATCGGTAGGTACAACGACTCGTAATCCTTTCTGAATCAGCTCTATCTTGATATCTTCATCAGCCTGCATCGGATCACCGTCAAAATGGACTACTCCCGGTGAACTGCGGTGGATGCACAATTTCTTGCAACGGAAGGTTTTAATTCGGCTGTTCTGGTCAATTGTTTTATTGAAGAGTTGGAAAGCCAGTGCCGGAACATCCAGCACGGTAAATGGTTCAAGAATGGTTACGTCTAACAAACCGTCTGTCAACGTAGCTTGTGGAGCTATATAAGCATTATTTCCATATTGTGAAGCATTGCCGCAAGCTATCAGGAAGGCTTTGTATCTGGAAGTACCGTCTTCTGTTTCCAGTTCATAGGTTTCTGGTTGATACTTCAGGCTTTCTTGCAGAGTTTTCTCCAGATAAGTCAGGAGTCCGCGTTTACCCGCATTGGCAAATTTCAGACTGACAAAAGCGTCAAATCCTACTCCACAGGTGCAAAAAAAGTCTGTACCATTTATTTTTCCGTAATCTATAATATCAACTAATCCATCATTCAAAATCTCAAGTGCTTTACGCGGATCCATCGAAATTTGAAGATGTCGTGCCAATCCGTTTCCGGAGCCGCAAGGAATGATGCCCAGTGCCGTATTAGTATGTACCAGCGAACGGGCAATCTCATTGATTGTTCCATCGCCTCCTACAGCCACTACTATATCTGTGTGGCTATCTGCCGCATCTGCTGCTATTTCGATTGCATGTCCGGCTCTTTCGGTATACACAATTTCCCAAGTATACTTATCCTTATCTATCTTCTCATCCAGTAGACTCAGAACAAGTTCCTTACTTTGTGTACCCGAAATTGGATTAACGATGAATATTATTTTTTTCTTATTTTCGATCATGCAAGTTGGTTCCATCATTTATATGTTGTGGTCGACAAAAGTAATATAAATATCTTAATTTTTGCCCTTTCCCAGCTTTCTAAAACTATAAAGAGTATATTTTTTCATAGAAAAAGAACAGCTAAAAACATATTTTGTTATCTTTGCCCCCTGTTTTAAACACTTGTTAAGGAAAAAGGATTTAGACTGTTATAAATAAGATAGTCAATAAGCGAATTATATAAATAACTATTCATGGGATTATTACAAGAGAAGTTAGCTAAATACGACCTCCCTCAGCAGATAAAGGCTAAAGGCGTATATCCATACTTTCGTTGTATCGAAAGTGAACAGAACACAGAGGTGATAATGAGTGGCAGAAAGGTGTTAATGTTTGGCTCGAACTCATACTTAGGCCTGACTAATCATCCGAAAGTAATTGAGGCTGCTGTTGAAGCTACCCGCAAATACGGTACGGGTTGTGCCGGATCGCGTTTTCTGAACGGTACACTTGACCTTCATCTTCAATTGGAGAAAGAACTGGCCGAATTTGTTGGTAAAGAAGATGCTATCATTTATTCCACAGGATTTCAGGTAAATTTGGGTGTAGTTTCGTGTGTGACAGGTCGTGAAGATTATGTGATCTGTGACGAACTTGACCACGCTTCTATTGTTGAAGGGCGTCGCCTCTCTTTTTCTACCATCCTTAAGTTTAAGCACAACGACATGGAATCTCTTGAGAAAGAGTTGCAGAAGTGTCGTCCGGATGCAGTGAAACTGATTGTAGTAGATGGAGTATTCAGTATGGAAGGTGATATAGCCAATTTGCCTGAGATCGTTCGTTTGTCTAAGAAATATGATGCCAATATCATGGTAGACGAAGCACACGGCTTGGGAGTTCTGGGCAATAACGGACGTGGTACTTGTGATCATTTCGGGTTGACTAAAGAAGTGGATCTTATCATGGGTACATTCAGTAAGTCATTGGCTGCTATCGGTGGTTTTATAGCTGCTGATGAATCCATTATTAATTATTTGCGTCATAATTCCCGTTCGTATATCTTCAGTGCAAGTAATACGCCTGCTGCCACTGCCGCTGCTCGTGCCGCACTCCAGATTATGAAAAACGAACCAGAACGCATCGAACACTTATGGGACATTACCAATTACTCTTTAAAGTGTTTCCGTGAGCTTGGTTTCGAAATCGGGCACACCTCCACTCCTATTATTCCGCTATATGTACGTGATATGGAGAAGACATTTATGGTAACCAAAATGTTATTTGACGAGGGCGTATTTGTAAATCCGGTAGTTCCTCCCGCATGTTCTCCGAATGATACGTTGATTCGTTTCTCATTAATGGCTACACATTCCAAAGAACAGATTGACTTTGCTATCGGTAAGTTGGTGAAATGTTTCAAGGCACTTGATCTTTTATAAATAAGATAAGGAATAAATATACGAAAGGGATTATGTTGTTTGACATAATCCCTTTTTCATTTAAGGCTCCTTTGTTTCCATTTATAGTTTACGTTATCAATATCCTTATCCTTATCAGGGGTATCCCATGACATTATCTATTCTTTAATTGCATCTATTGGATTGGACTTTGCAACCCGCCAACTGTTAAAGCTAACAGTGCATATTGTCATGACTAAAGTTATCAATAGAGGAAGAATAAAAACTTTCAATCCAATGGGGGCTCTATAAGCGAATTGCTCTATCCAGTGCAACATTAGTGTATATACAATGGGAGTTGCGATGATAAATGCAATTAAGATATAACATAAGAATGGACGATTAAGTAACCAAACGATTTGCCAGGTGGAAGCACCGTTCACTTTACGAATTCCTATCTCCCGAGTGCGTTGTTCGGATGCGTACCATGCTATGCCGAACAGACCAAAAGCTGTCAAGAATAAGCTTATGATTGAGTATACCAATAATAATTGAGAGAAATTAGTTACTTCTTGATTGAATGACAAGTATTTCATGTACAAATCTGTACCGGTAAAAGAACGATTAGGGAAATGTGTCTCCCATAGTTGTCGTATCTTTTGTAAGGTTTCAACTCGTTGGTCCGGATCGATCTTTAAAGATATATAATAACATTGGTTCTCGGGGACTTCTTGCAAGATCATTTGCAATGGGGCTACCGGTTGATTAAAAGAGGTCAGTTTAAAGTCTTTGATTACTCCTACAATAATAGCTCCTTGCTGAGTATTATTCTTGTTGTATTTGTTCAGTGGCTGACTAATGGGGTCTTCTCCTGCGGGTACAAAATGATGTTGGAAGGATTCATTGACAATAACCGGTATAGCGGTTTGGGCTATTAGTTCTTTAGTACGTTCCGGATGAAGTAAAGTCATGTCATATAGTTCCTGAAACTTCGGGCTTTCATTGTACAAATTAACCATGACCAGTGTTTCTTCCTCTCCTTCCTGGTTCACAGGTACTGCCATGCTCCAGGGTTCAAAAATGTTCCCGCGGGTAGTAATCGCACTTTTTATTCCAGGTAGACTTTTTAAATCATTATATATTGGGAGTAATGATAGTTGCTGTCCATCTCCAAGTTCAATTATATTTTCATAACGCTTTCCTTCATTCTCTATCATATTTAATTGTGAACGTATAATTAAGAAAGTTGTCATTAAGGCAATAGATATTATGAACTGGAGTATAATCAGTATAGAGACTATGCGCCTCTTTTTTTTACCAATAAAGAACAGGCGGTAATTACTTTCTGATAGAGAATACATCTTCCTGCTCATGTAAAGTGCGGGAATGACAGATAAGATTATAATAAACAAAGCTAATAATGGCAATACCTTCCCCGAAAATATGAAACCGAATGTTAAATGCGCTGCTACAAGAGAGTTGAATGCCGGTAAAAGATCATTTATCAACAGTACAGACAGCAAGAACGCAAGCATGACAGTCAGAAAAGTATCGGCAAATAGTTGCTTGTGTATATATTGACGGGTAGCTCCCATTAATGTTTCTACATGGAGCATTCTAACCTGTTTCAGCAATCGTGAAAAACTAAGATTGACATAATTAAAACAGGCTATGGATAATATTAACAAAGCAGATAACAGCCCTATGCTGAGTAATGTAATTTCTCTATGTTCCATAGTTTGGGAAGTATCAGAGAGGTCTGTATTGAAATAAGAATCTTGCAGACCTAACAACTGATAATTTCCTTTTCCCATCAAAGTAGGCAGTCCTGTTTCTTCAAATCGTTGACGAAATGAGGCTGACTGGACTTCTTTTTTCAGGAGAATCATACAAGAGCTTCCCTGTTCGGGATCTGACAACGAGGTAAGGATATCAGCTTGTAACATGGCTTGTGGATAATGTCTGAATACCGCAGTTACTTGTACCGTATAAATGGTATCGGGCAATTCCAGTGTAATCGTACGATTTTCATAATTCTCATTTCCAAAATAAAGACGAGCTAATTTCTCGCTGATGGCTACTTGACCGGGGTGAGATAATACTTCAGGCAAATTACCATATACTGTTTCAAAAGGGAAAAAATGAAGTAGTGAACTATCTGCTTTAACTATTGTTTGTTTGTCGAATTTTTCATTTCCGACCCGAATACCTGACGTTTGAAGTTCATTCATTCGCAGATAACTTTCAATTTCCGGGAATTGGGATACAATGTCCGGAACACTGCCTCCATAAACAAAGGTCCCTTGTTTTTGCTTTTGCATAACCGGAACATTTTGTGTTAGCCGGAAAATATCTTCTTTTCTTGGATTGGAAGATTCTATAGTGTACTCATAAGTAACGAATGATATCAGCAAGATAGTGCATGTAATGCCAATCGCTAAGCTCAATAAGGAGATGGAGGCGAATAGTTTATTTCGCCACCAACTCCTTAAAATAAGTTTCAGTATAACCGGATATTGCATTCTGTTTAAAGTTAAATACTTACTTCTGTTACTACCTGACCATCAAACAGATTAATCACTCGGTCAGCAAATCCTGCATCATGTTGGGAGTGTGTCACCATGACGATGGTAGTTCCTTCTTTATTAAGTTCATTCAGCAGTCCCATCACTTCTTTACCATTCTTGGAGTCAAGGTTACCGGTAGGTTCATCGGCAAGAATCAACTTCGGATTAGCAACGACTGCACGTGCTATGGCAACACGTTGTTGCTGACCTCCTGAGAGTTGTTGGGGGAAATGTTTGCTGCGGTGAGTGATGGCCATGCGTTCCATTGCTTTTTCCACCCGTTGTTTACGTTCAGAAGCGGGAATACCCATGTAAAGTAATGGCAGTTCAATATTCTCGTATACATTCAGCTCGTCGATCAGATTGAAACTCTGGAATACGAAACCGATAACTCCTTTGCGGAGATTGGTACGTTGCGATTCCGTATACTTGGATACTTCTTTCCCATTCAGGTAATATTCGCCTCCTGTAGGATTATCAAGCAGACCTAAAATATTGAGCAAAGTGGATTTTCCGCAACCGGATGGTCCCATAATGGCTACAAACTCGCCTTCTTTCACTTCTACACTGACATTGTTTAACGCCCAGGTTTCTACTTCTTCGGTTTTGAAAATTTTCTGTAAGTTTACTGTTTTAATCATAATGGTAATTTTTTATTGGTTTATATTATTCATTTTTAATGATATCGGCCGGGTTGAGGTGCATCACTCTGTATATTTTGTATGCCGTTGTTACAAAGATAAGCAAACCTATTACAATGAACAGGTAAATGCCCCAGGCAAATCCGCTGACACTGCTGATTGGAGAACTTTTGGTCATATCAATGATCAGTAGCCGTAACAATGGATAAGTGATCATATAGGCCAGTATGAATTGGATGATGTAGACTCTTCCAAACATGAAAGCGATCACTTTAGGTGTAGCACCGTTAATTTTACGAATGGCTACTTCTTTTTGCCGACTAACGGTATCCATGGAGATTGCAGAATACACACTTAACACCACAAGCAATATACTAATGATAGCAAGTAACAGTGAAATATCACCCATCATGTCCCTAATTCCCTGAGTCGTACTTTTTCTTACGTCCAAGGGCTCTATGTCTAATGCCAGTGATTCTGGTACATAGTTACGGCATACCTTCTCTATTTGTGCTTTCGCTTTAGAAAAGGCAATGTCATTTCGAAAACGAATGTATATGACTGATATTTCTTTGGTGGGGAAAAATACGGATATGTGGTATTGGTTATATTCGGAAAGATTTTCTCCGTAGCAGGCTTTATAGGTTCCTAAAATCCGGTAGCTCTCCTCTCCTAATTTCACGTTTCCGCTGATAGAATCTTTGTCCAGTTGTTGCCGGAAGGCTTCGCTGATATAGACCACTTTACTTGCATCGGCATCAACAGTTTCCCCTTGAAATGGAATCCGGAAGAACTGGAAATAGCTGGGATCACCTTGCCGGACATTGATGGTAAGTGTACGATGATCCGCAGACTCATAGCTGCTGGTCAAGAAAGAGTTGAATGAGCCGGTCATCAAAGCTGCGCTTGTTTCTTCCACTCCGGGTAACATCTTTATTTGTGAGAGGATAGCATCTTTGTTTTTATAGAGTGTAACGCTATTCATTTGAAGGCAGAAAGTACGGCCTGTTTCTTGGTCGGATAAAGGAAGGTATAGACGGTTATCCTCCTTATTGAATAAATGAACGGCAATGGCTGTTCCCAAGAAGAAAATACACACACATAGTTGTATGCACATCATGATATTGCGGAAAATATGTTTATGACTTTTCCCCGTAATATTGCTTGCAAGTCCGGATCTTTGAAGTCGTCTGACTGGAAAGAGAATAATGATTGCACAAATTATGAGTAAACCTAAATATACTTGGAATTGGATAGAGTATAACGTTTGTATATCTATTGGAATCATTTCTTTTGGCGGAATGTAATATACAAGAAGACCACTTACACATTCAGACAATACCAACGAAAGAAGTAAAGAGAAGGTAAGCATCCAGAAAACTTCCGTAAACAATAGTCCGAACAAACTTCGGGCAGTTGCTCCCATACTTTTGCGCAATGCCAGTTCACGGTTTCGGTTATAGAAAGATTGTATGATAAACTTTAAAAAGTTAATCATGCCTGATAACAAAATTAAGGAAGATAAGAAAGTGATGAATGCCATAGCAATGAGGCGTTGTGGCTCTTGATATGAATCGGCTTCTTTGGAGGCAACAAGATATGTCATTTCTCCACGATGCAGAAAAGGGACTCCTTTTAAGCTTTCATTTGCTTTATCAAGTCCGTCAGGAGTGTCTAACACTCCTTCCATAATAAATCCATTTTGCTGGGCATCGTCTCTGCGATAAGAGAAATAGATATCGGCTTGTACACGAAGTACTTTCGGCAACTCTTTTACTACGTTAACGACTTTGTAATAAATGTCTTTTTTCTTTTCTTCTTCTTTGAATTGTACTATTTTCAGCAGAGTACCGACCGGATTCTTTTCTCCATAAACTTTGCGGGCACAACTTTCGGATAACACAACCTCGTCAGGTTCAACAGGAAGTGTATTCCCGTATAAGAATGACGCTTGATAATGCGGGAAGAAGTTGGGGTCTGTACTTATATAAGATACAATATAGGGCTTTTCCTCCTGTTCTTGATTGATAAAGACGACTTCAGCTTGACTTTCAAAGGATCGGCAGCTGAGCTGTTTGATTCCGGGTATAGGATGATCTGTTAATGTTTTGATTTGGGAAGGGGTGAGAAACCATCCCCATGCCCTGTCTTCCTTATTGTTGGGGTTCATGATCCGGAGTCCGATTCTCTGTTCAAAATTGGGCAGACGACGAGTGGCGCCATCTATTTCACTAATGTAGAAATGTACAATACAGAAACAGGTCATACCTACCGAAAGGCAAATGGCTGAGATCAAGCAGTGAGTCTTGTACTTCAAGAGACTGCGAATGGCTATTTTTAAATGATGTAGTATCATAATGGTGTATAGTGTAATTTGTTTTTATTCGTTTTTAATAACTTCCGCCGGGTTAGTTCGTGCAATATGGTATATTTGCCAGCTAACAGTACCTGCTATAATTATTATTAAGAGCAAAAGAGAATATATCCAAAGCCATGGGTTAGCGTAATCAAATAGAATGATTTTATGTTGGCTACCTGTAATCATGATAAACAAACTGCTCAAACTCCCTAAAATAGAAGATATTAAGAATAAAATCAGGTAGGTTTTCCCAAATAACCAATAAATATTCAACAGGCGTGCACCATTAATTTTACGGATAGCCACCTCTTTTTGTCTGCGTACGGTGTCAATACTGATTGCACCATAAATTCCTAACATCGTAATCAGTAGGCAAATAGAGGAGCAAACAATGAATAGCCATATAAGTGAGATAGTCCTCAGACCGATTTGTTCTTTATATAAGCTGATGAACTCAAAAGGTTCGTTTTGCGGCAAATATTGATTTATCTCCCCGGCCATCTCTGCTTCTATATCTTTGTGAGAAACATTGGAGGCTAATTGGATATAAATTTTTCCAATTTCATTGTTCATTGCAGAAATGGGCAGAATGGCGAGTAGCTTTGCGCTTGGTGAGTCACAACCTATATGCACCAAACCTTTCACTAGATATATTTTGTTTTGATAACGATAGATTTCCGGAGTAGAATCTGTCTGTAAAGTCTGATATAGCTGTTCGTTTACATAACAAAATGGTTCCCCTGCCTGGTGTTTACAATCTATATTCATCAATTCAAAATATTCGTCTGAAACGTAAATAAGTTCTGTGAACCCATAATCCTGAGCATAATCTCTGTTACTATATGCCATTTTTTCGTTCCAGTGGCGTGAACGGAGAAAACTTATAAGTTCCTGCCGGTTCTCTTCGATACGGTTATATCCTCTAATATCCAATACCATGATTTCTTTCTTTTCTTTAGCGCTCAAGTACGGATTGGCTATTCGGTTATACTCCTGCATCTGCATCCAAATACTGACTGTTCCAATGACGAATAAGAGGGAGAAGAAAAGTTGGAAACCCAATAAAGAGTTTCTTATGATGTGACGCTGACCGGTAGCAGTTCCCCCCTTTAAACCTTGCGCCGCAGTTTTACGCGTAATATACCATGATGAAAGAAGAGAGACTAAGGCACTGATTGACAGTATCCCAATCAAGTATTGGCATTCGTATTTCCAGAGCCGATAGGTATCAATATACAATTCTTTTTGCATCTCATACGAAAACGTACTTATAAACCAGGGTAGGAAACTTTCGGTGACAGCTAAGGTGATTATTCCACTAATCAGGATAACGACAGCTTGTTCAAGGAAAAGTAGCATGAATTGTCCTGAATAAGTAGCTCCTAATGTACTACGCAGACTGATTTCTTTGCAGCGATTGGCAAATGTTCCTATGCTGAACGAGAAATAGTTGATCATACCTACCAATAAAACCAATATCCCAAGAATTGCAATCCATAATTCGGCACCGGACTTGTGCTCCATTTTGCTTTCTAATACTATTTGAGGTACCCATTCCGGGAATTTTGGAAAAAGTTCCAACTTTTGTAGATATTGAGAGAGCCGTTCGGCATCTTCTGCATGTTTTAATAAGATTTTGTGTGCTCCAAATGAAGCGTTTTCTGCTAACGGGAGAAAAACATCATACTGATTGTGGTAGTTGTTCATTCCTGCCGGATAAGGCTCTATGACGGCAATAATCGTATAGTTTCTTCCATTTTCAGTTAGTATGTTCTTTCCCAACGGAGATTTATTACCACAGAATTCTCTTACAAAATCAGTAGTTACTACTGCCTCATTACATGATATTCCAAACTGTTGTAATGACCCGTTCACACACTTGGCAGGAAATACTTTGAAATAATCAGCATTGCATTCAGTTTTGCTTATCTTATAATAAATGGTTTCATCCAAAGTAATCTTGGCATTAGCATTGAAATAAAAAGCAACTGCTTCAAAGTTTTCTTTTCCGATTTTTTTTTCAAAATCTTGTATTGGAATATTTACTTGGTATGCATTTCCCTCTATCCATATTTCAGCCTGACGTTCATAAGTCGCTAAATCTTTATTGCCAGTACTGAAAATACGATTATAATAATTGCAAACACTGAAGCAAAGCAATCCGCAAGTGATTCCCAATATAGAAATGATAGTCTGCGTTTTGTGTTTTATCAATTGCCTGAATGCAGCTTTTATATAATGTAATATCATAATTCGTTTGTATTATTTGTTTTTATGTCTTTATTATTGTTATTATAGATTCAATAAATGTGCCAAACTTGTATAGTGCTGTATTCATGTATATTACATCTATTGCTCATTCAAAAACAGTGTGTGATATTGCACGATTCCGGTGCGAATACGCACTCTGACGGCTTATTCACTTTTCATACATTCCGCCGGATTTATTTTAGCTGCTATTATTACTTGTTTTATAACGGAAAGGATAACAATAATACCGGTAAAAAGAAACACACATATAAACAGCCATCCGTGGAAGCCCGTGTGGTATGCGTAGGTTTCCAGCCAGCGGCGGATAAAGATATATCCTAACGGAAGAGCAATCGCATTACCGGTTAAAGTCAGCCATAAATACTCTTTAAAAAACAGGCACAAAATATCAGAGAATCGTGCACCGTTTACTTTCCGAATGGCTATTTCTTTCTTGCGTTGCTCAGTAGAGAGCGAAACCAGAAAGTATACTCCGAATGAAGAAATGAGAATGCAAAGGATAGCCAATAGCAGGAAAATACGGAACATCATCTTTTCCGGCCGGTTGAACAATTCCATCAATGTAGAGAGCTGAATGATCTGTGCATCTTCAGTAATCTCTCCTTTGCTATATTCCGGATAAATCTGCCGGACATGTTCCAATGCTTGCTTTTCTTTTCCCGGACGTACCTTTATATAGAAGTACCGGAAACCGTTGTAAGCTTTCGCAGCATCGGCATTGCTTTGATACATAAAGAAGGTCTTCGACAGAGGATATTGCATCGGACAATAGTAAAAGTCGCGTAAAATACCACTGATTCTATAAGACTTTGCATCGGTTCCTGTATTATTGATAATAGGACGACCTGTTAAGGAAGGGATATTAAGTTGGCGTGCCCCGGTTTCATTGACAACGATATCTTCTGTTCCTTGATTTTGTATCCATTCTCCTTCTTTCATCTTCATCCCAAAGAATGGGAGAAAATTCTTTTGTACGATGACGCAGTTATCCTCCTCAGATTCATCAGAATTCCGTCCTTCAATAGGGAAATTGGTAATGAAAGTACAATACCATTCCCCTCTGAAAACAAGGATCGGCTGTGTTAAAGCTGTCACTCCTTCGATAGCAGAGCTTTCTTTTAATGCTGCTATAAAAGGACTGCAGTCTTTATTATAAGTCGCATCATATCCTAAATCGATTTGCCATATATGGTCTGTAACGAGCCCTTTATCTGTGTGTGTCATGAAGCTATATTGACTGTAGAACATACATGAAGTGAAAAGAAATAAAGCACCAATAAATATTTGTCCGATGATTAATCCGTTTCGTAAGGACGTTGAAGTCCCATGACTGCTTCGTTTCAGCAATCCGATGATGGGAAGCAGACTTATGACAAGGAAAACAACACAACATAACGGATAAATCCAAAGAGCTGTTCCAAATATTTCCTGTCTGGTGATACTTTGAATCGTGCCAAAATAATAACTGTTACTCTCTGCCACCAGACTGGTATAATCTTTATAATATGGAAATAAGAATTCACAAACTCCCATTGATATCAAAAAAGCGATGAATAAAGGTATAATGAGCTCAAGCAGGTTTTTACCTACCAAGCTCAGGGTAGAAGCTCCGAGAGTTGAAAAAGTTGAATTATACCGTGCTTTTCGTTGCTGTTGTCCGATGAACAATACGAGCAGATTCATTAACGCACTGACAAAAGCCAGTAAACCTGCTGTTGCCAAAATGCCGATATGTTGAAATCTTCCCTTGAGTTCCGGAGAACAGTAGACATGAACCTCGGGCAATGAACGTAAGTGGAAATGCCATTCGGAATAAGTATCCCTTTGAGTGTCTGCCTCTTTAATCCGGAAAGATGTTATTTTCTTATTCAGATGTGATGCATTGGCACTGGAGTGTAATAATACATAAGTGGTACTACGCTTCACAATATTGGCTTGGGGGGTATTCAGAATGAGATACTCAAACTTAAAATCACTGTTCTGCGGATAATTCTCCATTACTCCCGCAACGGTGTAAGATATTTCTTTATTAATTTTCACTTCTTTCCCTATACAGCTGCTATCTCCATAAAGATGTTTTGCCATTTTCCGGGTCAGAATTACAAAGTTTGCGTTATAAGGCGTTTTATGATAATTTCCTTCGATCATCCGGCATTGGAAGATATCAAAAAAAGTGGAGTCTACTGCCATTCCTATCCAACTTCTTTCTTTACCATCTGCTTCATATTTCACATCGCTGACATGGCATACCTTAGCTATTTCAGGGAATGCTATTATCTCTTTCTCCGCCAGCTGGTGTATTTGGTTCAGTTCTCCTTCCAACCCATCGGCTGTTTTAAATATTCCGGTAGTCGTCAAGGCATAAGTATGTTCACTTTGTGGATGAAAACTGTCAAAATGGTGCTCCCAGTAGTACCAGTAGCCACCTAACAAAAAGGCTATAAAACCGATGGAGAGTCCAATAATGCTGAGTATGTTCTGAGCTTTATACTTCAGAAGATTCCTACATGTTATTTTTAAATAAGATCGTATCATGCTATTTTTTTATTCTGTTTTTACTACTTCCGCCGGATTTTGCCGGGCGGCTTTCCACACTCTCCAACCAATACAAAGGCTTATGACAATAGTAGTTCCTGCCAAGATAACGATGTAAATCCAAGCATTTATATAGGTTTGTTCCACATAGCTCTGTAACCATGACTTCATGACGACATAACCGAGTGGAAATGCCAGAAGAGAAGAGAGCAGTATCAATATGAGGTACTCTTTTGCAAAAATAGAGAGTATATTTTTAAGTGTTGCTCCGTTCACCTTTCGAATAGCTATCTCTTTGCGACGTTGTTCGCAAGCCAGTGTTATTAACGAAAATATTCCAAAAATTGCGATCAAAATGCAAACTATTGCTACACAGCTTAATAATTTCAAGAGTGCATGTTCAGATTTTAAATAATCGTTATAAACATCTTCCATGTTGGATAATACGATTTTTGTGTCCGGATATTCTTTTCGGCAAAGATCTTCAACAGCCTGTTTCAGTTTAGGCCACTCCCCTTCCCTGTATTTTATCAGAATATCTCCTTTGCCAAGATAGAAACCGGAAAACCCTTTGGCTATGAATGCTATTGGTTTTACAGGAACAGTGGGCGAAGTAGTGTGGAAGTCTTTGACCAAACCGATGACAGTGGTGGCTGTTCCGTTAGGCCTGATTAATTTCTTGCCAATCGGATCGTTCCAGCCCAAAGTTTTTGCAGCCGTTTCGTTGATAACAATAGTGCTTGCGTCACTCTCTCCTTCTTTCAGCATTTTCCCTTTTAAAAGCCGGATGCCATAGAATTGGGCCAATTCCTCACTTTCCATCAGTACTTCCATGTTCATATCGGGGTCCGAAGGTTGTTTGCCATCCCAGTCCTTGAAAGCCATAGACATAGACACTGTTCTCGGGAGCAAAGAGAAATGTCCTTTCAGTATTTGAGTAACAGAAGGTATCTGCTCTATTTTATCTGCTGCGGGAGGTAGATTGTCTTGCGGATACAAGCTTAAGGTAGCAATGTTTTTACGTTCTATGCCGATATCTGTAGTACTTAGGAAATAGAGTTGTTTCATTATAATGCAGATACAGAAAATGAATCCTATACTGATTGATAACTGAAACAGGATACTTGCCTTACGAATGAAATATCGATGTCTGTTTGTGTTACTCTTCTGTATGTTGGTGTGCAGGGTCTGTCGGTTGAAATAGAGAGTGACGGGCATGAAGAGGCAAAGAGAACATCCAATAATAATCATAAAATACAGAGATGATTCCCAATATATATTTCCGTCTGTCACTCCCGAAAGTTCCTTAAACTCCGACAATACTAATTCTATTAATGCCATGCCTATCAATCCGGCCGAAATCAGGATAACCAGGAACTCGATGGTCAGTAAAGCAAACAGGTTCCGATTGGACGAACCGCAAACTTTGCGTAATGCAAGCTCCTTGGCCCGCATCCATAGGCGGCTGATAAACAGTGACAGATAGTTGATCAACGAACAAAGGATCACCAAACCTCCAATCACAGCGAAGAGAATAATATAGTTGAACTGAATGGCATTATTGTCTGCCAATATCGTGTAATGGCATTTACTGACAGGCATCATTAATAACTCCTTGATAGCCCCCTCGTTTTTATTTGTCTTTATTTCTGTTTGCTTCAGTTTATTACTTAGTGCCTTGGCATCTACTCCTTGATGAAGTTTAATAAAAACATAGAATCCATTATTGTACCAGACGTCCTGCCATTGCCGTATTCCGCCTCCTAATATGGAGAATGGTAAATTGGTATGTTCGCTCCAACTGTTGACAATGGCACAAACTGTTTTGGGGTCTCCATAGACTTTGATTTCTTTACCGATAGGGTTTTCTGTTCCAAAAAGACGGTTGGCAGCTTTGTCCGTCAAGGCTATCTTATTGGCTGATTCTAAAAAGTCAAGGTTTCCCTCAAGAACCCGTATCCGAAACATATTCATGAAACAAGAGTCAGCATTGATCCGGTATAGCTGTTGTGTGGCACCGTCATTGACAGTTATATCCGATTTATAAAATTCAAAAGCACATGCATCCTCTATTTCAGGGAGCATTCTTTTTAAAGAAGTTGAAACCGGATATGGCACCGTTTTATCAAATCCTGTAGCATCCAGTATGGATTTCTTGTATATTAGATGGATTCGGTCGGCTCCCTCGTGAAAAGTGTCGTATGTCATTTCATAGCGAATCCATAAAACGGTAAGAGCGAAACAGGTGAATCCCATAGCCAGTCCGATTATACTAATTATACTTTGGGCCTTATATTTCAATAAGTTTCTGAAAGCAATCTTAAAATAGTGTCGTATCATACTTTTCCTCTTTTATTCTGTTTTTACTACCTCTGCCGGGTTTTGCCGGGCAGCACTCCATACTCTTGAGAAAATACTGATGACAATAACTCCCGCTATGCCTGTAAAGATGGCGACGTACATCCAGGCCGGAATAGTCGTTTGCCGGATGTAACTTTCAATCCATGTTTGCATGATGATGTGGCTGATTGGAAACGCAATGATGGCGGCTATAAACAAAAGAATGAAATACTCTTTAAAGAACATCTGCAAGATGTTCTTTATGGTAGCTCCGTTCACTTTGCGGATAGCTATTTCTTTACGTCGTTGTTCGCATGACAAAGTCACTTGAGAGAAAATGCCAAAAATGGAGATAATGATACAGACCAAAGAAACAATTCCCAATAAGGTCATAAGTGCATCTTCGGAGCGCAGATATTTGTTGTATTCCTCTTCTTCGTTATACAGTCTCATGAAAGAAGACGGGAAATCTTCGTTCTGCATTTTTTGAATTGTGTCCAGACAAGCTTTCCAGCTTCCTTCTTTAAACTTGAATAGGATACTGGCACGTCCCCACAAATATTGCTGCTCTTCGGCACGGACAAAGGCGATAGGTTGCGGAGCAACCGTAGGGGGAAGATGGCTAAAGTCTTTCACAACTCCTATCACATGATAGAATGTTTTCTGTCCGTCGTATTCTGAGTAGAATTTCTTTCCGACGGCACTTTTCCACCCGAATTTTAATGCGGCGGTTTCATTGATGATAACATCATTTGTAATACTCTTATCAGATAACCATTCTCCTTCCGACAAATGCAATCCGTAGTATTTGAAGAAATCTTCGCCCGAAGGCATGATACCGACCGAATATGTTTCATCATTTGTTTTGTTCTGTCCATCCCATCCGTTGATCTCTGTATACATCATTGGCCCTGTGGGAATGATCGGGAAATAGTGTGGCGGCAAAGTTTCCGTAACCATGGGCAAACCGGCAATTTTAGTATTCCATTCATTGATATCACCTCCCTTCATCCAGATGGCAACGTTGGCTAAGTTGTGTCGTTCCATACCCAGATCTGTGTTTTTCAGATAATAAAGTTGTTTCATCATGACAGCTGTGCAGAAAATGAAGCCTAAGCTGATAATTAACTGCATGACCAATCCGGATTTGCGAAATATCCCCCGTTGGGCGGTCTCTTTTTTGTTTTGAATATTATTTTGTAAAGTCCGTTTTCTGAAGTAATACAGAGGGATTTGTGAAATGATAAATGACAGGATAATTACCGCAATGATGTATATCATTGCTTCTGAATATAGTGATGTTGTTTCTGATATTTGTGCCAGTTCTATAAATCGTGATAAACATAACTCTATAAGGACCATTCCTGTTGCAGATCCGGCAATCAATACTAACAGGTATTCGATGGAGAATAGTGCGAACAGTGAATGGTCTGTAGCACCACAAACTTTGCGAAGTCCCATTTCACGGCCACGCATGCGAAGACGACTGATAAAGAGAGTCAGGTAATTGAATAGCGAGCATAGGATGACCAGAGCCCCTGCTATGGCAAAATAACGGATATAATTAAACGAAATAACGATTTCGTCTCTATTTAAGTAATCTGAATAGCGGAGTGAGGTAATCGGCGTTATGGCCAATTGGCCCAAACTGCTCTCTTTTTCTTGTTTAGAGAGGTTGATAGCAGATACTCTTTTTTGAAAGCTCTCGATGTCCGTATTGGAACGTATGCGAATAAATATTTGTTCCGTTTCACTTAACCAGTCGGGGTAATGGCGGATGGGTAGCAAGATACTGTATGCCAGATTGGAGTGTTGTGACCAATCGCTGACGACTGCACATATCCGGCAAAGACGCCCTCCCAACTCAACCTCTTTTCCTAAAGGGTCTTCTTCTCCGAACCAACTTTTAGCCAGCGATTCGGTGATGGCTATTTCTTTTCCTCTTTCTTTAAGAAAGTTGACATTTCCTTTTAGGAGACGTATATCGAACATGTTGATAAAGGCAGAGTCTACTTCGACAGTCAGCAGATTCTCACTCCTGTCATTGAACTGAAGTTTCCGTCTTATGGGAGAGATTCCGCAGATGTCTTCTATCTCGGGTAAATTCTTTTTCAGATATTCTATGGCAGGATATGGCAGTGAATTGCTTAGTACACCGGTTGCCGATTTGAGCTGTGCTCTAACCATATAGATATTGTCGGCCTTTCTATGAAAAGTATCGTATGTCATTTCATAGCGTATCCATAAGGTAGCAAGCGTGAAGCAGGTAATTCCTACAGCCAATCCGATAACACTGATGATACTCTGAGTTTTATATTTCTGCAGATTTCGGAATGCGATTTTAAAATAGTGTCGTATCATTTGGTTCTTGTTTATACAAATAGTGTTTCAAGAAGTATGCCAAAGAAGCAACTCGTTGAGACACTATTGTTTATATGCTTATGATGTATAGATACACCGTGTGAATTTGCACGATCATAGTGCGCATGCGCACAAAAATACAAATTTACTACTCTCCTTTCAACACTTTGGCCGGATTGATATTGGCAGCTTTTCGTATTTGCCATATCAGAGTGGCCAGCGAAATGAAGGAAGTCACTATGGCAGCAACAGCAAACAGCCACCAGGATATAGGAGCTTTGTTGGCAAATCCTTCCAGATATTTTGAGATGATATACCAGGACAAAGGTGCTGAGATGACAAATGCCACTCCCAGAATAATCGAGTATTTCTTTAACAGGAGCGGATAGATCTCCTTCAGGGTGGCTCCGTTCACTTTACGTAGTGCAATTTCACGATATCGCTGACGGATGTCGAACATAGATAATCCGAATAACCCCAGGCAAGATATAAGAATGGCAATGACACTGAACAAGGAGTATATCTCGGCAGTTCGCTTATCTTCTTGATACATGGTCGCTATCTCGTCTTCTAAAAAGCTGTATTCAAACTCACCTTCGCCCAGTATTTCATCGTGCAGTTTTTTCAGGAAGGCAATGGCTTCTTGCTTTTTTCCGGGAATGATTTGTGCCATCAGTCGATCTCTATAACTGCCCCGCGGATCTTCGTAAACAATGAAGAGCGGAGGAGTGGTTTTTGATAAGTGACCGATCTTGAAGTCTTTGATCACTCCGATAATCTGATATGGAGGATTCTTCTCCATTTCTTCGGATTTTGAAGAAGACCACCACAATCTTCTTTCGGGTTGAATCAGGGCCGTTTCTATATTATCTATTTCTAAGAGTGATTTGGCCGATTCATTAATGATCATTTTATAATCACTCCATTGATCAACAGAGTCATTCCACAGGCGCCCCTCTTTTAGCTGAAAGCCGAACAGTTCAATATATTTGTTGCTTAGACTGCTATAAATAACTTGCTTGAACTCGTCCCGCTGCACATTCCGCACATTATTATAATTACCGTCCAATTGATTCGGGTTCTCTCCATACTCCCAACGGATAAAGAGCGGAGAATGGTCCATTTCTTCTTTGATGTAAGCCAGATTACTTTTCTCTCTTTGTTTACGTCTCTCCCACTCTTCGTTCGACATATTTAGATCATATGAAGAACGTTCGGCATATAACTGACACTGAATGATGTCCTTGGTAGTATAGTTCAAATCGGCAGCCAACATGAAACGCACTTGCTTTGTGAAAAAGAGAGAAACAATAATAAGCACAAAGGTGATGAGGTACTGAACGAATAAAAATAGCACACGGGATACGATGGAATGTCCTCCTGCATTCACCGAACGGATAGATACGGAAGGCGAAACGTAATTGTATCTGATGAATGGATAAATAGAAGTCAATAATGGCAACAGAATCAGTACTCCGACAGAAAGTATGGCACTGAATTCCGTATTGGAGATTTGCGGTATCCGGAGCACATGTTCCATCATACCACCGGTTATTTCGATGATGCACCAGGATATACATAGAGCCATGCCTGTCAGGATAAAATTTTCAGTGAAAATCTGTGCGAATACATCCTTTGTACCGGCACCGTATACCTTTTTAACTCCAAACTCTCTGGCGCGTTTGAGCATCATTACCGTATAGATATTGATGAAATTGAACAAACCGATTATCAACAAAGCAATGGTGACAACAGCAAGTACTAAGATATTATTATAATTGCCTCTTTGGAAATTACTCTTACCGTTATCATAGATACGAATGGTCTTGTCGAAATAGAAATCTTTTAATGGAAAAAATTGCAGGCGAGTCGGTGTGTCCATATAGCACCTTAACTTCATAAACTTTTCGTTCTTGACGTTCAGCTTCTTAAAGTCCGTTCCGGGCATCAGTTGTATCAAGCTATAGCTTGAACGTGACCATGAATGTTGCAATTGTTCGGATACAATCAGGTCGAAATCTAAAAAGCTTTTCGTAGGCGGCTCCCCTATTACTCCCGTAATCGTGATGATGTCTCCTGTGCTGTAAGTCATTGTTTTCCCAATCGGATTATCTCCTTTGAACAGTCTTTCAGCCAATCGCCGGGTGATGATGGCATCATTCGGAGATTTCAGAGAGGAGATACCGGATACAGACGGATATGGCAGTATTTGCAGAAACGCACTGTCTGTCACCACGGTTTTCACATTATATATCTGTTTGCCGACTGTAATCCTGTCTTCCGAAAAATTAATCCACCGGGTACTTTTCAGAACAGACGGATCTTTCAACGGATCGATAAAGTTGGGGTCGTTATTTCTATCTTCATTGCTGCTTATTGTCCGCGTTCCATCTTCGTACTCGCAATATAGCAGATAGGTGTTTTCAAGGTCTTTGCAGAAATGGTTTACAGTAACCTCTTGATGGATATACCGTAGGATGATAAGTACACAAGCCAGACTCAAGGCGAGGCCCAGTATATTGATAAATGTATATGTTCTGAAACGTGCCAGGGCTTTCCAGGCCAGCTTTATAGTTTTCATGTTTGTAATGGTTTTGAGTTTGATTTCACCACAGAGCACCACAGAGTTTTAATCTCTTGTTTATAGGATGTTAAAAGAAAACCATCTCTATGCTACTCTGTGGTGAGTTTGATCCATTTTTTATATTACTTCAGTATTAATTCTTCCGCCTCCCCAAAGGTATCATATCCTGTCGTAACGACATAATCTCCGGGCTCTAATCCTCCGGTGATTTCATATTGCTGAGGATTTTGGCGTCCGATGGTGATGGGCGTACGTACTGCCTTTGTTTTTGATGCATTGGTTTTGTAGATCCATTGTCCTCCGGTAGCCTGATAGAAATTACCGCGTGGGATGACAATGGCCTGTTCTGGTTGCCCCAGTTCGATCTGTACACGGAAACTCTTGCCTACACGTACATTATCGGGCATTTCACCGGTGAAAACCAGATCGACATCGAACATGCGGTCTTTCACTTCGGGTACGACTTTAGTAATGCGAAGCGGATACCTCTTGCCCTGATAGTTGACGGTAGCAGGTAGTCCGGTGGTGATGCGGTCAATATAATACTCGCTTAATGAAGTGTGAATCTTGTACTGATCGAGTACCTTGATTTCGGCAATGCTCTCACCTGAACTTACCTGCTGTCCCGGTGTCACTTTGACGAAACTGAGTTGTCCGCCGAGGGGTGCCTTTACTACCAGATTGCCCAGACGCTCTGTGGCTCGCTCATATTTCTTGCGTTCGCGTTCCATATCTGTACGTATCAGATCTTTACGGATGATGGTCACAGCCGAGTCGTGGCGCAGACTTTCACGTTGCAGTTCGGCATTTTTTACCTTATAGTTATATTCGTCTTCCGATACTTCAAGTTGTGCCTTGCTCTTGATACCCATACGAAATTCTTCTTTATCCAGCGCAAAGCTCTTTTTGAGCCGCGCCAGTCCATAATTGGTTTCCAACGTTTGTTGTTTTAGGTTCAGGCTTTTCTGTTCCATTTCGATCTCTTTTTCCTGGTAAGTGATGCGCTGCTTCTCCCAATCGTCCCGTTGGTCCTCGATGCTGCGCAACAAATCCGGATTAGAAAGGGTAAGGATCGTATCTCCCTTTTGGAGCAGGCTTCCTTCCTCAGCGATGATACGCTCTACGCTGCCGGCTTCGCGGGTGTTCACTTTGATAGTGAGAATTGGCTGGATCAGTCCTTCCACATCTACATATTCCATAAACTTACCGTCTTTGACCTCGGCTATCTGTATGTTTTCCGATTCGATGCGGAGCTTGCGCGGACCGACCGACAAAATAATGACGTAAACAAGGAAAGCGGCGAATGCAATGCCTCCGGCTATGTAGAATTTATAGCGGATGTACCAGGGTTTCTTTTCAATTTTAATATCCATATTATTTTTATTTTTTTCGATTAACGATTTTTGTTTCGGATCAGTCTATCAACAGATCATAATTCTCGGTGAGTGGTGCCTTCCCTTCAAAGTCGAAGAGAGTGAGGCTGCGTAAGGTGTAATACAAACTCCAGTAGTTATAAAGGGCTGTTATATAATTACGGCGCGCCTGGTCTTTCTCTGTGATGGAAGCATTCAGGTCGAGAATGGTCGACTTACCGAGCAGATAGAGCTTGCGTGCCACGTCGCTACGCCGTTGGGCAGTTTCGTCGGTACGTGCGGCTATCCGTACCCGCTGCGCCTGAAGGTTGAATTGTTTCACCAGTTTGCGCACATTTAGTTCGAAGTCGGTTTTGTCCTGTTCCACCTGTGTGTATACAAGGTCGCGATTGGAACGTGCCACACGTACCTTGCCTTTGCCGCGTCCCCAGTCGAGAATGGGAAGCGCAATGCCCAAACTGACGTATTGCTGGTCTAAAGGCCGTTTGTATGCACTCCCCAGTTTATCGGCTGTCTGTGTCAATCCGAAACGCAGATAAATATCCGCTTTCAGTCCGGCATTGGCTCGGGCATATGACACATTACTTTCACTTTCCAGTTTCCGGCGCATCATGTTCTGTATCTCCGGGCTGTTCTCGTTGGCCAGCAACAACGCTTCGTGCAATTCTACACTGAAGTCCGGCACATGGTCATTGACTTTCACTTTTAGTTCTTCATCACTTTGAATGCCCAGATACGAGCGTAGCTCCTGCATGCAGTTGTCCATCTCAATACGGGCATTCATTCGGTTGGTTTCTTCGGTTAGTTTGTTCAGTTCCAGTTGCAACATTTCGTTTTCGGTAATGGTACCGATGTTATAGCGCCCCTGGGCATATTGATAGAGTGTGTCTGCGTTGGCATAATTGATGGTGGCGGTTTCGTAATTGCTTTGTGCGGTGGCAAGGTTAAAAAACTTCTGTGTAGCCCGTGCAGCTACCAATTCGAGTGTTTCTACATACGATTTTTTTGCTTCCCGGTAACGTACCGGTTCAATGCGGCGGTCCCATTTCAAACTGTTGTATCCGAAGAGCGACTGGCGGTAACCTATATTAATAGGTGAAGTCTGCCAAGCCGTTGTATGATCACTGAAGAGATCCATGCGTTGCGCTGCCGTCTCTATGAAAAGTGAACCTCCGGTCCAGGGGATATTCTGAGTCAGGCTTAGGGTGAGGTCTGTGCTGAGCATATTCTGTTCTACGAACTTTACAGTTCCGTCTCCCAGTGTTACTTTGTTGATGGCCCGGTTTAAATTGGGGTCCGAAGTCAGGCTCAAAGCAGGCAAATAGTTTGCTTTATAATATTTGTAATTCCAGTAAGCCGAACGGAAACTATGGCGTGCCGTTTGTGCGTCCGGCGACTGAAGCTTGGCAAGCTTCACGGTTTCGTCCAAAGAGAGCTCCATCGTGTGTTCCTGTGCGGCGACCAATGAGATGCAACTGCATCCGGCAATAATAAATATCGTTTTCAGATTCATTGTGTATTTACTTTTTATATAAATCATTCAAAAGGTGTGCCATGAATGTAAGTTGCTTTTTAATAGCATTTTATATGTGCGCGCTTCTTTGTCTTCATGTGCATATACGCACAAAAATAGTGCGAATTAGCACACACAACGCATGAATATAATCTGTATCTTTGCCCTCAGCCTAAAGGTAAGCAGTTGTATCCGGCTTACATTGGCATCATTGCATAGTAAGATAAGATGTACGAGATGTATAACCGGGATATGACGAGCTGTACAACTGGTATATCTTATCTTTTAAAGGAATATAAATTAGCTCGTAATATAATATGGAACAGCTTGGAAAGATATTAATTGTAGATGATAATGAAGATGTATTGTTTGCCCTCAATCTTTTGCTCGAACCTTATACCGAAAAGATTAAAGTGGCTACTACCCCCGATCGCATTGAATATTTTATGACTACTTTCGGCCCGGACATCATCCTGCTCGATATGAATTTTAGCCGTGACGCCATCAGTGGGCAGGAAGGATTTGAGAGCCTGCAACAGATTCTGAAGATTGACCCGCAGGCAATCGTGATTTTTATGACGGCATATGCCGATACGGACAAAGCTGTACGGGCCATCAAGGCAGGTGCAACAGATTTTATTCCCAAGCCATGGGAGAAAGAGAAACTTCTGGCAACCTTGTCTTCGGGCATGAAACTCCGACAGTCACGTCACGAAGTGAATATGCTGAAGGAACAGGTGGAAGTATTGAGCGGACAGGGAGGATCAGAGAACGAGATCATCGGTGAGTCGGCAGCCATGCAAGAAGTGTTTGCTACCATTAATAAATTGAGTGAAACGGATGCGAATATCCTGATCTTGGGCGAGAATGGTACCGGAAAGGATGTGATTGCCCGTTTGCTCTATCGTTGTTCTCCCCGTTACGGAAAGCCCTTTGTGACAATTGATCTGGGTAGTATCCCCGAACAATTGTTTGAAAGTGAATTGTTTGGTTATGAGAAGGGTGCTTTCACCGATGCCCGGAAAGCGAAAGCCGGGCGGATGGAAGTGGCTACGGGCGGAACTTTGTTTCTGGATGAAATAGGTAATCTTTCACTTCCAATGCAATCGAAGTTACTGACTGCGATTGAGAAGAGGCAAATCAGTCGGTTGGGTTCCACTCAGTCGGTGCCTATCGATGTACGTCTGGTATGTGCAACCAATGCGGATATCCGGGCAATGGTGGATGAAGGAAACTTCCGTCAGGACTTACTTTACCGCATCAATACGATAGAAATCCATATTCCTCCCCTGCGTGAACGTGGTAATGACGTCATCTTGCTGGCCGAGTTCTTTCTGGAACGTTATGCCCGCAAGTATAAAAAGGATATGCATGGGCTGACGCGTGAGGCGAAGAATAAATTGTTGAAATATAACTGGCCCGGCAATGTGCGCGAGTTGCAACACACCATAGAGCGTGCTGTGATTCTGGGCGACGGCTCTCTGCTGAAGCCGGAGAATTTCCTTTTCCACTCTTCTGTACGGCAGAAAAAAGAAGAGGAAGTACTCAATCTGGAACAGTTGGAACGGCAAGCCGTAGATAAAGCCATGCGCCTGAGCGAAGGCAATATCACCCGGGCGGCCGAATATCTGGGAATCACCCGTTTTGCTCTTTATCGTAAACTCGAAAAACTCGGCTTATGAAACGCTATTCTATCAGTGTAGTGCTACACATCCTTTTGTTGGTAATACTCTCCATCGGAGGATATCTGCTCTTCCATTACGAATTGTGGTTTAGCACTTTGATTGTGACACTTTTGCTGATTGCCACAGGAGTGCACCTCTATTCCATTCAGATGAGATTGGCAGGCATGATGCGGCGACTGACGGATAGCATCCGCTTCAATGATATGACGCAAAGTTTTCAGCCGCCGTTTAAAAGCAGGATGATGGTTGAACTGGCGGATGAACTCTCGCAAACGCTGAAATTGTTCCGAGGCAGACTGCTTGAGGAAGAAGTAAAGCATCAATATTATGAGAATCTGTTAAGTAAGGTAGATACGGCTGTGATGGTGACCGATCGTTCAGGCCGGGTAGAATGGATGAATCATGCGGCTGTGGCTTTAGTCGGGCAAGAAACCCAATTGCCTCAGGAATGGCTTACCACTTCTTGGAACGAGACGCAAGTAGTACGCATCCGGCAGCAAGGAACTTCTGTCGAAATGGCTGTGTCCTGCACCCTGTTTGCTGCACAAAACAAGGAAAGGTTACTGGTCAGTCTGAAAAATATCCATTCGGTATTGGAACGTAACGAGATGGAGGCCTGGCAAAAATTGATACGGGTATTGACTCATGAGATTATGAACTCTATTACTCCTATTATTTCTCTGTCTGAAACATTGAGTGAACGTGGAATACCCGAACGGCTTAGCGAGAAAGAATACGGTGTCATGTTGCAGGCTATGCAGACCATTCATCGGAGAAGCAAGGGACTGCTCGGGTTTGTGGAAAACTATCGTCGGCTGACCCGTATCCCTACTCCTGTCTGTGCGTTGGTGATGGTAGACGAACTTTTTTCTGATCTGAGGAAACTATTTCCGGATGCGTTTATCCATTTTGCGGCTACACATAGAGGTGCTACTCTCTACATCGATCGTGCACAGATAGAACAGGTATTGATTAATCTGATTAAAAACGCGAAAGAAGCCTGTGGACAAAGTACTGCTCCGCAGATTGAAGTGGAATTGGAACAAATACCCGGAAAAGTCTGCAGTTTGACGGTCCGTGATAACGGTGAGGGCATTCTTCCGGAAGTGATGGATAAAATATTCGTTCCGTTTTTTACGACGAAACCTTCGGGGTCCGGTATCGGACTCAGTTTGTGTAAACAGATTATGAATCTGCATGGGGGCACTATCACTGTTTCCTCAGAGATAAGTAAAGGCAGCTGTTTTACACTGATGTTTCCGGGAAGATAGGGGCTGTTAACCCCTATCCAATCCGCTCATGTCCGGATTGAGTTCTTTTACTGCATCGCGCACTTCTTTTTTGGTGGCTTCGCTGTAAGTTCCGGTTTGCTGTACGGGTACTTTGTCTTTAAGTACCTTTTCAGCCTTCTTCTGTTCTTCCGATGAAGTTTTCTCTTTTTCAGTATTCATAAATCCGATCTCCTTTATTTAGTTAATAATAATGTAAACACCCCCACAGATGGATGGTTCATTACATTTTAGTTATTTTCTGTTTCTAATTCTTTGATTTCTTTGTTCAGGAATACCGATAATATGGTTCTTACGACAACGATACCGCCTAAAATAATCAGTTCGTTCATTGTAGGCTCCAATACAGTTTTCAGGATGTCCGAAGCAATCAGAAATTCTAACCCCAATAATAAATAGGTTCCGAATACGGCTCTCAGCTTCCGTATATTAGTTGGGGTATAGGTGCCGGTTATCCTCTTCAGTTCATTGAGGATAAAAGAGAGGATAGCAATCAGCGCCCCATAAGTGACAATCAGCAAGCTGATGACACTGATAATAGTAGCCAGTAGACTTAAAAATTGTGTAAGCATAAAAGTTGTTATTTTTGTGATGGATAAAGCGGGTTACCTGTCTCGTCTACTTCCGTCCAATCCTTTACGCTGACGAAAGGAATAGAAACGGAACTGCCATTGATCACCGCACTGAATAAGTAAGAATCTCCGGCTTTCAACTCTCCGCTTGGGACAGGGATCTGAACGCTATAAGTTTTCGAATTGTTGTTTCCATCTGTTTCCACTTCAAGCGTAAGTGTCATCGGATCATTGGTCTGCAGTGGAAGCATGATATATTGCGCCAGAAATCCATTAATGCCCATTTTATCGGGTTTGTCATATGATGTTGCGGGAGGAATAACTCCGGTGGAGAGTGTCATGCTCGCTCCTGGAACCGGCGGAGTGATAGTAGCTGATAGTAGCCTGCTTAATTGAATACCATCTCCGGCAGAGACTTCAACGACAACTTGTGTACAGGCATGCTGGAATACAATGGGAATATTGATCTGTGCACTGCTTACATCCTGGTCGGTACTACCCCACCAAAGATAATCGATGCCATTGAATAAAGGTTCTGATTCTTGTCCGGTAAAAGAAGGCGGTATGGTTGAGAAGTTGTCGGATACGGCGTAAAAATTATAGATGCCGTTCGCAAGATACATTTTATACCCGTCTTTTCCGGATAATACCCCCGGAGAGGAAGTGATGTACAATCCTTCGGCAAACAGAGTTTCCTGACTGGTGGTACTCTGTGCCTTTTGATAGGCGTACAAAGTGCTCTTGATTCCTTTTTTCATAGGAGACATGGCACGGGTCAGGTTTCGGCTTTCGACAGAAGCATTGAAAGTGACGAGTGTCGTCTCCTTTTGTGGAGTTTCGGGAAGATTATCTTCTCCGTTGCCATAAATAATGGTGGTATTTTTGGCACAACTGCCCATAAACAAAGCCATACCGGCAAAAGCAATGAAATACATAGGTTTAGGAATTCTAAGTCTCATGATATTTGTTTTTATAGTGATGTTTCTGTATTATACGTTTGAAACGGGATTTAGTTCACAGCTTTCGGAAATATTGCCGGAAAGTACCGTTTAAAATCTATCTAATAGTATCAAACTTCATTAACAGAGAGAACTTTTTCTATGTTTTATTGTCATTATAGCATAACAATAAAACGTAGAACATATGGCTAAAGTAATTAATAGGGATGTACCTATCGCAGAAGAAAATACCACCCTGACCGGTCAGCCGGCATCGAACATGTATGATGACTGGAGTGAAGAGATGGTGGATCGTGCAGACAATGTGTATGATGATACCAAAAAGAAACCTGCCCAAAGCAAAAAGATAAGAGAAAAGAAGATCAAGGAAATAGATGAAGTGATCAAAGAGGATCTTGAATAACTTGTCTCTGTCGTGTGTTTAGCATAAAAGTCCTGATTCTGGCGGAATCGGGACTTTTTAGGTTAATAGCTTCTATTTTTCTTATATATCCAAATGCGTGACTGATAGGATGTTAAAAAATAAATATGAAAAAATGCTTCTTTCACTATTGCATATTTAAAAATAGTCCCTATCTTTGCACCGCTTTTGAAAGGAACTTCCCTATAAGAACGGGGTGTAGCGCAGTCCGGTTAGCGCACCTGCTTTGGGAGCAGGGGGTCGTGGGTTCGAATCCCGCTACCCCGACAAAGAAAAAGGAAGTTCTCTTTTTTTTACAAGTGTTTCGGGGTGTAGCGCAGTCCGGTTAGCGCACCAGCTTTGGGAGCTGGGGGTCGTGGGTTCGAATCCCGCTACCCCGACAAAGAAAAATGCTGATATTTAAGTTTTAGAACTTGATTATTGGCATTTTTTTTTCTGCTAATAGTCATTAAAAAAAAAGAGTTTAATTGCATTATTTGGATGAATTTTGGGCATTTCGGATGCCGAATCATGCAAAAATCATGCAAATCTTGAGTATTTATTATGGCTTCTATTAAATTGTATTTCGACAAACGTGTGAATAGGAAAGATGGAAAGTTTCCTCTTAAAATTAATGTCACACACAAAAGGCAGCAGGCCTTAATCAATCTTGGTGTTTTATTATCTCCAGATCAGTGGGATTCCACAAAAGGAAAGGTGATCAATGGTCCTAACAAGTCATTCCTTAATGGCTATATCTCCCAGCGAGTGCATTGTGCTGAAACGGAATTATTGAATTTAAGGATTGCCGGAAAGTTGGACTTAATGACAGGAAAACAGTTCAAGGAGCATCTTCAACGAATATTATTGAGGGGAAAATTAGAGGAGAAACAGGAAGAAACTGGATGTTCTTTTGTGCAGTATTATACAAGGTTTGTGGAAGGAAAGAAAAATCCCCAAACGAAGGCAGTCTACCAATATACACTTGATCGCATATGTCGTTTTGTGGATGTACCAGATAAGTTTAGATTTGAAGATGTGACCTATGCTTGGCTAAAGAGTTTTGAGATTCATCTTTCAGAGACCTCTAAAGTTAACTCGATTAGTATTCACATGAGAAATATCCGAGCTGTATTTAATGATGCTCTTAATACTGAAACTATTTCATGTTATCCATTTAGGAGATTTAAAATAAAACAAGAGGCAACTGCAAAAAGGGCATTGACTCCAGAGGAACTTGTGACTCTAAGAGATTATCCTTGCGAAGAGCATCAGAAGCAATATGTTGATATTTTTATGTTAATTTTCTATCTTGTAGGCATAAATACTGTTGATTTATGTCGTTTGGAGAAAATTAGAAACGGCAGAATTGAATATCGAAGGGCTAAGACTAAGAAAATATACAATATAAAAGTAGAACCCGAAGCAGCCGAGATAATCGAACGATACAAAGGAAGTAAGTATTTACTTAATATTCTTGAGCGTTACAAGAATTATAAAGATTACGCTCACAGACTTAATGAAAACCTCCAAGAGATCGGAAGTGTTGAACTAGTAGAAAAGGTGATTAATGGTAAAAGAAGACGAGTAAAAAAACGCTTTCCCTTATTTCCAGAGCTAACGGTTTATTGGGCGCGTCATACATGGGCGACAATAGCACATAAAATAGGAGTGTCAAAAGATGTTATTTCATTGGCCCTTGGTCATGAATTTGGGTGTAAAACTACAAGTATTTATATCGATTATGATATGGAGAAAGTGGACAAAGCCAACCGACAGGTGCTTGATTATTTAGAGAACTTGAAATGAAATACTGTTGAAGAAAAGAATAATATTGCCTACGTTGGGAAACGTAGGCAATATATACTGAATACTAAGCATGAGAGTTTTTTTAGTCCTTGCTCTAAGAAATAGATTTTTAACTAAACTTCGCTTCATGCGATGTAGTGGAGAGGGGATATATATATTTGAAGCAAACTCCCCTCTCTTTGGTTGATACACACTAGATTTATAATAGAGGGATAAGTCTTGTTTCACAACAATCTAATAAATTATTACTTGCGTGTTCCCGGCCATCTATTCACATTCAAACAGCCCAATGGTCATGTTGGTGTTATTAATTATATTGCCTGCGTTTCGCAACGTAGGCAATACACTGTACAATTTTGTTTAGCGTAAAAAACATCTTCGCTTCTTCATTTTGTAGAAGCAGTACCAACAATTATAAAATTATACTATGCAAAAGTGAAAAATGTAATATCATACATTTACTATATACAGAAATCTCTTTTTCTGTTTTCCTATCTTTTACACTAACTAAACATAATCGAGTGTTCCGTTTCCCAACGAAATATTAACCGATGCAAATATAATATTATATAATTAAAACATAATATATACTTGGATAAAAATACACTTTTTTAGAAAAATCTATTTAGGATTTTCCTGTTTTAAAGATATGCACTTTTTCAAGGAAGGGGGAGTACCAATAAATAGTGATTAGCACGCGCTCTTTAAGTTAGCAAAGGGAGATCTGAGACACGGGAAGGATAACTCTTTAGGTGAGGATATGAAAACAAAATCCCACCTCTTATCACTAAGAAGCGGGATAGAATAAAAAAGATTACTATTTATGAATAGCTTTCTCGAGAATGACCGATAGTGCAAGAGGGGTAATATTAAGCCATTCCCATATAAAACAAACTACCTTCCGCGTTTCTCAACGAGGATTTTGTGGCAAATAATTTAATGAAAGATTTTTATCGAAAAAGCGTGCATATAAATTATAATTCGCTTTAAACCTACTTTTTTTTAATTCCTGCTTCTTATCACTAAGAAGCAGGACACTATTAACACATTTACGCTTGGAGAAGGTACTAATCACTGTTTTGCCTTCAAGAGGTATTTATTCCCCTCTTTTTCGTACTTAAAGATTAAAAAAAGAAATTGATTTCGTCACATAGTGAATGAAATGCTTTCCTTAGCAATCTTTTTCATTCACAGGTTCCCCTTTTTCATTCAACAATACAGTTATCTCTTCAGTTGATTGGTCTTCTTTGATTGCTGTTACAATTATCTTGTAAACCTTTCCGTTTTCTTTTTCAGCAACGAAAGCCTCTTTAACTATAGTTCCTTCGTAATCCTTGGACAAAGTACTCTTGACTACTTGCGGAAGCTCTTTGACAGTAATCTTTGTGAATTTGTCTTGAGATGTTTGTTGATTCTGTTCCATAGCGGGGAGCTTAACCGGTTCTTGTGCAAACGCTACTGCGCTGCCCATCCCCATAACCATTGTCAATGCTACTAATACTTTCTTCATAATTACATTTTTAGTATGGATAATTAAAACTAACTTTATCTATCAAAGAGCAAGGTGTATGCCAAAGTTTTATAATAAGTATAATATGCTGATAAATAGATTATTATATAATATGACTAAAAAAAGGATTGTAGAAAAAGTGTAGAATCGCTATACATATTGTGGCATAATTCCCCAAAATCACCTTGTGTATTTCAGTAGATGACCTTGTATATTCGATAAATAACGGGACTTTTATCTATAGGGAAACTACCATATCCATTGAAGTAAGTTATTTAAATAGGGATAATGATTTTCCAAAACAAACCCCGCCTCTTATCACTAAGTGGCGGGGATACATATAAAAATTTAACTTAAACACTGAGTGGGGATCATTTATTAGTGAAGAGATATGTATCCCCTAGTGTAGATTGGAGATTTTTCTTCTCCTTTTCTATAAAATATAAGCAACTCCCGCGTTTCACAACGAAGTGTTTTTATGGCGAATAAATATATTTTTGCACAAAAGTATTTCATTAATACATTCCTGCATACTATTATTGGTTAAAAAAGTTAAACTATGGAGAACTCTACTTTAATTTACCTATAATTAGGTATTCTCCGTTGTATCTCATTTATATTTTGTCGTAATACCTCATAAATGCAAAGTGTTTTCTTCTTTCGAGATACCCTGTTTCCACCTCTTTTACCTTAGCCTCCATCTCCATGGCCGACGACATATATGCCCTATGGCCGGCTCTGCCCGGATCCGTCATTCCCTGACCCCAAAAATACCGTACGAAACTTATGAACCACTCTGTCAGATAAAGTATATAGAAACTCAAAGGGCATAGGGTCAGTATCCATGGGGTAAACAGGACGGCCGGTAAAACTGGGAGTATAAAACACTCTAAATACTGTCTTTGGTGTATTTGCTCATGCCGGATCAATGCAGGCGGACATTCTTCTTTCCCACTTTTAGTCAGGATAATGCCAAATAACATGATTGTCGAATACCCCGGAAACAGCATGCGTTTTGCAAGCCGGCTGTTATAAACAATAAGTTTCACGTCGATGTAATTTTAATGGTTGCCGCAAAGTTCGCATACTCTTTTCAGGGCGTAAAGGACATCCTAGTTCTTATGGAACTTGGAAAACACCTCGGACGGGGAGTGAAAGCAAAGCGAATTAAAAACAGTAGAAATCATTTAATAAATTACGATTAGTATGGCAAAAGCAAGTTGGTGCAATGTAAGCCCCATGTCAGGGAGCAAGAACGGTACTTTAACAATCAGTGTGGCAGCACATGCCGGACGGGAGGCCCGCAGTACGACAGTGACCGTCACGGCTAAAAACGGAACGAAGCCCTCGGCCAGTATAGCGGTATCACAAGCCGGCGTAGGAGTGCAATTAACGATGGATACCTCTAAACCGGATTTACCCGGAGAAGGAGGGTCTGTCACTATTAACGGGAGCTCTAACAGCCCGACATTGAAAATATCGGTTCCTCTGATTAACTTTCCGGGGGTTACCGCTTCCGCAAAATTCAATGCTCCGGGAATTACTAACAAAGTGCTTGCCGCCTCAGAGACGGTTACTATCCCAGCAGCCCCCGGAGCGAACGGTTCTTATGCGTTTTCCATCAAACTGGAAATAGCCCGCAATCCGTTGCCCACACCGTTAGCTCCTAATGTTGACGTGACTGATAGTGCAGGAAAGACGGCAAGGTGCCAATTTAAATGGGCAGCGGGAACGTCTACTCTTTCGGTGAACAAGTCCTTGCTATCGCTTGTGAATGCAGGGACAGGACAAACCGTAAATGTTACTTCCAATGACGAATGGGCGGCATCATAAGAAACAAGGATAGGTTGCGATTTAGACGCTTCCTATCCTTTTTTTACCTTTTAAGAGACATTCCAATCATCATTGGAAGTAACATTTACGGTTTGTCCGGCTCCACCGTTAACCAATGATAGGGAAGACTTATCTAATGAAAGAGTAGATGCCCCGGCGTTCCAGGTGAAAGTACATACCTTTTCGGCACCGGTGTCATCAATTACCGTAAAATTCACCGTCGTGTTAACGGGAAATTTTGCCGCTGAAAAAGTCACCGTAGCAACAAAATTATATCTTCCTGAAGCTCCCGGGTCACCGGCTATCGCCGCATCACTTGTTATCGCTCCTCCGTTTACCGTAACAGCACATGTCACACCATACATACTCGCCGTCAGAAGATCTACAATCTGTAAAGCGCCTGCGCGTGCAGGTATCTTCCATCTTAGTTTTGAACTGGTAGATGTTCCGTTGATAGTCACAGTTCCCCCTGTAGCGGGTACATCTGGTTTAGATGAATCCATTGTAGTCACAGTTCCTACCCCTGCTTGGGATACTGCTATTGTTTTAGACGGTTTCGTTCCGTTTACCGCCGTTACTGTAACCGTCGTGCTTCGTGCTACACGCCCTCCGTGAGCACCAGCGCTAATTGTCAAAGTGCCATTTCCTTTGCCTGACATGGGGCTTACATTGCACCAACTTGCTTTTGCCATACTTGTAATTTATTAAATGATTTCTACTGTTTTTAATTCGCTTTGTTTTTAATTCGCTTTGCTTTCACTCCCCGTCCGAGGTGTTTTCCAAGTTCCATAAGAACTAGGAATCAAACCGCCTCCCACATGATATTTGATTCGACCCGTACTCTGACCTGCCCTCCTTCTGAGGGTATTTCCACCTCCCCGGGCAGAAGTTCGATGAAAGGCGGGGCGTTCTCCCCGTCCATGTCCGGGGTGTAATTGGATTCCCGCTCGGCAACCTCGATATCGAGCACCAGGGATGTCGGCTCCTTCATGGGTTCTTCATAACCGTACTCTTCGCAAGTTACCAGTACACGCCTTCGGGCGGTTCCGTCAAGCAGCCGGATATCATCCGAGGAGAGCAGATCCTGAATGAATTTCAACTCTGTTTTCCTCTTGAATCCTGTATTCAGCTTCATTTTTTGCAGGAGGTCGGGCCTTGGACGTCCGGTTATATAATCACCGCCCTCTTCATCGAATGTCCGGTAGTTTTCATCATCCCCCCGGTCAAGGGAGTAAATCATTTTCCCCGGCATTTCTATCACTTCATAGCATCCCAAAGAGTTTCTGAAGAGAAATGACAGTCCGTTTTCTGACACTTCCCCGGGTGTGAAAGAAATGTCAAAGGCTTCTTCGGCTGGCACCAATACCCGGATGAATGACACGATCTGGTTATATCTGTGGAAAAACTCCCGCCGGATCTGCCCTATGTTTAAAGCATAAATTTCTCCGGCTGTCCCTTCAGGCAGTTTTATTCTGTTTCCATATTCAGATTCCACCTGTATCCTTTTGTCCGGATGAATGAAGATCAGGGGGGAGACTTCGGTTTCCCTTATCGCAATATGCTTCCCGCGGGTCCGCGTGGTAAAGAGGAATTGTGATGAATAATCCCTGAGCCGGTTCAGGATAAAGTCCATTCCCCTGCCGGCCATTTCCCTTGCCGCCTGTTTGCTGATCCCCCCGCATATCGCCTTGCCGGTGAGTGTCCGGGTCTCCCGCCCTTTTACCTCGAGCGTGTAACCGGCCATAAAACCGGATACGGGCAGGATCAGATCCTCCGAGTCCTCCAAGGGTCCGGAAGTAACGAAGGGCTGCAAGATTTCGGCAATGTCGAAATGGATCCTGTCGCCAAAAGGTACGTAGGAGGCTGAAAACACCTCCTGTGCTCCAACCCTGAGACGGATTTCAATTTCGGCCTCCCCGGAGGTTTTTACCTCAAAGGCGATAGGGTTTGCCACAAAGGCGATCTCTCCGGTTTTTCTGATAATCTCGAAACTCATACGCACTTATGAATGATCGTGTTGTTAATGGATAGCGGCCGCGTTCGGGTATTCTCAAGCAGAAAGGATCGCCTTTCCACGCCGGGGGTTGTCATAAACCGGTAAAAGTCCTCCGGGGTCTTGTCAGCCCCGTATCTTTGGCGGTAAATCCCGTAAAGCTCCCGTGTATTTTCCAGGGAGGGCGCCGTCACTATCTTATTTTGATTTTTTGTTTCCATGCTGCAAAAATGACCGTTTGGCACGGTAGTTTAAAGGACAGGATTTATATCTTTACGGCAATGACTCCCGCCCTGTAGTTTACAACCTCCTCCTGTGTAAGCCCCGGTGGATACGGTCTGTATTTGAGTTTCCCCTTATAGGTGTACATGATCTTCCTTCTGTCGGCAACATCCTGCAAGGATGGTGGCGGGTACATGTCGAAATCACCCTCTTCCGGCCTGGTCAGCACCTCTTTTGCCACGACGTCGACCCTGATGATCCCGGGCTGCTCCCGCAGCTCCTGCACCCTGAGTTCCATATCCCTGTCGAAATAGGTAAAGACCTTCCATGTCGCCTGCTGCGGAGTCATCGGCACCAATTCCTGCTCCTTGTCCAGGTCGTAGGGCTGCAAGAGTTTAAGGGAACGCAGTTTCACCTGGCAAGGGCGTCCTTTGCGCAGCGGAAGCGCGTACTTGAGGCTTTCGACCATCATCCTTTGTCCGTGCAGCATGACGGGCCGGGAAGTGTCCAGCTTCAGCAGTCCGGCCTTGTCCGGGTTCATCTGCACCGCATAGACATGATCGGCATGCCTCAGGACCGCGTCGTACTCCTTAAAGAACCGGTTAAACGCCCCGTCCTCTCCCCTGAAAACCAGTGAATACCTGTAAACATTCCCCCCCGGGTCCTGAAAGTATTCGCCTTTGGGCCCCCGGCAGAGTGAGCTGCCGAAATAATACTCCTCCACAAGGGCCCCGGCCCCTATAATCTGATTGGTTTTCCCCATGGCAAAGCAGAAAGCCAGGGGTGTCTGCTTCTTCTCCCCCTGCTCCTTGGCGGCCCCTCTGAGGGTTGTGTTGATGTTGACCGCCCCCGCCAGATATCCGGGAGTCAGCAGCCCCGTTTTAAATGCCATGGGGACACATTCGTCCTTTCCCGTTATCTCCAGGTATTCCACACCGGGGGTGCCCTTGTCCCATGGGAAAAAGTCGCTGGATATCCACTTCTTTTTCTTGTTCACGATGTCCCGCTTGTAATATCTTCCGGTGGAAGGCTGGTAGGTTATGTACAGTTCGTCGGGCACGTCCCGGTCCCCTGTAAATTCCGTAATGATCCCCCCATAAGGCTTAAGGAATTTCTCAAAGGAGTCCGCCGCCGGTTCGGCTTCCTTGAACGATGTGCCCGCCGAGAGCTTGAGCTGCTTTGCGGGCGTGTAGTTTATTTCCGGTTCCGAGGCCTTGAGCGGTGTCCAGTCGGCGGATGCCGTTGCGCCTATCGAATCCTTGAGCAGGCGTATGACGGCTTTCCGGCCGGCATTTACGTAAACCTTGGCCCCGGTACGGCAAAACAGCGCGTCCAGGAACTCGTTGACGGTACAGTCCGGCATCAAATTCCTGTAGTCGATCTCTCCGGTGACAATGGTGTCCGCCACATTGTTGAGCACGACCATCTTGCTGAGCTGGTAATCGGTGGCAAAGGGATTCTCCACCAATGTAAAGCCGTATGCCGAGAATATCATCTCCAATATGCGGGATACCTTCAGGAACGGCGATATCCCGTATCCTGCAGGCACCTTTACATCTACGGCCTGGCCCGATATGACAACCCTCTCGGTCCGTGCTTCCTTCAGCAGGGCGTATGTCTTCCCGTCCGACCCTATGGGATTGATGAACTCCGGATACTCCGTCTCTTCCAGGGTTTCAGACGCCACCTGTATGCGGAACACGTGATAATCCGCCGGGGTTTGGTAGCGCATCACTTCCTCCAGGTGACGGGCAAGGGCTGCGACGCCTTCCGGGTATTTGATGACCGGCAGTCCCGGAAGTTCCTTGAGTGATACGTTTTTCCAGGCTTCGTACATGATGCTTTCATCAAAACCGATGTTGCATACGATGCCCGACTCCGTTGACACGGAGGTGATATTGAGCTTTCCTGTCCGCCGGTAAACCCCGTCGGTCACCACCGCCGCGGCGTCCCGCTTTGGCGCATTGCGGATATCCGGGCGGTGGATGTAATCCACCATCGAAAGATTGTGCCCAGTTGCCGGCAACGTCGATGCGATCGTCTGGCTGCCCTTGTCGGTGTACATGGGCGATGTGTTCTCTATCTCCACGCTGAAATCCTGGGGAAGGTCGAATATCCCTTTCTCTGTCTGAATGGTTAATGCCATACTGGTTGTATTATTGGTCTGTTCTTGTAAATGGTTTCTCTGAACTCTTCTGTAAATCCTGTGCCGCGTTGATGTCGCTCAGCAGGACGTAACTTTTTGCCGGCCGGGAGAGATTCCTTGAGGCCCTTTCCAATTTCTCCGCCGCCCGGTTCAGACGGTCGATGTCCTGTCCGGGGCGCTCTCTCTCCGTGACCTTCCCTCCCTCGTAATACCCGGGCCATGGATTGGCCGATGTCCGGTTGCGGCGTATGCTTTCGATAACCTTTACCATGTTGACCACCCGCTTGTTCTTCATTTCCGGCACCGGAATGACGTACTCTCCCCTGTGGACGACGCCCGCCACCTCGTAGCGGTCTCCGTCCCCGGTGTAACCTCCCTGGTCATATCCCCCGGAGGCGTTCACCACCCTTTCGGCGCTTACGGGTGTGGAGCCGGACGCTCCGGAGAGCGTCATGCTCTTTACCTTTTGTCTTTCAGCATTGGCCACGGCCAGCTGGGCGGCTCCGGTTACTCCCATCAGTGCTGCCGCCACCGGTCCTGCGATCGGTCCCAGTTGCGAGAGCGCTTTCATGATGGCCACGGCCGTGTCGGCAATGATCTGGCTGGCTTTTACGGCGAACTGCACGTCGGCGTATTTCTTCTCGATCTCCAGCTTCTTCTGCGCCTTCTCCGTTTCCAGTCGTTCGACCTCCTGCGCGTTTCCCTGTGCCGCGGCGATCTCGGCGTCATATTTGGCCTCCATGTTCGCGATCTCGGCGTTTTGCAGGGCCGAGACAGCGCCTGAAAACAGGTTGGAATAATAATCGAAAGCCTCTTTCCAGAACTGTATCTTGAGCATCTTTTCGGCCTTTGCATATGCTTCGGCACCTATCAACCCCTGTTCCTTCTCCCGCTTGAGGGCCGCCATCTGCATGGCATAGCGTTGCTGGAATCCGAGCAGCCCGTACTTCTCCAAAATCCCGTTTCTGCGCTCTTCGGCACCCCGGGTTATGTTCAGTTTTGCGGTGCTGTACGCTTCTTCCAGCTCCCTTTCCTGCCGGGCGGCCTGATCCTTTGTGACAAGCTCGTTTTTGAGCGCATTGCGGATCAGTTCCAGCCGGGCCCGGTATGACGCTTCCAGCACCTTGAGCTGAAGGTCCGTTTCATCCGGCAGATTGAAAAGGTTGAACTCTTTTTTGAAAGAGGAAAGCATGGTTTCGATCGCCTTTTGCTGCGCGGCCCTGTCTTTGGCGTTGGCCAGCTCCGCCTCCAATACCTTTTGCCCGGAGAGTTTGACGGCCTGTATTTTCACATCCCCCGTCTGTAGCTCCAGGGCTTCCACATCCTTCCGGTATTCCTTCAGGATACCGAGTCTTTCCCGGGAATTGGACTCCTCCAGGCTCAACAGCAACATGTCGCGCTGCTGCTGCGTAATATGCAGGTTTGCATAATTCAATTCTATCTGTGCCCTGGCGGCCTTGTACGTATCCTCCTGTATGGCCAGTTTTTTATCCCGCTGTTCCTGTAGCAGGGCAACCTCGTTTTCATCCAGTTTCCGCTGTAACTCCAGTATTTTGGCGGAGCTTTCCGTCATTTTTGCCCGGATGTCGGCCAGCTGCCTGAGTTTGGTCCGGGCGGTCTTTTTCTCCAGCCCTTCGAGGATACCGAGCCTTTGGGTGTGAAACCTTATGTCTTCCGCCAGCACGGCCTTATTATATTGTGCCTGTGTCTGCTGCTGCCTCTCCTTGTTTTCCCGGATCTTGAGCAGCTCCTTTTCATGCCTCTCATTCAGGGCCGAGAGGACCTTGTCGGTCTGCGAGGCGAATCCGTCCGGGGTTTCCCGGATAGTCCCCAGCTGCTGCAACGCTTTAAGCTCCTCGTTCAACTGTTGGAGTTTCCGGTTTTTGGCGGCCAGCAGGGCCGGCGTCGAGGCGACTTCCCGCTCAGCCTGGGCAATCTCTTCCTTTTTGGCCTGGATAAGGTCCTTGGTTTTTGCCTCGGATTGGGTATCGACCTTAATGATATCCTGCTGTGAGGCCGTGATCTCCTGCGTAAGTTTCTTTTCTTCCCGGTTCAAGGCTTGTATCTGATCGAATTCCCTTGCAAAATAGTCATGGATGACCCCCTCCGACCAGGTGTCGGAATACCCCTTTACCGCTACGGACAAGGAATTGAACCCTTTGGCGAGCCCCAGTTTGAAACTGTCCCAGAGATTCCGGTTGGCATGGATATCCTTACGTTGTTCCTCCAGTGCCCTTTTTTCTTTCTGGATCTCCTCCAGCCTTGAGTTTGCCGAGCGTATCCTGGCCATGGACAACAGGTTGTCCGTGTAGTCCTTCACTGCGGCCGTGGCTTCCCTGGTGTTGATTGTTTCCAGCCTCAGGCCGCCAAGGTATTCCTCACTTAAGGCGTTGAGCCTTTTTATGGCCTCCATCCGCTGCTCCTTGCTTATTTTCTCGTTGCGTGCGATTCCCAGGAGGGTATTCAGTTCCCGGGTTTCGGTGGCTACGGTGTCGGCGGCCTGCGCCCGCACCCGGTGCAGGCTCCGCTCCGCTTTTTCCGTCGCCGTAAGTTCCCTGCGATAAGACACCAGCTTGTATGTCAGGGCGGCGACCACGGTGGCCACTATGGCCAGCGGGCTTATTTTGGTGATTGCATAAAAGGCCTGCATGGCAATCCGGGCCTTGTTGATATTCCCGGTAAGCACCGCCTTGGCGGCGGCAAACAGATAAGTGGATGCGGTGCATGCCTTTACCAGGATGTTGTTGGACGCCACCGAGGCATTATACATTTTCATGACGGCAGCGCTTCTGAGGATGTTTCCTCTCTGCATGGCCACAACAGAGGCGTAGGCCAGACTGACCGCCTTGCCCAGCATTAAAAGCCCGTTCCATGTTTTTTGCAGAAGAATAACCGTTTTATAAACCAGAATAAAACCGGTAACCACGGAGATAAGCGTAATGATGCTTTTTTTATGTTCCAATATCCAGAGCGCCACATCTGAAAAACCGAGCTTGAGAGACTGGAAGAGACTGCTCCATTTTTCTTGCAGAGGAAGCAGGAGCCTTCCGATTTCCATCTGCCTGTTTTGCAGCTCCGCGGCTTTTTGAGCGGCCTTGTCCGCAGCTGACACGTAATTCTCCCCCGCTTGTGCGAGTTGCCTGTCCACGATTGCAGCCACCGCTGTCATCAGGTCCCCCGTTTTGGCCATCTCCTCGTTGACCTCCGCGGCCGACAGGCCTAAGTTGTCGAGTATCAGCAGCGATTTACGACCCAGTCCGGTTATGATCGAGTCAGTCAGATAATCCACGCTCTGTCCGGTCTGCTGTGCTTTTAACCGGGCAAACTGCAAGTATTTCCCCAGGTCATCGAGCGGGATACGAAAGTCTTTGGCGCGTACCGCGGCCTGCATGAGCTCCAGGTCATTCACCGTATCTTTAGTGGCTTTCCTGAGCTCCGAAAGCATTCCCGGGCGGTCGAGTTTGTCAAAAGCGCGCCTGACACCGTCGGCGTTTGCCGCCAGTCTGATACCTTCGGACATCCAGGACCTGGCCTCCGAGATGCTGTTTGCAAAGAAGGAGCCGGCACTGGCACCTATACCGGCGAAAAAACCGACTACTGCGGATTTCATCCTGGTAAGGGATGAAAAGCTTTCTTGCTGCTTTTCGCTCTGGCGGCGCATCTCTTTTTGAGCTTCGGCCACCTCCAGGTTTACCCGGGTCAGTTGTTGTAATGCCACGGTATATTCCGTAGTGTCCCGCTTGCTGGATTGCACCTGGGCACGTAATTTCTTCTGCATGGCCACCAGTTCGGGATAAGTAGCCTTGTCCAGGTTCTCCAGTATCTTTTTCTGCCGATCGAGTTCTGCGCTGTATTGCTGGTAGATTTTCTTGTTCTGTGCGATCTGGGCTTCCAGGCGTTTGGCCTGCTCGGTATTTCCCTTTCCCGCTTCCCGCAATCCCTTAAGCGTGAATTCGTATTCCCTTGTCGCCTGGGAAAGCTGTTTCATCCCCTGGCTGTATTTAGTGGTATCCAGATAAATTTTGATACCCCTGGTTAGATCTTTGTCCGCCATATTATTCTTTTTTAGGGCAAATATCACGGATACGGTCCATGGGGTAAAGGACAAAGGGAGGGAGCATGTCTCTTCCACGCGTACCTCTCTTTGTTGTTGCTATTCTTCCAGGAACAGCCCGGCCAGATTCAGAGACATGTCCATACAGTATTCGGCGGCGATATCCGCCAGGGTGGGAAGATGTTTGCGAAGCACCGGATTGAACCAGTGCACCGCCTTACGGTTCCCCTGCCCCATCTTGCCAAAACTGGCGGGATTAGTGGTGCGTATGTTCCCGAAACGATCCCTCCACTTGCTGCCGATATATCCTCCGTGTCCGCTTGACGCCCCGTAATGCAGCATGACGCCATGCCGGGCGAAGGAGAAGCCCAGGGAGCGGACCTCCACCTTGTATTTCTTGTCGTATCTGACATTGCCATTGATGCTTTCAGACAAGGGTGTGGCACCCTTGGAGCGCTTAGGATTGTGAGGGAAGGACATACGTGCCTGGCTGCGCAGTTCGGCGGTCACGAAAATTGACCAGTTCTCACACCTGCGGTTAAAGGTCTTTACAGCCTCAATATCCTGGGAGCGGACATAACGTGCCGTTTCACTTAACGTAGAGAATTTAATCTTTGGGGCATAGTTTTTTACCCCTACGCAGGCGGGAACATCGATTCCGGCATTGCGGGCACGCTCTACCAGGCGTTTGAAATTCCTGGGTTCCATTTGGTAACGAAGTTCCAGCCACTGTCCCTGGGTCAAATCTTCTAAAGAAACTCTGTCGTTCTCCATTTTTGTCCGCCTTTATATTGAATCAAACGTAAACCCCAGACTCCATCCGGACAACTCCTTGAACAGTCCGGACTCGGGAGAGGATGTCATCTCCTCCAGGTTCAGCCGTGAAAAAATTCCGCACCGGCCATACTCCTGGCGCATCATGCTCTTGATCTCTTCAAAAGTCGGTTGAAGGCGCTTTTGTGCATCCAACCCGCGTTCCCGTTGCCAGTCGGTTTTGTCCAGAAGAAGACACATGCCGAAATTCCTTTCGACCACACAATCCGGATCCCGACTGAGGGATTCGCAGGTGGGCAGGACTACAAACAGTACAGGCAGGTCTTCTGCCCGGAGTGACTGGACATATTCATATATGTCTATATCATAGGTGACAGGGAGCATCGAACCGATCCCGGGTAACGCCTGGCTGAGTTCCCGGAAATATTCTTCATATTGCTGTAAATCTACCATAGCTGAACAGTTTTAGAGTTTTAATACCTGTTTTCTGTTTTTGCCTGTGCGGAATGACACATGCACCCAGGAGAAATCCTTCTCGTCGATCAGCTGGTCGAAAGGCAGTTCCTTGCGGATGATCTCGAAAAGCCGGCGGTTTCCCTCCTTGCTGCCTACGGTAATATCGGCGGCCTGACCCAGTAGGTGCTGGCTGGAGGTCGCCCCGTTCACGCTTCTGTTCAGCACAGCGCTCCGGTAACCGGAACTTACCCGGATGGGCTTCCCGTACTTTTCACGGAGCGGGTCGAGGACGTTTTCCACCAGCTCTGTCAGGTTGTGAACCACCTCCCCCGTAGGGGTATTGTCAATCCCGCGCGCCACGGCCGTATCGCTGTGGCTTAATTCCTTGATTGTAAAATACTTCATTGCTTCTTATTGTTATGTAACATTTCAAACCTGCATTTATAAATGTATAGCATCACATCCCAGAAAGGGGTGTCGTTTACCTGTCTGAAATCACCGAAAACACCCGATGCGGCCACGTCGTACGAGATTCCCACCCAGCTGGTATTGTCCCCTGCATTCCCCCGCCCGGATCTCTCGAACAGGATCGAGAAGTCAATGTCCTTCCCGTTGGTTGAAATGGGGACACTGTAAATCAGCTCCCAGACCGCGAGAAAGAAGATGTATGCGTGGAAGCAGACCGGGAAAGGAGGAGTGCCGGTTTCCTGAGGACCCTGTTTCTTATAAAGCAGTCTGCCTATGGAAGATATCAGTTCCCCTATACCCTCTTCATTTCCCTGCTCCCGGGCGCGCTCCATTTCCGCCATCACACCCATGCACTCGATAAACTGTCCGAAAGTAATCCCCGAGAGCATATCCCCCGGGCCTTTCCACTCCTTATAGGCGGGCAGCAGGTTCCGGCCAGTTTTCAGGCGGGCGTCGTAAACCGTCATCCCCTCCTGCGAGGTGATATCGAAGAACCCGTCCAGGGCGGGGAGTTGCGCCAAAAGTTCTTCCTGTATTTCTCCCCGGCACAGAAGAAGGCTGTGCTTCATCCCCAGAAGGCAGGAAAGCAGCTTGCAGCGCATCTGGAAAGGAGAAATCTCCCCTGCATTCATCATTAATACCAACTCCAGGTAACGGTAATACTCCTTGGGTGATAACTCCTCCAGGGAGTCCGGAATCTCTTTCTTTTGATTGTTGTATGTAATTTCTTTCATAGTCAGAATGTTATGCCTTTTGATTGAAGGGTGATCGAGGGTACATACAGATCCGGTTCGTCCGGTGCGGCGTCGAGCGCCGCGACCAGGTCCTCCAGCGCGGCAAGATCCCGCATGCCATCTTGTTCCAGGCTTTTTGCCACTGTCTTGCGCGCTTCGGCTTCCGCCCTGAGTTTTTCACGGACGCTTCCTGCAAGCTGCACCTGCACCACACCGTCGGGCAGGACCTCCACGGGCAAACGTTCCACGGCCTTGCTCATGGACAGCAGGGCCAGCGGCCGGCAGACGGCGTCTCGGAACCCCTCTGCCACCTGCTGGCCCGCTACCAGCTTTTCATAACGGCCGTACGTGATTATCGGGATGATATGCCTCTGTTGCACCTCCCGGATGATGGGTGCCAGGGTCAGAAACAGGCGGTGGCTGCCGGTTACATAGTAAAAATCAAATGCCTCCTTGCTACTCAGGAGCAATTCCGATACAGCCTTCCTTTTGGGGCTTTGTATCCAGAAATCGAACTTTTCCTGCTCCAGATATGCTATCAGGGCATCTACCGACTCATAGGCCTGACTCAGGATGTTGGCTTCATCCTTGTACTCCTGTAAGGCTGTCAGCCCTTTTTCGTGCTCCCCCAGGCGCTTCTGCCTGCCTGTGTTCCCATGCTGCGCATCCAGTGTGGGGATGATTTTCAGCCAGGTAAACAGCGCTACGGACTGCTGCACCATTCCCAACAGGCGGGTGAGCTTGCCATCCGGATCGACGCTTGCCGATTGGTAGAAGTCGAGAACCTTGTCATAAACCTCCTGCCCTATGATGGCGGTCAGGCGACGTACGCTTAAAGGTATGTACGGTTTCCATTTGGAGAAGTCCGTGCGGGCATCGATCAGACCCAGGGCGTCGACCAGTTCCTGCGTGCCGTTTGAATCTTTATCAAATATCAGTTTCATATTTTTTATCACTTTTTTTCAGCTTGCATTAAAAAATACCGCATATAAATACATGACTCTTTCTGCGTTTAGGATTATTTCGTATCTTAGCCCCGCCCAATTAATATCATAACACGAATCCCTTTTCATTGCGTAATCCGTAAAATCGGATTAAAGGTTCGGATGTACCTTTTGGGCACGTAGTGATAGGGGTTCACCCTTTTGGAAATATGCCATACGAAGAAAAAAACGGTTATGGAATCCTTCTCAATGACGGGGATACACTCCCTGTCATACCGGATGTAGATTATGACATTCCCACCGAAACAGGTGGAACGGAAAGTTTTGGTGATCAAATCCGGTAGACATTCCCGGATTCACCGGAAAACAACCGTAAGGACAAAGACCAGTACGGCAAGAACCAGTCCTGCCAGCATGAAGTTTATCGATACATTGCTGAGCCTGGCTCTTTCCGCATTTTTCTCGTTTTGGGCATCTATTTTATATTGCAGGTTCATCAACTCCCCTGCCATGATATAAGCATACTTATTGGCGAATCTGTTTTCTTCAAAATACCTGCAGTTCTTTCCGATTTGGAGGTTTTCCGGTGATCTGCCCGCCGGCATCACCCCATGTGGCCTCATAACCTTAACCACATACCAAAGCGATATTGCGGTGAAAACCACAATTGCCATGCCGGCATTGATCAATCCCATATCCCGGGTTTTATCTATTTGGGTGAGTACGTACCCGACCACCGCTATCTCTACCGCATAATATATACTGAACAGCCGGTATGCCCTGTCGGTAATCAGGGACTCGATTTCCTTTAAATCGGCCATCCGTTTGCCCGCTTCTTCGTGATAAAGCCGTATAAGCTCTTTGTCAAAGGTCTTCAATTGGTTATAGTCTATAAAAAAACGGTTCATGGATCCTCCTTTTTTGTTTTTATATATTTTCTTTCATCCTGTTTGCGGGTGATACACTCTGCTCGGATTCCACCACACTCCGGTAAAGCCCCACCTGTGTTCTGCTTCCCGGATAATTGGCCCGTATGTAGTGCATCAGCGGTTTGCACAGGATCATGTCCGGTATGGCCGTCTCACTGGCATTGTACACCTTGATGGAGTACAGTTTTTCCGACCCTGAGGACAGCTTGTTATCCATGATCAGGTTTGAGAGCACCGGATCCAGTCCGAACCCGGATGTGGCCGCGGCATCAGCCTTGTTGGCGATCTTGATCTGGCTTTCGATATAATCCCTTATTTTCTTGTCGATGGGGGTTATCGTCCAGCCCTGGAAGTCATTGGCGTCCGCATCCCAGAACCTGGTCGTGTGCATGTATTTGCCCACATTCTCCCTGCCGGTCACTCCTGAAGCGAACTTCTCCATGGCTTCATCCTTGAATTCCTCGAGCATTCTGGCCGAATAAGGCACCCCCTTACGCTTGCATATTTCCCTGATCCTGTCCTCTGCCGCGTCCCAATAGGCCTGCGGGCTCTCTATATGCAGGCTCAGTGCCGACGCGTTGGCATTATAGGCTGCCAGCAAGGGGGCGATGGTGCCCGCCAGTTCCAGCCACGGGAAAGCCCCCAGGAAACGGGGCGTGCTGACAAAGTCCCTGCAAAAGGAGTATATGTTGAAATAGCCGACCGATACCGGATGCCGGAACGGGTCCGCCGGATTGAAAACGGGATATTTGGCCAGCCTGTCGGGATCGGGGAAGGGCCAGTCGCCCACATATACGTTCTGTGGCAAATCGTGTCTGTCATCGGGATATTCGAAGCGGCATTTCCTGTAAGGGATATGTTCCAGCCTGATTATCCTTCCATCCTCTCCGATACGCGGTCCCCGGTTACGGATGAACTTTACCCAGAACCCTTGCATGTGCACCAGGTCCACCAGGCAGCGGAGCATATAGTCACGGTAATCCCAGCTCTCCAGATCCGCCTGTATGACGTCATCAAGTATCCATTTGCGGTAAAAGCGGTTGTTTTCGGAGTCGATGGCCTCCTCAAAGAAGCGGGGGCCCTCTCCCCACTGCAATCCCTGTATTTTACCCATGATACCCTCACCGCCGTAGAAGTTATCCAGCAGGCGTTGTACGTCGCCGGGAAGGTCGTTATTGGCACCCATGGGCACGATATTCACACCCGCGACCCGTATCTTGCGGGTCTGCCAGCTCTCCGGGCGGCTGAAGCTGATGGAAGAAGGAGACCATCCCTTTCCCATGGCGAAGGAGATAAGCTGCCCCTCCCCGGTATCTATAAATCCGGTATTTCCGGTTCTTCTGATTTCCATAATCTACACATAAGTTTTAATTCCGTTAAAACTGGTCACAAGAATCTGCCAGCAATTGATGGCCCTGCCCGTATCGGTATCCACCAGAAAGAGCTTATAAGAGGCATTCTCAATCTCTTCATCCGAAGCTTTCGGGCGAAGCCGGGCGTGGTTGAGCCTTACCGTATCCCCGCCGCTGTGTCGCTGGCGGTCATATTTGCGGAAAGAGAGGGAAAATGTTTCCCCTTCTTGGGAAAGGCGTTTCATCTGCTCGATGGCCGTATAAACGTTTATCCTTTGAATATCCTTTTCCATAGCGCTTTGATTTCAGGCAAACGTTTACATAGCATACGCAGCAGGAGGTAAGCACCCACGATCAGGCCGGCCGGTAAAGCGATGCTTCGGAGCAGTGATCCGGGTGCTGTCTTCCGATCGCTCCGGAGCTCTTTCCTGTTTTCCTCTTCCCGGTGTGTGCGTAGCAGCAAGGAGGAATCCGCCCGCCTGCTTTGGAAGGAGTAAACCGCCGCGGTGGACCCCGATTCCTCATGAAGCGCGGTCCCGGTAAAAGAGATCTGTTTGACGGGGGGCAATCCGGTTTGTGAGGATACCGGTTTTCCGGTGTCGAACATAACCACGATCCGGTCCTGCCGGGCTTGCCGGATGTACCCTGCCGAATCGGTCCGTATTTCGCCTTCCCGCCGCTCGAGGTTACCCTTGATTTCCACCAGGCTGTCGGACATTATCCGTCTGTCCGTTTTCTCCAGGACCGACTTGGAGCTGCCACACCCCTGGAAAAGGGCGCACAGGAGCAGGGCGTATAAAACATGTTTCATATCACTCCTTTTTTGAGGTTCCGTTAAAATAGTCCGCAATCGCCTTGGCAGCTTCCGCGGGCGTGTCTTTGTATTTGGCGATTTCCACGGCAAGCAGGGCCACGTCGGTGAGCTCCTTCTTGACCTTATCCTCCGCCTTTTCCCGTATGCTCTTGATCTCGATGGCGGCTACAAAGAACGCCCCCGCCAGGGTAACGAACGGGAACGTAGGAATATGGTAATCGTAATAACTGTTGAGAAACCAGCTGCAACCCATGTGCATACAGTCCACAACCACCAATGCCAGCAGCAGGTTATAATAACCGGCCACTTTCTTTACGCTTCTGCGATACCGGTCCGAGGTGATCCTTTCACCGCGCTGCCGGGCCTTGCGCACTCCGCTTATAAAATCCAGTATGGAGAAAACCAGCGGCGTAAGAAGCAGGCCGAATAAAATACAGCCCGCCACAATCAGTTCTGTCAATCCTTTCATCCTTTTGTTTTTTAAAGCAAATTTGCTCCTTTCAGGGTACAGGATAAAGGACAAAGCCGACATCATGCAGGTCGGTATCGGATATTAGCCGGACAGGAGCGAAAATACAGGTTTGAATAGATGTGGAAAAAATGCAACAGGCATTCTTTAAAATAATAAATTGACACATCCTAAGAGGCAACAACGGTTATATCACACAGTAAAAAAGAGGCTGGGAAAAGGCCATTTTTAAGAGGAAAAAGCTAAATTCCATCCACAAAATGAGTTTTTTTTTCGTTTTGCCTTGATTTTTGCACGAAATTCATTTAAAACGTGTTAAAAACATCGTTTTTGGACATAAAATTTTGGTCTTCCTTTCGTTAATTTACTTGTAATAAAACAATTAACTGTTTTTACACGCGCAAACACTCGTAAAGAACACCTTCCGAAGACCGCGCCGCTCAGAAGCCGAAAGGCAATTGCCTGAGGGGCAAATGGTGAAATATGATTACATTAAGGGCAGGCAGGCAGAAGGGTTGGGAACGAAAAACCGCTTCCGGTATTTCCGGAAGCGGTCAGGCAAAACAAGGCAATTGCCTTTCTTATCCCCCCGTCAGGTCATCGAGTCCGGGCATGTAGGGACCGGACCTGCTGCGGCCGGACTTGCCCCTGACGGCACGCCTCCAGGCCCCCCGCATCATCAGGTACTTGAAGGCGTCGGAGAAGTTCGTGGAGAGCATGGGCAGTTTCTTGGGCTCCAGCTTCTCGGACTTCTTGACCTTGTAGATGATCTTCTGCTGTCCCTTGTAACGGATACCCGCAGGCGCCTTCTCGATACTGGAGATGGTCTCGCGACAGTTCACCGCGTCAACAAGCAAAGTGGGGAGGGCGTCGTTGTCGCCTGTCATCAGCTCCTGCATGAAATCGTACTCTTCATCCTGGCGGATATTGGACTGTTTGCGGCTCATCAGGTTGACAATCCATCCCGTGCGGTTACCGTCACCGTCTATCTCGATGGCCTGCTTGAGCTTGCGGGCGTAATCCTCTTTCTGCTTCTCGAAGTTATTGCCCGCCCGGTCGTAATACAGGTTCAGTTCCTTCTCCTCATGGTTAAGGAAGAATGCCAGGAACTGGTCGGCCAGCTGCCTGAACCATCCGGGAGGAAGCTCGTAAAAGTTCTTGTGAAGGCGGTACAGCGGTCCGTCCTGCTGTCCTACTATCAGGGACAGCTGGTTACCGAAGTCCACGCCGCCGTCGATGGGCTCGCCGCGCCTGAGGAAACGCAGGTCCAGGCAGCTTTGTGCAGGTTCTCCGTACCGTGTCCCGTCGGTATACTTGTGCCTTTCCCCGAAAGCGATATAGAAGCGCGTGTCACGGCGAAGCCCCGGACGCATCCCCACTACAGACTTAAGGAAGTCGTGGAGTTCGAGCGCCCCGTCGAGAAGGCGACGGACGTACTCAGGCGTAAGGATGTCGATGTTGGTAAAACTCGAGGCGTTGATGAAGTAGGTCTGCCCCTTGCGCATCTTCAGCAGCCCCGCCTCGTACCAGGCGATTTTCTTCTTAAGAGCCCCGCAGTCCGTCCGTGTCCTTCCCGCTTTTACCAGGCGGACGCGCAGGCTGTTCAGCTCCGCAGCCGCCTGGGCGATACGCAGGATGCGCTGAGGATCGACCAGACAGACGTAACGGAAGTACCAGTCATACTCACCCTCCAGCACGTCGGGCATGTCGGTGGTAATGGTCACCCCCAGAAAATAGTGGCTGCATCCGTAACGTATGGCATCCCCGCGCAATACGGGCATGGCCCGGTTGACTTTATTGTCGGGGGCGTATTTGGATTCGTCGAAGAACAAATGAACGACCGATTTGCCCGCCAGAAGGGAGGGGTGGTCCAGGGATCCCAGAAAGATAATGCATCCGTTGAAGAAAGAGACCGTGTTCTTGTAATCGTCGACGATCACGCTGCAACGCCTGCGCCAGGATTCCGGTGGCCGGCAGGACGATACATAGTGCACGCCTTCATAGAGTCCCATCAGTTCCCAGCCGGTCTTGACGGCCGGCATGATATTATCCCTTAAGTTGGTATATGTATTCCCCACGAAAGCCAACGGCGCACCGGGCATGTCATACACGCAATCGGCCGACCGGCGCGCTTGTATGACGGTACTCTTGGCCAGGCCGCGCCCGCCGACGACAACCAGGTTGGTGGTGTCTATCCAGTCGGTGATGACCTTGATGATATGGGAGTAACGAACCTCCACATCATCGGTGGGGTTATTGTGCATCCTGCCCTCCGAACTCTTCCGCATCTTCCAACATCCTTTTTTTCAGGTCAAACTTCTTTATGCGTGCATCCTCCTTTACCCTCTCACGTACCACGGAAGGCACCTCGGGAATGGAGTCGATGAACGCCTCCAGCTCCTTGCGGTCCGTATCCGGAACGCCCATATCGGACCGGTCACATGTATAGATCACCACGGGTTTCCTGTCTAAAAGTTCCTGGGGTATCTCCTGTTCGTCACATGCGAAGCGCAACCGGAGCCTGGCCGCCCGCTCGAGTATCCGGGAGGCTTCCTCCCCCTTGCCCGTCAGGAACATGGAATCGGCCCACTTCTCCAGCTTTTCGGCATAGAGGTTGGCAAAAGCCTGCGGACGTATGTTTTCCTGGCTGTAGAAGAAATTGACGGAGTCGGCGTATACCTGCCGTGCCATCCAGTCGGAAAGCCCGTATACCTCAGACTTGAGCAGCCGGATGATCCCGGCTTTTGTAATCACCTTCCCGTTATACCTCATACGGGCACGCAGTCCGCGCACCATCTCCATCAGGTCGTAATACGCCCGCTGCTCCTCGGGAAGCGAGTCCAGATCACCGGTGGCGAGGATACGCCCTATCTGCCCGATATCCGCTTTTTCAAAATTCACCCTCGAGGGCTTAACCAAATTCGTCTTCATCGATTTGCTTCACTATTATTTCAAAACTCCTGCGACCACGCACTTTCTCCAGCAGTTCCATGGCATCCAAATCCCCTGAAAGTGCCTGTTCTTGCAGTTTTAGCTCCACTCCGGCCCCGGCCTTCAATGCTCCCCGGCGCATAAGGGAATACACGGTGGTCCCTTCCCTTCCGGCGTCAAAGACAAAACTCTCCGCATCCAGCCCCAGATAAGAGGCGATATCGTCCGGAGCATATCCCAGGGAGGCCATGCGCTCCACCTCCTGGCGGAGTTCAAGGTCCAGGAAAAAGGTGTCCGCCGGCAAACGCTCCATATTATTCATATAAATTCATTAAACGGTTATTACAAGAGAGGATCTCGTTATCCAGCTTCCGTGCCTGCATGCCCGCTTCACTGCGGTCGCAGGGATGAAGGTAACGGGTCCCCATTTTCAGCCAGGAGGCCCTTTTGATTTCCAGCCTCCGGCGATGAAAAATCAGTTTTTTTTTCTGGATTCCATTTCAGCCTCCAGCAGATTTTTGCGTTCCGTCCATTTGCGGGTCTTCTCCATGGCCTTGACCCTCTTTTCTTCATCCGGTGCTTTTTCGAGTTCGTTTTTTCCCTTGGATATGTTAGACTTGGCATTACCCAGCTGCTTGGACAGTTCCAGATCCGTCAGGGAGGAGATTTCCTGTTTCTCCCTGGCCTGCCGCATGGCCTGCGCCTTTCCGAGGATTTCTCCGTTATTCTTATAATACTCCAACTCTTCCCACATTTGGCGGTTCTCCAGGAAGTTCTCCACGGCCGTTTTAGCCCAAAGGTAAGTCTCCCCGGTGGCCACGTCATCCGGTGTCTCGACCAGCATGCGGTGGCTTTCCCGATAGAGATCATAAGCGGAGAACATGTCCGCTACGAGCACCTTGAGTTCGTCCGGACAGTCAGGTTGTCTCAGGAATGGAAACTCCTCCCGGAAGCGGATGGCCTTACGGACGGTTTCCGGTGCCTCCGAGTACGTGCTTTGTGCGTTTTCGAGTTCTTCCTTCAGACCCCGCACCTGTTCCATATCCGGACTTTGGGAGAGCCGCTCTTTTACAAAATCGTCGCTTACCAGTTTTTCCACCGTTACCCCCAGGCGTGAGGCAAGGGCGATAAGCAGGTCGTCCGCATACATCCTGACAGGGACGGGGCTGACAGGCTGTTCCGCCTTCGACGGAATATGGTGCGCCTTCCTGTGCATGCCGGCAAATTCCGCCTCGCTCATGCCGGAAAGCTTGCGCAGCTCCTCGATAAGGGTTCCCCTTGTCATCTCACACTCCCCGATCTGCCGGAACTTGGCCTTCAGCATGCGGTTGGGACCGAACTGCTCATACAGGGCTACCCCTTGGGAGTAATCACGCGGTCCTTCTAAATAGGAAATGATTTGCTCTTTCATTGAATTGAATTTTAAATGATACGCCGTAAAGATACCCGATACCGGCTGCGGTACAAAGGACTGAAAAAAGGCAATTGCCTTGCCCCGTAAAGGGAAAACAAGGCAATTGCCTGAAAGTGGAATGGTCTTGATATCAGACCATCATACAATCCTAAGGGCATTAAACCTCGAATCTCGACTGTTCCACACACTGGATGGCTCCCCCGCCGGTATCGAAGGCCTTGAAAGTAATCTGGCTGCCCGGTGAAGCGGTGAACGTCTTTCCGTTTTTCAGCATGAAGGCTGTCTGTCCTGCCTTTTCGATTGTAGGAGCTACGCCGGACACCACCCCGAGCAGGGTGAACAGGTCGCCGTGTTTGGCCCCCTTAATGGTAGCGATCTTGGCCGCTCCGGCGCTTAGCTGGTACTGCCCGCGGCCTTTAAAGGGAATTTCCGTTGCCGATGCGGGAACAGTCGCCACCGGCTCTTCGTGTGGGATGGTGCCTTTATAGATACCGATATCGTCTCCTTTGCTTATCTGCGTGAAGGTGAACTCCGAGGCGTTGCCGTCTTTATTTCCGGTATAATTGACCGACATTTCCAAAGGGTTGCAAGGGGAACCCAGGATATCCGGATCCTGCCCGTTGCAGTATTGCAGGATAGCTATGCAGTGGCGTCCCAGCCAGTTGGTCTTGAACTCACGAACCTCCTGTTTGTTACCCGGATGTTTTCCCTTAACCGAAGGGGTGAAGCCCTTGGCGTCGGTTTCCCCTTCACCGTTGGAGCTCAGCTCCACAGTACCGGGAGTTAAATACAAGTCCGTGGAGTAAGCCGACGGCTTTACCACGATGTCACCCTCCAGCACCACTCCGGCACCGTCACGGGGAGGGAAATAGACCAGATCGTCGATGTCGATCAGGGTGAGCACGTCTTTGGGGTTGATACCGTTTCCGGGATTGCCCACCGGTCTGGGAACGGAAGTCTTAACGTAATTATTCATATATCTCGATTTTTAAGTGATGAAAAACCAGGGGGGATCTCCCCCCCTGGTGATAAATTATCAGCCGCGGGCCACTTCATAGAATTTTCCGTCATCAGCTTTTACCAGCCTGATGAATTTCCCCGTACCAAGGGTCATCTCTGAGGTAAGCACAAAGTTGCCTCCCGCAGCAATCGTGCTGGCATTCTTATCCCCATTTCCATGAATGGTATAGGTCTTGCCGGGAACAGCGTCAGTAAAATTCGTTATTGCGGTAGGAGTTGTGTTGGCTCCCGTTACGAAGACGTCACCTCCCTGAAGCGATGGGGTTGCTTCATTATCCGGGAATTGCAGGGCTCCCGTAGCTCCCGTCTCACGGCCCAGTTCGATGAATTTCCCGTCTTGGCGTTTCATCAGGCGGATCATATCGCCTTTCTTGGGTTCCCAAGCCGCGGAGATCAGGTCGAATTTACCGCTCTTGTCAATCTTTACCCCCTTGTTCACGCTTCCGCATTTCAGGGTAATGACACTTCCGACCTCGGCATTCTCAATGTCGGTAATTGCCAAAAGGTTCGTATTGCCGGCCGTCACGATCGAGGTATGGGAGCCGGCCGATGGCTGGGCGTCCTTGTCAGCTTCCACGAAATAGGAAGCCGGGCGGTCGTACTCGTTGCAGAAGATCATCTGACGGGTATAGTCCATATCTTCCTTTTTAGTGTATTTGAATCCGACGGCATAAGCCCACACGGACTCTTTCCAGTTACTCCATACCTTCAGCGTCCAGTCCTGCTGCTCGATGTTGAACCGGGTCATTTCGCCGCTCTGGTGCTCGAACAGGTGTATGTTACCCTCCATCGTCCAGAAGATGCGGTGGTGGTTGTCAGCGTTGGGAACCGGTATAAGCTTCACGGACGGATACTCCTTCACAAACATGATACCTGCCTTATAGTCCTGGTTCTGACCATAGTGCATCTCATTGTATTTATGGTACCACACGATCATGTGTGAGGGCATATACAGGGCCAGGGAACCCGAGTCGCGCAGGACCGCAGGAATCATGGAGGTGCCCAGGTAGATCTTCTCACCGATATTTTCAGGAGAAAGGGTACCCAGTTCAAAGGGTTTTACCTGGTAAACCAGTTTGCCGTTATTGATGTCAATGTGTCCGTTCACCTTCTTGTTGAGGAATTCGTACAGCCCGTCGGCAGCCTCCATCGCACGTCCGGGCTTGTTCAGGTCCGGTTCTTTACGGACGCCGTTAATACGTCGCTGTTCGCGTTCATTGTGCAGCTTTTTGGCAGTCTCGGCCAGAATGTACTCGATGAACGACCATTTGATGACCTGCGACCCTTCCTTGTTATAAGAACCGATCCATGATTTTTCAAGTGCCTTGAGGTCTTTGAACTTATGCGCGAACATGACGCTCGACATGCGCAGCGTTTCATTGTCGAACTCGTAATTACCTTTCGTTACATTGTCGAAATCACTGGCGGTATTGTCAGCCTGGGAGAACTCACCCAACCAGATGTTTGTCAGCACGGCCAGGTCCTGATATCCCGATTCCAGCGGGAAAATACTCTCGATGGAAGGAAGCAGGGTCAGGAAAGACTGTAAACGCTCCTGCCAGGGGATGCGGTAGAAGGCTCCCAGGTCCTCTTTCAGGCGGGAGTAATCGATCGAACTGGCAGTGGGCACCTGAACGGTCAACCCCTTGCGGTAAAGCATCTCTGCGCGCAGGCGCTGGTTATAAGGGCGGTCCATTGCGAACATCTCCCCCGAGAGGCCGCCCAGTTGTTTTTCGTCATCCCAATTCATGACAATGTCTTTAGCGTCCGGTTCCAGACGTGCATGCTGGGAGCCCTTCCCCCCGTCCTGCTCCGCAAGGCCGGAAAGGGTCTGAATCTTGGTCTGCAAACCGGTGATTTCTGTTTGTTTGGCGGATACCTCCTGTGAAAGTTCCCCTTTCTCTTTGGTAAGCACAGCGATTTCCTCCTGGGCCGTAACCAGCTTGGCAGTCATATCAGCCAGTAATCCTTGTATTACTGCGTTGGAGGTATTGGGGTCAGGACCACTGCCTTTCGTGCCCGACTCCCCGTCCTTGCGGGAAGAATCCTCCGGGAATCCATCCTTCAGGGCCTCACAAAAACCATTGATAAAGGTGTCATTGAAATTCAATGCCTTAAGTTTCTGCTTTTGCTCTTCCAGTAACGCGTCTTTCTTGTCGGCGTCCTTACTCCAGGCCTCGATACCCAGAATGGCCTTTACGGCCGGAATGAATGATGCGAAATAATTTTTCATAAACAAATTTACTTTTATAGTGAGTATTAAATCATCTTGTTAGCCCGCTTTACGGTTTTCTGGGCGGATACCCACAGGATGGCATCCTCCAGGCTTCCGTAGGCATCCACATACCCCTTGGCCAGTGCCGTATCGGCAAAGAAAGTCTGCCCTCTGAACAGGGGATCCTGCGCGTCATACTTCACTCCCAGATTTCGGGCGATGGTCTGTGCAAAAAGATGGTGGTAAAACGACAGGTTCTCTTTAATTAAGGTGTCATCCTGCTTTTCTTCCTTGTCGCGATAGGCGCGGTTCTTCAGGTCCGCACTGTCGGGGTAAATGTCCTCGATCTCAATCCCCATTTGCGCGTAATACTCCTTGAAGCTCTGGAAAGTGTAGACCACCCCGCAGGAGCCGATTTCATCCATGGGCGAGGAGACGAATCTGCGTGCGCATGCGGAAACGAACCAGAAATGCGCCGAAGCGCATACGCCCGTGATATAGGCCACTATGGGTTTGGGGGACTGCCGTATAAGCTTTTCCAGGACATCCACACGCGTAATCATACCTCCGGGCCCGTTCACAAACAGAACGACACCCGATATGCGGTCGTTGGCTATCGCGGCGGAAATATATCTCTCCAGCCGGTAGGTCTCCCAGCTATACAGCACGCCTTCACAGGTAAGCACCACTACCGCTCCTTGAGGGAGGGAGGCGTCATCCAGTTCCCATCGGTCGGCTACATAGGGGACGGCGGCATAGGCCTCTATATGCTTGGCCCCCAGATATTGTTCCACCGACGCTAGGTTGCCGTTTTTCAGACCGGGCAACAGAATGGAAAGGAGCTGGTGGTATCTCCTTTCCTCAATGGCCCACTTATCGAAAAAAAATTGCTGAATCTTATCCACGGTTTCTTTTTTAATGCAAAAGAAACCTTTTGCAAATCCTTTAGAAAGGACTGTGATAGGCCTCGATATAAACCTGCTTACCGGATAACTTGCACTGGTATTTGCCCGAAACAATGGAAAAAGTAAGTTTAAGTGGTGTTTGCGGGCTGCCTGAAACAATACGCTCTCCCGCTTCATTCGTATAAATGGCCACCAGGTCCTGAAGGCTCAAGGCAGATAACAACTCCTGGCTGTCCGGTCCTGTCAAGGCAACCTCGAACGTATGCCCTACATTATAATATATAGTTCCTGAATCCGCCTGCTCGGATTCGACTCCGGGAGTGAATGATCCCGGAATAACAGGAATGCGATAAGAACCATCCCGCACGGCAATAAAAGCGCGCGGCAGGATGACTGCAAAATCACTGATACACTCCACCGGAACCAACTCCAGATCACAAACGGGGGTATAGGGTCTTTTTATTGTTTTCATATTGTATAACTTATTGATTTTCAAATACTCCGCATTTTTCCGTCAAAAATACGTCAAAATTCCGTCATTTTTCCGTCAATTTTACCTCCTAAAAAGGACAATTAACTACGCTTGGTAGGTGAAATATATGCTACTTTTTCTTGTAGGGCCGCTTAAGGCTGGAACGTCTTACCCGGTCACGCCAACGTTGGTAGTCTTTCAGAAGAGCATCCTCGCTTAAGCTGTCAATGCAGTACTTCTTCATAAAGCAGTGGACTGACTGAAGCTGGTCGATACCGAACCGGTGCTTGTTCTCGTCAATAAAGTCATGGAGCTCGGCGCGCATCATCAGCTTTAGCTTCTTATTGATGATACCCTGGCTGCGCTGGCCCAGATAGTTGAAACGCTCCGGGGATTTGCCACCGGGGACGTCACCCTGCCTGCGGTCCGGCAAGACGATCTCAAGATTGCCATTATCCCGGGGACAGTTAACCGGGCGTTTTTCCAGCAGGTTATAAACCAGATGGTATACATCCAGATGGTCCGCAAAGCGGACGGGCATGCTGCCTTCCGGATCGGAAGAATATTTGGCGTAGCAATATTGAGCCAGGTGCGGCTCTACTGTTATTTTCGTGGTTATCATAAGTTGATGTTTTTTTTACTTGTTTCTTAATTTAATATAACCCATTTCTTCCAGGGTCTGTAGTTCCTTCATATCCTCCGGCCTCACATCGGCGGGAGTTTCACCGTTAATGGTCATACCATCGGGAAGCCTGAATCTGTCACGGATCCGGCGGCGATGGTGGACGGTGGATTTCTTCTGCCAATAGATGACGACTTTCATGGTTTACAAGGAGGCTTTGGCCTTTACACGGGCCTGATAGACATTGTAATCACACAGGTATCTGCCGACAGATTCCGCCGCCGCTTCCACTCCGGGAGGATTGTTGCCGAAGAGTAAGTTGATGGCATCCGGATCACCGCCCCAGGCCTTCCATAAGGCTATCGGGTCATATCCTGATGGCAGACAGGGGAAAAACTCCAAAAAAGCATTAAAGTCGGCCTTGGCCCGTTCACGTTTCACGGCTATACCCTGTACGCCCAACACAATACCGGCGGCAAAATCCTCCGTTCTGGAAAAGCCTTTTTCCACAGCCCGGGCCATCCGCTCTGTCTCTTTGCGAATGATCACTTCACGGCGTTCCTTGCAGAAATCCGATAGGGCGACCATGACCGCCTGATTGTTTAGGCTCTTTCCCCAGACAAGCTGCCCACAACTTCCGTTCTTAAGGCGGGTAAAGAAAATGCAGAGCTCGGCCAGGTTCAGGAACCAGTATCCTGAAAGTATCGCCAGCGCGGTTTCCGCCATCTGCTCGCGGCTCAATTCAACGCCGGCGTACTTCAGAACGGATTCCAGATGGCTTGTGATAATCCGAACGGATGTCGAATTACCGAAGACCACACCCACATCAGCCAATGTAGGGATTTCTCCGTTTGCGGCGACATCGTAAAGTGGGGCGCCCATGTTCAGTTGGGCAATTGTCCCGCCCCATTCATCCACCAATTGAGAGGCCGTCGATCCAGTTTTTAACGAGATCTGGAGAGGCGTCAGCTCCTTCTTTCGGACACAGGGTTTCTGTAACTGAGACGGGCTCAGAACCGCATGCAGGGTGGTTTTTACTAGTTCTACTTCCATCTTTTTTTAATTTTTCAAGTTCAATATTCAACCAGTTTGCAAAATGCGACATGGCGTCCTTGGGTGACTTGACTATTTCCCCTTCATTCTGGAGTTTACGGAAGAACCTGTCCAGAAAGCCATAAAACAGCTCCGGGGTAAAATCCGGATAATCCAGACGGATGTTCATGCAGAATTGCTCCATCCAGGGGATATTCGCTTTCAGCTCCCCGTAACACTCGGTTAAAGACTTGTCTGAAAAAAGTCTGATTCCGGAAATGCCTCCTTCACGCGCGTGAGGAGGGGGAGATATTCTTTCCTTTACTTTACTTTGTGTACTTTTGCATGCAGAAACTCGGTTGGGCTGGGTTTCTGCATACAGAAACTCGGTTGAGGAGGGTTTCTGTATACAGAAATTCGATTGAATGGGGTTATTGCATACAGAAACCAGATATTCGGGAATATACTCAAATCCTTCACGTCTGGAAACGGCGCTTTTGAAGCGGTTTTGAATACCGTTTGAGGTAAGGATCCTGTATTGGTCGAACAATGACTTGTCGAAGAATCCCACTTGCACGGCTTTCTTTACTACTTCCTCTACTGCGCCCTCGGTGGTACCAATGGTGTCAGCCACCACAAAAGGCAAATCTTCATCCCACTCGATGTAATACCCTTTATCTCGATAGATATTACACAGCAGGCAAATTAGTATGGAGGTCGAAGCCGGACCGCAAGCCTTGGAGATTCTACGGACTTTAATGTCCGAAAAGAAATCCACATCAAGGGAAAAGTATTCAATACCTTGTTTCGTTGGTCTTGCCATAATAAAACGGGTCTGGGTAATAGTTGCGTTATTATTTATTCCAATGCGTTATTTTATTCCGTCAAATCTACGTTTTCGATCTTCCGATGTCTCAGAATCGCACGGTTGCCGGGAATAATACTTGGTATCAGCACCACAGCATTTTTTCGCTTTCTTTCCAGAGCCACAAGGGCACACTTTATTTCTACCTGTCTTTTGGGCTATTAATCCTGTAAATCCGTCTTTCGGGATTAACACAGAAACCATTCTCTTTTCTTTCATATCTGTTATGTTATTAGCTAAATTTGACTCATAGTATCTGCAAACTCTTTTTCAAAGTCAAGTGATTCACCGGAAACATTTGCAAGTGTTGCTCTAAGCATAAAATTTCGAAAGGCTATTTGACATTTCTCTTTTGTTTCCTGCTTTACCATTTCTGCAGCTTCTAAGGCATGTTTTTGTGCTATGACATCGATATACTCATAGTAGCCACCTGCTTTATCTGTACGCTCTGAAATAAATTGCTGTACTTTTTCTGATATTGTTATTTTGCTCATTTCTGTTCTGTATTGAATTAATTTACATTGCTAATTTAGGTTCTGAAAGAGCCTCTTTCAAGCGATTCACTCCTGCATCATAGAACTCTTTATCAATCTCAAAACCAATAAACTTTCGATTTGTATTTACGCATGCAATAGCCGTTGAGCAACTTCCCGCAAATGTATCTAAGACTACATCACCGGGGTTAGTCGTAAGAGCAAGTATACGTTCTAGCAACCTTACAGGCTTTTGAGTAGGATGTATTGCGGAATAATGGTCTCTCACAGCCTTAATAATAGATTTCTCATTTAATCCAAATTCCATCGATTGCATCACGTTACAGCATCTGTCGCCTGTTTTACGCTTATCTGAGTTGATTCCGAATTTTGTGAACTGATCGCATTCAATGCGATCAGTTCGAATGATTGATTTTTCGTTCATGCCATGCTCTAACCCTCGCATTACGGAGACACATCTATCTTCTTTAGTAATATCAGATGATATTGATATGTTGTTTGCTTCCCATCTGTCAGATGTATCTCGGCAATTATTTTCTAAAAAATTATAAACAGCCTCCATTGATTTAGATTGCGTAAAAACTGAACGCAGGCGTTTTATATCCTGAATTATTCCGTGAATATCATTTTTTTTCATTTCCAAATAAGGCACTTTACACTTATTGATTGTTGCTTTAGGCATCCCGTGCATGGATATTGTTTCATGCACGCGAGACATACGCATCAATGGAGATGTGCAATGTCCTTTATCCCATATAATTTCCTCTTTGAACGCAAATCCTAAATCCGCAAGAATTGTGTTCCAGCGGTAGAATGAAGTTCCACGTCCGAATAGAACTACAAAACCAGTCGGCTTGAGAACTCTCTTAAATTCAAGAAATAAAGTTTTCTCATCAAACGGACGATCTAACTTTTGATTCTTCAAATACAAATAAGGTGGGTCAGTTAAAATACAATCTATACTTGTATCAGTGATTCGTTTTATACCATTATGACAGTCTTCGTTATATATCTTATTTAATTCCATTTTATTCCTTTCTATTCGGTTATGATTCTGATAAATATCTTATAAGATCATCCTTGTCTCTAAAAAGTTTTTTATCCCATTGTGGATAATTGTTTCTCGGCACACTTAATCCGTCAGAAAGTTTGTATACCATAAAAAAACTGCGATCTGTATAGGATATTTCAATAGTAATTTTGCTTATAGTGGAATGACAGATATTGTCTCCACTTAGATAGCATACACTATCACCTACATTAAACTCTGTATCTATATTCATATCTTATTTTTTCTAATCTAAACTTCGGTCAATAAAGAGCGCGCCAAGAGATAAAATCAAAGTGTCGAATTTTAAAATTATCATATAGAAAGACGCGCTCCTTGCTTTTTATTTCTATTTTTGCCATTGTCGAATTTTAAAAATTATCACCATGAAAAAATTTATTGAAGTTTCAACAGAAAATGGCAAATTTCTTGTGAATGTTAACACTATCAGTTGTCTGTACACTATAAAAGACGGCCGTACGCGCATTACACTCACAGCGCCGTCGTCCAAGGGGGACATCTTTATTAACGCTCAAGAATCTTACGAAGAAGTTAAGGCTTTGATTAAGGCTGCTCTTTAACCCACTTGTAGATCTCGTTGGCGGCATCGATAGCCTCTCCGCGAGATAATTCGTTTGCTGCCAGCGTTATGCACCATTTGCGCAATTTCATATCTTTGCGCTTTCTCAAATACCGGATAATTTTTTTTATCATAATCGTAATTTTAAAATTTAACAAGTTTATTTTCTGAAAAACATATCTCCGCTTATGGATCTGGCGGTATCATCACCCGTTAACCGTATGTACCGGAAGAAGTTATGCTCACTCCGGTGTCCGGTGAGTTTCATGATCTCCAATGTTTTCATGCGGCCGGTCAGATACATATTCGTGGCAGCCGATCTCCTGGCGGTATGACTGCTGATTAACTCCCATTTCTCTTTAGTTACCGTATGCAGTTTCCCGCCTTGGGTAAATGAATAGGAAACTTTGTCAGTCAAGCCTATTTCACGCATGATCACCTTAAGATATTTGTTGAAGTGCTGGATACATAGCCCTGTCGGAATATCCCCGTCGTACTTCTCAAATATCTCTTTGACATAATCATGTGCAGGAACCTTTACATCCACATTCGTTTTCCTGGTACGCTTGACTATGAAACATCCTTGCAGGTTGTCTTGGGTCAATGTCGAGTAATCCGAATACCTCAGGGCGGTCAGACAACCGATGACAAACAAGTCCCGGATTCGCTCCTTGGCTTTGCGCTTGTCCTGTTTGGCGAACTTGTAATAGTAGATACGGGTGATCTCGTTCATACTTAAAAAAATCGCATTCGTTGGCTCTTCTTTCATGTCAATTTCATCATAAGTGGTATCCACGGCGTAGTTATATTGCGATGCCCGCCGGATAAGCGACTGGAGCTTCTGGATATATCCTACAATCGTATTATGTCGTAGCCCGCAATTCTCAAGATAGATTATGAAGTCATCCAGAAACTCGGCTGTAACCGAATTGGTGAAAATATCACAGTCGTATTCTCTCGAGAAATTGTCTACGTGCTTTATGATGGCATCATAGACTGCGGCATAGTGTGCAGACTTTCGTCTGGAACGCTTTTCAAGCATTTCCTGGGCAAACGAGGTAAAATGGATGCCTTCCAGTGGTTTGCTCTGGCGAAAATGGTTGATATAGTCCTTTCTGGGTTTAACCTCGCAAGCAGGACTGACAAGGGTAAGCATGACTCGAGGCGTTTTATGCTGTTGAACCGTATGGGTACACATCCACAATAGCCGTTTCCGTAACCGCTCCTATCTGATAATCGGCCATAGTGCCTTTCATTCCCTCGTCCAGCTTCCTCACGGCGTCACGCAGGTCGGCGGCCTGTACCAGCACAAAGGAGGCGGTTTTCTTCTCGGCGCCGCTCTTTTCGTCCAGGGTGATAAAAAAGAGCCTGCATTTAAACCAGCGGTCCGCCGCTTCTTCATCACTGACAAAAAGTTCGCTGTAATTGGCGCGTTTAATGTCCGATACCGTAAACTCTCCTGTTATAAACGGGGTTACCTCTTCAATAATGCGTGCTTCCGCTTCCGTAAAACTCAAAGCGTCTACCAGATAGGACTCGGTAACTTTCTGAATCATTCCGTTCTCCATCGTCTTTTCGTAGCGGATCTTGCATTCAAACCAGGTATGCATTGCCATATCATTCGATTTTTAATTGCTGTTTATTTCTTTGGTATACTGAAGCTTTCAGTGATTTGCATCTCCTGCACTCGGAACTGAAAGTAAAGTATACCTTCTCTCCTCTCTTCAGGGTTCTGGGATAAAACCGGTGAACGCCATACCACTCACCGCAAACGGAGCACCGTTTCATCACGCGACCGTCGGACAAGGTGCGATAATTGCCTCTTTCCCGCCGTCGGACCAGCTCGCAGCCGGCGCACTCTTCATCCGTGAGCTTATACCTCCTGCAATGGGACAGGGATTTCTTTCCGCATTTGGCGAATGCCTTGCAATCGATACGGGGGATGGTCTGGATGATATTCATAAGCTGATCATTTTAAGCCTCCCGCTTCGGGGGAACCGAATCCCGGGGACTTCTCCCCGGGGAGTGGTTTGCAAAATATAAAACTTAACCGGGGCACACTCCCGACGGCATCCTTTAGTACCGGCATTGGTTATTGTTTAACATGTTTCCTGCATTTAAGCAGGACTCCTTTTATGATGATCGCCCGGTCCGTTGAGATCGTTCCCTCTTTGGACCGATGCAGTAGCGTACCTTTTTTGATTCCTATATCGTTTTCGCTCAGATGTTCAAAAATGGCGCTGAGCGAACCGAAATAGTAGTTCTTCTTTTTGAAGATCAAATGCACATGTATTACTTTCATGTTCTCAAAAGTTCCATATATGTCATATTTGGTCGTTTTCCGCAGATTCCATCCGCTCTATCTCTTCCAGGCAACGGAGCCATCCGGGAAACCCGCCGAGGTTCTTGTCATCGATGTAGATATTGGCGTATATCTTGCCGGATCCTTTCCCGTACCGCTTTATATTTTCCGGGCAGTGGTCGTTCACCCTGTCAAAGGGAATGTTGTGCTCCAGTAGCCAGTTGATTGCATCAAGCAGGTTCTTTCCGCTACGGCAGGTCCAGATAATGATATAGTGGCCTCTTTCGTGCAATTTGCGCAGCACTTCACCGGCATACGGTTGTTCCCCCAGGATATCGGGAAAGCTGCTTCGCGCAATCGTTCCGTCAAAGTCAACGGCCAGGATCATGACGCCCTCCTCCTTTTCTTTTGGGACATGGCCGTGTCTTTTCTGTCAATATAACCACCTCTTTGGCGCAGTATTTCTCTTATCTCCTTTATAGATTCCTCTTCGAGGATACTGTTCAGAGCACGGAATTTGCCGGATATTTTCCCGCTTTTCAGGCAACCCGGATCATCCGCTATCTTCTTTTTAAGACTGAGAGGTGCTTCTTTCAGTTTCTCAATGGTATATGCTATCCGGTCTTTGCCGTCGAGTTCGGGGCTCGGATGGCGGAATCTGATATTCAGCAAGAGGCTTTCTACCACATCTGTTTCCCTGACGAGCCTTGCGCATTCGTCCAGACCCTTTTTTCCGGGTATGACCATCTCCCGGATTCTCTCGATATGCGGAGCCAGCATAAATTTGGCTTCCAAGGGTGTTATCTGTAGCACATAGGCCACTTGTATATGATTCACTAACATGGGTGCTCCTTTCCTGTTTATGGTTAATAATCTTTTGAATCGTAAAATCCCTGATTGCGCAGGTACTCCTTCACCACATCGGAGGAGGAAGCCCGCCCGCCGATCCGGTCGTGGATATATTGGTACTTCTCCATGGACATGCCCGAGAGGACGGCATCGTTACGCTCTACATTTCCGGCATAGATACAGCCGGCAATGGTCGTTATCGTAATGATTGCGATAATGATATGTTTGGAAAGCTTATTCATGTTTGTCATCTTGTTCTTCATTTAATGGGTTAAGCTCTTTTTTGAGAAGGAGCGTCAGGCTCTGTGCTTCCTCGTATCTCTCTTCTTCGATAAGGCTGTTTATCTTTTCCTCCAGAGTCAGGAGGTATATTTTTAAAAGACGGGAGTCTGTTTCGCCTATCTTGCCGCGAAGTCCGGTAAGATCCTGCCTGATCCGGGATTCCAAAGCCCGGAACAGGAATAGGATGGCCCAAAACAGGCCAATGCACAGACACATGGACAGGGCGAGGAAAGTTTCATTCATAATTGTGCCCTCCAGAATCTTATGATTTCCTTACCTTCGTAAAATTTTCGTGCTGACTCACGGCGAAATCCGCATTTTATGCGTCCGCTACTGGTATATTCCCTTAAAGTGTTGCGGTGTATTCCGAGTATTTCGCAAGTTTGGGTTACGGTATAGCGACCGGTGCTGCTTACTGTTGGTTCTTCGGATGTGATCATGACTTATTCCTCCTTGTTTTTAATAATTATATCACAATTTTTTCGGGCTGCAAAGCTTCCGCGTGCAGGAAGCCAAAGGCGGGTGTTGTCACGAAGGTCAATGTTGGGACAGTTCATATTTACGACAGTAGCATAGTCTGACGCCTTTACAGAGGCATGATAGCCTGAAACTCCAACAACGGAATCTCCCTCGGCAAGGATAGTGGAGCTTCCTGCCGCAATGACCATCGAACGTTCACAGGTTATTGCAGAGACCTCTCCAAGAAGGAAAGCGCATGCGCGTCCTTTGATGAAGGCTCGTTCACTTTTCCAGATTACAGCCGTGGCAGTTCCGGAAATATCAACCGCAGTGCCGTCCCATATTAACATATATCCGGATGAGCCTCCGGAGTTACATTTTATGCCGGCAGATAGAAATACGTCCTTAAAATCTTCTGCTATGCCGGGGGAAAGGATACCTTCCTTTGCCAGATATCCGATATCCTTTTTGATAATAGACATAAGAGTTTCGCAGTTTTGAGCCAGCTGTATATCCATATAAAGCCTAGATTCGGACGTCTGGTCAATATTCTTCAGCAGCCTGTTTTTCAGTTCATGAAACTTTGATTCCATATTCTTATCTCCTTAAAAAGCAAAGCTCGAACCTTTCATAGGCCTAATGTGGAAGTTTGCCTATTACTCGGAACGAGCTTTTATCAATGTCTTTACTAACCCTTAAATCTCGCGGAAACTTCCACGCAACCGCGCCACTTTCAAATTCTTATACGAATTGTTGGATAAAAGAAAAAGGCTGGTTATATTTGCGAATGACTAAAGACGAAAATATAGGTGACGAGCGCTCTCGGACAGCCTTTTTTGTATCCGTTTTCGTTTGAGTGATTTGAATACGGGGACAAATATCGGTGATATATTCCCAATAAACAAGATATATCACTGATAATTAACATTAATTTTATTATTATGAACTTTGATTTAAAAGCGTTTAGAAAACGATTTGGTTTAAAACAGGTTGAAGTGGCTCATTTATTCAATTGTGGGCAGAGCAATATTTCAGATATTGAGACTGGAAAAAGAGGGCTTGAAGAGTATCAAACAAGAATTCTCTTCGATAAATATGGAGAAGAGGTAGTTAAAGAGTACTTAATACCTGAGAGTGCCATTCATCAAGGGAATATAAACGGGGATAATATAAACGGGCACAATGTCACTGTAAATAAAGCAGACTTTGATAAACTTATTAGCTTGTTAAACAAAAGGGATGAACAAATAGATAGATTATTGCGTATTATTGAAAATTTAAATAAATAGATTGGGTATGCAATAGCTGAGTGGTATTTGCGAATGACTAAAGACGAAAATATAGGTGACGAGCGCTCTCGGACAGCCTTTTTTGTATCCGTTTTCGTTTGAGTGATTTGAATACGGGGACAAATATAATAGAATATAAACCACTCTCAAAAAAACATTGGTGGTATATTTCCAACTATTATAATTTATTAACCTAATCATCTTATGGATATAATCGACAGAATTAAGCAATATCTTAATCATAAAGGAATTAGTGATTATAGATTTGAGAAAACATTATCCCTATCAAAAGGGTACATAAATAAAGCTAAAAATCCAACCGCGGATATATTAATGAAGATGTGTGGTATATATACCGACATATCTACTGAATGGCTGCTTAGAGGTGAAGGTGAGATGTTGAGGGAGAAAAGAGAAGACCTTGGCCTTCATCGGGCTGAGTCAGCATCTACAGATGAAAACTCTTTAATCTATAAGATGTATAAAGAGAAAGACGATGAAAATAAAACCCTAATCAAGCAGAATGCCGTTTTAGAGGAACGCATCCGCCAACTCGAAGCTGACAATGAATCATTAAGAAGTCAGTCAGGAGCTGATAGGATAACCGATACTTTTTCCGATCTACCATTAGTAGACTACGAAGAAGATTATCCGCCCGTAGAACGTCCTTCAAGTTCCAAACATCCGTTAGCAGGAAAAGCGTGACATTTCTTTGGGTGATTATTGAGAGGTTAAGCAAAGGAAACGATTAAGTTATTAAATGAAATATGGACCAATTGCAATTAATACAAAGCAAAATATATGAGATACGTGGACAGAAGGTTATGCTGGATTTTGATTTGGCGGAAATGTACGGTACTGAAACTAAATATTTAAAACGTTCAGTAAAAAATAATATTAAACGTTTTCCATCAGATTTTATGTTTGAGCTAACGAAGGAAGAATTCGACAGTTTGAGGTGCAGTTTTAGCACCTCAAAAAGAGGCGGGACCCGATATATGCCTTATGCTTTCACTGAACATGGAGTTGCTCAACTTTCTTCAGTTCTTAACAGCGATTTGGCAATTGAGATTAATATTCAAATCATAAGGGCATTTATAGCAGTTCGTCAGTTAATCTCCAATCCTCCGGTTGATAGAGTCGATAAACTGAAAGAAGAAATCAAAGCATTAAAAGATTACATCGAAGAAGCATTTACTGACTACAACGATATAAATGATGATACGCGCATGCAATTGGAATTAATTAATCAAACTTTGGCAGAATTGCAAGCGAAAAAGAAAGCGGAAGAAAAACCTCGTAACCCAATAGGGTTTATCAAACCTAAACACTAAACAATGAATATGCGCTGACACCCAATGAATGGCAAAAGTGCGTAATTCTTAACTTTGAAAAGAGTTCTAGAATAATATAAACCATGTATGATATTGTAGCGCAGAGGCTTAGACTGTTTTTAGCAAAGAAAGATATCACTTGTAAAAAATTGTCGGCTATGATTTTTATGTCAGAGGCGACGCTTAAAGGCAAATTGAATGGTACAAGAACGCTAGATCTTAATACAATAATATCCATTGCAATACGGCTTGAGGATCTTTCTGTTGAATGGCTTCTTCGTGGCGAAGGTGATATGTTTAAATCTAGTTCTGGTGTTTCTATTTTATCTTCATCAGTACCTATATTTACAGGGGAGACCTCGTTTATATACAGTATGTATAAAGAAGAAAGAGAAGAGGTTAAAACTTTATTAAAGCAAAATGGTATATTGGAAGAGCGTATTCGTCAGCTCGAGGATGACAATAGATTATTAAGAGATCAAGTTGTAACAGAATTAAACCTAAATACTAAACTGTAGATTATTATGAGTTTAAATGATCGTTTACGAATTGTTGTAAATGAATTTTTTCATGGGAATAAAGCGGCTTTTGCTCGAGCCGCAAAAATATCGGACCAAAGAGCTTATAGTTGTTTGTCTGTTCGGAGTAATACAGAACCTCCGGCTAGAGTTTTGGAGAATTTAGCTAAGTATCTACCGAATTTAAACGCGACTTGGCTTTTAACCGGAGAGGGAGAAATGATTCAAGATAAATCCACTCCTGAGATGCCGATAACTCTTGTTTCGGTAAATGAATATAAAAGTCGATTGCAGCAAATGGAGGTAAGATTGGAAGCTCTAAGGGCTCAGGTGGTATTAAAAGATAAACTACTAGCCGGACTACTCCGAAAAGTAGAGAACAAGACTAAATAGCTTGAATGATATTTTATTTTGGATCTATCTAGCCCGTATTTTTATTTGCATTATGCTATAGTGTAATATAAGACGTTTTCATGACGACTTTATGTTAAATACTTTGAGTCAATTTATAACCTCAAACAAAAGGGATGGAACAAGGTATATGCCTTTTGCTTTTATTGAGTTGGGCGTAGCTATGCTTTCCTCTATTTTAAACAGTGAAGTTGTAATTGAGATTAACAAAAGATTATATCGAAGAAGTGTTTACTGACTACAATGATATAAATGATGATACGTGCATGCAATTGGAATTAATTAATCAAACTTTGGCAGAATTGCAAGCGAAAAGAAGGCGGAAGAAAAACCTTGTAATCCAATAGGGTTTTATTAAATCTAAATAATGAATAATAAGAGTGTATAATCCTTAACTTTGAAACAAATCTAATAGAATATAAAAGATGCATGATATTGTAACGCAAAGGCTTAATCAATTTTTAGTTGAAAAGAATATTACTTATAAAGAATTATCTGGTATGATTCTTATGTCGGAAACGTCACTTTGTAGAAAGTTGACTGGTTCAAGGAGTCTTGATTTGCATACATTAATATCTATAGTAGCATGCTTGCCAGATGTTTCTTCCGAGTGGCTTCTTAGAGGCAAAGGTAGGGTGTGTAATTCTTCTTCGAGCATTAGTTCCGATGTCTTAGTAGAAGAACTTAAAATGGAAAATAACCTATTAAAACGAAAAATTCAAGTTCTTCAAGAATTGTTGGAGTTTAAGATGGAAAAAATCAGAGCTGAGAATGGTAACATAAAAAAATGATCTAAAAAATGTGCTTAATTGTTTAGTTGTGCTACAGTCAAATTAAATCTAAGTACTAAACTATTATGAGTTTAAATGATCGCTTGCGAGTTGTCGCAAATGGATTAAAAGATAATTTATTGACTAAGTTTATGTTAAAGGATAGATAATAAACCTAAATATGACGGCTAAATTTATTATTATGGTATTGGTATTAGCTTATATCATGGTTATAATCGCTATATCAATTTATTTAATAAAGATAATATGTACTCGTTACAACCAAAACTCAGATCAGATACTCCCTCCTCCCAATATGCACTCTATTCAGGAGAGTGCATCCATGCATTTGGTAAGAATAGGACAGTTGCCTCACCCAGGACCTGGATATTGTTATTACGAATTAGGAGGAATGAGATATCAAGCGCTAACAGGATTTGACATTGGCGTACACGAAGGATATGCAAAAGCAGAGCTTAATAATCGGTATGATAAATATGCGGTTGGAGTCTACAGAGAAGGAGATCACAAATTAATGGGATACGTTCGAAGAGAACAAAATAGAGAGCTTTATGAATTTATGTTAAATAATAATTGTATAGCTAAAGCTAAATTTCGAATATGGATACACCAAGGAGAAATCTATGGAGCAGCTTACATAAAAGAAGAATGGAAATCTTCATTAGGCTTTAAGTCTGACATTAAAATTTAGAAATAAGTCCTTTTGCGTGCAAATTTCATGCAAAAGAATGATCTCTTATTTCTATATAATTGATATATAATATATTATCAGCGTTTTATTTTGCTTTGGGAGCAGGGGGGGCGTGGGTTCGAATCCCGCTACCCCGACAATAAAAAAACACTGGTAATTAAGTTTGCAACTTAACTATCAGTGTTTTTTATTTATCAGATGGATATTAAAAGGATTTAAGTTCTTCTTCAAATTTGGTGGTAAGTTTTCTTTTACTCATGGAATCTAATTCCGTTTTCGGAAGTGTAAGCCCTCGTTTATAGTTGACAAAAAAGCAAGTATCCCGGTTTTCTCCCGAAGAGTCCATCCATGAGGTGAAGAAGCGAATTTTAGAATAAACCATCTGAAAATCAATATCTTTAAAAAGTAAGATTTCTATCCTCAAAAGCTTTGTTTTAACACAGAGTTAAAGCTTGTTCTTTGGATGTGAATAACAAGTTCTTTAAATGCAAAAGACTTATTATTTGCGCACAAGAACCTGACAACCTCCAAAAGGCGTTAACAATGTTAATTGAAGAAAGGTATAAGAGTGAAGATACCGGTCCGGACGGCGCAAATTCACTTCCGAAACTTGAGTTATCTTATTCAGCCGGTGTCTGGTCTTTTTAAAGCAAGCAAAAAGGACAATTATCAACTTGAAAATAAAGAAATAAAGAATTTACCGCCAAATTTGAAGAAGAACCAGGATTTATGATTCTTCAAGAATGAAAATACTGCAAAAAACGCAAATTTTAAAATGTTATCCATATAATTCTACTTATGCCAACCTGTGAAACAGAAAGATGAGAAGCTCCCATTGAAAATTAGCATATCGTACATGCAGCAATTTACACTGATAAACTTAAATGCTTTCTTTCTCTTCTAAAATGGGATACAAGAAGGGAATAATTTGTAGAATAGCCAACCATCTTATATATACCTTTAATTGTTATCTCTCAAATGAATCGGGCTATTGAAATTAGAAAAAGATTTGAAGTTAAGCGTTCTCAATTGACCGATTTGCGGGATAGTGATACTTTATGCGATGATTCTGATATGGTGATATTCATTCATCGCCTGGGATATTATGAGATATTTCAAGATTATAAAGGAAACGATCTTTGCGGTATGCCTGAGATAATTATTGCCAAACTCCGTAATAGTGCTCTTGTTGATGGTTTCTTGCGGTTCAATGGTGAATTGGTTATGTAATTGTTGATGCACATCGTATAATACCAAGAATACCATCTGCGACAGAACGCTTGCACGGCTTTATAGATGGAACTTGTGTTAGTTTTTTCACATTTTCAGATAAAAATCCCGGGTGAGTTCTATATACTTTTCACTATATTGATGACGGGAGGTTTCAGTCAGTAATTCTTCTGTTTCGCATGTCTGTTTGGTGAATCTAAATGAAATTAGAGTTCGTTTGGGCGTTCCGCCGGGCTTGGTTATGATAAAGAGTTGACGTGAAGGATATAGCCCATATTTATGAGCAAGTGTTTTAATTTGCTCACCGACATCCATTGGTATCACTATAGTGAATGCTCCCTCTTGCGAAAGTAGTCCGGATACACCTGCTAATAATTCTTCATATGTCAGGCTGTCGTTGTGACGGGCTTTATTACGTTGTTCGTCAGAACACTTTAATGAAGCGTTAAAGTAAGGAGGATTGGAAACTATTGTATCAAATTTGGATATACCATTTTTACTGCTATAATGTTTAAAATCTTGTTGGATTACCTCTATTCTATTTTTCCAGGGCGAGCGGTTTATGTTTTCTGTTGCTTGGGCAGCAGCGGCTTCATCAATCTCAAGGGCTGTAATGGAAGCTGTACTGCGCTGGGCTAACATAAGTGCCACCAGTCCTGTGCCGGTACCAATGTCGAGAATGCGGACCGAGGATTTTACGGGAGTCCATGCCCCGAGCAGGACGCCGTCTGTACCTACCTTCATGGCACATTTATCGTGCCAAACGGTAAACTGTTTAAACTGAAAATAAGGTTGGCTCATTTAGCTAATAAATAATTAAGTTCGCCAAAAATAGGTAAATATTGTGATATGACATTCCGTCCGTATTATTATTTGGCATTGTTTTTGTGTTTTTATCGAACAGATGTTTTATTCTTAATGAAGAATCGATTAACTTTGCGAACGTTTTATGCTCGCTGATATGACATAAACTAATTTATACGAAATGAAGAAAGAAAGATATTTAAGAGAGATGGATGACCAGAATGATAACGCATTTTCATTGATTGCCGATTTTGACGGAAATGAAGATCAAGTGTTTGATATTAAGGTTGGTGAAACTCTTCCGGTTCTCCCCCTCCGTAATATGGTATTGTTTCCCGGAGTATTTATGCCTGTTTCTGTAGGTAGAAAATCATCTTTGAGATTAGTGAGGGAAGCTGATAAGAAAAAATCCTATATTGCAGTAGTTTGCCAGAAAATGGCAGAAACAGACGAACCGGCATTCGAAGATTTGCATCCAATCGGAACGATAGGTAAGATTGTACGTGTGCTTGAAATGCCTGACCAGACGACAACAGTCATTATCCAAGGGATGAAACGCCTGGAGTTGAAGAACATTACAGAAACACATCCATACCTGAAAGGAGAAGTGAACATTATTGACGAAGAGATACCTTCGAAAGACGATAAGGAGTTCCAGGCATTGGTAGAAACCTGCAAAGACCTAACAATACGATATATTAAGTCATCGGACTCTTTACATCAGGAATCGGCGTTTGCCATCAAGAACCTGACGAATCACATGTTCCTGGTAGATTTTATCTGCACGAACCTTCCATTAAAGAAGGACGAGAAAATAGAATTGTTACGCATCGATTCTTTGCGCGAACGTACCTATCGGTTACTTGAAATTTTGAACCGCGAGGTACAACTGGCCGAAATTAAAGCATCTATCCAGATGCGTGCTCGTGAAGATATTGACCAGCAACAGCGTGAATATTTCCTGCAACAGCAGATAAAAACCATTCAGGATGAATTGGGTGGCGGAGGCCAGGAACAAGAAATAGAGGAAATGCGTCAGAAAGCGGAACACATGAAGTGGAGTCCCGAGGTGCATGAGACTTTTCTGAAAGAATTGGCTAAACTGGAACGTACTCATCCTCAATCACCTGATTACAGTGTGCAGTTAAATTATCTGCAGACGATGCTTAATCTTCCGTGGGGAGTATATACCACTGACAATCTGAATCTGAAGAATGCGGAAAAGACTCTTAATAAAGATCATTACGGTCTGGAAAAGGTGAAAGAGCGTATTCTGGAACATTTGGCGGTACTGAAGTTGAAAGGTGACATGAAGTCTCCTATTATCTGTTTATATGGTCCTCCGGGAGTCGGTAAGACGTCATTGGGTAAATCCATTGCCGCTGCATTGAAACGGAAATATATCCGTATGTCATTGGGAGGTGTGCACGATGAAGCGGAAATCCGCGGACATCGTAAAACTTATATCGGTGCAATGCCGGGACGTATCATCAAAAACCTGATAAAAGCCGGATCTTCTAATCCGGTGTTTATTTTGGACGAGATTGATAAAGTAAGTGCCGATCGTCAGGGAGATCCTTCTTCTGCTTTGCTTGAAGTGCTTGATCCGGAGCAGAATACGGCTTTCCATGATAATTTTCTGGATGTGGATTATGACTTGTCTAAAGTGATGTTTATCGCTACGGCAAACAATTTAAATACTATCCCGGGACCATTGCTCGACCGTATGGAGTTAATCGAAGTAAGTGGTTATATCACTGAGGAAAAAGTGGAGATCGCACGGAAGCATTTAGTGCCGAAAGAATTGGAAGCAAACGGTATGAAGAAAACCGATATCAAGATTCCAAAAGACACCTTGGAGGCTATTATCGAATCATATACACGTGAAAGCGGTGTGCGCGAACTGGAAAAGAAGATCGGTAAGATCCTTCGTAAGTCCGCCCGTCAATATGCTACAGATGGTTTCTTTTCCAAAACCGAAATTAAACCGGCTGATTTGTACGACTTCCTGGGGGCTCCGGAATATACACGTGATAAATATCAGGGCAACGATTATGCCGGTGTAGTGACAGGTTTGGCATGGACAGCTGTAGGAGGTGAGATCTTGTTTGTCGAAACCAGCTTGAGCCGTGGCAAAGGCGGTCGTCTTACTTTAACCGGAAATTTGGGTGAAGTAATGAAAGAGTCTGCAATGTTGGCACTTGAATATATCAAAGCACACGCTTCACTTCTGAACCTGAATGAAGAAATCTTTGATAACTGGAATATTCATGTCCATGTTCCCGAAGGAGCTATTCCCAAAGACGGTCCTTCGGCAGGTATCACAATGGCTACTTCATTGGCTTCTGCTTTGACACAGCGTAAAGTAAAGGCTAACCTGGCTATGACCGGCGAGATTACCTTACGTGGTAAGGTGCTTCCGGTGGGTGGTATTAAAGAGAAGATTCTGGCTGCTAAACGTGCCGGTATCAAAGAGATCATCATGAGTGCCGAAAATAAAAAGAATATTGACGAAATACAGGATATATATCTGAAAGGACTGACTTTCCATTATGTGAATGATGTAAAAGAAGTTTTTGCTATTGCGTTGACCCAGGAGAAGGTTGCCGATGCCATTGATTTATCCGTAAAGAAAGCCAGCCAGGAATGACATTCGAACTACAATATACAGACGCAAAAAGTAATGCCCGTGCCGGTCTGATCACGACAGCCCACGGGCAAATACAAACCCCTATATTTATGCCGGTAGGTACAATCGGCAGTGTGAAAGGAGTACATCAGACTGAATTGAAAGAGGATATTCAAGCTCAGATTATTCTGGGAAATACGTATCACCTTTATTTGCGTCCGGGACTGGAGGTGCTCGAGAAGGCCGGTGGGTTGCATAAGTTCAATGGATTTGATCGTCCGATGCTGACCGATAGCGGTGGTTTTCAGGTGTTTTCTTTATCCGGAATTCGTAAATTGCGTGAAGAAGGAGCTGAATTCCGTTCACATATCGATGGAAGTAAGCATATCTTCACTCCCGAAAAAGTAATGGACATCGAACGTATTATCGGTGCCGACATTATGATGGCATTTGATGAGTGTCCGCCGGGAGATTCGGATTATGAATATGCCAAAAAGTCATTGGGATTGACGCATCGCTGGCTTGACCGTTGTATTCAACGGTTCAACGAGACGGAACCTAAATATGGCTACAATCAGTCTTTGTTTCCAATTGTGCAAGGATGCGTATATCCTGATTTACGTAAACAATCCGCAGAGTATATAGCTTCTAAAGGTGCAGATGGCAATGCCATAGGCGGACTCGCTGTAGGCGAGCCTGTAGACAAGATGTACGAGATGATAGAGTTAGTGAATGAAATACTTCCGAAGGACAAACCTCGTTATCTGATGGGTGTGGGCACGCCGGTTAATATTCTTGAGGGCATTGAACGTGGAGTTGACATGTTCGACTGTGTAATGCCTACCCGTAACGGGCGAAATGGAATGCTGTTTACGAAAGATGGTATCATGAATATGCGTAATAAAAAATGGGAAGCAGACTTCTCTCCTATTGAGGCTGATGGTGCTTCGTATGTGGACACGTTGTACAGTAAAGCATATCTGCGCCATTTGTTTCATGCTCAGGAACTACTGGCCATGCAGATAGCATCTATCCATAATCTGGCGTTTTATTTGTGGTTGGTGGGAGAAGCACGCAAGCACATTATTGCAGGGGACTTTTCAACCTGGAAACCTATGATGGTGAAAAGAGTGTCAACAAGACTATAAACTTATGAGAAGCAATCGGTTTATTAAACGCCTGGACTTGTATATCATCAAGAAATTCTTGGGGACATACGTGTTTGCTATTGCATTGATTATTTCTATTGCAGTAGTATTCGACTTTAACGAGAAAATGGATAAGTTTATGGAGCGAAGTGCACCGTGGTCGGCTATCATCTTCGATTACTATATGAACTTCATTCCTTATTTCGCAAATCTGTTCAGTCCGTTGTTCGTATTTATTGCTGTCATATTCTTTACTTCAAAGTTGGCCGAGAACTCTGAGATTATCGCGATGTTCTCTACCGGTATGAGTTTTAAACGCATGCTACGTCCTTATATGATATCGGCCGGTATCATCGCGATCTCTACCTTTATATTAGGATCGTATGTTATCCCGAGGGGAAGTGTGACGCGTTTGGATTTTGAAGATAAATACGTAAAGAAAAAAAAGACTACTTATGTACATAACATACAGTTGGAGATCGACACAGGCGTGATTGCTTATATTGATAATTATCAGGATTATAACAAAACGGGAAACCGCTTTTCGCTGGATAAGTTTGTAGATAAGAAGCTGGTGTCTCATTTGACCGCCCGCAGTATAACTTATGACACTACAGCTGTTAATAAATGGACGATCAAGGATTATATGATTCGTAATCTGGACGGATTGAAGGAGACAATTATCCGTGGGGATAAACTGGACTCCATCATACCGATGGAACCTGCCGATTTTATGATCATGCGTAATCAACAGGAAATGCTGACCAGTCCGCAATTAAGCGCTTATATTGATAAACAGCGCCAAAGAGGCATCGCTAATATCAAAGAGTTCGAGATCGAGTATCATAAGCGGATCGCCATGTCATTTGCATCGTTTATCCTGACTGTAATCGGAGTATCTCTTTCTTCAAGAAAAACAAAAGGGGGAATGGGGTTACATTTGGGAATCGGGCTTGGTTTGAGTTTCTCATACATCCTGTTCCAGACCGTAGCATCCACTTTCGCAGTGAATGGAAATATGCCTCCGGTGATCGCAATGTGGATTCCTAACTTACTATATGCACTGATTGCATTTTACTTATATAGAAAGGCTCCCAAATAATGGAGTGCATCTGAATATGAAAGGTCTAAAAATAAGAATTTCCGCCTGCTCCTGTGAAATCACAAGTGCGGGCGGAATTTTTTGTTGTATTCATTTCCTCTTTTGTCTCGTTCCCAAGACCGAAGTCCTGTAGGGAACCCCCACTTTCTTCTTACGCCTTAAAATCAACCTTTGATTTTGTTTGCATAAGCAGAAAGTTCTGCAGCAGAGATGTTTTTGGCTATAATCACACCATTTCCATCCAATAAATAGTTAGTGAAACCCCGGTTCAAACGGTATTTCTTAAACAAGCCGGAGCTTTCGCCTTTAGTTTCCACGAAACAGGTGGGCGTAACTATTTGGTCCTTACGAATGGTTTCTTTAAATACCGACTGGTACTCGTCAAACGAAACGGAAACCATTTCCACATCTTGAGAAGTTGATCGAAGCGCATTGCTTAAACTTGCGTTTTGCATCCGGGACTGCGCATCATAACTTGCCCAGAAACTAAGCAGCACATATTTACCTTTCAAATCGGTTAAATCAAGATTGTGCTGTACATCTGACGTAGTTTCGATTCTGAAATCAGGGGCTACGTCACCCACGTTCAAACCTCCGGTGGGTTTGTCTTTTTCTACGAAAGAAGTCAAGGAACTAATTAGTAATACAACAAAAATCCATTTTACATGCCTCATGTAATTCGGTTTTAGTTAATACTATCCGGGACTGTCCTCTAAACAGTGGTCTCTCCCCGAAACATCGTCTTTTTAGGCACAACAGAGAGGAATCTGTTGACTGTCAAGGCCTTTAATTCAGAAACCGGGTGCAAAGGTAAGTAAATATTATTTCAACTTCCAAATAAACAAGTAAATTTCTCACTTTTTAGGTGCAGTTTTTTATGTTATTTAGCATAAATACTGGGAATTTTCTCCTACTTTTGCAGGATACTTAATGAACAATCCGCTATGCAACCATCAAAAACAGAACTAATTCTGATCCGTATCACCGGTGAAGATCGTCCGGGACTCACAGCTTCCGTAACAGAAATATTGGCAAAATACGATGCTACTATTTTGGATATTGGTCAGGCAGACATTCATAATACTCTTTCGTTGGGTATTCTTTGTATGACTGAGGAGCAACTTTCGGGATTTATGATGAAAGAGTTACTTTTCAAAGCATCTTCTTTGGGAGTGACTATTCGTTTCTATCCAATTTCTGCGGAAGAATACGAAAGCTGGGTAAATCTGCAGGGTAAGAACCGTTATATTCTTACTTTGTTGGGACGTAAGCTCACTGCTCGTCAGATTGCAGCGGTAACCCGCATCTTAGCTGAACAGGACATGAATATTGATGCTATCAAACGTCTGACCGGACGTATTCCATTGGACGAAAGGAAAATGCACACTCGTGCTTGCATTGAGTTTTCAGTTCGTGGTACCCCCCGGGATAAAGAAGCTATGCAGGGACAATTGATGAAGTTGGCCAGTGAACTTGAAATGGACTTCTCTTTCCAGCTCGACAATATGTATCGTCGTATGCGTCGTCTAATCTGTTTTGATATGGATTCTACCTTAATAGAGACCGAAGTGATTGACGAGCTGGCTATGCGTGCGGGTGTAGGGGCCGAAGTAAAAGCAATCACCGAACGTGCCATGCGCGGGGAGATTGACTTTACGGAAAGCTTTCGCGAACGGGTTGCATTGTTGAAGGGGCTGGACGAGTCTGTTATGCAAGAGATTGCCGAGAGTTTACCAATTACCGAAGGAGTCGATCGTCTGATGTATGTACTGAAGAAATATGGTTATAAAATTGCTATTCTTTCGGGAGGCTTTACCTATTTCGGACAGTACTTGCAGAAAAAATATGGTGTTGATTATGTATATGCTAATGAACTTGAAATAGTCGATGGCAAACTGACAGGCCGTTATCTGGGAGATGTAGTGGACGGAAAGCGTAAGGCGGAATTGCTCCGGCTGATTGCTCAGGTAGAAAAAGTGGATATTGCTCAAACCATTGCCGTGGGTGACGGAGCCAATGATTTGCCAATGTTGGGGATTGCAGGTCTTGGCATAGCCTTTCATGCAAAGCCTAAAGTAGTAGCCAATGCCAAGCAGTCTATTAATACAATTGGGCTTGATGGGGTACTCTATTTTCTGGGCTTTAAAGACTCATATCTGAATATGTAAGAGTGGGAATAATAAAAGAACCCGAAAAATTTGTACTACGTAGTGAATTTTCTATCTTTGCGAGCAAATAAAAAGAAACGATGAAGTTTTCCGAATTACAATTAAATGACAATGTACTTGAAGCACTCGACGCTATGCGTTTTGAGGAATGTACTCCCATACAAGAACAAGCGATTCCTGTAATACTTGAAGGTAGAGATTTAATAGCAGTAGCGCAAACGGGAACCGGAAAGACGGCTGCCTTTTTGTTGCCTATATTGAATAGATTGTCCGAAGGCGGACACCCGGAGGATGCTATTAACTGTGTGATCATGTCCCCTACTCGTGAACTGGCTCAGCAAATAGACCAGCAAATGGAAGGATTTTCTTATTTTATGCCTGTTTCAAGTGTAGCTGTCTATGGTGGAAATGACGGAATACTTTTCGAACAACAGAAGAAAGGCTTGATGCTCGGGGCTGATGTGGTTATAGCTACACCGGGACGCTTGATTGCACATCTGAGTTTGGGTTACGTTGATTTATCCCGAGTTTCTTATTTTATTCTGGATGAAGCGGATCGCATGCTTGATATGGGCTTTTACGAAGATATAATGCAGATTGTAAAATACTTGCCCAAGGAACGTCAGACCATTATGTTTTCTGCTACCATGCCCTCCAAGATACAGCAATTGGCCAATACTATTCTTAATAATCCGGTGGAGGTCAAACTGGCAGTATCAAAACCGGCTGAAAAAATCGTTCAGGCTGCCTATGTTTGTTACGAGAATCAGAAATTAGGCATTGTACGAAGTCTCTTTGCGGAGGAAGTTCCTGAAAGAGTGATCATCTTTGCATCTTCCAAATTAAAGGTAAAGGAGGTTGCAAAAGCCTTGAAAATGATGAAATTGAATGTCGGAGAGATGCATTCGGATCTTGAGCAGGCACAACGTGAGTTTATTATGCATGAGTTCAAATCGGGACGTATTAATATTCTGGTTGCTACGGACATCGTATCCAGAGGTATTGATATTGATGATATCCGTTTAGTCATCAATTTCGACGTACCGCATGACAGTGAGGATTATGTACACCGCATTGGACGTACTGCGCGTGCAAATAATGATGGAGTCGCTCTTACGTTTGTTAATGAAAAAGAACAGACAAACTTTAAAAATATCGAGAACTTTCTTGAGAAGGAAATTTATAAGATTCCTGTACCTTCAGAATTAGGAGAAGCACCTCAATATAACCCTCGTTCGAATAATAGTGGCGGAAGAGGAGGAAGAAACTTTCGAAATGGAGGTAGAAGAAACAGTAATGGGGGACGCTCTGCATCACCCAGATCGGGCAGAAAATAAGCGTACGCTTTCTGCCCCCTACCCTTTTTTTCTAAAATATGTCTCTTTGATATCTTTTACAATCAGATGCTTATTTGTATTTAGCAGCTGCTATATTCAATTGTCCATTAAAGCTAATGGTCAAATTCACAAGATTGCATACCGGACTTTCCGGAATGCAAACTAAGGCTTGGTAATGATAACCTGTGCGATCAATTCCTGTAAAATTCATATCGGACAAAATGGCTTGTTGCAAAAAGTCGGCAGGAATCACATCAACAAACATTTGTTTGGTGATATCTTTGGCATATAGACTCTTTTTGCCTTCATACACACATATATGCATCACGTTATCATAATAAATGTTGTCCATACTGATGCCATCGTCTGAATATGTTGTTTTTACTACTTTCATTTGTGACGGATTAATGTATACGTAGGCTCTGTAACGGACACCATCGTATATTACTACACTATCTTTTTTAGTAACTTCCGTATAAGTTGGGATAACTTCTGCAGATTTGCGAGAGAATACCAATGTATCATTCGGATCTTCTGATTTATGCAACTTGACAATGTTGTCAGCCAGAGAATGAAACCAAAAAGAGTATTCACTCTGTTTGTCAATCTGGTATCGGGTTATATCTTTGCCATATGTATAAAGAGTATCTTTTAAAACCTTGAAGTAAACCGGAGTGCTCTGAGTGTCGGCATAATATATAGTATCTCCGATTATGCGCATCAGGGGAGTTTCTGTTTCATCATCAAGCCAAATGCCTTGGAGGATTTCTTTAGCTTTGGGGTCTTCATTGTCTTCAGAGGGCTGTTGTCCTTTGCCATTATTGCATGCTACGAATAAGACCATCAGTAACAATGTTGCAATGTACTTTATCATCTGTTTAATTTTGTGCAAAATTACTCATTTATATCGATAAAGATATAAAAAGGAGCTGAAAAGTAAGTCGGGGATTACAAAAAAACTCCTGACTTTTCAGCTCCGTTATTACTTTTTTGAGGATATGGATATTGGATATTATTTACCGATGCAGTGGTATATAAAGCCTTGTTCCTCCATTTCTTTTTTATCATAAATGTTACGACCGTCCATGACTACCTGTTGTGACATTGTCTTTCTCACAACAGCCCATGAAGGCAGACGGAATTCTTTCCATTCGGTAACCAGCATCAGCGCATCGGCATCCAAAACGGCATCGTACATGTCGCGTGCATAATATATGGAGTCGCCGATCCGCCTTTTACACTCATCTGCCGCTGCCGGATCATAAGCACGTACGTGACATCCTGCTTTAAGCAACTTATCAATTAATACCAGCGCAGGTGCTTCACGCATGTCATCTGTTTCGGGTTTGAATGCCAGTCCCCATAATGCAATGGTTTTGCCTTTCAGGTTTCCATTGAACTGTTTTACTAACTTATCGAATAACAGGCTTTTTTGAGCTTCATTCACATCCTCTACAGCCCGTAATACCCGCATTTGATATCCATTCTGTTCAGCCGTTTTAATCAAAGCCTTTACATCTTTTGGAAAACATGATCCGCCATAACCGATGCCCGGATAGAGGAATTTACGTCCGATACGGGTATCTGAACCGATACCACTGCGTACCATATTGACATCGGCCCCTACCAATTCACACAAGTTCGCAATGTCGTTCATGAAACTGATCCGGGTAGCTAACATTGAGTTGGCAGCATATTTAGTCATCTCAGCAGAAGGAATGTCCATGAATATCACACGAAAGTTATTTAGCATAAACGGTTTGTAAAGCTTGGTCATTAGTTTCTCTGCACGTTCCGACTCGACGCCAATGACAACACGGTCAGGACTCATAAAATCATTAACAGCATTACCTTCTTTCAGGAATTCAGGATTCGAAGCCACATCAAATTCTATTTTGGCTCCCCGTTTGTCCAGTTCTTCCTGAATGGCAGTACGAACTTTACAGGCTGTACCTACGGGTACGGTACTCTTGGTAACTACCAGTTTATATTTTTTCATGTTCTGTCCGATAGTGCGTGCTACTGCAAGTACGTAACTCAAGTCGGCACTTCCGTCTTCATCGGGAGGGGTTCCAACAGCGGAAAACACCACTTCTACATCATCCAGGCAGCTTTCCAATGAAGTTGTAAACTTCAGTCTTCCAGCTCTGGTATTACGGATAACCATTTCTTCCAACCCATTTTCATAAATGGGAATAACACCTTTTTTAAGTGCTTCTATTTTTTCGTTGTTCGTGTCAACACAAGTGACATCCACGCCTATTTCTGCAAAACAGGTTCCTGTGACCAAACCTACGTATCCGGTTCCGACAATTGCAATTTTCATATTCTTTTGATTATTGAGGGTTTCTATTCAAAATACTCTGCTGCTCGGAAATTTCCTGCCTGCCGGTCTTTTTCCGACATGACGAGTTGTGAATCGGCAATAGGCCAGTCGATGCCCAATGCCGGATCATTGTATATTATGGAGGCTTCCGCCTGAGGAGCATATATATTATCTACTTTATAAGTAAAAACGGCCTCTTCGCTTTTCACCAGAAATCCATGAGCAAAACCACGAGGAATAAAAAGCTGGCGCTTATTGTCATCACTTAGCAATACGCTGATATGTTTTCCGAACGTGGGAGACGATTTTCTTAAATCAACAGCTACATCCAAAACTTCGCCTTTAATGACGCGTACCAGTTTAGCTTGGCAATAGTCTCCTTTCTGATAATGGAGTCCGCGCAACGTGCCGAATGAAGATTTGGATTCATTATCCTGTATAAAATTTATCTGCCCGATAGTAGCATCAAACTCTTGCTGCTTAAATGCTTCCATGAAATATCCGCGCGGATCAGAAAAAACCTTCGGCTCAATGATCCACACACCATCTATTTCTGTTTGTATATAATTCATTCGTTTCTGATGATATTATTAAGTAGCGCAAAAGTAGGCATTTTTTCTAATATGACAGGTATAGATAGATAAGAAAGGAAGGTTGAGTTTAGCATTTGTTAATAATAAAATGTGCAGTTTTATGGCATATCTTGAATTAATCTGTTAATTTTGCACACATGATTGAATTGGCACAGCATATTGAAGTATTATTATTGGAGAATGATTGTGTAATTGTTCCCGGATTTGGTGGATTTATCGCTCACTACGCTCCTGCTATGAGAGTGGCTGAAGAAAATATATTTCTCCCTCCTACCCGTGTTATCGGTTTCAATCCCCAATTGAGGTTGAATGACGGAGTATTAGTGCAATCATATATGGCTGTGTATGATACCAATTTCTCGGATGCCACAAAAATGGTGGAAAGAGAAGTGGCAGAGCTTATTGCCGTTCTCCATGAAGAAGGAAAAACTGATTTACCTAATATTGGAGAAATCCGTTATACTATTCATAACACTTACGAGTTTATTCCATACGACAATAAAATTACTACTCCTTATCTTTACGGACTCGATTCGTTTGAGATAAAAGAGTTAACGTCTTTACGACGTCCGGAAAGAGAGAAAATTCTTCCGCTCATTCCTAAAGAAAAGAAAAATCGTGAAATCAGCGTAAACTGGGCATTTTTAAGAAATGCAGTAGCAATGATTGCTGCGGTTGCATTGTTTTTTCTAATGTCTACTCCTGTCCAAAATACATATGTAGAAAAGGGTAATTATGCTCGATTGCTTCCTACTGATTTGTTTGAGAAGATAGAAAAACAATCGGTAGCAATGACTCCGGTTATGCTGAAAGCAAACGTTGCTACTCCACAAGCTAAACCGGTAACTACAAAGAAGAAAACGACGACTGTCTATAAAGCGTCTGTAACAAAACCGGTTGCAGTAAAAGAAGTAAAAGTTGCCCATGCGGAAAAGCCAATGAAAACAGCTGATGCAAAGGTTACAGAAGCTTCTTTTCCATATCATATAATCATAGCCAGTGTAGCTAATACCAAGGAGGCTGAGTTAATGGCTGCTGAATTGAAAACTAAAGGTTATGCAGGTGCCAGTGTATTGACAGGTGACGGCAAAATTCGTGTTAGCATAATGTCATGTGCCAATCGTGAAGACGCTAACCGTCAATTGTTGAAATTAAGAGAGAACGAGGCTTATAAGAATGCCTGGATGCTGGCTAAATAAATATTTTTATAATGAAAAGAATTCTTTGCCCTAAGTGTGAAAATTACCTTTCTTTTGATGAAACCAAATATAGCGAAGGCCAATCATTGGTTTTTGTATGTGAACATTGTGGTAAACAGTTTAGTATCCGACTGGGAAAGAGCAAAATAAAAGCTTCCCGTAAGGAAGAGAAATTGGACGAGGAGGTATATAAAGAAGAATATGGCTGTATCGTCGTGATTGAGAACGTATTTGGTTTCAAACAAGTCCTACCCCTGCAGGAAGGTGATAACATCATTGGGCGTCGATGTATCGGTACAAATATCAATACTCCGATTGAAACCGGCGATATGAGTATGGACAGACGTCACTGCATTATCAATGTAAAACGTAACAAGCAGGGGGAATTAGTTTATACTTTACGTGATGCCCCGAGTCTGACAGGTACTTTTCTTATGAACGAAATTTTGGGTGATAAAGACCGTATTCGTATTGAAGACGGAGCTATCATTACTATTGGAGCTACTACTATTATTCTCCGTTCCGCAAGAAAAAGAGAGGAAATCTGAATTCTCAATAGAGTATGAACAGTGATATACTTTTTATGCTAATAATCTGAAAAACAGTGTTTTTAGGAAGTTAATATCGTAAAGGCAGGAAGTTAACTTCTTGCAAACAAGATATTAACTTTCTATCCTTTATGAAGTTAATATCTTACCCCTCCCTTTAAAAGAGTGTTTTTTCCATATTATTTTAAAGTTTAAATTCATAAATATCTGGTTTGTCTTTGCATCTCTAAGTAATTTTTTTAATTTTGTGTTCGATAACGATAAATAAAATCGAAATATAAATAGAATATATTGTATTTATAATCAACAATATACCTTGGCTTTAATACAAATAACTATTCTGTACAATAAAAACACAAAGAAATGAAAAAATTTATGGGTAAGAACTTCCTGCTGCAAACAGAAACGGCTCAGGAATTATATCACGAACATGCATCTAAGATGCCGATTATTGATTATCACTGTCATTTAGTTCCCCAGATGGTAGCGGACGATTACCAGTTTAAATCTATAACCGAAATCTGGCTCGGTGGTGATCATTATAAATGGCGTGCCATGCGCTCAAATGGTGTGGAGGAGCGTTTTTGTACAGGAAAAGACACATCAGATTGGGAAAAATTTGAGAAATGGGCGGAAACAGTTCCATATACCTTACGTAATCCTTTATATCACTGGACTCATCTGGAGTTGAAAACAGCATTTGGTATTGATAAAATATTGAACCCCAAAACAGCACGTGAAATTTATGATGAATGTAACGATAAACTGGCTTCTCCAGAATATTCTGCCCGTGGAATGATGCGTCGCTATCATGTGGAAGTCGTTTGTACGACCGATGATCCTATCGATTCATTGGAGTATCACATTAAAACACGTGAAAGTGGATTTGAAATAAAGATGTTACCCACTTGGCGGCCGGATAAAGTGATGGCTGTAGAAATACCATCAGACTTTCGTGCTTATGTTGAAAAACTATCGGAAATAAGTGAGGTCGATATCTCTGATTTTGACGATATGATAACAGCCTTGCGTAAACGCCACGATTACTTTGCCGATCAGGGATGTAAGCTGTCTGATCATGGAATCGAAGAATTTTATGCTGAAGAGTATACGGATGGCGAGATTAAAGCTATTTTCAATAAAATTTATGGTGGATCTGAACTAACAAAAGAGGAGGTTCTGAAATTTAAATCGGCTATGTTGATTATACTGGGTGAAATGGATTGGGAGAAGGGATGGACACAACAATTTCACTATGGTGCAATTCGCAATAACAACAGTCGGATGTTTAAATTGCTGGGACCTGATACTGGGTTTGATTCCATTGGTGAGTTTATGACCGCTAAAGCAATGAGTAAATTTCTGGACCGTCTGAATTCAAAAGGTAGACTGGCCAAAACAATTCTATATAATCTGAATCCTTGTGCAAATGAAATGATTGCTACTATGATAGGTAATTTTCAGGATGGCAGTATCCCCGGAAAAATTCAGTTTGGATCGGGGTGGTGGTTTCTTGATCAGAAGGATGGAATGGAAAAACAATTGAACGCCCTTTCTTTACTTGGATTGTTGAGTCGCTTTGTAGGAATGCTGACGGATTCTCGTTCTTTCCTCTCCTACCCTCGTCATGAGTACTTCCGCCGTACATTGTGTAATCTATTGGGGCGTGATGTGGAAAGCGGTGAAATACCGGCATTTGAGATGGACCGTGTCTGTCAGATGGTTAAAGATATCAGCTATTTTAATGCTAAAAACTTTTTTCAGTTTTAATTACCTGTTTATTTAACTGTTATAATAAATTAAGTCGGAAACTGGTTCTCCAAGCCTTTTTCCGGCTTTTATTTCATGAGTGGCTGGTCGGATTGGCAAAAAATCTTATCTTTGCGTTCGATTATCAATTAAAAAAAGAAAAACATAAATGAACAATTCCCCTCAGCCTGCTGCTAAAGGGTTCACAAGAGCCTTTTATGTCAGCAACACAGTCGAACTGTTTGAACGCATGGCTTACTATGCCGTGTTTATCGTTCTCACTATTTATCTATCTACAATTTTAGGTTTTAATGATTTTGAAGCAAGTATGATTTCCGGCCTTTTTTCCGGTGGATTATACTTGCTTCCTATTTTTACCGGAGCATATGCCGATAAAATCGGTTTTCGCAAATCAATGCTTGTTGCTTTTTCATTATTGACAGCCGGATACTTGGGCCTGGGAGTATTACCCACGTTACTTGAAAGCGCCGGATTAGTGACTTATGGAGAAAACACTCATTTCGATGGACTGACGGATAGTGCCTCCCGTTGGTTGATAGTTCCGGTTCTATTTATAATTATGATAGGCGGCGCATTTATTAAATCGGTTATTTCAGCTTCTGTTGCCAAGGAAACAACTGAAGCGACTCGGGCACGCGGATATTCTATTTTTTATATGATGGTTAATATCGGTGCCTTTACCGGTAAAACGGTTATCGATCCTCTACGGAATGTTATTGGTGACCAAGCTTATATCTATATTAACTATTTCTCAGGAGTCATGACTCTCATCGCTTTGTTGGCTGTTTTCTTTTTGTATAAATCGACTCATACCGTAGGAGAAGGAAAGAGTATGCGTGAGATCGGACAAGGTTTCTTGCGTATTGTCACTAATTGGCGTTTGCTGATCTTAATCCTTATTATTACGGGATTCTGGATGGTACAACATCAGCTTTATGCTACAATGCCTAAGTATGTTATTCGCATGGCTGGTGAAACTGCAAAACCGGGGTGGATTGCCAATGTAAATCCTTTTGTCGTTGTTTGTTGTGTGAGCTTTGTGACTCGCTGGATGGCCAGACGAAGTGCTATCACTTCGATGAATATTGGTATGTTTCTGATTCCGATATCAGCGCTGTTGATGGCATGTGGTAATCTCTTGGGCAATGAAGTTATCTCGGGAATGAGTAATATTACGTTGATGATGATTGCCGGCATCGTGGTACAAGGCTTGGCAGAATGCTTTATTTCTCCGCGTTATCTGGAATATTTCTCTTTACAAGCTCCTAAAGGTGAAGAAGGCATGTACTTAGGTTTTAGCCATCTTCACTCTTTTTTGTCTTCTATTTTTGGCTTTGGGCTCGCAGGGGTGCTGCTGACCAAGTATTGTCCGGATCCTGCCCTGTTTGAATCCAGAGAAGCTTGGGAAGCCGCCAGTGTAAATGCTCATTACATCTGGTATTACTTTGCAGCAATCGGTTTGATTGCAGCAATTGCATTGCTTATTTTTGCAAAAATCACCGATTTCATCGATAAAAAGAAGAAAGCTAACACCTGATTGTTTCCTTTTTTATGTATATTTGCCGTCACTTTGCCATAAAAGTTGACGGCAATTTGCATTTAAAAGAAGAGAATAATAATGAAGATTAGATTTATAAGCCTGGCAAGTGGCAGTAGCGGAAACTGTTATTATCTGGGTACCGAAAAATACGGCATACTCATTGATGCAGGTATCGGAATTCGTACCATAAAAAAAACGTTGAGAGATATAAATGTGACGATGGATTCGATACGCGCAGTGTTTATAACGCATGATCATGCTGATCATATCAAAGCTGTGGGGCATTTAGGTGAGAAGTTGAATATTCCGGTATATACCACAGCACGTATACATGCGGGGATTAATAAAAGTTATTGTATGACAGAAAAATTGCATGCTTCTGTACGCTATCTGGAGAAAGAAGAGCCTATGCAATTGGAAGACTTCCGCATTGAATCTTTTGAAGTTCCACATGACGGAACAGACAATGTGGGTTATTGTATAGAAGTTGATGGTAAAGTCTTTTCTTTTCTAACAGACTTGGGAGAGATTACTCCGACTGCTGCCCGATATATCTGTAAAGCCCATTATTTGATTCTTGAAGCTAATTATGATGAAGAAATGCTTCGTATGGGACCTTATCCTACATATCTGAAAGAACGTATTTCAAGTAGTACAGGCCATATGAGTAATGTAGATACTGCCGACTTTCTTGCTGAGAATATCACGGAACATCTTCGTTATATCTGGCTTTGTCATCTGAGCAAAGATAATAATCATCCGGAACTGGCTTATAAAACGGTTGAATGGAAATTAAAGAATAAAGGCGTCATTGTTGGGAAGGATGTGCAACTGCTTGCTTTAAAGAGAAATACGCCATCAGAGCTCTATGAATTTGAGTAAGTGTGAGAAAAAAAGAATAAAAAAGATTCCTATTTGTTTTGCAATATGAAATAAAAGCCCTACTTTTGCAACCGCAAACGAGAAACAAGCACTCTTAGCTCAGCTGGTAGAGCAATTGACTCTTAATCAATGGGTCCAGGGTTCGAGTCCCTGAGGGTGTACAAGAGGGTGTCCGAAAAGGGTACCCTCTTTTTTTATGTAAAAGTCCGAACTTTCCCAAGCTCGGACTTTTTAATTTGCTCTAAAATGTTTATCTTAGAGCATGTTAATCGATAGTGCAAATATACAATTTAAGGAGTATTCTCA
>NZ_JAHKNF010000004.1:0-447792 GCF_018860125.1 Bacteroides sp. HF-4919
ACTCCGGGAATTCTACGGCAGATGTCATCAACCCACAACCTGAAACATTCTTCAAACCAATCGATATCCAATATGGAGAAGAAACGGCTCAAGGTATCATGAGAAGGAATAGAAACCAAACCCGGAAGACGAGCCTTGAAATATGATTCATGTGTTTTTCCGAATGTTTCTATTTCGTTCCACGTATCAGCACCGCAGATAACAGCGACTAGGGCGATGAACACTATTTCGTTAGACTGATATATTTTATTCTTATCATCTCTTACATCAGGAATAATAGCTGAAAATGCTTGAATGGTCATATTGAGATATGGATTTAATATAGTAAAAAGCAAATGTAATGAATTATATTACACACAGACAAAAGGAGCAGGAAATATTGAAAAATACAGGGAAGGGACTACATATTTAGGAAATAATACAACCCTAATAAGATGTTATACTTATTGAGCGTCCGCCCTGTGAAAGAGCCGTGGTACGGAGGCGGTGGGTAGTGCGAATTTTCCCTAAAAAAAGCGTAGGGTTTAGACTATTTCAGTATATTTGCAAGTCGCAATCTTACATTTTGATAAAGGATTCAGAGAAATAAATTGAGATAACAATCTTATTTTAATTTTAAATAAATAAACTATGGCAGACAGTAAAGAAAAACTCTTCTCAGATTTTTCTCCTGTTTCCACCGAGAAGTGGATGGAGAAGGTCACAGCCGACCTGAAAGGAGCTGATTTTGAGAAGAAACTCGTTTGGAAGACAAACGAAGGATTCAAGGTAAAACCTTTCTACCGGATGGAAGACCTGGAAGGACTGAAAACAACCGATGCGCTTCCCGGAGAATTTCCTTATTTAAGAGGTACAAAGAAGAACAGTAATGAGTGGTTGGTTCGCCAGGAGATTAAGGTGGAATGTCCGAAGGAAGCCAACGCCAAGGCTCTGGATATTCTGAATAAAGGTATCGATTCTCTTTCTTTCCATGTGAAGGCTAAAGAACTCAATGCGGAATACATTGAGACTTTGTTGAACGATATTTGTGCAGAATGTGTTGAGTTGAATTTTTCTACTTGTCAGGGGCACGTGGTAGAACTGGCTGATTTGCTGGTAGCTTATTTTCAAAAGAAAGACTATGATTTGACAAAGCTGCAAGGCTCTATCAATTACGATTTCTTCAATAAAATGCTGACAAAAGGCAAAGAGAAAGGGGATATGGTACAAACAGCCAAAGCGCTGATCGAAGCTACTGCCCAATTGCCTAAATACCGTGTACTGAATGTGAATGCCCTGACACTGAACAATGCAGGTGCTTATATTTCTCAGGAATTGGGATATGCATTGGCATGGGGTAATGAATATATGAGTCAGTTGACCGAAGCTGAACTTCCTGCTGCCATCGTAGCAAAAAAGATTAAGTTTAATTTCGGTATCAGTTCTAATTACTTCCTTGAAATTGCAAAGTTCCGTGCTGCCCGTATGTTATGGGCTAACATAGTGGCTTCTTACAACCCGGAATGTCTGCGTGATTGCGAAAATAAAGGACCTAACGGAGAATGCCGTTGCGCTGCTAAAATGAAGGTACATGCTGAAACATCTACTTTTAATCTGACTCTGTTTGATGCTCATGTAAACTTGCTTCGTACACAAACTGAGGCAATGTCGGCTGCTCTGGGTGGTGTAGATTCAATGACGGTGGTTCCTTTTGACAAGACCTATGAAACTCCGGATGAGTTTTCCGAACGTCTGGCCCGTAACCAGCAACTGCTGTTGAAAGAAGAATCACATTTTGATAAAGTAATTGACCCGGCTGCCGGTTCTTACTACATTGAAAATCTGACAGTCTCTATTGCTAAGCAGGCATGGGAAATCTTCCTTGCCATTGAAGAAGAAGGAGGCTTCTATGCAGCATTGAAAGCCGGTACTGTTCAGGCTGCTGTGAATGAAAGCAATAAAGCACGCCATAAAGCTGTGGCTCAGCGTCGCGAGATTCTGCTGGGTACTAACCAGTTCCCAAATTTCAATGAAAAAGCGGGTGATAAGAAGCCGGTAGAAGCCACATGCTGTTGTGGTGGACACGATACTTGTGAAAAAGATGTTACTACATTGAACTTCGATCGTGCGGCAAGTCAATTTGAGGCGTTGCGTCTTGAAACCGAAGCCAGTGGGAAACGTCCGAAAGCATTTATGCTGACGATCGGTAATCTGGCTATGCGGCAGGCACGCGCACAATACTCTTGTAATTTCCTGGCTTGTGCCGGATATGAGGTGGTTGATAATCTTGGTTTTGAAACGGTTGAAGCAGGCGTAGAAGCTGCGATGGCTGCAAAAGCCGATATTGTGGTGCTCTGTTCAAGCGATGAAGAGTATGCACAATATGCTGTTCCGGCTTTCCAGGCTTTGAATGGCCGCGCCATGTTCATCGTTGCCGGAAATCCGGAATGCGCCGAAGAACTGAAAGCAGCCGGTATTGAGAACTTCATCCATGTACGTGTAAATGTACTGGAGACACTTAAAGAGTTCAACGCTAAATTATTGAAGTAAGATGAGAAAAGATTTTAAAAACTTAGATATCTACGCAGCATTCCAGCCCGCTAATGGTGCAGAATGGCAAAAGGCTAACGGAATCGAGGCCAACTGGAAGACTCCGGAACACATCTGCGTAAAGCCTGTTTACACAAAAGAAGACCTTGAAGGAATGGAACATCTGGACTATGCTGCCGGTCTTCCTCCTTATTTGCGTGGTCCGTATTCGGTGATGTATACCCTTCGTCCATGGACTATCCGCCAGTATGCAGGGTTCTCTACAGCTGAAGAGTCGAATGCTTTCTATCGTCGTAACTTAGCTTCCGGACAGAAAGGCCTGTCGGTTGCTTTTGACTTGGCTACACACCGCGGTTATGACCCTGACCATGAACGTGTGGTAGGTGACGTTGGTAAGGCCGGCGTGTCTATCTGTTCGCTTGAAAATATGAAAGTCTTGTTTGATGGCATTCCTTTGAACAAGATGTCTGTATCTATGACAATGAATGGTGCCGTACTTCCGATTATGGCATTTTATATCAATGCCGGATTAGAACAGGGAGCCAAACTTGAAGAGATGGCCGGAACGATCCAGAATGATATTCTGAAAGAATTTATGGTGCGTAATACCTATATTTATCCGCCTGCATTCTCTATGAAGATCATCTCTGATATTTTTGAATATACTTCACAGAAGATGCCGAAGTTCAACTCTATCTCCATTTCTGGTTATCACATGCAGGAAGCAGGTGCCACAGCTGATATTGAGTTGGCTTATACGTTGGCTGATGGTCTGGAGTATCTTCGTGCCGGTGTTGCTGCAGGTATCGATATCGATGCTTTTGCTCCGCGCCTCTCTTTCTTCTGGGCTATCGGAACAAACCATTTTATGGAAATTGCCAAAATGCGTGCTGCACGTATGTTATGGGCAAAGATCGTGAAACAGTTTAATCCGAAGAATCCGAAGTCGCTTGCATTGCGTACTCACTCGCAGACTTCCGGTTGGTCATTGACTGAGCAAGATCCGTTTAACAATGTAGGACGTACTTGTATCGAGGCTATGGCTGCTGCGCTGGGACATACTCAGTCGTTGCACACCAATGCGCTTGATGAAGCTATTGCTTTGCCGACAGACTTTTCTGCCCGTATTGCCCGTAATACTCAGATTTATATTCAGGAAGAAACTTATATTTGCAAGAACGTAGATCCGTGGGGTGGTTCTTACTATGTAGAGTCATTAACTAATGAACTGGCTCACAGTGCTTGGGAACATATTCAGGAAATTGAGAAGTTGGGCGGTATGGCGAAAGCTATCGAAACCGGTATTCCGAAGATGCGTATTGAAGAGGCTGCTGCCCGGGCACAAGCTCGTATCGACAGTGGTTCACAGACTATCGTCGGTGTAAATAAGTATCGTCTTGAGAAAGAAGACCCGATTGATATTCTTGAAGTTGACAATACCGCTGTTCGTAAAGAGCAGATCGAGAACCTGAAGCGTTTGAAAGAAGGCCGTAACCAAGCTGAGGTGGACAAAGCATTGGCTGCCATTACCGAATGTGTCAAAACCGGTAAGGGCAATTTACTTGAGTTAGCTGTAGAAGCTGCTCATGTTCGTGCAACATTGGGTGAAATCTCGTATGCTTGCGAACAAGTAGTAGGACGTTATAAAGCAATAATTAGAACTATATCAGGCGTGTATTCATCAGAAAGCAAAGGCGACGCTGACTTTAAGCGTGCTTGCGAACTCACTGAGAAGTTTGCAAAGAAAGAGGGACGTCAACCTCGTATTATGGTTGCAAAGATGGGCCAGGACGGTCACGATCGTGGTGCCAAGGTAGTAGCTACCGGTTATGCCGACTGTGGTTTCGACGTGGATATGGGACCGTTGTTCCAGACTCCTGCGGAAGCAGCTCGTGAAGCGGTAGAGAATGATGTTCACGTAGTCGGAGTTTCTTCGTTGGCTGCAGGGCACAAGACATTGGTTCCGCAGATTATTGAAGAATTGAAGAAGTTGGGACGTGAAGATATCGTAGTAATAGCCGGTGGTGTAATTCCTGCCCAGGATTATGACTTCTTGTATAAGGCCGGTGTAGCTGCGATCTTTGGTCCGGGTACTCCGGTGGCTAAGGCTGCTTGTCAGATTCTGGAAATCCTGATGGATGAAGAATAAAAAAACAGTCTTTGAGAAATGATAAACGAAGAGGCGGAGTATTGCAATACTCCGCCTCTTTATGATTTTAGTTCTATTCCGGTCAATATCATCTACGTATTATTTATGGAATAAATGGTTGCATGACTATTATTGGGGGGTGAAGGAGAATGCAAGCGCGTTCACCTCTGTTTTCAGATTCTGAGGTAAATAGACACGTACCCGATTGTTCTTTATTTCCCATCTTACTTTTTTACCGTTTTGAAGGCAGTAAACAGCACTTCCTTTAGCAGGAATATTATTTTCCCATTCTATGTAGTTAGGAAGAGTCCGGGCTTTCGGATCACTGTATAATGCATACATTGTTTTTTTGTTTTTGTTCATGGTAAACCAGATGCCTTCACTATGATAGTCAGGAGTCGTAACGGTATTGTAGATAGCCGGGCCGTTTTTCGTCATCCATTCTCCTATAGTGTCCAACCGGCTGACAATTTCTTCTTGTAATATTCCTTCAGGGGTAGGGCCGACACCGAGTAGTAAACTTCCGCCTTTAGCTACGATTTCCATTAACTTTGCTATCACTGTAGTGGGTGATTTGAATACCGCATGTGGAGTGTATCCCCAGTCTACTCCCAGTGTCATGCAAGTCTCCCATGGGTAGGGAAGTTGTTTGTCCGGGATTTGTTGTTCCGGGGTCTGATAATTTTCGTATTTACCATGGATGGTGCGGTCTACGAATAAAATACCCGGTTGTGCTTTTCGTGCCATTTGCGATATACGGTCCATGTCCAATACCGATTGGGTTCCGGGGTTATTTACCCATCCTCCGTCTAACCATAAAATGTCGATAGAACCGTAGTTGTGCATCAACTCGCTGATTTGGTTGTAAGTGAACTCTTTGAATTGATTCCAGCGCCAGGGGTTCTTTTCTATATTGTAATTCTGTGTACGGCGGGGAGTAGCGTAGCGGGGCCACCAATAATATTCCGAGTGCCAGTCCGGTTTAGAAAAATAGGCTCCTACCATTAAGTCGTTGTTGCGAAAAGCTTCAAACACATATTTGGCTACATCTGCCCGGGGATTTGTTTTGAAAGGACCCTTTGAAATTGAAAAATCGGAGTAAGCCGTGTTGAACATATTGAATCCATCGTGATGTTTGGTGGTGAAGATGGCATAACGCATACCTGCCGCTTTGGCAGCCTGTGCCCACTGTTCCGGGTTGAAACGGGTAGGATTGAATGAATCTTTCAATCCCCAGTACCATTTTTTATAATCTTCATAGGCAATGGTACTATCACGCGGTATCCAATCCGCTTCTTCCGAACAGATGGACCATGATTCTACAATTCCGGCAACGGAATATAATCCCCAGTGAATCAGCATTCCGAACTTCTGGTCCTGCCAGTGATGGAGTTTCCTGACCACCAGAGAATCTTCAGGAGGTGTATATTGGTCAGAGCGTTCATGGACATATTGTGCTTTCGCATTGAAAGCAAATACAAAGAGTAAGGTAAGTGCAAATAATAATTTGTAGCTTTTCATGTCTTTTTAAATTTTAAAGATTGTACAGAGCAAAGCTACAAAATAAATGGCGATGGATTACTACTTCCCCCTTTCTATTTTTTTGTATCTTTGTCTGCTCAATTCTCATTATAATAAAAAACAAATGATAGTTTGCATTGCCGAAAAGCCCTCTGTGGCACGTGATATTGCTGATATATTAGGAGCCCGCGAACGGAAAGAGGGGTATATTGAGGGGAACGGATACCAGGTAACCTGGACGTTCGGCCATCTTTGTACCCTGAAAGAACCCCATGAATATACTCCCGGATGGAAATCATGGAGTTTGGGCAGTCTGCCTATGATTCCTCCTCGTTTTGGCATTAAACTGATAGAGAACCCTACTTACGAAAAGCAATTCCGTATTATTGAAAGGTTGATGCAACAGGCCGATGAGATTATCAATTGTGGTGATGCCGGCCAAGAAGGAGAGCTGATTCAGCGGTGGGTGATGCAGAAAGCCGGAGCGCGGTGTCCGGTAAAACGTTTGTGGATTTCTTCGCTGACCGAAGAGGCTATTAAAGAGGGTTTTGCAAAGTTAAAAGATCAGGATGATTTTCAACCGCTTTACGAGGCAGGTATGTCCAGAGCCATTGGCGACTGGCTGCTTGGGATGAATGCTACGCGGCTTTATACCGTAAAATATGGACAGAACCGACAAGTGCTTTCTATCGGACGTGTTCAGACACCTACTCTTGCTCTTATTGTCAATCGGCAGCTTGATATTGAAAATTTTCAGCCAAAACAATATTGGGAACTGAAAACAATGTACCGTGATACGACTTTTTCTGCCCTTATTCGTAAGAGTGATGAAGAGTTGGCTGCTGAAGAAGAAAAAGCCGGTGGCAAGACTAAGAGAACAGAGAACCGGGGCATTGACCCGATAGCTAACCGTGACGAGGGGATGGCATTGGTGGAACGTATTAAAAACCTGCCTTTCGTGGTAACTTCTGTGGTTAAGAAAGATGGGAAAGAGTATGCTCCCCGTCTGTTCGACTTGACCTCTCTTCAGGTGGAGTGCAATAAGAAATTTGCTTATTCTGCTGACGAGACCCTGAAACTGATTCAGTCGCTTTATGAAAAGAAAGTGACTACTTATCCGCGTGTAGATACTACTTTCCTCAGTGATGATATTTATCCCAAATGTCCGAATATCTTAAAAGGGCTGAAAGATTACGAAGTACTGACTGCACCGTTGTCCGGAACTTCATTGCCTAAGTCAAAAAAAGTTTTTGATAGTTCGAAAGTAACCGATCACCATGCCATTATTCCCACAGGGGTTCATCCGCAAAATCTGACGGATATGGAACGTAAGGTTTTCGATCTGATAGCCCGTCGGTTTATAGCCGTTTTTTATCCTGATTGTAAAGTCTCTACCACGACTGTAATGGGGGAGGTAGATGGCATTGAATTCAAGGTGACTGGCAAGCAGATTCTGGAACCGGGATGGCGTGTGGTCTTTTCCAAAGATGTGAAAGATCCGAATGAAGAAAAAGAAGGTGAAGAGGAGAATGTACTTCCTGTTTTCGTGAAAGGAGAAAGTGGCCCGCATCTACCCGACTTGAATGAGAAATGGACTCAGCCACCTAAACCTTATACCGAAGCCACTCTGCTTCGTGCGATGGAAACTGCCGGTAAATTGGTTGACAACGATGAACTTCGAGATGCGTTAAAAGAAAATGGTATTGGTCGGCCGTCTACCCGTGCAGCTATTATCGAGACCCTTTTTAAGCGTAATTATATCCGTAAGGAGAAAAAGAACCTGATAGCTACCCCTACAGGAGTGGAATTGATCCAGTTGATTCATGAAGAGTTGTTGAAATCAGCTGAGTTGACGGGTATTTGGGAGAAAAAGTTACGTGAGATAGAGAAGAAGACTTATGATGCACGGCAGTTTCTTGAAGAGTTAAAGTTGATGGTAGCCGAAATAGTCAACAGTGTTCTGTCTGATAATACGAACCGCCGTATCACTATTCAGGAAGCGGCGACGGCGGAAGAAGAAAAGAAGAAGAAAGAACCGAAGAAACGAGAACGTAAACCCACTACTCCGAAAGAGAAAAAGATGAAAGTCATTTCTGCAACTGAGAATGCGTCTCCTGCCACCGGATCGGCTCAACCGGATGTGCTGACAGGGGCAGACTCTTTGGTGGGACAACTTTGTCCGCTTTGCGGAAAAGGAACGATTATTAAAGGTAAAACTGCTTATGGTTGTTCCGAATGGAGAAATGGATGCACTTATCGGAAAGCCTTCGAGTAGTCTTGTTGTTTTGTTAATACATAATTTTAACTGAACTATTTTGCAAAAGGCTCGTTATTAATACCACTTATCAATTAATAATGAGCCTTATGAATACAATGTTCTTCAATGCAGTATCTTGCTTTTTCGTATGTGCCGGTCTTATCATAGCCCTTATTCTGGCAATTAATGTAATATTTCACAAACAATCCATGAAGATAATGAATATAGTCTGGGTGCTTACCGGGCTGTGGGGACATTATTTTGCGTTGTTTGCCTATTATACTTTTGGTATCCGGAAAGATAGCATGGTAGAAGTGGCTCCCGTAGAAAGTATGAAGATGGATATGAAAATGCCGATGGAGATGGATATGCCTGATATGCGTCCCAAATGGCAGTCCATCACTTTGTCTGCTTTTCATTGCGGGGCTGGTTGTACGCTGGCAGATCTTATTGGAGAATGGTTTACTTACTGGGTACCTTTACGGATAGGGGGGAGCTTGATAGCAGGCAGCTGGGTACTTGATTTTGTTTTAGCATTGGTTATAGGCGTTTTCTTTCAATTTGCCGCAATCCGTGAAATGGAGAAAATCTCTTTTAGTAAAGCTGTTTCGCGTGCCTTTAAGGCCGATTTCTTTTCATTGTTAGCCTGGCAGGTGGGTATGTATGGTTGGATGGCTGTTGTTACTTTTGTACTTTTTACAGATGCACCTCTTGAGAAAACATCCTGGACATTTTGGTTTATGATGCAGATTGCCATGCTTTTTGGTTTTATCTTATCCTATCCGGTGAACGCATTGTTAATCAAAGCGGGTATCAAAAAAGGAATGTAATTTTCTGATTCAGGAAAAATAGCCCAAAGAGCATTGATTCTTAGAAAATATCTATATATTTGCAGATACACACCTCCTTAAATTATACTATTATGGACCGATATCTGCTTTTTGACCGGTTTTCACAGCAAGCGTTGCAGACTTTGCATCGCTATCGTGCCGTTATGTTCAGCCCTACCATGTTTCTGTAATTGTAAGTTGAGATTATTTTCTGATTCAATACATTACTTTAACATTGATTTCTTATGGACAGACCAACTATTGCTGAAGTAAACGAATGGGTACTGAAACTCTACAATACCTGTGAAGCAACCATTACAAGTGAAGAGCGTCGTGAGCAACATAAATATGCCGTAATGGTGCAGCGTCCTCAAGATAAAAAATTCCTGGTGAAAATGCTGGACGAATCTTCCCAGATACGTGACCGGAAGAAACTTGCCAAACGAATCAAAACACTGATAGATGAATATGGAGTTCCTGAATTTCTAAATAAAAGGGATACTTTTCTTTTTAAAATGTATCAGGCTTTCGGACATCATTTTGATTTTATCGCTATCCCTATTATCAAGAAGCGATTGCGTACGGATACCTCTAAAGTGATTATTGACGAATCGCGTCCGAACCTGACAGAACATTTAGCGACTCGTTTTAAAGAGAAGATCGGACAAAACGTCAATTTGTTGGGGGAAGTGGTTTTGGGTAATGGAGAGGCTGATCATCGGTATCATCATTATCTGGAAGCTTTGGAATCTCCGGATATAAATTATATATCGGTTAAAATCTCCGGCATCTATGCTCAGACACATGCATTGAATTATCGGGAGAGTTTTCCTGAATTGGTCAGACGCATGTCTGCTCTTTATCAAAAGGCGATCGATAATCCATATGTAGACGAAGACGGGCTGAAACGTGCTAAGTTTATCAACCTTGATATGGAGGAGTATAAAGATGCACATTTCACTATGCGCCTGTTTAAAGAGGTGCTGAGCAAACCCGAGTTTAAAAATTATTCGGCCGGTATTGTCGTTCAGGCATACTTGCCCGACGCTTATGATTTTCAGACTGAGTTGCTTGAGTTTGCCAAAGCACGGGTAGAATCCGGGGGGGCACCTATCAAGATGCGTCTGGTGAAAGGCTGTAATCTGGAAATGGAAACCGTTATTTCTTCACTTCGTGGATGGCCTAATCCGGTACGCCCGTCAAAGACGGAAGTAGATGCCAATTATTTGCATTTGTTGGAGCGTGGCTTACAACCCGAAAATGCTGAAGTGCTTCATTTGGGAGTTGCTTCGCATAATCTGTTCTCTATAGCATATGCCTATTTGTTGAGCCGGAAATTGGGTACATCAGACTATATGACGTTTGAGATGCTTGAAGGAATGGCCAATCATTTGTGGCGTGCACAGTCTATGTTAGGTAACCGGGTGATTCTCTATACTCCGGTTGTGAAAGACGAACATTTCCTCAATGCAGTGTCTTATCTGGTGCGGCGTATGGATGAAAATACGGCTCCTGATAATTTTCTGACCCATTCGTTCAATTTGAAGCCGAATACCGATACCTGGAACTTTCTGGCTCAACAGTTTGAAGATGCTTATGCGATGAAAGATCATCTGACTCATACTTCGCCACGAGTACAGGATCGGAATAAACCTTATACGTCGGCTATGCCTTCAGACCGAATGGAAAATGAGCCGGATACAGATTTCGACCTGAAGCAAAACCAGGAGTGGGTGGAGAAGATATTTGCCAAATGGAAAAAGTCGAAAGAGGATGTGCCCGAAATTATTCCATTGCAAATTGGAACTGAAAATATAATTACGGAGAAACGTTATAAATATCTGGATCGTTGCCAGGAAGAGGATGTTTGTATATGTGAGATGTCACAGGCCAATGCGGAGCAGGTGGAACGGATACTTTCTATAGCCGAAGCCGATCCTGCCGGATGGAGAAAAACCAAATTGGAAGACCGGCATAAGATGATGTATGCTGCTGCCAATAATCTGGCGGAGATGAGGGGAGATTTGATAGGCTGTATGTGTGCAGTAACCGGAAAAACAGTTGTTGAAGGAGATGTAGAAGTATCTGAAGGAATCGACTATGCACGTTTTTATACTACAACGATGAGAACTTTTTCGGAGTTGGGTGATGTTAGTTTAACAGCAAAGGGGACTGTACTGGTTATTTCTCCATGGAATTTTCCTTGTGCCATTCCCATAGGTGGCATTGTTGCCGGCCTGGCCGGGGGAAATACTGTTATACTGAAACCTGCTACGGTGGCAGCTCCGGTGGCTTGGTTGTTTGCCAAAGCTTTTTGGGATGCGGGAGTACCCAAAGAAGCATTGCAAGTGATCATAACTGATCGGGAGGCTTTGAAGCTGCTTACCACTTCTCCGATAGTGAAACATATTATTTTGACCGGTGGTACAGATACAGCCCGTAGTATAGCAAAATCAGCTCCGGTTACTCCACTTTCGGCAGAGACCGGAGGAAAGAATGCCATTATACTTACCGCTTCCGGTGATCGTGACCATGCTATTATGAATATTGTTTCTTCTGCTTTTGGCAATGCAGGACAGAAATGTTCTGCCTGTTCGTTGCTGTTAGTGGAACGTTCGGTCTATGAAGATAAGAGTTTCCGTGAGAAACTGATTGATGCGGCTACCAGTCTGAAAGTAGGGAGTGTCTGGGATCCGGGCAATGTAGTGGGGCCTATGATAACAAATAAAAATGAAAAATTACTGCAAGCATTAGTGCTGGAACCCGGGGAGACTTGGTTAGTGCCGCCAAGATTCATTGATAAGAAGCAATATATACTGGCTCCTACTGTAAAGTGGGGAGTGAAGCCGGGTAGTTACTCTTTTCGCACCGAGTTGTTCGGTCCGTTGTTGAGTGTGGCTTGTATTGAAGATTTACAGGAAGGAATTGAGTTGGTGAATGGATTGGATTATGGCTTGACATCCGGCCTCCAGAGTCTGGATGAAACCGAACAAAAGATCTGGAAAAATTCGTTAATGGCCGGAAATCTGTATATCAATCGGGGTATAACAGGGGCTATTGTCAACCGGCAGCCATTTGGCGGGATGAAACTTTCGGCTTTCGGTGGAGGAGTGAAAGCTGGTGGCCCGAACTATTGCAGTTGCTTTGTAAAAATAGCCGATAAACCTGATAGTAAAACCGACTATCGTCAAAGCTATACTAAAGCCTTTCAGGAGGAATTTTCAAAGCCGAGGGATATAAATGATCTTTATGGTGAACAGAATTTGTTCCGTTATTTGCCACTGAAGAGTATGGTATTGAGGCTTTTCCCGGATGACAGGAATGAAACAGCAGAGATGATAGTATATGCTGCCCGGTTGTGTGGAACTCCACTTACCATTAGTTATGACCCATCGGACGATCGTACCGAAGCTTTGGCAGACACAGGTTGTCGGTTGAGGAAGGAGACAATGGATTCATTTATCAGTAGTATTTCCGAATACGAACGTATCCGTACCTGCTCACCGGAAATACCCGTGAAAATATACGAAGCAGCTGTACAGACTGACAAGTATATTGCTACAGCACCTCCGGTGAAAGACGGAAGGGTAGAGTTGATACATTATATTAAAGAGCAAAGCATTGCTTTTGAGTACCATCGGTACGGAAGTATTTCGGAAGTACCTGCCTGTGAATAAAACTAATACTCTATGGTTTTGTTATCTAAATGCAGATAACAAAACCATTTTAATTAATAAAAAGAGTATGAGAAAGAAAATTATGATGGCAGCTTTGGTTACTATAGCTGTCAATTTGATCTGGGGTGGACAGCCTGCGAAAGCATGTACACGTGCAGTTTACATTGGACCGGATAATATGGTGATTACCGGACGTACGATGGATTGGAAAGAGGATATTCAGTCTAATTTATATCTTTTTCCCCGTGGTATCAAACGTGCAGGGTACGATAAAGGAAATACGGTAGAATGGACTTCGAAGTATGGCAGCATTGTGGCTACCGGGTATGATATCGGTACTTGCGACGGCATGAATGAAAAAGGGTTGGTTGCCAGTCTCCTGTTTCTACCGGAGTCTGTCTATACCCGTCCCAATGACACCCGCCCTGTAATGGGGATCAGTATTTGGACACAGTATGTGCTTGATAACTTTGCAACAGTACGTGAAGCTGTTGAAGAGCTAAGTAAACAAACCTTCCGCATTGATGCTCCGAACATGCCTAATGGCTCTGCATCTACATTGCATATGGCTATCACTGATGAAACGGGTAATTCCGCTATTCTGGAGTATATCAATGGAGACCTGATCATCCATGAAGGTAAAGAATATCAAGTAATGACAAACTCTCCCCGTTACGATCTTCAATTGGCTGTGAATGATTATTGGAAAGAGGTAGGCGGTTTGAATATGTTGCCGGGAACCAACCGTTCAAGTGACCGTTTTGTGCGTGCTTCTTTCTATATTCATGCTATTCCGCAGACATCGGATGCGAATATTGCTGTACCGAGTGTATTGAGCGTGATGCGGAATGTATCTGTTCCTTTCGGAATCACAACTCCGGACAAGCCGTATATTTCTTCCACACGTTGGCGTTCGGTTTCTGATCAGAAAAATCGGGTATACTACTTTGAGTCGACTTTGACTCCCAATCTGTTCTGGGTAGATTTGAATAGGGTTGATTTTAGTCCGAGTGCAAATATCAGGAAATTATCTTTGACACACGGGGAAATTTATACAGGAGACGCAGTGAAAGATTTCAAAGACAGTAAATCGTTCACATTTATGTTTGAGTTGCCATGATAAGTCTTACCACAAATAACACGGATTAAAACAGCATTCAATTTTAGGTCGCAACGGAACCTGATTGATATCTGTTTTAATCCGTGTTATTATTTGTGATAAGAAGCTTACTTTTTACTGTATGTCAGATGAAATTCTACAACTGCCTCGATCCCTTTTCTGAATATATCCAGAGAGAAGTTTTCATTAGGCGAATGGATAGCATCCGATTCCAGTCCGAATCCCATAAGTACGGTTTTTATTCCTAACACCTGTTCGAAGGTTGATATAATAGGGATACTCCCTCCGCGACGTACGGCCAATGGTTTTTTACCGAAGGCTATTTCAAATCCTTTTTCTGCTGCCTGATAGGCCGGTAGTGATATAGGGCATACATATCCTTGTCCTCCATGCATCGGTGTCACTTTTACATCCACTGTAGCCGGAGCGATTCGGCGGAAGTAGTCTGCAAAAAGATCTGAGATTACATGATGGTCTTGGTGCGGAACCAGCCGACACGATACCTTGGCATAGGCTTTTGACGGGAGTACGGTTTTAGAGCCTTCACCGGTATAGCCACCCCAAATGCCACAAATATCGAATGAGGGGCGGCAACTGTTTCTTTCCAGGGTACTGTATCCCTTTTCACCAAAAAGCTCTTTTACACCGATGGCTGCCTTGTATTTTTCCTCATTAAAAGGAATATGGGCGATCATTTCCCGTTCTGCTTGTGGAACTTCTTCCACGGCATCATAAAATCCGGGGATCGTGATGCGTCCGTCAGCGTCAATTACTTTACTCAACATGCCGCAAAGCACATTAATCGGATTAGCTACAGCCCCACCGAAGTGGCCTGAATGCAAGTCGCGATTTGGACCTGTTATTTCGATTTCCCAATAGGCCAAACCACGCAGCCCGGTAGTTAATGAAGGAAGATCGGCACCCAACATACTGGTATCTGATACCAGTATGATATCGGCCTTTAGTAGTTCCTTATGCTCTTCACAGAAGGCCTCCAGACTTGGTGAACCGATTTCTTCTTCTCCTTCGAAAATAAATTTCACATTGTTTTTCAGCAGATTGTATTTTACGAGATACTCAAAAGCTTTTACTTGAATAAATGCTTGTCCTTTGTCGTCATCGGCACCTCGCGCCCAAATATGTCCGTCACGTATTTCCGGTTCAAAAGGTTGGCTTTTCCACAAATCGAGAGGTTCGGCAGGCATCACGTCATAATGCGCATATATCAATACCGTTTTAGCGTTAGGGTCTACTATCTTTTGTCCGAATACGATAGGATTTCCTTTTGAAGGCATAACGATGGCTTCATCTGCTCCGGCTTCGAGTAATAATTGTGTCCAGCGTTGTGCACATGCCAGCATATCGTCATGATGTTCCGGTAATGCGCTGATACTGGGAATACGGATGAGGCTGAATAAATCCTCCATCATCATCGGTTCGTTCTCTGCAATATATTTCTGAATTTCGTTCACGTTGAATAATTTTAAAGTTGCGTCATTCTGTCCAATAAATAATAGTCGAGTATGGTCATTGCTGCCATGGCTTCTACAATAGGTACTGCACGTGGCAATACACATGGGTCGTGACGTCCCCTGGCTTTCAATGTGGTATCGATGCCGTCGATATTAACAGTTTCCTGTTCCATCAGTACCGTGGCTACCGGTTTGAATGCTACCCGGAAGAAGATATCTTGCCCGTTACTGATCCCCCCTTGGATTCCTCCGGAGTGGTTGGTTCGTGTTTCTATCCGCCCATTATTGTTGTAGAACACATCGTTTTGCTCTGATCCTTTTTGTTTGAGTCCTTTGAAACCGTCTCCATACTCAAAAGCCTTTGCAGCATTGATACTCAGCATGGCATTTCCCAATGCGGCATGTAGCTTACCGTATACAGGCTGTCCAAGTCCGATAGGACATCCTTTGATGACACAAGTCAATACGCCTCCAATGGTATCTCCTTCACCCTTGATTTTATAAATCAAATCCTGCATTTCTTTTGCTTTTTCGGGGTCCGGACAACGCACCGGATTGCTTTCAATCAGGTCAAGGTCGTAATCTGTATAATTGCCCTCCAATTTAATTGGACCTACCTGTGAAGTATAAGCTGTGATGTGAATTCCCAATTGACGCAATGCGAGTTTTGCCAAAGCACCACCCACTACCCTTGAAATGGTTTCACGTGCAGAAGAACGTCCTCCACCACGGTGATCACGGATTCCATACTTTACAGTGTATGTATAATCGGCATGTGACGGACGATATACTTTTTCCAGGTTATTATAGTCGTTTGAATGTTGGTTCTCGTTCCATACGATAAACCCGATGGGGCATCCTGTAGATTTTCCTTCGAAAATGCCCGAAAGAAATTCTACCTTATCAGCTTCTTTGCGTGCAGTGGTAATGACCGACTGCCCCGGGCGACGGCGGTTCAGTTCTTGCTGAACGAACTCCTCGTCGATAGTGATACCTGCTGGAAATCCATCAATCACTCCTCCGATTCCTTTACCATGAGATTCGCCAAAGCTGGTTAGTCTGAAAATATTGCCAAATGAATTGAACATATTGAATAAGGCTTTAAAGTTTAGTATATGCAAATATAACAATAAATTTCAGGAAAGAGTTGTTCTCTTCGGTTTTCCTTCATAAGGGGAGATTGAATTTCGCTGTAATAGATGCCGGCTTTTGTTTGTCCTCTAATTAATACAAGAAAGAAGATTAGCAATTATAAAGGAATTTTATAGTTAAAAAGAGAGGTTTCTTGACTACCTTTAATGAATTTTTGCTTATTTTGCGCAACTGATGTTGTCAGAAGTCATGCGATATGTATAATAATGATCCCGTTGAGAGTAGTAATGCGAAGTGGCAGTCATTTCTGGAAGGAGATGACAATGCTTATGCATGGCTGTATTCTCAATATGTTCAGCAACTCTATCAATATGGGTGTCGCTTTACTACAGATACAGAGATGGTGAAAGACTGTGTCCAGGATGTTTTTGTGAATATCTACAGACAGAAAGGTAAATACTCTTCTCCTCCTGCCAATATTAAAATCTACTTAATGTCTTCGTTAAGGAATTCTATCTTTAATGTCTTTAATAAAGGGAGTTTACATGACACTTATATCTCTAATATAAATTATGAGTTCGATTTGTCGGTAGAAGAAAAAATTATTGAGACCGAAGATGAAACATCTCAGAAACATACTGTTGCCCATTTGTTGAATACGCTTTCTCCCCGACAGCGTGAAATCATCTATTATCGTTTTTTTGAAGGGCTGGATTACAGTTCTATTTGTGAGCTGATGGGGCTTAATTATCAGTCAGCCTATAATTTACTTCAGCGATCTCTTACCCGCTTGCGTGAAATGTATGGTATATTGCCATTTTTCTTTCTATTCTAATTCCTTGTTTTTCAGCTGGTAATAGAAATTCAATAAAAAAATCCGCTTTTCACTGAGTAGATTTCAGAGCTCTGTCTGTCTTTTTATAAAAAGAAGAAAATGGAGCGAACTCACTATATACACTATACCGCAGCTGATTTGTTGAACGACGGACCTTTTCTGGACTCAATGCAGCATCCTACGGAACAAAGTGAAGATTTTTGGGCAAGATTGGAAAAAGAAGACAGCGATTTTGCCAAAGAGTTACATATGGCTCGAAGTTTTTTAAAGATTGTAGCCGTAAGTCCTCAAAAGCAGATGACAGACGATGAAGTGGGAATACTTTGGGAACGAATCAGCTATCAGGTAGCGGTTGAGAAAAAAGCGAGAAGAGGAAAAAAACGATTAATTTTCCTGCGTGTAGCGAGTATTGCTGCCTGTATATCAATGTTGGTCTTGAGCAGTTATTTTGTTTTTTCCCTTATTGCTTTTTATGAAGAAAGTTCATTTTACAGTTTGGCCAGTATCTCCCAACCGGATCATAGCGATGACATACAGTTAGTCTTGTCGAAAGGGCAGAAGGTGGTTATGGATGGGAAAGAAAGTAAATTACACTATAAGAAGGGTGGTAAAATAGCCATCAATTCCGGAACGGCTCAGGCAGATGAAGAAGGGGGCGCAGGTTATAATCAGTTAATAGTTCCTTCCGGAAAACGTTCTTTTATAACATTTTCCGACGGGACACGAATAGCCGTGAATGCTAATACCCGTGTGGTATATCCGACAGAGTTTGCGGCACATAGGCGGGAGATTTATGTGAATGGAGAAGTCTACCTTCAGGTATCTCCTGATAAAACCCGGCCTTTCATCGTAAAGACCAATCGGATGGAAGTAGAGGTGCTGGGCACGAAATTTAATGTGAGTGCTTATGATTCTGCAGAGGAACAATCGGTGGTTTTGGTATCCGGTAAAGTGAAAGTGGATACACATAAGCATCCCGAGAAAGTTCTTAACCCCAATGATATGTTAACTTATGATGACCAAGGGAACGAGTTGCGGATAAATACAGTGGATGTGTCTGAATATATCAGTTGGGTAGAAGGCTATTATTGCTTTGAGCGTGAAAAGATTGAAGTAATCATCGAAAAGTTATCTCAATATTATGGAAAACACATCACAGCTGATTCGGGGCTGATCGGGTTAACCTGTAGTGGTAAGCTTGATTTACGGGAAGATTTATGGGATGTTTTGGAAATGTTAAGTAAAACCATACCTGCGAAAGTAGAGATCAGAGAGAACCATTTTTTATTAACCAAGTAATTTCTAATAGTATGAAACAAGGACCTTAAATTTTTTAAGAAAGGGTTGGATAATACCCTCATATCATCCAACCCCTGATTAGATTAAACTACGTAAAAACAAATTTGTTAATCAAATCGTACAAATGTATGAATAATCATGGAATATTTAGTCCCAATAGGACTAAAGTAGGAACTTTATTATCAATAAAAAGTATTTTTTTATTTTTGTTATTCACTTTTGCATTCGAAATAGCTTATGCTTCAAGTGTTTACTCGCAAACCAAAGTCTTTACTATGCAATCTGCCGGAAAAACCGTACTACAGGTTTTTAAGGAGATAGAGAAGAATAGTGAGTTTATCATCTTTTACAGGGATGGTGTTATTGACTTGAACCGGAAAGTTAGTGTAAATGTGGTTAATCAGTCGGTCGAAAAAATATTAGAGCAATTATTGGCACATACCGATAATGGATTTACCATTAAAGACCGTCAGATCATTATTTATAAAAAAGAAACTTCCGAGTCCGCCTCTGCCCCTCAGCAGAAGGCTAAAATCAAAGTTACCGGAGTCGTTACCGATGCAAAAGGAGAGTCAGTCATCGGTGCAAACGTAGTGGTAAAAGGAAATCCTGCTATCGGTGCCATAACCAATATGGAAGGACGTTATGAAGTCATGCTTCCGTCGGATGATGTGATTTTGCTGGTCTCATACCTGGGATATAATACCGAAGAAATCAAGGTGAAAGGACGTCGTAACATCAATGTCGTATTGCACGAAGACTCAAAAGCGCTTGATGAGGTAGTGATAGTCGGTTACGGTAAACAGAAAAAAGAGAGTGTGGTGGTATCCATGAGTTCGATAAAACCCAAAGACATTGTCGTTCCTTCCCGAAGCCTGAATAACAGCCTTGCCGGTCAGGTGGCAGGTCTGATTGCGGTCCAGCGTTCCGGAGAGCCCGGTTATGATAATGCCGAATTCTGGATTCGCGGAGTCAGTACTTTTGCCGGAGGAACTTCTCCGCTTGTACTTGTCGACGGAGTTCCCAGAAATATGAGTGATATTGAACCGGATGAAATAGAAACATTTTCTGTACTGAAAGATGCGGCCGCTACTGCCATTTATGGTGCGGAAGGAGCTAACGGTGTAGTACTGGTGACTACTAAGCGCGGACGGGTTGAGAAGGCTAAAATATCTTTTAAGACAGAACATACGATTTCGTCACCTACTCGTCTTCCGGAATTTGTTGGTTCTGCCGATTATCTGAGCCTGTATAACGAAGCATTGCGCAATGATGGAGAGGGACCTCAATTTTCTGATGAACTGATAGCCCATTACCGTAACAACGATGATCCGGATCTGTACCCTAATACCAATTGGATTGACGAACTTCTTCGTAAGAATACCTTCAGCCACCGTTATACACTCAATGTACGCGGTGGTACGGAAAAGGCCAAGTATTTCGTATCAGGTGCCTATTTTAATGAAAGCGGATTGTTCAAGAACAGACCGAATGGGATTTATGATACCAATATCGGTATTGACCGGTTTAATCTGCGTTCTAATATTGATATGGCTGTATCTTCTACTACTACAGTAGGAGTAGATCTTGCCATGCAATATCTCATTAATAATTATCCGGGAACAGGTACTTCCACCATTTTCCGTTCCATGTTGATCACTCCTCCCTATGCTTTCCCGGCTGTGTACAGTGACGGAACAGTAGCTACTTATGCTCAGGAAAGAGATGCCAATATGCGTAACCCTTATAACTTATTGATGAACTCCGGTTATGCAAAAGAATACAGAACCGGTATCCAGTCAAAAGTAAATGTCAATCAAAAACTCGATTTCATTACCAAAGGTTTGTCTGCCAACCTGAATATAAGTTATGACTATGACAGCGAGATGATTATCCGTCGTGAATATAATCCGACACGATATCATGCTACTGGTCGTGATGAATTGGGACAACTGATTTTCTCTACGGTTGTATCGGGTAACCCGGATATTCAGGATCCCAAAAACAGTGCGACATCTGCCACCAAGAAAATTTATATCGATGCGTCTGTCAACTACAAACGTACGTTTGGAAAACATGACGTGGGGGCCATGTTGCTGTATATGCAGAAAGAGACACAACAGCACAATGTTCCTCTTCCTTTCCGTAAGCAGGGGTTTGTGGGCCGTGCCACTTATGGCTATGACGGACGCTATTTTGTCGAAGGCAACTTTGGTTATACCGGTTCCGAAGCATTTGCCGAAGGTAATCGTTTCGGCTTTTTCCCGGCAGTCGGTGCCGCTTACTATCTTTCTAACGAATCATTCTATCCGGAAGCGGTAAAAAAGATAGTTAATAAACTAAAGCTGAGAGCATCTGTCGGACGTACGGGTAATGATAAAACGGGACAGGAACGCTTTTTGTATCGTCCTACTTTCACGACCAATGCCGGTGGATTTACACAGGGTATCGGAGATACTGGCGGAACCAACGGAATAGGTAACGGTATTGTTGAAGGACGTTTTGCAGCCCCCTATCTGGCTTGGGAAATTGAAGATAAGCAGAATTATGGTTTTGATCTTGGATTGTTCGATAACCGTATTGATATTATTTTCGATTATTTCCGTTCCGAACGTAGAGATATCTTGCTGCAACGCCGTACTGTTCCCCAGTTGGGCGGACTTCGTCAAGACCCATGGCAGAATTTTGGTAAGGTACGTAATCAGGGTGTGGATATGTCAATGAACCTCAATCAGCAGATAGGTAAACTGAAACTCAGCGCCCGCGGGACATTTACCTTTACGCGCAACAAAATTCTTGAATACGATGAGCTACCTCAGAAGTACGATTATCAAGCAGTTACCGGTACCCGGGTCAGCGAAAATACTCTTTATATTGCCGACCGGCTTTATACAGAGGACGATTTTATAGTCAGTACCAATGCCAACGGATTGAAAACCTATAAACTTCGTTCGGAACTTCCGCGTCCTACTTTGGGAGGATTGGTTGGTCCGGGTGATATCAAATACGTCGATGTAAATGGTGATGGTGTGATTGACTCTTACGACCAGGTAAGAGGAGTAGGGAACCCGAGTACCCCTGAAATTATTTATGGATTTGGCCTTAATGCCGAGTACAAGGGTTTCTATGCAAGTATCTTTTTTCAAGGGGCAGGCAATACATCTGTTCTTCTGGGAGGGGCTACTTCAGAAGGATGGTACCCGTTCTCCTGGGGTGTCGACCAGTCCAATTACCGTACGTTTGCTTTAGACCGTTGGACCGAGAGCAATCCCAGCCAGGATGTCATTATTCCGCGTTTGCATAAAAACAATGCCAATAATGCCAACAACCGGGTGGCAAGCACCTGGTGGCTGCGTGATGGTTCATTCTTACGACTGAAAAACATAGAGTTCGGTTATCAGCTTCCTAAGAAATTTATGGATAAGATTGGTTTTGAGGCTGCCCGTATTTATATTATGGGATATAATCTTGCTGTGTGGGACAAGATTAAGTATTTCGATCCGGAAGCCGGTAATGCCAACGCAGGTTTGAATTATCCTCTGCCACGTACTTTCACACTCGGTTTAGACTTTACATTCTAAAAAGAAAAAACAGATTAATAAATAGAAAGATGAAAAAGCAAAATTCTATATATACTTTGCTGATAGCGCTATTGTGCTTTGTTAGTTCTTGCGACTATCTGGGAGTTTCCGAACAACTTGCGGGAGGTTTGCAGAATACCGAACAGGTATTTGATAACGTATCGTATACAAAAAGATGGTATGCCAATGTTTTTGCCGGTATCCCCGACTATTCGGGAATAAACAGCGTGAATGTGGGAGCTTTCAAGAATCCTTGGACGGGTATGTGTGATGAACTGGTCGTAGGATATGGAAACTCTTCCAAATACAATAATTCGGATAGAAATGCTTCCAACATGGGATTTCATCGTTATGGCGACTGCTACAAATACATCCGTCAGGCCAATATCTTTTTGCAGAAGGCCCATCCGATCGTGACTACAGGTACTCAGGGTGACCAGTTGCTGGAAGACGAGCTGACGCAGATGAAAGCCAACGTACGTTTTATGCGGGCATTTTATCATTATTTGTTGTTTGAACAGTACGGTCCGATCATTTTGGTGAAGGACAAGATATACGATGCAACTGAAGATCAGGACGTACCCCGGAACACGGTGGACGAAGTGGTAGCGTACATTGATTCCGAACTGACAGCAGTTGCTTCAGAATTGACTCAGGAGCCCATTTTTGAAGATAAGGATTATCGTGCCTGGCCGACCAAAGGAGTTGCTCTGGCCGTTCGTGCCAAGTTGTGGCTGTATGCTGCAAGTCCTCTTTTAAACGGAGGATACAGAGAAGCTTTGGCGGTGACGAATCCGGATGGTACCCGCCTGTTTCCCGATTATGATGCCGGTAAGTGGGAGAAAGCTCTTGCTGCTTGCAAAGACTTTATCGATTATGCCGAGGCCGGAAGATATGAATTGTATAAAGAATATAAAGACGACAACGGTGCTGTCATTGATCCGGACAAGTCTGTATATAATCTGTTTCAGAAATATACACACGAAATTATCTGGGCCACGGCAAATAATGATTGGGGAGGAATGAATGGCGATGCTTTTGATCGTCGTATCGCTCCGCGCTGTGAAAAAAATGGTTTGGGTTCCACCGGAGTTACGCAGGAATTGGTAGATGCTTTTTATATGAAAGACGGGCTTCCCATTTCGGCTACGGCTTATTTGCCGCAATCCACACTTTATCAGGAAGAGGGATACGGGACTTACAAAGATCAGAATGATAACTTCTCCAAGAAGTATACCAACGTGTCTGTCAGCAACCGTTACCTCAATCGTGAACCTCGTTTTTATAACACCGTTTTCTTCAATGGACGTCAATGGCCTGTGAGCTGTAATCAAGTGTTGTTTTACAATGGTGGAAACTCCGGTGTGCAAGAAGGACAGGCCACGCTGACCGGTTATATACTTTTCAAACGTTTCAACCGTTCAGTCAGTTTGACCAATCCGGGGGTAGCCTCTCAGTTCCGTCCTTCTATTATATTCCGTTTGGCAGATTTTTATTTGATGTATGCCGAGGCAGCCAATGAAGTCAATCCTAACGATGTGAGAGTTTTGAAATACCTCAATCTCGTGCGTGAGCGTGCAGGATTGCCCGGTGTAGAGACCTTGAATCCTGCCATTCGTGGTAATCAGGAATTGCAGCGGGCTGCTATTCAGCGCGAACGTCAGGTGGAACTGGCCACAGAAGGGCAACGTTATTTTGATGTAAGAAGATGGATGATTGCCGATAAAAACGGAGAAGGTCGTCAGAACGGTTATGCACATGGAATGAATGTGCGTGGCGAACCGAATGATATTGACGATTTCAATCGTGTAGTGGAAGCAAGTCAGATTGTATTTAACCGGAAAATGTATTTATATCCGATGCCTGACTCAGAAATGCGGAAGACTAAGAATCTGGTACAGAATCCGGGATGGTGATTTTGAACGAATAAAAAGACTAACTTATGAATAGATTTAATTATATAGCACTGTCAGCTTGCGTTGCATTGTCGGTAAGCAGTTGCGATGACAGTTTTGATGTAAGTTCCAAAGCCGATGGAGTTTTGGCTGTATCTCAGGAAGGATTCAACACACTGCAATCCTATAATGTAGGTGAAAAGTATACGGCAGATTTATGGATACAACAGGGAGGATTGAAATCAACCGCCAGTGTGGTGAGTTTCTCGGTGGACAAAGCCCTGCTCGATTCGATGAATGCAGCTGATGGAACGTCGTACGAACTTCTGCCGGCCGATTGTTATCAACTGACAAAAGGGACAGTCGATATTCCGGCAGACGAAAGACTGCTGAAAGGTGAACTTACTTACGATCCGGCTAAGATACAACAGCTTTCCGGATACGATCACTTGAAATATGTGTTGCCTTTGCGTGCCACATCCAACGGGATGCCTTTGGTTCCGGGACGTTCTGCTTTGTTGTTGGGATTTAAGGTCTCAGAACCGATTGTAACCATTATGAATGCCGGAGTCGAAGAAATCAATCTGGCAGACGTAAAAGAGTTGCCTGTACAGATCGGCGTTCCGTTTACCAATAAATGGGAAATAACCTGCCGTCTGGAAAACCGCCAGTCGGTGATAGATGCCTATAACACAGCCAACGGCACTTATTTCAGTATGCTTCCGTCCGATGCTTATGTAGCACCCGAGACCCCGGTTCTTCAGAACGGAGTAAATCAGGTAACAGCAACTTATAAACTGAAGGATGACATTTTGCCGGGAAATTATATGTTGCCCGTACAGATAGCAGAGGTAACTTCTGACGCCACTATACGGGCAGATAAGGATACTATGCTGTATAGCATCATAAAAGAAGGAGATAAACTTTCTAAAACGGACTGGAAAATCGTGTCGTTCACTACCGAGGAACCTTCGGGTGAAGGTAGCAATAACGGACATGCCAAACACCTGATCGACGGAAACGCCGAGACCTTCTGGCATTCTCGCTGGCAAGGAGGTTCCGATCCTCTCTCCCCTACGAGATAATCATTGATATGAATCACCGCGTTAAGATAGCTCAAGTGGAACTCTTGCCACGTGGGCGGGGAAGTAATAATCCGATTAAAGTGGTACGTTTTGAAGCCAGTGAGGATGGAAACAACTGGGAGTCGATTGGTCAGTTTGGCTTCACCAATCAGGATGCTGCATTGAAATATTATGTAAAATCATCAACGGCACGCTATATCAAACTTGTCATTCCTGATGGGGTAGGCAACGGTACGGTGGCTGCTATCCGTGAGTTGGACATAAGAGGTACGGTAATCAACTGATATAAATAAGTAATCATGCGAATCAATAGTTGGGAGAATTCATCCAATTATTGATTCGCATTCAAGAGAATAATAGCCTGATAAGGATAAAAAGAATGGGTAAAGATCTTGATGTGATGATATTAATATGCTGTCGGGCTGTTTTTATGCTACCAAAGATGTACCGTTGACGTTCTTTGATTAAGTAATTATTTTACAATACTTTTCTATAAAAATGTTATTGATATGCGGTTCTGCTTGGAAATAAATAAATTCAAAAGTACTTGAGAAAAGTTCCTGTAGAACTTGGAAAGTTTTATGCGCAATACATACAGATGCTACCTTTTAGATTATCGAGTTAACAGTTTTAAAAATACGTAATAAATGGTCCATTTTTGTGGCAAATATAGCAATAACTTTAATAAAACGCTTATTTAAGCATGTATTTTTTTAAAATATCGTAATTGCAACTCTGAAAATTCTTCTTTATAAGATGGTTTTCTATACTATTTAATATCAATGATTTGATCTTTTCTCTCCATTATGTGTTTTTTCTTGTGATATATATCGAAGTATACAGAGGTGGAAAATAGGTATATCTCTTTCTCGTTTTAGACTACATTTTACAAATACTCCTTTTCGTTTACATCATTTACCTTTAAGTTCAGTTGTCTTTCTTCTTTCTTAAGTTCTACAGGAACTCTGATAAAATCAGGCGTTTTGCGTAAATCAATATCAGCATGGTTCAGTATAGATGACGTGTTAACCATATTTATTACGCCTATGAAAACATAAGAAAGACCGGATTTCAAACAGGACTATGCATCGATAGATGGATAGTATCACTTTTTCCTGAAAATTAATTTAAAACCTACACAACAAAAAAGATTTAAGCTTATGAAAAAACCTTTTATGCTAATATCAGTTTTGCCGATGACTGCTCATATTAGTAATGATGCTGATACTGCCGGTGATCGTACCGGGAGGATGCCAGAAGAATATGCGTTTAAGAATAAAGTATTGAGATTGATCTGCTTTATCCTGTTTTTATTGTCTTTCGGGCTGAATTCAGTCTTCGCCCAGGTTCATAATGCCACCGGACTTGTGGTGGATGAGAACGGTCAGCCTTTGATCGGAGTACAGATTAAACTGGAAGGGACTACTACAGGAGTTATTACTGACGTAAATGGTAACTTCTCGATAAGTGCCAAGAAAGGAGATATACTTCTTTTCTCGTATGTGGGCTACGAATCACAACGGATCACCTACAAAGGTGAAAAGATTCTGGCCATAAAGATGCTTCCCAATACCGAATTGCTGGATGAAGTAGTGGTTATTGGTTACGGTAAACAGAAAAAAAACAGTGTCGTAAGTTCTATTAATGCTATCGGACCTAAGGAACTGGCTGTATCGTCCAATAGAAATCTGACTAATACCCTGGCCGGACAAGTGCCGGGTTTGATTGCCGTTCAGCGTTCGGGTGAACCGGGATATGATAATTCCGAGTTCTGGATCAGAGGTGTAAGTTCCTTCAAAGGAGGTACAAATCCGTTAGTTTTGGTCGACGGTGTGCCCCGTAATATGCAGGATATAGAACCTGATGAAATCGAATCGTTTACTCTGCTGAAAGATGCCGCGGCAACTGCTGTGTATGGTGCCGAGGGTGCTAACGGAGTGATCTTGATCACATCTAAACGTGGTAATTCGCAGAAACCCAAAATATCCCTTCGTGCCGAATCTACCTTGCTCACTCCGACTCGCCTGCCTGAATTTATGAATTCGGTAGAGACGCTGGAACTGTATAATGAAGCTTTGAACAATGAAGGAACAGCCAGTATACGTACAGCGGAAGAAATTGCCAAATACGGTCCGGGAGCCGATCGCGACCTTTATCCCGACACCGACTGGTTGAAGGAGATGCTGAGAGAGCATACCTATAATATGCGCTATACCCTCAATGTAAGAGGCGGATCCGAGCGTGCACGTTACTTTGTTTCCGGAGCCTTTTATCAGGAGAACGGTATTTTTAAAGAGGGCAAGAAAAACGAGTATGACAATAACATCGGGCTGAAACGTTATAATTTGCGTAGTAATATCGATTTCGACGCGACGAAAACAACATTGGTGAAAGTAGATATTAGCGGACAATACCTGCAAACGAATTATCCGGGTACAGGCACAAATACAATTTTCAATTCGATGTGTCGCACTCCCTCTTACCTGATGCCTGCTGAATACTCGGACGGAACGATTGCCGGACATCCGCGTCCTTCGGGTAACCGCGTGAATCCATATAACTTATTAGTAAATTCCGGATATGCCAAAGAGTGGAGAACGTCTATCCAGTCGAAACTGGAAGTAAACCAGAAGTTGGACTTTATCACCAAGGGGCTGAATTGGAAAGGTCTGATCAGTTTTGATGCTGATATGAAATATACGGCAAAACGAACCAAGACACCTACTCAGTATCTGGCAACCGGACGTGATGAAAACGGGGCACTGCAATTTAAGAAAGTTGTGGAGGGCAGCGACGTATTGACCGAGAAACTGGAAAACTCTTCGAATAAAAAAATCTATTTCGAAACTTCGTTTAACTACAATCGGACTTTTGCGCAGAAGCATGATGTGACCGCTATGGTTCTTTATATGCAAAAAGAGACCCAATATCACGACAATGCTTTGCCTTACAGAAAGCAGGGTCTTGTGGGACGTGCCACTTACGGTTATGACGGACGTTATTTCGTAGAGGGCAACTTCGGTTATACAGGTTCCGAGACCTTTGCAAAAGGATTTCGTTTCGGCTTTTTTCCGGCAATGGGATTGGCATGGTATGTCAGCAACGAACCTTATTATCCGGAGGCGTTGAAGAAGGTAGTCAACAAGTTGAAATTCAGGTTTTCTATCGGACGTACGGGAAATGATGACACCGGTGGTGACCGTTTCTTGTACCGTGGTACGATGAAACAGGATAATGGAGGGTATAATCTCGGCTTCAGTGATACGGGAGGCATGGGCGGTATCGGTAATGGAATTACCGAGGCCCGGTTTGAGGCTCCCTATCTTTCATGGGAAATTGAGGAAAAGACGAATTACGGTATTGATCTCGGCTTATTCGACAACCGCATCGATTTGCAGGTAGACTATTTCAACAATAAGCGTAAGAGCATTTTATTGCAACGCAACACGGTGTCCAACGTAACCGGTTTCCAACAGATGCCTTGGCAGAACTTTGGTATTGTGAAGAATCATGGAGTAGATGCCAGCCTCACCCTTAACCAAAAAATAGGGCAAGTCAACCTGAGTGCACGCGGAAACTTCACGTTTGCCCGTAATGAAATTATCGAATACGATCAGGTGCCGCAGGTGTATCCCTGGCTGGAAAAGAAAGGTACCCGTCTCAACTCGAACAAGCTCTATATCGCCGACGGTTTGTATACCTATGATGACTTTATCATCAACGGTGAAGGGCTCAACCGCACTTATGAATTAAAACCCGGAGTTGTTTCCGGTCTTTCGAGCGGCGTTCGTCCGGGTGATATCAAATACAAAGACCTGAACGGTGACGGCAAAATTGACAGCAATGACCAAATGGAAGATGTAGGAAATCCCACTGTTCCCGAAATTGTCTATGGTTTCGGATTTAATGCCGAATGGAAAGGTTTTTATGCCGGTATCTTTTTTCAGGGAGCCGGTAATACGTCAACTGTATTGGGAACCGGAGCTGATGCGACCTTCTTTCCTTTCCAGTGGGGAATCGAAGAATCTGCGGTGCGTTCGGTGGTAGCCGATCGTTGGACAGAACAGAATCCAAGTCAGAATGTGATGTTTCCCCGTATGCATAGTAATAACTTCCAGAACAATACGGCAGCCAGTACGTGGTGGCTGCGTGACGCCGGTTTCCTGAGGCTGAAAAATATCGAATTAGGTTATAATTTCGATAAGAAGTTATTGAAGAAGTTGAATATAGAAGCATTGCGCTTTTATGTACAGGGAAATAATTTGTACGTATGGGATCGTATTAAGATGTGGGATCCCGAGCAAGGAAACAACAATGGAGGTTTCCCTTATCCGCTGAACCGTACGTTTACTTTTGGTCTTGACTTTACATTCTAACTAAATTAATAATAGTATATATATGAAAGTATTTAAAAATTTACCGACCTTCATACTTGCACTTGGATTGAGTGCGACCCTTCTTTCCGGCTGTAAATATTATTTAAATGTATCTGACGATCTGGCTGCCGAAATGACTATGGAAGAAGTATTTAATAACACAAGTTACACACGCCGGTTTCATCGTTACATCTATACCGGTATCCCCGATATGTCGAATATCATCATAACGGATGCCTATGCCAGCCTGACCGGTTTGGATAATCCCTGGCCGGCTGTTTCAGACGAATTGAAGTCAGCACAAAACAATGTGAAAACGATTCCAACGATAGGCTATCATGCCGGATCGGCCGATTTGTCACGTTGGAGTCTCTACAAGCAGATCCGGCAGGCAAACGAATTCATCGCATACGCCCATGTCATTCCGCAGAACGGAGATGTAGCCGACTTCATTGATGAAAAAGAACTGGCTCTTCTGAAGAACGAAGCACGCTTCCTACGTGCTTATTATCATTACCTGTTGTTCGAGTTATATGGGCCCATTCCTATTATGACCGAAATAGCCGATCCTTCGGCCGCTGACTTGGATTATTACAGAAATTCGGTAGATGAAGTAGTTGCCTTTATTGATAAAGAACTCAATGAATGCTACGACTTGCTACCGGAGAAAGAACTGAATCCGGATGGTACTATTAACAATGAGCGTGCGGCGGCACCGACCAAGGGGGCAGCGTTAGCTATCTTGGCTAAATTGCATGTGTATGCGGCAAGTCCGTTGTTCAATGGTGGTTATCCCGAAGCTGTTGCTTTGAAGGATAATCAGGGCAAACAACTCTTTCCGGCAAAGGATGACACGAAATGGAAAACCGCTTTGGATGCTCTACAACGCTTTATTGATTATTCAAAGGGGCGCTACTCGTTATACCAAGTGATAAAGGATGGTGAGATTGATCCGGCAGAATCGCTTTATCAGCTGTTTCAGGTAAGCGTTAACAATTCGGAGGCGGTTTGGCAAAGCAGTAAGAACTCCTGGGGAGGAGTAAACGGTGAAGGCCGTGAACGTAGATGTACTCCGCGTGCTATTTTCAGTGGATTCAGTTGCGTCGGAGTTCTTCAGGAAGCTATTGATGACTTCTTGATGAGTGATGGTAAAAGCATTGAAGAATCGGGTTTGTATAAAGAAGAGGGCATCGGTGAAGACGGTATACCCAATATGTATAAGAATCGTGAACCGCGTTTCTACCAGGACATTACTTATTCCGGCAAAATATGGCAAAAGACCGATAAGAAGATTTATTTTTATAAAGGAATGCCGGATGACAACTCGAAGGCGGATATGAGTTATTCGGGATATTTACTTTATAAAGGTATGAACCGTGATTTGCTGAATCAGGGCAACAATCCGAAATCCAAATATCGTGCAAGTATGTTGTTCCGTCTGGGCGATTTTTATTTGTTGTATGCAGAGGCCCTGAATCATGTGAATCCGGGTGATGCGCGTATCATCCAGTATGTGGACAGCATTCGTTATAGAGCCGGTATTCCCTTACTGAAAGACATTAAACCGGAAATTATCGGTAACCGGGAGTTGCAGGAGAAAGCCATACGTCACGAGCGCCGCATTGAATTGTTTGCCGAAGGACAGCGTTATTTTGATGTACGTCGTTGGATGTGTGCCGAAGAAGAGGGATATAAACAAGGCGGCCCTGTTCATGGTATGGATATGAATGCCACCGATCTTGAGGGCTTTATGAAACGCACTGCTTTTGAGACCCGTATTTTTGAGAAGCGTATGTATTTGTACCCCATTCCGTTGGCAGAGATACAAAAGTCGAAGAAATTGGTACAAAACCCCGGCTGGTAAGGAAACGCACGTATAATAGGTATCCGATATAGATGAAACCGGGTTGTAGACAGATGGACTTTACATTTGTTTACAATCCGGTTTTTGTGATCATGATTTCAGTTGGTATGCATTATATCGACTTGAAGAGGTGATATAACATGTTTTTATGATCACTTACAATCTGTCATTTTGTATTTTAAAAATGCGTAGAAATGCTTTTTACGGTTCGAAGGAAGATGGGCTGAATAAAAAACCATGGATTTTGAGATAGCATAATTCATGCGTCTTGTGTTTGGACGATATGTTGATTGTAATAAAGGGCTGTTGGTGGATATTGTAATAAAATGAAAGTGAAAGTGTTGTAAATGTTTCAAAAGGCTATTTCTATGATGTCCGTTTGTGATTAGATTGTGGAAGAAAATGCTCTTTTTGGGGGCGATTTATTCTATTTTCTACGACGTGATCTTACTTTTTTTTCTGGAAGACAAACATCGTGTAAGCAAGAAGTTAACTTCCTGCTTTCACGATGTTAACTCTCTCTTGGCAAGAAGTTTGTTTTTTATCTTTACGATGTTAACTTCCTGTTTTCTGTTTCCGGATTTTAGGGTATAAACAGACCAAATATTTGCATTTTGTTTGCCGATTCGCTTCTGTTTCACTGTTTTTGGTAAAATGAATAGTTAGCCTAAAATTATTTATTGTATTTTTTTAATACGGATTTTGGAATATTGCTTTCATAATGTCAATCGGTAAGTATGGGTGCGGGCAGTGCTTTCAATGGCTATGGTTATCTAAGACCCTGTTCAGATACCTGTTTTTATGGAGATGAGAAAAACGGTTCGTTTGAAAACCGTCACAACTTATTCCTTACGATTACTAAAACAGTTTCTTAAAATTTTGAGATTATTATTATTATTTGTTACTTTGTCAATGTCTTTTTATTAACTAATGCTTTAAATGAAGAAAAACGCAATGTATTCGAACCTTGAGTCGGTAGAGCAACTGTTTCGGCAATATTATAAAGTGTTGCGGGTGTATGCGTTTCGCTTTGTGAATGATTGGGATGTTGCAGAAGACATCGTTCAAGATGTTTTTGTTGCTTTATGGAATAAGCGTGCAGATATTGAATTCGATGGAGCAGTAAAGGCCTATCTTTTTAAGGCCGTCTATAATAAATCTCTCAACTTTCTCACCAGTAAGAAATATACTGAAGAAGAGTCCATGGAATGTTTTTCAGATCAGATCGATGCGTTGCAGATTCAGGAAGATAATCAGGAGAACTCATTATTCATGAAGGAACTTCGGGGTGAAATCGAAGCTTTTGTCGAAACACTGCCTGTACAGGTAAAGAAGGTATTTATACTAAGCAGAAGCTACGGCCTGAAGGTAAAGGAGATTGCTGTTCAGCTCGATCTGTCACCCAAGACTGTAGAAAAGTATTTGACCCGTGCTCTGTTGGAGTTGCGTACCCATCTTAAAAATAAAGGTTTAATGAGCCTTTTATTCCTACTCTATCTCTGCTCAAAATAATATTTTTAAAAAAAGTATGTTTTGGAGGAGGGTTTTTTAAATTTCACTTGTATTACTTAATAGAGGAGCTAAAAATGAAGAATGAAATAGGAGACATAAACGAAGTGATTATACGTTTTCTGGATGGTACAGCTACCTGTGAAGAGAAAGTTTTTCTTTTGAACTGGCTGAAACAATCGGAAAAGAACCGGAACGAGTTTTCCGAAGTTCGTGATTTATGGCTTTTAGGCAATACGCTGGCTACTGATGATGTTGAAACGGAAGTAGCACTCGACCGGTTTAGATCACGGATACAAATACCGGAATCCGGTTCCCGTAAAAGCAGATTCGTTTTTCCGGAACATTTCAGTCTGTTCCTGCGAGTGGCAGCCGTCTTTTTGATACTGTTTGCTGTCGGTTCTGTTTCTTATTATTGGGGTAGCAGTTCGGCTCCGGGGCAGAAGGAAGTCATGAACCGTTTGCTGACTGCCAATGGAAGTAAAGGCCGTTTTGTATTACCGGATAGTACGGTTGTATGGCTCAATTCAAATAGTTTGTTGGAGTATCCGGAAACGTTCAGTGCATCAGTCCGTGAAGTCAGTTTGTCCGGTGAAGCCTATTTTGAAGTGCGGAGAAATGAGCAACTTCCATTCCGGGTGCAAGCCGGAGAAATGAAAGTGGAAGTGTTGGGTACACGCTTTATTGTCGACAATTATCAGCGGAAATCCGGAGTCGAGGCAGTATTGGTAGAAGGTAGTGTGAAGATTGCCGGTTGCAAGATGAACCATTCGGTGGTACTGACTCCGGGGCAGTTGATAAATTATGATAAGAAGAGTGAGCGGACCAAGGTACAGATGGTCAATACGGATGATTATATCAGTTGGATTCAGAATGAGCTGACTTTCGACAATGATAAATTGGCCGATATTATCATTAATTTGAATAAATGGTATGGGGTGGATATTGAATGTCCGTCAGAGTTTGCTGAAAAAGTATTTATGTCGTTCTCTGTCAGGAATGGAGAGAATCTGGATGAAATTCTGAAAGCGATGACTTTGGTTGCTCCAATAAGATATTACTGGGAGAATGGTATCTTACATATTCTTCCCAGAAAGCGATAGGCAACACAAGTATTAACCTTAAAAATTGAATGAAAATATGTAGAGACACACAACCAAACAAAAAAATAGGTAAATGTTGCAGCACTTACCTATCTCAGATTTCTTTTAATCACGTCTCTTGCAGGAGACGCAATTATTTACTTTAAATCTTTTACAAAGATATGAATAAATTTAAATGGAGGAGCTTTTTGAGCTTTTTCTTAACAGAAAGAAACATTCGTTTAGCAAGACTTATGTCTTTTATTATGTTCCTGTTTGTTTTTCAGGGAGTTTATGCTCAGCAGACACGTATTAATCTCCATGTGAAACAAGTTCCCCTGAAGCAGGTTCTTAAATCGATTGAATCGAAGAGTGAGTACACTTTCTTCTACAATGATGCGGAAATTGACATGAACCGTAAAGTAACGGTTGAGGCCGATAATGAACGTATTGACGTAATTTTATCCCAAATTCTGCCGGACTGCAAATGCGTAGTGGAGAATAGAAAGATTATCCTGATTCCCGGTGCGGAGAAACAAAATGTCCGGAATGACCACGTTGCAAAAATGAAAGAGATAACCGGTACCGTTACAGACGCAAGGGGTGAAACCTTGATCGGAGTAAATGTAACGATATTGGGAACAACTACCGGTGTCATAACCAATATCGACGGCAAATACTCATTGAAAGTTCCGGTAGGCAAGTCGCTTCAGTATTCGTATGTCGGCTATATCACCCAGACGGTGAAGGTAGGCGATAAAACGGTGATGGACATTGTAATGCAGGAAAACAGTAAAGCACTTGACGAAGTTGTGGTAGTGGGGTATGCTGTACAGAAGAAAGTCAACCTTTCGGGTTCGGTAGCGACCGTATCTACTAAAACAATCGAAGACCGTCCGGTACTGAACATGGGGCAGGCTTTGCAAGGTGCCGTTGCCAACCTTAATGTGTCTGTCGGTGATGGTGAGGCAGATGACTCCCCTTCCTATAACATTCGTGGTACTACTTCTCTGAACGGAGGTTCTCCGTTGGTAGTCATTGACGGGGTTGTTTCCACCAGTGATCAGTTGAATCGCATGAATCCTGTTGATATAGCCAATATTTCTGTGCTGAAAGATGCCGCATCCTCTGCTATATATGGGTCGCGTGCTGCGTTCGGTGTTATTTTGGTTACAACTAAAAATGGCAGCAATGAAAAACTTACTGTTAACTATAACAACAATTTTGTATTGCGTACCAACACTCGTATGCCGGAAATTATAACAGACCCTTATCTGGTGGCAACTACGAGAAATACAATGTCATATCCGTGGTATAACCTTTATAACGAGGAACAACTGGCCTATGCGAAAAAATGTTCCGAAGATCCTTCCACTTCTCCCTACTTCCTGAATCCGGATGGTTCTTATACTTATTTTGGACGTACAAACTGGGTGGACGAGGCTTACAATGATGTAGGTTTCTCTACGATCCATAATATTGATATTTCCGGGAAAACAGACCGTATCTCTTATTACTTTTCGGGAGGATACAATCGTCAGAACGGTATGTTAAGGTATGGAAACGACATTTATAACCGGTATAACCTGCGTACCAAGTTACAGTTTAAACTGACGGATTGGTGGAGTCTGAGCAGCAATGTGAGCCTGACCACTTCCGATTATGACTATGCGAATGCCATGACCAACACCTATAAACAGATGTACCGTAAAAATCCGATGGATATGGTTAAGAATCCTGATGGAACCTGGACAGATGCCAGTGTGGGTACATTGGGGGCATTGGCCGAAGGCGGACGTGCTACAGACTGGAAAACAAATACAAATATCAACCTGTCTACTAAGATGGATATAGTCAAAGATGTCTTTTGGGTACAGGGAACCTTTGCTTTTGCAAATACCAAGACCAGAAGCAACTGGTATAATCTGCCTGTCACTTATCGCAATGGACCCGAGTTGCCTGTCCTGACGTTTAATCCTATTTCTACCGTATCGGATGCTTCGAGCAGTAATTCCGATACAAAGCACATCTTGTTTGATGTTTATGGTACTTTCCAGAAAACATTTGCGAAGAAACACGCCATTACTGCTGTTGCAGGTTTCAATCAGGAAGAGTATAAATATGATTATGTGAAAGCGAATCGTAAAGAGCTGATTTCAAGTTCACTTCCCACCATTAACCTGGCCACGGGAGATATGAATATGTCTCAAAGTATAACGACTTGGGCTTTAAGAGGTGCGTTCGCGCGTTTGGGCTATATCTACGACGATAAATATATCTTCGAATTTAACGGACGTTATGACGGTACTTCGCGTTTCCCGAAGAATGATCGTTTTGTATTTAATCCTTCCGTATCATTGGGCTGGGTCATCTCGCGTGAAAAGTTCTTTGAGCCTTTGAGTGATGTGGTTAGTTTCTTGAAGTTGAGAGGTTCTTATGGTAGTCTGGGAAATCAGGATGTGGATGCGTATGCATATCTTGCCACGATGGGATCGGGAAAAATCAGCCAGATACTGGAGAAACAACAGCCGGTATATGTGGGAGCTCCCGGATTGGTAGCCGGTAACCTGACCTGGGAAAAGGTAACTACCACCAATATTGCTGTAGACGCTAATTTTTTCAATAACCGTTTAAGCATAACGGGTGAAGTATATGTACGCCGAACAAAAGATATGTTGACGGCAGGAGTGACACTGCCAAGTGTTTTGGGAACGGATGTTCCCAAGCAAAATGCAGCCGACTTGAAGACAGAGGGTTGGGAATAGGTTGGAAAGATCAGTTCAAATTGGCCGGAAGACTATTTTATTATGATGTGAACTTTAATCTGGCAGATAGCCGTGCCTATATTACGAAGTACGAAAATCCGAAAGGATTGTTGGGTGATTACTATGTAGGAAAAGAGATTGGTGAGATATGGGGGGTAGAGACTTTAGGCTTTTTCACTTCCGAGGAAGATATAAAGAATCATGCAGACCAGTCATGGTGTACTTCCTATCCGGGTACCCGTCCGCTGGCTCCCGGTGATCTGAAATTTAAAGATGAAAATAAAGACGGTAAAATAACCGATGGAGCATGGACACTGGAAGACCATGGTGATTATAAAGTCATTGGTAACAGCCGTGCACGCTATACATTTGGTCTATCGGCCAATGCACAGTGGAATGGATTCGATCTTAGCCTGTTTGCCCAGGGGGTAGGTAAGAAAGATTATTATCCGGGTACAGGCGACCTTTATTTCTGGGGTATTTATGCACAGCCCTGGACAAATATTACCGTGGGTAATATGTACGACCATTGGACAGAGGAAAATCCGGACGCGTATTTCCCGCGTATGAAAGCTTATGTGGCGGAAAATACAGACAGGGAGTGTGGAGTTGTTCAGACCAGATACCTGCAAAATGCGGCTTATGTCCGTCTGAAAAACCTCACCGTAGGTTATACTCTTCCTAAAGTACTGTTGAATAAGATAGGAATTGAACGTTTGCGTATTTTCTTTTCCGGTGATAATCTGTGTGAGTTTTCAGGCTTATACAAACATTATAAGGTAGATCCGGAAAGTTTAGGTAATATTGTTTATCCTCTTCAGCGTTCTTATTCATTTGGTTTAAATCTCACATTCTAATTAAGATAAGTTATGTGTTCAAAAATAAAACATATATTACTGACTGCGTGCTGTCTGACAGGCGCAGGTCTGATGACAAGTTGCAATGACGGATTCATGGATCGTTTCCCTGAGACCAGTATCACGGAGAAGGTCTTTTTCTCTTCTCCTGCCGATTTGGAAACCTATACCAATGGCATGTACGGATACATTGATGCAAGCTATTCGGATACTCCTTCCGACAATATGCTTTACACGGAAGATACTGATATTTATAAAATGATGCGTGGTGAATATAGACCCGATAACATAGGTAAATGGAGTTGGAAGAATATTCGTACGGTCAATTTTATGTTAGCGAGGACAGACCGTGTGGAGGGTGACCGCGGTGAGATTAATCACTACATCGGGCTGGCACGTATGTTTCGTGCATTAATCTATTATTCAAAGGTGAAAGACTATTCGGATGTGCCATGGTATAGCCATGACCTGCAAACGACGGACACCGAGTTACTATATAAGTCACAGGATCCTCGTTCCCTGGTCGTAGATTCCATAATGGCCGATCTTGATTTTGCCGTGACCCACATGAAAACAAACAATAGTACGACCCGTATTTACCGGAATGCTGCTTTGGCTATACAGGCGCGGATTGCTTTGCATGAAGGGACATTCCGTAAATATCATCCCGAGTTGAAACTGAATGATGGCGACCGTTTCCTGAAAATAGCGGTGGAGGCCTGCCGGAAGATTATGGACACAAAACATTACAGTCTGTCGACTTCCAAAGAGAGTGGCCTGCCTGCCTATCAGTCACTTTTCTGTAGTGCGGATCTTACGCAAAACCCGGAAATGATTCTGGTGGCTGATTACGATAAAGCATTAGGACGCCTGCACAATGCCCAGGCTCAGTTTGACTATAATACGGGACTTTCTCGTAGTCTGATGGAAGATTATTTAGTCGTTGAGGACGGACAAACCAAATATTTTCATGAAGTGGAAGGTTACCGGACCAAGACGGTACTGGAGATCTTTGAGAATCGGGACCCTCGTCTGGAGCAGACTTTTATGAAACCGGGTGTCCTGAACGTGGGTACTACCGAGCCTCACCGGGCTAAACTGAATCTGGGTGGATATCCGCAGATCAAATTCCGTCCGTTGACATTCGATCAGATGGATTGGGGAAAATCTTATACTGATTTACCTATTATCCGTTACGCTGAAATTTTGCTGATATATGCTGAGGCAAAGGCCGAATTGGGTACGCTTACACAAGATGACATCAATAATACAATCAATCTGATCAGGCAGCGTGCCGGTATGCCGGATGCTTCGTTGGACGACTGGCTGGCTAATATTGATCCGGTACAGGAAGAACGTTATTCCAATGTACAGTCTTCACAAAAAGGTGCTGTGCTGGAAGTGCGCCGTGAACGCAGAATCGAATTGGCATGCGAAGGGTTCAGATATGGTGATTTAATGCGTTGGGGATGTGGAAAGTTGTTTGAGGCTGCTCCGGAAGGGGCGTATATTCCGGGAATGGGCTATTATGATGTAACAGGTGATGGTACACCGGACATTGCAGTAGTGGAAAAGAAAGCGGATGTAGATAAGATACCTGAGGAGGACAAGCAAAAGTATAAATTGACGGTTTATGCTTTGGAAGGTAATACGATTGGGCTCACCGAAGGGACAAAAGGCTATATCTACCTGATAGCGCAACATGGTAAGTATACTTTTGTATCTCCTAAATATTATTATTATCCGGTTGCTACCAAAGATATTACTGTTAACGAAAACCTCTATCAGAATCCATTCTGGGAATAGGTTTATCATATCGAAAACAGAAAGGCTGCTCCGGCAGTAGCGGGAGAAGCCTGCTGTTTTCGTTAAGAGATAAAACTGATTAATATAGTAAAACAATAAATATGTTGAAGTTATTTGCAGGTATAGCGGCTTTATTCCTGGGAGTTGGCAGTTCTGCTTTCGCACAGATAGAAGGCGGGGTTTATATCGACACAAACAGAAACGGCATTCGTGATGCCGGAGAGAAAGGGATAAAGGGAGTCTGTGTGCAAGATGGGCTCCATGTGGTGCAAACGGCGGAAGATGGTAGCTTTATACTTCCGGGACATAAAGACACCCGGTTTATCACTTTGACCGTGCCCGATGGATTTCAGGCATCTGCTTCCCATTATTTACCTTTCGACGGGACCGGGAAAAAGTATGAACTGGGAATTTGCAAGAGTCCGGTAAGGACAGGAAATGGATATTCGTTTGTACAAATCACAGATACAGAGACATCTCTGTATGGTGACTGGATAGACAATCTGAAAGAGTATGTGAAAACAAATCCGACTGCTTTTATCATCCATACAGGTGATATTTGTTATGAAGCCCATCAGGATTTTCACGGACGTTATCTTCGTTCTGAGGATTTGGGGGTTCCGACTTATTATTGTGTGGGTAATCATGATTTGCGTGCCGGAAGGTATGGTGAAGAGTTATGGCAGAGTCATTTCGGTCCTTCATGGTATTCGTTCGACGTTGGTAATGTGCATTATGTGGTTACTCCGATGCTGGGTGGTGATCATGCACCCTCGTACAGGCGTGCTGATATCATCCGTTGGCTGAAGAATGACCTTGCACAAATAAATAGAGATAAAAGGGTAGTTTTATTTAATCACGACTTATGGTTTTGGGGAGACGATTTGCTCTTCAAGGATAAAAACGGCGAACAGATAGACTTTGCAGATTATAATCTGGACGCCATGATTTACGGACACTGGCACAATCATTATTATAAGCAGTTGAAGTCGGGACTTCAGACCTACTGCTCATCCACTCCGGATAAAGGAGGAATCGATCACGGAACGTCCTGTTTCAGGATTTATCATGCTGATACCAAAGGTAAACTCAGTTCGGAAACCCGTTATACTTATATCGATGGAATCTTGACTTCTGCTTATCCGGCAGAAGGTGAAATTGTTTCTGTCTCTGATGGTAAAATGACAGTTCGGATTAATGCTTATCGTACGGTGTCGTACGCAAAAAAAGTAACGGCTTCTGTTGAACGGAACGGGAAAGTCATGTCGTCTGTCACATTGTTACCCGAAACAGACTGGGAATGGAGCGGAACAGTCCGTGTGTCCGATGGCAAGCAGCGCTTGTTGGTGACTGCCGAGTTTGAGGATGGAACCCGTTTGACGAAAAGGGTGGATTACACCGTAACCGGGCAGCCGGCAGCTTCGGCTGTGGCATCCGCCATTTGGGCGGAACTTCGTGGAAATGCCGCCCACAATCAACTGGTGAATGACACAGTGTCTTTGCCTCTGCAAACCAACTGGGTCCGAAATGCAGGCAGCAATATTTATATGTGTTCGCCCATAGTGGCACAGAATAAAGTGTTTATAGGAACCATTGACGATGATAGGGCAGAGAAATGCTTTATAAAAGCCTATGATGCTGCAACAGGAGGTCTTTGCTGGACTTTCAGTGCTTCTAATTCGATAAAGAATACCATTGCTTATGAAGACGGGCGCGTGTTTGCTTCGGATGCTTCGGGGATGCTTTACGCCATAGATGCAGAAAAAGGAACGGTTTGTTGGCAAACACAGTTGCCGGTTTCTCTATTGCCACTTCTTGATGAAGGCTTGGCGGTTGTCGATGGTGTGGTGTATGCCGGACATGCGAAAGGAACTTGTGCCGTACGGACTGCCGATGGAAGGATCCTGTGGCAGAACAAAGCCTGGGATGGAGGTGAGGGAACCACTTCTACTTTGACTGTAGGTGCAGGAGTATTAGTGGCGTCTGCACATTGGAACGGACTCTTCGGACATGACATCAATGACGGTACTTTATTGTGGAAGAAGCGTGACAGTAAAATTCGTTTCCGTGACGGATCGGCAACTTTTTACGATGGTAATTTCTATCTGGCCTCATGTGAGAATTTATATGTGATCAACCCACGTTCCGGAGATATTCTGAAAATGGCGGAAACTTCTTATGAGTTTAATTCGGCCTGCGCTCCGCTTGTGACGGATAAATATCTGGTTGTTTCCACTTCCAATAAAGGAGTGGTTGCATTTGACCGTCTCACTTTTAAAGAGGTCTGGAACTATCGTACCGGAACAAGCCTTTTCTATACTGTCCCTTATTCTCATAGCCATGAATGCACAGTCGAAGTTTCGCCTGTACTTGTGGGAGCAACTGTTTTCTTTGGGGCCAGTGACGGGCATTTGCATGCCGTTGACTTGGACACAGGCGCCTATCGTGGAAAACGTGCTTTGGGAGCTCCGGTATTCTCGAGTGTGGCAGTAAGCGGTAACTGTCTGTTCGTTACCGATTTTGGAGGTAATATTTATAATTTTAGGTTACATGATTAATTGTATATACAAAATGAAAAAGATTTCGATATTATTCATATTTTCTGTGATTCTTAGTTTATTTGCCAGTGAAGTAAATGCAGCCGGTCCCCGTTTGAAGAAACATCCGAAGCATGTAGTATTAATTGCTTTTGACGGTTTAAGTGCCGTTGCTATCCGCAATCATCCCATGCCCAATTTCAACCGGTTGATGGAAGAAGGGGCTTATACACTGAACAACCGTTCGATTCTGCCATCATCGAGTGCTCCAAACTGGGCCTCTATGTTTTCCGGAGCCGGACCGGAACTTCATGGATATACGACCTGGGGAAGCAAGACACCCGAGATTCCTCCTTTTATAACCAATCAATACGGTCGTTTTCCGGGACTTTACGGATTGATACGCGATACATATCCTAAAGCAGAGGTAGGCTATATTTATGAATGGGATGGAATGAGATATCTGGTTGATTCGCTCGCTATCAACTACTTCGTACATGCTCCGCAAACAAAGGAACATCCTAAGGGAGCGACACAATTCGCCGTGAATTATCTGAAAGAGAAAAAGCCTATGTATTGTGCTGTTATATTTGAATATCCTGATCACACCGGACACAGCTACAAGTGGGAATCCAAAGAGTATTATGAAAAGCTCGATGAATTGGACGGTTATTTAGGTGAAATAGTAGCAGCCATTGAAGAAGCCGGTATGATGGATGATACTGTAATTATACTGACTGCGGATCATGGCGGAATCGGTACTAATCATGGCGGAAAAACTCTCAATGAAATGGAGACCCCGCTTGTATTTTATGGAAAGGGTGTGAAAAAGAACTATAAGATAACTGAGAGTACAATGGTGATTGATGTGGCTGCAACGGAAGCTTGGCTGCTGGGGGTTGAGCCTCACGAAGCCTGGTTGGGCAATCCGGTAACGACAGCATTCTTTACTAAATAATTAAAATGTACTTATCCAATGGGGGAAATAGCCCCATTGGATGATACCTGTATAAAAGATTGATATGAAAAGATTTATATATATGCTAATTGCGTCTTTGGCAATTAGCTTTGTCTCTTGCACACCTGTGGAACGTGTTAAGGAGAAGGAATTAAAAGTTTTGTCATGGAATGTATGGCATGCAGGACATGCTAAAAACTATCCCGAAAAGGGCTGTGAAGGAACTATAGGGATTCTGAAAAAGAGTCAGGCGGATGTTATTTTGATGATTGAGACTTATGGTGCGGCTCCAATGGTGGCAGACTCTTTGGGATATGATTACGTATTGTTATCAGACAATCTGTGCATTTATAGTCGCTATCCGATAAAGAAAACGTATCTTTTTCCTGATTCCATTTCTACATTCAATTTCGGAGGAGTCGAAATAGATATGGATGGTACGCCAGTCCGTTTATTCGATACCTGGCTGCATTATTTACCCGATATGCGATTAGTGCCTACGGAGCAATCAGAAGCCGATATTTTGGCTTGGGACGATGCCGGGACACGAGATGATGAAATACGCCGCATACTTTCTGTTTTGCAACCGATGATTCGTCAGACTGACAGTATTCCCATGATTATGGGGGGAGATTTCAATGTACATTCCCATCTTGACTGGACAGATACCACGAAAGATATGTATAGCCATGGTGGTGCCGTTGTGGAATGGACTGTTTCTAAAGAGATGCAAAACGCAGGTTTCAAGGATAGCTTTCGTGAAATTCATCCCCAACCCGAAAAGAATATAGGAGCTACCTGGATCTACGATAATGAAGATAAGCCTGTCCGGTCCGACCGTATTGATTTTATCTATTATCAAGGTAAGACTATTCGTGCGGTAACGTCTGAATCTTATAACCAGGAGCTGACTAAACCTCTGGAGTTTATGGGAGAAAAATTCTTTTATCCTTCCGATCACGGTTTTGTATTGACTACTTTTAAAGTGTCATCGTTGGAAAAGTAGTGCCGGATTATCATATATTGAATTTTTATGAATATTAGATTTGTATGTTCTGCATTGTTGGTACAAACAGCAGGACTCCAGATGGTGTATGCGGGGGATAAGGTTACCGATTCTGTCCGTCCCAATATTATTTTTGTGCTTGCGGATGATTTGGGTTATGGAGATCTGGGATGTTTCGGACAGAAGCGGATCGAAACTCCCCATATAGACCGTTTGGCTGCCGAAGGAATGGTATTCAGTAATTATTATACCGGATCTCCGGTTTCGGCTGCTGCCCGTTGTGTTCTTTTGACAGGAAAACACAGTGGTCATTGTGGCATCAGGGGGAATGATGAAGCTCCGGAACGTGGTAGAGTATGGGATTTTCTTGCGGCTGAGCGCGATTCAACCTTAGAAGGTCAACGCGGATTGCCATCCGGTACGAAAACATTTGTGTCAATTTTGAAGGAAGGAGGATATCGTACAGGGATAGTAGGAAAGTGGGGATTGGGTGCTCCGGGTACTGAAAGCCTGCCTTTGAATCATGGTTTTGACTTCTTCTATGGTTATAATTGTCAGCGTCAGGCACATACTTACTTTCCATTGCATTTGTATCGGAATGAACAGAGGGAGTATCTGGCAAATGATACGGTGATACCGCATACCAAACTTGACCCCGGAGCCGATCCTTTGAGCCTGAGCAGCTATGATAAGTTAATCTCACATGTTTATTCGCCCGATAAAATTCAGGAAGAAGCATTGCGTTTTATGGAGGAGAACAAAAAACAACCCTTTTTTCTTTACTACGCTACTCCTTTGCCACATGTTCCAATTCAGGCCCCTCAACGTTTGATTGATCATTATGTCAGGAAATTTGGTGACGAGTCCCCTTATTTAGGACAGGCCGATTACTTTCCGGCACGTTATCCACATGCCGGATATGCGGCAATGGTGACTTACATCGATGAGAAGGTAGGTGAGATTGTAGATTTTTTAAAGAAGAAGGGATTGTATGAAAATACGGTCATTATCATTTCAAGTGATAATGGCCCGACCTTTAATGGTGGAGTCGATTCGCCCTGGTTCCGGAGTGGAGGTCCTTTCCGTTCGGAATATGGATGGGGAAAGTGCTTTTTGCGTGAAGGAGGAATCCGTGTACCGTTGATTGTAACATGGAAAGGACATATCCGGGCAGGAGCACACACTACATTACCATGTACATCTTATGATTTTTACTCAACGATATGTGAACTGGCAGGTGTGAATCCGGCCACAGAGACCGATGGAATCAGTTTTTATCCGACTTTAATGGAGAGTGGAGATCAAATGAAGCATTCTTATCTCTATTGGGAGTTTATGGACATAGAAGGACAACAGGCTGTACGTATGGGCAAATGGAAAGGATTGCGTAATGGACTGAAAAGAGGAAATATGAAGATCGAGCTATACGATCTGGAAACAGATTCTTGTGAACAGAGGGATGTTGCCCCTAAGCATCCTGAAATCGTCAAAAAGATTGGTGAGATTATGAAAAAAGAGCATACTGTTCCCGTATATCCTGCATTTCGGGTGAAAGTATTGGACGAGCTATATTGATTCTTAAAAAATAGGATAATCGGTAGTGGCAACTTAGAACGTATATATACGATTATATTATTATGTATAAAGGCTGAAAGGGAGTAAGAGATCTTTTTTGATAGAAAGGGACTCTTACCCCTGTCTTTTTATAACCAGTGTAATATAAGTAATTAGCATAAGAAAACTATTCTGCCATTATATTATTAAAGATGATGATTGAGAGATGTTATATCTGATGGATTAGAATCATAGATTGAATTTTTTATGATACGATTTCGGCCAATAAGCAACTTAATCTTAAATTTAGAACATAAAATACGTAAGATAGACCTTGTTTGGATGGAAATAAAGCAGTTACTTTGCTCCGTTTTAGAATAAAGATTAAAAATTACTAACTAAACGTGATTAATTTATGAAGAAAAATTTATTGTATCTCTTCGCACTGATTTGTTCAGTGAGCTTGTTCACTGCTTGTAGTGACGATGATGATAACAGTTGGCAAGAACTTCCTAAAGGTGAAATTAAGGCAGAAAATGTAGATTTCCAGTTGAATGGAGCAAGTACCACGGGAACTGTAAACTTTGAAGCTACAAGTCTTCAGTCTGCAACAGTAGGTTTTAAAAATGTGATTGATGGTTATAGTGATGTAACTGTTGATGTTGCAATGGAAAAACAAGCTGACGGCTCTTTCAAATTCAATGGGACGAAAGATATTATGACTAAACCTGTAACAAGAGAAACGGCTAAACCGACTCCATTGTTAAAGGTTACAGTTGATGGTACAATTACACCTGAAGGTAAGGTTACCTTGAATGTTAGTGCAACAGGTGCCGGTCTTTATATCGGAACCTACAAAGGTGAAACTTTAGTTTTGACTTATGGAGAAACTGCACTGACAGGTAAAGAAGTAGTGTTTGATGCCACAGATGGTGATAATGTAAGTATCCTTTTGAAGGACGTTATCCCAGGAGAAACAGAAACTACATTGACTGGCGTTCAAGTAGCAAATGGAGGATTCAGTGGAAGCACCAAAACAAATAGTTCTACTATAGAATATACTGGTTATCGCAAAGATAAAGTGTTGACTTTGAACTTGAAAGTGACAATGAATGATCCTAAAGGATGGGCTAAGACATATACTTTGGGAGAATACACTCTTGGTACCTTAGATGTAGATGGTACACCTATGCCTAACTCTGTATTAACAAGTTCTTTATATTCTAACTGGGAGGTTGAGGATGCATATTATTCTACTTTCTTCCCTGCGGTGCTCAGAACTATTGGTGGACTAATTTTGCCTCAAGTTTTGCAGTCTGTAACTCTTGAAGCTGATGGTAATATTTCTGCAAAATATTCTTCAGGTTCTATAACTTTTGAACCAAGTTGGGCAATGGGATTAATTTTTGGTGGTGGAGCACCAGGAGTTGATGTTTTAAATAAATTAATTCCTACTGATGGATGGCAGCAGTCTCCTAAAAATTTAGCTTATTGGTTTCCTAAAGATGATAAACTGTATTTGAAATTAAATGTTCCTGCCATTATTTCTCAGGCAATGGGTAGTAATGCAGAATCGCTTGCTCCGATAATTTCTGAAATTTTAAATGGTGATGCTGCTACTGTTAAGAAACTAATAGGTACAATGTTGAAGGTTGATATGAGTTCTATTAGTGATGAGACATTTGAAATGTTGCTGAGTTGGGTGAATAATGGTGTACCTTTGAATGTAAAAACCACAGATAAGGGGCATACTTATATTTATCTTGATAAAACAGCTTTTGACCCAATTATGGTTGATAAAGAAATGTCTGCTGACTCTTCTGATTTTGGTGCTGGATCAGATTTATTTAAGTTGTGGAAGATCATGATGGATGCAAAAATAATTCCAGAGGATGCAGCTGCGGCTATAATTCTTTTAATTGGATTACCACAGAACTGGCCATCTACAACAGGTTTTGATCTGGGGTTGGATTTATTAGCTAAATAAATTGTTTGTAGTATATAATGTTAAAACAATAAATAATGAAAAAGATATTTACCTTATTAATGTTACTTTGTACGATAAGTGTGTTTGCAGCAAATGCTGCTGGTACTTATACTGGTAGATTGACGATTTCGGTTGATGGTGGTACCCCAACTGTGAAGGATGGTCAGAATGTAATTGTGACAGAAAGTGATATTGTGACATTAACAATTCCTGATTTTTCTTATTCTGGTTATCCTAAAGCGGATGTTGTTATTACGGCCTCAAAAGATGCTACTGGAAATTTGACTTTGAAAACAATTAAATATGGCTTTTTGAGATTATCTGCGAAATTCGATGATGGTTCAAAGGTTAGTGATAGTAACTGTAATATCTCTTTGGCTATTTCAGCTGTTCTTCAAAAAATAGAGGTTACTTTTGTTGGAACTAAATAAATTGTATAGATAAAAGGAGGATGCTTTCCGGGCGAGGGCACTGAAAAAGTCCTCCTGCCTCCCTTCTATAAAAAAATGGCGGTATAAATCCAAGAAAATCCGGATTTATACCGTTTTTTTGTATCTTCGAGTCACCAAAAGAATACCGCCATGTTAGCACCCCAAGAACGTTTGGCTTTTAGTGATTATTCAAGTCTTTATGATTTGATCATCCCTCAGGATAACCTGCTTCGACGTATCAACTCGCTGATAGACTTTTCCTTTGTTTATAATGAGCTCGTTTCCTGACGACGTTCTGGAACATGAACTGACTTATACGCAAACACTGATTGATACATTAAAAGAACAGGAAACCTTCGTCTGCATTCCCCAAATAAAGGAAAAACTGAACCTCTTAAAAGAGACATTGGATGATATCAGCGACCATTACACTGTTTCTGAAGATGAGGATGCACGTATCGGGCACAAATCGGAAGAAAGTTCTTTCTTTGGGTATAAGACGCATATCGGAATGACCGAGGAGCGTATCATAACAGCGGCTGTCATAACTTCGGGTGAAAAGGGAGACGGTCCCCAGCTGCCCGCGTTGATTGAACAAAGCCGGAAGAATGGTATCGATGTACAAACAGTGATTGGTGATTCAGCTTATTCGGGAAAGGATAATCTGGAGAAAGCTCGTGATGAACACTTTGAGTTGGTAGCTAAATTGAATCCCAGTATCAGCCAAGGTTTCAGAAAGGAGGAAGGCAAGTTTGATTACAATAAGGATGCCGGCATGTTTGTTTGCCCTGCCGGCCATATAGCTATACGTAGGGCAAAACAAGGGAGAAAGAATGGAGCATGGAATCAGGCGTATACTTATTATTTTGATGTACATAAGTGTCAATGCTGCTCAAAACGGGAGGGATGTTATAAGCCGGGAGCTAAATCTAAAACCTATTCTGTACCCATAAAAACCGATGAGCAGCAACAACAGATAGAGTTTCAACAAACCGAACGGTTCAAAGAGAAGGCTGCCGAGCGTTATAAGATTGAAGCTAAAAATGCGGAACTGAAACAGGTATATGGATATGACAGGGCGCAGTCCTACGGACTGTCATGTATGAAAATGCAAGGAGCAATGGCTATTTTTGCAGCAAATCTCAAGAGAATACTCAAACTCAGTTAAAGTAAGTGTAATCCATGCCCGTGGAAGACAAACACGGCTTGTATAAAGCAAATTGTGGAGTTATTACCCTTAATATAAGAAAAAGTTGTATGTGAATGAAATGCATCATTCGACATGCAACTTTTTCCAAGAATTTCTAAAAAAAGGATTGGATGCTAAAAAAGATCACTTTTTCAGTGCCCTCGTTTAACCATCCTCCTTTTTTATTATGTAGTATTAATGCTTAGGACTTTTTTGTTAATTGTTTGGGTTGTTGGAATTCAGTGGAATCTATTGTTATGCTTCTTTTTTAAAAGTGATATTATCTGTATGTTGTTAGTTTGTCTTCAAAGAAGTGTATTAGAATATTATTGTATAAAAAACTCGTATAAAGTCCAAGGTATTAGGATTTATACGAGCTTACTAAAATGAAATATGTCTTTTTTAATTAAAATGCATATCCAAATCCTACATTTAGATATATGGGATACATATTGAATGTAATTGTTTTGAAGTCTTTTTTAAAGATATCATTTAATCCCCAGACTAAATCTGCGTATACATTTAGATGTTTGAATGCTTTCCATTCGGCACCAGCTTGAAACCCCCATTGAAAATTGCTTAGGTCCTTAGAGAAGTCATAAGGAGCAATTTTATCTCCTTCGAATTCTGCTTTTTCTCCAGTGGGGGTGTCTTTGCGTAGATATCCATCATGCACATGTCCATTGAAGTCACCACTGGTCATAAATGAAACATAAGGACCGGCATTAATTCTAACACGTTGGCTAAGTTTATAAGCGGCTGTTACTGGAATTGAGAAATAAGAACCTCTATATTTAGTTTTTACTTTTCCTGTCCAGTAGCCTGCTAAAAGTTCGCCGCCATCCCCTATAATTTCCATACTGTAATTCTTTACACGTGCTTTGGCTTCCATACCTTTAGTTTCAAGACGTAATCCTAAAGTCATTCCCCATTTAGAGTCTTTACCAAACCATTTGGTTGTATTGCCTTCTATAGCTAAGCATATAGTAGGGCTATACCCTGTGAGTGCACGTATTTCTGCAGGTAATGGGAGTGGTGAAGCACCTCCAACGTTGAAACCTGCTTTTATTTCATATTCAAGCCCATGTAGTGCAGACCAAATAATACCATGATTCCGTTCTTCTTGGGCTTTTAAAGTGTTGATTGTGCCGATAAAAGCGAGCAGGCCTATAAGTATATACTTTTTCATTTTTTCATTTTTACTTGTTAGTGAAATTTAATAGAACCTCATCAATGTAAAGTGTACTTCCTGGAGCACCTTCGAAATGATCTCCGCGTATACTTGAAGAAAATACGATAGCTAAATTATATTTTCCAGCTTTGAGTTTCTCCATATCTACTGATTTACCAGTACGATATTCAAATGGTAAGTCAAACTTAATCCATTCATCAGTTTCTTTTGCATCTTTAATCCGAGCTACTGATACGATATAAGTATTATCTTCTGCCAATACGTTAGTTCCGTCAAGTGTAGACAATTTTTCATCTGTTTCATAAAATACGGCATAAATATCACAGATATCTTTTTTGTTATCTACAGGTTTACCATCTATTTGGAATGACTTTCCTGCCTTATATTTATAATATCCGGTAATTGAAGTTGGAATATTTGAAAAAGGAGTTCCGAATTTGGTTGAACGGAGAATATCGGTAGGCTTTACTTCAAAACTACCTAAGAATAGATTACCCGCTGCAATTGGCATTCCAAGCAACGAGCCCCAATAACCTGTTTCGCAAGTTGTTAGTTTTAAGCATTTCCCTTCGACGCCATTGTTTGCTTGACTTGTTGGATATTCTTCTGCTTTTGCTTTTACACCGGTAAAAGCAAAGCCGGCATTGCCACTTGCCCAAGTCATGGTTTCTTTCCCTTGTGCATCTGTTTCGTAGAAAATATGGTATTTTCCCTCTGAGTCGAACTTAATATTCTCAAAGTGATACATTGTGTTAGTAATACCTGAGAAAGTTACTCCTACTTCATATTTTTTCTTCCATTTTCCATCTTCAGAAGTTACTTCATAATATTGAGGTGTGGTAAAATCAAGTATAGTTCCACTATTAGGGACAATAGAAGCTCCCGGAGTCAAAGTAAACTTAGGTGCTAATGCAGTTATATCTGTTCCTGTTTTTACAATTAATGTAACTTTCTTGTTTTCGATGATGGGATCACGATTGAGAACATCACCCGGTACAGTGCATGCAATGATGTCTGCTTCTGCATTAGGTGCTTCGTCTTGTATGCAAGAAACCATTATAAAGCCCAGAAAGAAACAGGCTATCAGATTCTTTAATTTCATTCGATTCTGTTTTTGATTAATAATCCTTTTTAGTTTAGTTGATTTTTTGTAAACTTGGCTGCAAAGTTAAGTTTCTTTTTTGAAAAGATACATTTGAACCCCTACAATACAACATTTTATAACGGTCATAATGTTCAGAATGGTGCGTTTTTAGTCTAAAGTCCATGAATCTTTCCATTTTATAACAGGTTTTTCGCCTTCAAAATAAATTGGAAGCCAAATATAACGTCCGTCTATTGCATTTTGGGGTGTCCAACGGTCGCCCATGTATATAAATTGGTCTTTCTTACCCCGCACCGGAAGAATATAAGTACTTTGCGAATGGAAAGTCAGGTCCGCATCCTGACCTACGCAGGGATTCCCTAATTCTTTCCATTCTCCCCAAATGGAAGAAGCTATTGCAGACCGTGCCGCATTAGGATTCCACCCGGTGCATCCGGACATGATAAGGTAATAGTTACCATCCTTCTTAAACATGGCGGGAGCCTCCATAAATCGGTTAATAAAAATTCGGGTGTACTTTCCTGTATAGCCGGTATAAGATGAATCAAGTTCGGCAATATGTAAGGTGCTGTTTTCTTCGGAAGAATAGATGTGATAGGCTTTGCCGTCATCATCGACAAATAGATTCATATCACGTGCCATCTGTCCCCGTTCCATATCGCGTCCCAATATATTGAGGCTGTCGGGATGTGCAGGAAGACTACCACCTGTGCATTGACGTTCTTCTTCGATAGAAGGTCTGCGGGCGGTTTTATGGACCGGCAGTACGTTGACAGGCCATGAACCTGCATTGGGGCGGACGGCTTTTAAGAAGGTGTAAGGACCTGTCACCCGGTCACTTACGGCGATTCCGCTTAAAGCTCCCGAATATCCGGCTCCTTTGGGCTCGAGATGGAACCACATGACATATTTTTTAGTGTGAGGATTGTATATGACTTTGGGACGCTCAAGGATACATCCTTTAGAAATGATATGTTCGGAGTCATTTTCGATCACTGACAGTGCTATTCCACAATCATTCCAATGATATAGGTTATCGGAAGAGTAGCAATGCACTCCTACATTGGCAACGTTGCCGGTTTCACCTTCTGTTTTGTGTTCGCCAAACCAATAGTAGGTTCCGTTATCGTACAAAATACCTCCACCATGTGCGTTGATATGGACCTGATGATTGTCCGGCCATATTTTTCCGGGAGTGAAGGATTGCCCTTTGGCTGTTTGCGAGAAAAGAAAACATAACAGAAAGAGGGCTTTTAGTGTAAATCCTTTATTCATTGCTCTTTTTTATTAAGTATTTGTAATTGAGAGACAAAGATACATGATAATTCTTAAATAACCAGTAAACCGATTGTAAAACTCTTAACTTGTCCGGGTGGGATATTCTTTAGTTAAATGAATGGTTTATAAGAGTATATTTCCTACTTTTGTGCAAAATATAAACCTTGAATAGATGACTGAGTCAGAAAGAAAACAGATAATTGCTTTAGTGCAGCGGGAGGTGATTCCGGCTATTGGATGTACAGAGCCGATTGCAGTTGCGCTGTGTGTGGCAAAGGCTACAGAAACCTTAGGAGCTAAACCGGAAAAAATAAAAGTATTGTTGAGTGCTAACATCCTGAAGAATGCGATGGGAGTGGGAATTCCCGGTACGGGGATGATTGGGCTGCCTATTGCAGTGGCTCTGGGGGCGTTGATCGGAAAGTCGGATTATCAACTTGAAGTGTTGAAAGACAGCTCTCCGGAAGCCGTGGAAGAAGGGAAGAAGTTGATTGATGAAAAGCGTATCTGTATTTCGCTGAAGGAAAACATTACGGAGAAACTTTACATAGAGGTGATGTGTGAAGCCGGTGGAGAGCAGGCTACAGCTATTATTTCCGGAGGACATACTACATTTGTTTATGTAGCCAAAGGAGATGAAATACTATTAAATAAACAGCAAGTTTCCGGTGAAGAAGAGGAAGAAGAGGAACTGGAACTCACTCTGCGGAAAGTGTATGACTTTGCACTGACTGCTCCGTTGGATGAAATCCGTTTTATTCTTGAAACGGCAAGACTTAACAAGAAAGCTGCCGAACAGTCTTTTCAGGGAGATTATGGTCACGCATTGGGCAAGATGCTTCGCGGAACCTATGAACATAAGATTATGGGCGACAGTGTGTTTTCACATATTCTTTCGTATACATCGGCTGCTTGTGATGCACGCATGGCAGGAGCGATGATTCCTGTTATGAGTAACTCGGGTAGTGGTAATCAAGGTATTTCCGCTACATTGCCTGTAGTGGTTTATGCCGAAGAAAACGGAAAACCGGAAGAGGAACTGATCCGTGCGTTGATGATGAGTCATTTGACTGTGATATATATTAAGCAAAGTCTGGGACGTCTTTCTGCACTTTGCGGTTGTGTGGTAGCTGCTACCGGTTCCAGTTGTGGAATCACTTGGTTGATGGGAGGCAGTTATGAGCAAGTGGCTTTTGCTGTTCAAAACATGATAGCCAACCTGACCGGAATGATATGTGACGGTGCGAAACCGAGCTGTGCCTTGAAGGTGACGACAGGAGTGTCAACAGCTGTGTTGTCCGCTGTAATGGCTATGGAGAATCGCTGCGTAACTTCGGTAGAAGGAATTATTGATGAAGATGTTGATCAAAGTATCCGCAATTTGACGCGGATTGGATCTCAGGGGATGAATGAAACAGATAAGGTGGTGCTTGATATTATGACTCATAAAGGGTGCTAATGTTAAACAATGTGTTAAAAATCAGAAGATAAGCAGTAAAAGGCTAATTCTTTCATTTTCTTGATATAAAGAACTTTGACGGAATGACGAACTATTAATGCTGAATATATGAAAAATTACTTTGTATGGTTGCTTCTATTGCTTCCGCTTCTGGCAACCGGTTGTTATGGAGAAGAAGAGAAAGAGGACGGCCCGGGGGATTATATCTGGGATTTCATAAACTATAATATTTATTTTTCGGTGAAGGATGCTGCCGGGGCTAACCTGTTGGACCCGCAGGTTTCATCAAATTTATTGGCTAATGAATTTACGGTGGAATACGAAGGTAAGACCTTTCCGCTGGAAAACTCTGTGGATACGCGGTTTAATATGCCCCGGTCTTTAGGATTAAGAAAAGAGCTACTGGGTAAAGAGAAAAAGCGTGTTCTTTCTTTTGGTGAGTTTTCTCCGGAACATCAATATAAGGGAGAGACTTTTACGATCCATTGGGGAGACGGGACAAAAGACGTGGTGAAATTTGACTTATACATCACCTGGAAGAAACAGGATCCTACGATACACAAGAAACTTTATTTGAATGGTAAGGAGTACAGTGAGGACTCTTTTTTGATAGAGATCGTGAAATAGGTGTGCTATACACATTTTGATATAATAAAACGGTGAACATACCATGCATGTGCAGTATGTTCACCGTTTTTTATTTTATAGATAATCGCTCGATTAATGGCAATGTCCGCAACCGCAGCTGTCTCCACAGCTATCTCCGCAGTCGTCACCGCAACCGTCACCACAACTTCCGCAGCTGCAACCACCTTCACCGGTCATCATTTTAACCATTTCCTGGATTTCTTCGTTTGTAGCCGGACGGCTTTCAACAACTTCACCCGCGAAAGTCAAATCTTCACCTGCCAACGGATGGTTCATATCCATTACCACAGTGTCGGCTTTTACCTCAACTACGCTACCGTTCAGGCGCTGGCCTTCTGAATTCATCAGAGGGATGATATTTCCCGGATAGATATGTTCGTTATCGAATTTTCCGTCAATCTCGAAGATGTTTTTCGGAAGATCAATCACATGTTCTTCATCATATTCACCGTAAGCTTCGGCAAAAGGAATGGTAAATTCAAACTTATCTCCTTTATTGAGGTTTGCTATCTGTGATTCAAAAGCTTCAAGCGTAGTACCCAAACCGGAAATGAACTGAAAGGGATGTTCGGCTGTTGCTTCTTCTACTAAATCTCTTTTGCCATCTTCTGTTGTATACAGTTTGTAAGCTACAGTGATGTACTTGTTTTCTGCTGTTTCCATCTGTTCTTTATAATGTTATTAATAAAATTCGGATTTTCCGTGGGGACAAAGATACGAATTAATCATCAGAGATTTGTGGACTGGTATGGAGTTTATTCTTTCGTAGTAGAAATTAATACCTGTTGGCTGATAGGCGGTGATTTTATGAAAATAAGGAATGCCATGTCTCAATTTTACTTAAATGAAAAAAAGTATTTTATTTCGTTATTATATATAACAAAATAAATAAAATGTATAAACGGATTGAGTTGTCAAAGGGTTTTCTTTGTATTATTTATTAATAAGATATTAGTGTGTCTTTTGTTTTTTTACAACATACATAAACCTATGAAAACCTTACTGGACAATTTATCTTCTGATTTACTGCAAAATCAGGTCTTTCAAACAGGATTTAGATTTTTAACCATTGTGAAAGGAAGCCATTTGCCGAAAATGGATAGCAATGTTTTAATTTTTATCATGAGTGGCACTATGAAAGTTTTTTCTGGTGAGAAAGAATTAGCTATTATTGACGAGCGGCATATCTTCTTTTGGGATAAAGAAAATGATCATGTTTGTGAGATGCTTTCAGATACACAGGTCATTCTGTTTGCATTCGGCGATTTAATTGTACATGATTTGTTGACATTTAGGCCTTATGCTTCCTTTCAGGACAAGTCTGCTCTGAAAGGTACAGGACTCAGATTCGCGGAGCCATTGAACTCTTTTCTACAGCTTCTGGTGCTGTATCTGGAGATGAAATTAGATGATGTCTCCTTGTATATAACGAAACGGCAGGAACTGTTTTATATTCTGAATTCTGTTTATAATGAGCAGGAACTTGCAATTTTATTCAGCTCTTTGACGGAACAGTCATCCAAATTCAAAGAACAGATACTGGAAAACTATCTCAGTGCAAAAAATGTAGGCGAGTTGGCCAGTCTGTTAGGATACGGGGTCACCAATTTCCGGGTTAAATTTAAAGAGCAATTCGGAGTATCGGTTTATCGTTGGCTCCTCAATCGGAAATCACAACGGATTATTTATCGCATTACCGTATATGGTGATGAGTTTAGCCAGATTATCGATGACTTTGGGTTTTCGTCTCCTTCACACTTTAATAAATTTTGTAGGTCACAATATGGACTTACACCTTGCGAACTTCGCAAGAAACTGAAAACAAACAATAATTCTTAAATTGGAGCTTATGTTAAAAATTCGTTGTTGTATGGAAACAGAATGTAAAAGAGTCATTCTTTTCCTTTTCTTATCTCTGCTGTTTTGTAACGGCTTTGCCCAGACAAAAACATCGGTTGGGGCCGATGAACCTCTCAAATCGTATTCTCATTGGTACTTCGGAGCAGAGTATGCTACTCCCTTTTTATTTGGTGATTTTACTTCATTTTCGGCAGATAAAACTTATATCGGGTCTCAGCTTGGGGGATTTGCAGGCTATCAGATCAATTCGTGGATAGGTATAGAGGCATCCGCACGGACCGGATATACCAGAATGGGCGCAAAATCTTATGCGTCCGATTACCTCCTGAGTGCTGACGGAATGACTTATTATACCAAGCAGGACTTTACTACCTGGAAGTATAAGGATGTGTTTTCGAAAGTACACTTCACCAATCTTGGCTTACAGATGAACCTGAATGTAAATAACTTCTTTGGACCCAACCGGGGCAACCGGCGTTGGACGGTATTGCTGAGTCCTGCTGTTTATGCACAACGTTTCTCTACGGAGTTAGTAAATAAGGCGGATAAGAGCCCGTTGTCAGGCAAAAAGACTGATGACTGGAACTTTGGAGTAGGGGGAGATCTCTCTTTGCGTTACAAGATTTCACGCGCTTTTGACGTACAGTTGCGTACGGGAATTATATGGGTCAATAATAATAAGATGGATGGTGTGTCGACCCTTATCAAGTCAAAAGACCATTTTATGACGAGTGCCGGGCTTTCCTTGATATGGAAAGTGGGTAAGAAGAAACAAGATAATGCCCTTTATGCCTCAAAGCATGTGACAGATATTGCGGTAAGATATATAGAGGAGCGCGCGGTGAACTTACCCACACCTGTTTGCTGTACGGAGGATTCGATAGAGAAGAACCGGATGAAACAGGAAATAGCTTCCTTAAATATGCAGTTGCAGCAAGCGCAAACGGATGCGAAAGAGAGAGTGGAATCCAATCCGGTGCTGGGATTCAATGAGTTGCCTCCTGTCTACTTTAAGAGGGGATCGGCTTATCTGAATGTAGCTTTATACAAAAATGAATTATCCCGCATTGTGGAAACCCTGAAAAAGTATCCTGATCTGAAAGTCATTCTTTTGGGTTATGCCGATCATACGGGTAATCCGGATATTAATCAAAAAATCTCTTTACAGCGTGCGGAGGTGTTGGCAGCTTACCTTGAAAAGAAGGGAATTGACAGCAAACGTATCAACGTGAAAGGAGAGTGTATAGATACGCTTACTTCCGATCCTAACAGCTACAGTGTACTTGCCAGGCGAGTTATTGTTGAAATTCAAAAATGAAAACTATGATTAGAAAGAGAATATATCTGTTGTTGTTATTGATTCCATTGCTACATGGCTGTAAGGAATCCGATTTCAACGATTTACTTGACAGACAAGGCGATCAGAAGAAAGAACTGCAGGAACTGACAAAGTTATGTAAAAAATTGAATGAAGATATTTATAATCTTCAGGTGATTGTCAATATTGAAAAGATAGGAGACAATATCACTCGCATTGAGGAGTTGGCGGATGGTACGGGATATACCATCTCCTTTTCCAGAAGTGCTCCGATCACTATTCGTAACGGAAAGAAGGGAAATACGGGTCCTGATGGAGATGCCGGTAAAGACGGTATTGACGGTACGGACGGAAAGGATGGTGTAGATGGTGCGGACGGCAAAGATGGCGTAGACGGTACCGATGGTACGGATGGTAAAGATGGAGAGAACGGCACTGATGGTAAAGATGGTGTGGATGGAACGAATGGTTCCGATGGTAAAGATGGAGTGGATGGAACAGACGGTAAAGATGGAGTCAATGGTACGGACGGAAGTAAGGGAGAACAAGGTGATCCCGGACAGAATCCGGTGGTTGGCATTATGCAGGACCCCACTGACTCGGAATATTACTGGACTGTAAAAGTCGGCTCCGGTGAACCATATTATCTGGCGGACAATGACGGAAACCGGATAAAGGCAGTTTCTGCGGTTCATGATGGACAAACTCCTCAGTTAGGGGTGAAACAGTGGGCGGTGGCCGATGGCGGTGATGATAATTATTACTGGACACAGAAGATAGGGTCCGATCCTGAAACATGGATTGAGACGGGTGGAAAGAAAATAATTGCCAACGCAAAAGATGCCGTGTCTGTGTTTGAGAAAGTGGAATATAAAGATCCGGATTATGTAGAGTTTACTTTAAGTGGGGGAGCAACCCAATTTAAAATACCGGTGGGAAAACCCTCTATTGAGGTGCCGGAGGGACGCAAACTGCTCTTCTTCAGTCGTGGCGAATCCCGGGTGATTGCTTTCAGTTGTAAGGGTATCTCCAAGGAACGGCTATCGGTAGATGTTCCGGAGGGATGGAAGGCAACGGTTGATTTTGATGCAGGTACACTGACCCTTGAAGCTCCTTTGGCAGGAGCAGCGGGCGTAGCATTATCCGGAGATGTAGTACTGAGGAGTACGAATACCACAGAAGAAGCAGCACGGAGCTCTTTCGCCGTGAGTATGCTTTATAAGATAATGCTTCCGGATTTCAAAGGTTCTTATGTCTATAACATCCGTCTTTGGGGCAAAAAGGTGGGAGAGCTTTGCCGGGAATATCAGCGGGATTTAAGGCAGTCTGTAACGATTGTCTATCCTTACCTGACAGGAGGAATTTATGGGTCGGGGCTTATCACGAATACAGGAGGTACGGTACAGCACGATGGTACGGGCTATCATGCTCCTGTTGCCGACCGGCCGGCAGTCATGTATATCTATACTGAAGACGGGTCTGAGTTCTATACCGACAGTTCGTTGAAAGGGCGGGAACCGGATTTCGGAGATGGCCTGCAAGCGGAAAAACTGACTGATGTGGATGGTAACACTTATCGCATCGTGAAAATAGGTAAACAGTATTGGACCATGGAAAATCTACGGGCGCTTAGTTATCCTGACGGAAGTCCTGTCGAAACTAATTTATCGGGGCGTGCTTGGAAAGAAAGTGGATTTGAAGATACGGGTTCAGGTGCTTGTGCTGTGTATGATTATCAGGATGCCTCCGCTACAGGAGCTTTTGCCAATAAAATATCTTATGGTGTTTTATACAATAGGGTGGCAGCAAAGAAAGTAATACCTGCCGGATGGAAGCTTCCAACGGAATCAGATATCATATCTACATTGCGGGCTTTTCTGGGCACTAATGCCGGGACATTATTGAAAGAATCCGGGACGAAACATTGGCAGGTCGGTGGTGGAACAGACCTCACAGGCTTTGCCGGTGTTGGAGGCGGGTATAGGGATACTGAGGGTATTTTATTTAAGGACCTTCAGCAAGCCGGTATCTGGTGGAGTAGCGCCAGCCTGGAAAGTGTCGGTGCTGTATTCAGATTGTCTGCGACTTCTTCTACGCTTGAGTTTAATAGTGGAGATAATAATTCGATGGGTTACAGCATACGGATTTTGAGAGAAGACTAATCTTTAAAACAGGAAATCATGAAGAGATATAAAAAATATATATTTATCATTTTGTCGGTTTTGTTGGCAGGAGGATGTGTTCAGGAGGACATTAACGAAGCCTTGCGCCGGGAAGCCGAGTTGAATGTCCGGATGGGAAAGCTCCGGGAATGGATATCCGATACCAATAATGAAGTACGGCTGCTTGCCACGATAGTGAATACGATACCGACTCATGATTACATTGAAAGTGTGACTGAGTTGCCCGATGGGAGCGGTACACTGATCGTTTTTCATAAAGGGGGAGACATGCTTGTAAAGAATGGCCTGGTAGGGAATAAAGGGGAAAATGGTAATGACGGAACCGATGGCAGTAATGGCAATGATGGTCAGAATGGTGCAGATGGTACGGATGGCAATGATGGTGTGGACGGTGAAGATGGAGCAGATGGCCAGAATGGTTCGAACGGAACTGACGGAACCGACGGCAGTAATGCCAATGATGGTCAGGACGGCGTAGATGGTACGGATGGCAAAGACGGAGTTGACGGTACTGACGGTAAAGATGGTGTGAAAGGTCCGGACGGAGATACTCCGTTGATGGGTGCTAAACAGGATACGGATGGTAATTATTACTGGACAGTACAGATAGGTGCCGGAGCGGTAGAGTGGCTGACGGACGGAGAGGGTAATAAAGTGATTATGACTCCGGTAAATGGTATTACTCCATCTGTCGGCATAGCTAAAGATACGGACGGAGAATATTACTGGCAGGTTACTGTCGGAACTGTTACGAAGTGGATGACAGGAGCAAGCGGAGAGAAAATTGTAGCCACCGTGACAGATGGCAGCCAGTCCATCTTTACGTCTGTGAATCCGGGAGATCCGGAGTATGTCATTTTCACAATGACCGACGGAAGTATCTATAAGGTGGCCAAATCTGCAGATAATAAACTGATATTCAATGAAACGGGACCTCTTTTCTTTCGTCGTGGGATAGCACTGGACATTCCGTTTGATTGTAGTAGTTTCCGGCAGATAGTAAAGGTGGCAGGAACATGGGATGCTACGATTAATTATCAGCCGAAAGCTTTGCAAGGGGTGCTGACTGTGAAAGCGCCTGCTGCCGGTTCGGCTCTGCCGGCTTCGGAAAGAATAACGATAGAAGGCACAGATGCTTTGGGAAATACTGTCAGTGCAGACATCTTGGTAACGTTGTATTATCGTATTGAGCTTCCGAAGTTCAATAGTTCCCTGGTTTATGATATTTTGATGGAGGGGCTTAAAGTAGGAGAAATATGCCGGGAGTATGTGCCGGCTTATTCCACAACGGACCGGGCTACTGTAGTCTATTCTTATAATGCTGCTTCGCGTGTTTTTGGTCCGGGGATTATTCTGGAGAACGGAGCGTCGATACAGCATGACGGAACAGGGTATACTCCCGTTACGGGTAATCCGTCATCTACCGCCATACTGACGGAAGACGGCAGTCAGTATGTAATGCCGGCAGATGGAACAGACGGACTGGTGAACGGGACTGTTTGCGGGCTGAAAGCTTCCTTGGCTGTCGATGTGCAGGGATATGCTTACAGGATTGTAAAAATAGGTAGTCTCTACTGGATGGGAGAAAATCTGAAGACAACCCAATTTAATAATGGTACTCCTATTCCTACCGGTTTTGCCACATCTTTGGATTGGGAAATTCAGTGCGGGGCAGGTCTTCCGGCCTGTCAGGTCGACCGGGCGGTTAATGCCAATGCTCCGGGAGCTATGCAATATCGCAACCTGTACGGTGTACTTTACAATCAGTTTGCAATGAAAGGAAATATAGCTCCCCAAGGATGGCATGTTCCTTCTAAAGCAGAACTGCAAGCATTGGTAGACTTTGTGGAGGCAGATGCACGTAAACTGAAGTCGACAGCTGTTGGGAAAGGAATTGGAAATTGGTTGGAGAATACGGGAATAGAGGCGAACAATCTGACCGGTTTTACGGCTTTGCCTGCTAATACGGTTGATGGCGGTAATGGCAGTACCGGAGCCCAGGAAACAACAGGGCAATGGTGGTCGACGGAAACGAGTTATCGCATCCGGATGTCCTACAAATCTAATTCTGTAGAACTGTTGACTTCTGGCAATGCGTTGGCGGGTGAAGGTAACAGCATTCGTTGTGTCCGGGATGCAAATTATTAATTTAACTCTAATGAATATGAATCATATAATCAAACTATTGCTTCTCTGTCTGTTCTTCGCAACCGCCTGTAGCCAGGAGGAGATGAACGAGGTGTTGAAGAATCACGCGGAAATGGAGGGGCAGGCAAACTCTATCGAGGAGTTGTGCAAAAATATGAATAGGGATATCGTTGCTTTGAAGCTAATCATTAATTCGTCTGAATCAGGTGATTATATTACCGGTTTCAAGGAACTTGCAGATGGAAGCGGCTATACCATCAGTTTTTTCAAAAGTGGTACGATTGTCATCAAGAATGGCGAGAAAGGAGACGACGGTAAGAAAGGGGAGGACGGTAAAGATGGTCAAAATGGTCAGGACGGCACCGACGGCAAAGATGGTCAGGACGGTACCGATGGCAAAGACGGAGTTGACGGTCAGGACGGCCAGGATGGTCAGGATGGTACTGATGGCAAAGATGGAGTTGACGGTACCGACGGCAAAGATGGTCAGGATGGTACCGATGGTAAAGACGGAGTTGATGGTACGGATGGCAAAGACGGTGCGGAAGGAGATAAGGGAAAAAATGGTGTAGCTCCCGTCATCACCATGAAAATGGATACGGACGGGCATCTGTACTGGGCTAACAAGGCTCCGGATGGAACTTCTTCTTTTCTTTTGGATAACAACGGGCAGAAAGTCAGAGCTTCGGGAGCCGATGGCATTGTTCCGGTCATTGGGGTCAATGCGGCAGGATACTGGACGCTTGACTACGGGAGTGGTCCTGTTGAATTGGAAGATGCTGCGGGTAATCCGATGAAGGCGAAAGGTGCATCCGGCGATCCTATGTTCCGGAAGGTGGTCAGTGAAGACGGTTATATTGTATTTTATCTGAGTGATGGAAAAACTCTTAAAGTGCCGGAATGGCAAGGATCACAGGTCGGACTGGAGACTTCGGAAGTGGCATATTTCCATCGGAGCGAATCCCGGACCTTTGCATTTACTTGCAGTGGCGTGAATAAAGATATTGCTCCGGTATGTACGGCTCCGCGCGGTTGGACAGTTACGGCAAGGTATACATCGGCCACCGATGGCGAAATAACAGTGATTGCCCCTGGTAAAGGTTCGGCTGATGGAGCATTGTCCGGTACTGCTGTCCTCGAACTGACTGCTAAGGATGGTAAGAAATTGCCGGCAACGCTTGAAACTACCTTATTACTTGAATTTAAAGTGCCCGATTCTTCCCGTTCGTTTGTTTATGAACTTTATGTTGAGGGAGTGAAAGTAGGAGAACTATGTCATGAGTTTATTCCCGATTATTCATTTGGATCGGGTAAAAGTGCCTCGGTCTTTTATCCTTATAATGTTTATAACAAGGCGTTTGGTGAAGGAGTGGTTCTGGACAACGGAGGAAAGGTGGATTATCTGACTACCGTTTATACGCCGGGTACTAATACGGAGCCATTCACCTCTTTGTTTACCGAAGACGGAGTGAATTTTATTACCGGTGATTATATCGGTTACTCGGGCAATCAGGCAAGCGGACTTCGCCCTTATTTGGCTACTGATAATGAAGGCAACTCGTATCGGGTGATGAAAATCGGTACACAGTATTGGATGGCGGATAATTTGCGGACGATAACAAACAGTGTAGGAGCTATTTCTCCGGAGTGGAAAAAAGATGCTAATCCGCGATATGCTGTATATGGTTTCCCTGCCGGCATTACGCAGGATAGTCGGGCTATTCGCAACCAATATGGACTGCTGTACAATGCAGGTGTATTTTCCGGTAGTACGTCCTTGGTCTCTAAAGGCTGGAAGATACCGAATCATTTGGGAGACTGGGATACATTGCGGGATTTCTTGGGTGGAGACCCTAAAGTAGCCGAGGCATTGAAGATTGCAGGGTTTGTCGGAAAACCCGGGGGGCGGCGTAATGCAGATGAACCTTTTGCTTTCCAGGAAAAAGATGAAGTTGGGTATTGGTGGTTTGACAGTGTTGATGAGAGTAATTGCTGGGCGCTTTCCGTCAATCCATCGGATGTGTCCGTACCGCAATGCACGGATACATATAGTCGTGGTTACGGGTTTAGCATACGTTTTATTCGTCAGTAACACCTTATTGTCTACTCTAAAACTTTAAACTCTCTGTAGAAAAACATCCGGATGTTTTACGTCACAACATCCGGATGTTTTGTGTTAGAACATGGGGATGTTTTAACGCACAACATCCCCATGTTTTATTGGCCCAATCTTAATTCAATCTTTCTGCTCTTTTCTTCTTTCCCTGATTTTTATTGATGTTTCTTTGCTTTCTTCCTTGAAGGCTTATCGTAAAATTGGTATGTTTGTGCTGTTTATATTAAATTTGTATATATTCTGAAAGCGGATTTTATAAGGAATAGTTCGAAATATAGGATTTTGAATGATAAATGCGTACTTAAAGATGGGCTTTGCTTACAATTATTTTGTTTTAGGTGATTTTTTTCTTCAATTTGTTTGGAGTTTATAAAAAAGCACTTACCTTTGCAGCACATAAAGAAAGAAAAACAGAAGTTATGAATAATCATACATCAATTAACCTGGCAGTCCTGCATATTATTCGCGTTGTGGTGATTCCATCAAGAGCGTGAGAAAGGTTATGTATGTATTCGTACAGATAGAAGATATGATTTAGAGCCTTTCTCACTACGGTGGGAAAGGCTCTTTACTTAAAAGGAATATTGAAATGAAAAAGCAGTTACGCAGTTCGTTCAGCACACAAGGCCGTCGCATGGCGGGTGCCCGGGCACTTTGGGCAGCCAACGGTATGAAAAAAGAGCAATTAGGCAAACCTATCATTGCCATCGTCAATTCGTTCACTCAGTTTGTTCCGGGACATGTACATCTACATGAAATAGGCCAGTTGGTGAAAAAAGAAATTGAGAAGCTGGGATGCTTTGCTGCAGAGTTCAATACGATTGCCATTGATGATGGCATTGCTATGGGGCACGACGGAATGCTCTATTCGCTTCCTTCCCGGGATATCATTGCCGATAGTGTGGAATATATGGTGAATGCCCATAAAGCGGATGCCATGGTATGTATCAGCAATTGTGACAAAATCACTCCGGGAATGTTGATGGCGGCTATGAGGCTGAATATTCCTACTGTATTTGTATCCGGAGGCCCGATGGAAGCCGGTGAATTGGACGGGCAGCATTTGGACCTGATTGACGCGATGATTAAGTCGGCCGACGAAAGTGTGAGCGATGAAGAAGTTTCCAAAATTGAGAACCGGGCCTGCCCCACTTGCGGGTGCTGTTCGGGGATGTTTACTGCCAACTCGATGAACTGCCTCAACGAAGCGATTGGTCTGGCACTCCCCGGAAACGGAACGATTGTGGCGACTCATGCCAACCGTACCCAATTGTTCAAAGATGCTGCGAAACTGATTGTGGAAAATACCTATAAATATTATCGGGACGGTGATGAGAGTGTGCTTCCCCGGAGCATTGCTACCCGTGAAGCTTTCTTGAATGCCATGACACTGGATATTGCGATGGGGGGATCTACCAATACGGTACTCCATCTGCTGGCGGTAGCCCATGAAGCAGGAGCGGACTTTAAAATGGATGATATCGATATACTGTCGCGCAAAAGCCCGTGCCTGTGCAAGGTAGCGCCGAACACTCAGAAGTATCACATTCAGGATGTGAATCGTGCCGGGGGTATTATGGGGATTATGGGACAACTTGCCAAAGCCGGATTGATAGATACATCCGTGGCCCGTATCGATGGGATGACATTGGGTGAAGCAATTGATAAATATGATATAACAAGCCCGAACGTATGTGAAGAGGCTATTAAGAAGTATAAGAGTGCGGCTGCCGGGAAGTTCAATCTGGTGCTCGGCTCTCAGGACGTCTATTACAAAGAACTGGATACGGATCGTACCGAAGGGTGCATTCGCGATATGGAACATGCATATAGCAAAGACGGAGGACTGGCCGTACTGAAAGGAAATATTGCCCAGGATGGTTGTGTGGTGAAAACAGCCGGAGTGGACGAGAGCATCTGGAAGTTTACCGGTCCGGCAAAGGTGTTCGATTCACAGGAAGCAGCCTGCAATGGGATACTCGGAGGAAAAGTTGTCAGCGGAGATGTAGTCGTCATCACGCACGAGGGTCCGAAGGGAGGTCCCGGTATGCAGGAAATGCTTTATCCTACCTCTTATATCAAATCGCGCCATTTGGGCAAGGAGTGTGCGCTGATAACCGACGGCCGTTTCAGCGGAGGTACATCGGGACTCAGCATCGGGCATATCTCTCCCGAAGCGGCCGCCGGAGGTAATATCGGGAAGATCAAAGATGGTGATATCATCGAAATCAATATTCCCGAACGGACTATCAACGTGCGACTGACCGATGAAGAACTGGCAGCACGTCCGATGACTCCGGTCACTCGTGAACGCTATGTGCCTAAAAGTCTTAAAGCGTATGCCAGCATGGTAAGCTCTGCCGATAAAGGGGCGGTGAGACTGATTGATTAACTATGGGGTTGTTTCAATCGAAATCATAAATCGTTAAATTGTAAATTTTAGTACATGAGTAAAGATATAATTTCAGGCGGTGAAGCATTAATGCGTTCTTTGGAATATCATGGTGTAAAGACAATCTTTGGTTATCCCGGAGGTTCCATCATGCCGGTATTCGATGCCTTATACGATCATAGAGAGACTTTGAATCACATTTTGGTTCGCCATGAACAGGGAGCGGCACATGCTGCTCAGGGGTTTGCCCGTGCTTCGGGTGAAGTAGGGGTTTGTCTGGTGACAAGTGGCCCCGGGGCTACTAATACCATTACCGGTATTGCGGATGCGATGATTGACAGTACACCGATTGTGGTGATTGCCGGACAGGTGGGAACGGCTTTTCTCGGTACGGATGCTTTTCAGGAAGTCGACCTGGTAGGTATTACACAACCGATCACAAAGTGGAGTTATCAGATTCGCCGTGCCGAAGATGTTCCGTGGGCAGTGGCCCGTGCTTTTTATATTGCCAAAAGCGGACGCCCGGGACCGGTAGTGCTTGACTTCGCGAAAAATGCTCAGGTGGAGAAGGCGGAATATTCTCCTACAAAGCTTGATTTTATACGCAGCTATGTGCCTGTACCCGAGACCGATCCGGAGGCTGTGAAAGTAGCTGCCGAATTAATTAACGGTGCGGAACGGCCGTTGGTATTGGTAGGTCAGGGTGTGGAGTTGGGCAATGCCCAGCAGGAACTGCGTGCTTTTATCGAAAAAGCAGGCATGCCTGCCGGATGTACGCTGCTGGGACTGTCGGCCTTGCCGACTGAACACCCTCTGAATAAAGGTATGTTGGGAATGCATGGTAATCTCGGACCGAACATGAACACCAATAAATGTGATGTCTTGATCGCTGTCGGTATGCGTTTTGACGACCGTGTGACCGGCAATTTAGCCACCTATGCTAAACAGGCTAAAGTGATTCATTTTGACATTGATCCGGCTGAGGTGAATAAGAATGTACATGCGGATGTGGCAGTACTGGGTGACTGTAAAGAAACACTTGCCGCGGTAACGGCATTGCTTCAACCCAGTGAGCATAAAGAGTGGCTGGATAGTTTCTTGCCTTATGAACAGGTGGAAGAAGAAAAGGTGATCCGTCCGGAATTGCACCCGATGGGCGATACGCTTTCAATGGGAGAAGTGGTGCGTGCAGTAAGCGATGCAACGAATCATGAAGCAGTATTGGTAACTGATGTAGGGCAGAACCAGATGATGTCTGCCCGATACTTTAAATACTCAAAGGATCGTAGCATTATTACCTCCGGAGGGCTCGGCACTATGGGATTCGGGCTTCCTGCCGCTATCGGTGCTACTTTTGGCCGACCGGACCGTACGGTTTGTGTATTTATGGGTGACGGTGGTTTGCAAATGAACATTCAGGAGCTGGGAACCATTATGGAACAGAAGGCACCGGTTAAAATCATCGTATTGAATAATAATTTTCTGGGAAATGTACGCCAATGGCAGGCAATGTTTTTTAACCGTAAATATTCGTTTACACCCATGTTGAATCCTGATTATATCAAGATTGCTTCTGCTTACGATATACCGGCCAAAAGGGTTTTCACCCGTGAAGAACTGGCTGATGCGATAGAGGAAATGATTGCGACAGAGGGTCCGTTCCTGTTGGAAGCCTGTGTGATTGAAGAGGGGAATGTATTGCCGATGACTCCTCCGGGAGGTTCGGTTAATCAGATGTTGTTGGAATGCTAATAATTTAGAGGTTATGGATAAAACATTATATACGTTAATTGTTCATTCAGAGAACTTTGCCGGATTGTTGAATCAGGTTACGGCGGTATTTACCCGTCGACAGATTAATATAGAAAGTCTGAATGTTTCGGCTTCTTCCATCAAGGGAGTACATAAGTACACCATTACAGCCTGGACTGACAAGGATACGATTGAGAAGGTTGTCAAGCAGATCGAGAAGAAAATAGACGTGCTTCAGGCGCATTATTTCACTGAAGATGAAATTTATTTCCATGAAATAGCACTTTACAAAGTGTCTATGCCAGAATTTCAGTCACAACCGGAGGCGTCGAAAGTGATCCGTCGTTATAACGCACGGATTGTAGAAGTAAATCCGGTATTTGCCATTGTCGAGAAGAATGGAATCAGTGAGGAAATTACTTCCCTCTACGAAGAATTGAGTGCATTGAACTGTGTGTTGCAGTTTGTACGTTCGGGGCGGGTGGCCATCACCACCAGTTGTTTTGAACGCGTGAACGAATTTCTGGCAGATCGTGAGACTAAATATAACTTAAGCAAAGGAGAGGAAAAGTAGATGAGTGATGCGAATAAGATAGGAAGTTATAAGTTTATTGCGGAACCTTTTCATGTCGACTTCAAGGGGCGTTTGACAATGGGGGTGCTCGGTAATCATCTGTTAAATTGTGCCGGTTTTCATGCCAGTGAACGTGGGTTTGGGATTGCTACACTGAATGAAGACAATTATACCTGGGTACTGTCCCGTCTGGCCATCGATCTGGAAGAGATGCCTTATCAATATGAAGAGTTTACCGTACAGACGTGGGTGGAGAATGTATACCGTCTTTTTACAGACCGTAATTTTGCTATTCTGAACAAAGATGGCAAGAAGATCGGGTATGCCCGTTCGGTATGGGCGATGATTAATCTGAATACCCGTAAACCTGCCGATTTGCTGACATTGCATGGCGGCAGTATCGTGGATTATGTATGTGACGAACCTTGCCCCATTGAGAAACCTTCGCGCATCAAAGTGACAACAGACAAGCCTTCTGCTAAGTTGACCGCTAAGTATAGTGATATTGATATCAATGGCCATGTGAACAGTATTCGTTATATAGAGCATATCTTGGATTTATTCCCCATTCAATTATATATGAGGAAACAAATTCAGAGGTTTGAAATGGCCTATGTGGCAGAGAGTTATTACGGTGACGAACTTTCTTTCTTTGAAGAAGAGGTGAACGAAGGTGAGTATCACGTAGAGATAAAGAAAAACGATTGTGAAGTGGTTTGCCGCGCAAAAGTGAAGTTTGTATAGTTTAAAATATAATAGGATGAAAAAAATAGTTTTTCTTTTACTGCTTTTTGTTTCTTGCCGGGTGGGTGCCCAGCAGTTTCATTTGATTCCTAAAGTTGGTTTGAACTTGGCCAACACTACCGGAGAAGTGGATTCTAAAGTACGTCCCGGACTTAATGTGGGATTGGGTGGCGATGTGATGCTGACTGAACGGTTCGGAATAGAAGCAGGAGTGTACTACTCAATGCAGGGAAGTAAATATAACGGTAATGGGGTTTCTTATACAGACAAGTTGGATTATATAAACATCCCGGTATATGCGAAAGAATTCATATATAAAGGATTGTATCTATTCGGAGGTCCGCAATTTAGTTTTAATGTGAACTCAGAGAATAAAGCATCTTCCGATCATGCGACCACAGTCATAGGTATGAACGTGATTCGTACGTTTGATTGTGGTGTGGGACTTGGCGCCGGATATCAGTTTGAGCGTGGCTTGCTGGTTTCTCTTAACTATAATATCGGATTGATTAATGTGAATAAATCGTGGGCAAGTAATTCTAATCCGAAAGCAAACAATAGTGTGGTGCAGCTTAATGTAGGCTGGCGGTTTGCACTATAATAAATAAAGAATATAAGTTTAATTATTAATAATCGGTTTTGCTTCCTAAATAAGATGGAGCAGGACTTTTAAAACAAAAAAGAAAAATGGCACAATTGAATTTTGGCGGTGTTACGGAGAATGTAGTAACCCGTGAAGAATTTCCTTTGGAAAAAGCTCGTGAAGTATTGAAAAATGAAACAATCGCTGTTATCGGTTACGGTGTGCAGGGACCGGGTCAGTCACTGAATTTGCGTGATAACGGTTTCAATGTGATCGTTGGTCAGCGTCCGGGAAAAACATATGAAAAAGCAGTGGCAGACGGCTGGGTTCCGGGTGAAACACTGTTCGGCATCGAAGAGGCTTGCGAGAAAGGTACTATTGTGATGTGTCTGTTGTCAGATGCTGCCGTAATGTCTGTATGGCCTACTATCAAACCTTACCTGACTGCCGGAAAAGCGCTCTACTTCTCTCATGGTTTTGCAATCACCTGGAGTGACCGTACCGGTGTCGTTCCACCGAAAGATATCGATGTGATCATGGTTGCTCCCAAGGGATCGGGCACTTCACTTCGTACGATGTTCCTTGAAGGCCGTGGACTGAACTCTTCATACGCTATCTATCAGGATGCTACCGGAAGAGCTATGGAGAGAACCATTGCATTAGGTATTGGAGTTGGTTCAGGATATTTGTTTGAGACTACTTTCGTTCGTGAAGCTACTTCTGACCTTACAGGCGAACGCGGTTCACTGATGGGAGCTATACAAGGACTGCTGCTGGCTCAGTATGAGGTTTTGCGTGAAAACGGTCATACTCCATCTGAAGCATTTAATGAAACAGTAGAAGAGCTGACTCAGTCATTGATGCCTTTGTTTGCTAAGAATGGTATGGATTGGATGTATGCCAACTGTTCTACGACAGCTCAGCGTGGTGCTCTTGATTGGATGGGCCCGTTCCACGACGCAATCAAGCCCGTTGTTCAGAAATTATATAATAGTGTCAAGACAGGTAATGAAGCACAAATTTCTATTGATTCCAATTCAAAACCAGATTATCGTGAGAAACTGGAAGCAGAACTGAAGGCATTGCGTGAAAGCGAAATGTGGCAGACAGCCGTGACAGTTCGTAAACTTCGTCCGGAAAATAATTAATCAGAATATACAAGTTCTGATAAGAGGGAGAATGATTGTTCTCCCTCTTTTTATTTTATTGATATTTAGTGTTTTATTGGTTTTGTGTGAGGTGCGTATGTTGTATAATATGAAAAATAAGTCTGTTTGTTGGATAAATGTATCAAGTTTTATATATATCTTTGTAGTCTAATTCACAAACAAACTATTTGTCAATATGAAAAATCGTGTTTATGCAACGAAAAAGATGCTGGGAGTATTATTAAGTACTCTTTTATTGGGATGTGTGGTTGTGGGATGTATTGATGAGAAAGATCATTATAAACCAGATGAAAAACCGTCCGGGGTAGCTAATACCTTTGATTTTGCAACTACACAAGATGTCCAATTGGATCTGAAGTATGATATTCCTACAGAGAATTATCAGGTATTATTTGAGCTGTATTTTGAGAATCCGTTGACAACTGATGCTGACGGACAGGTTGTGAAACGCACTGATATCGACCCTAAGGTGGTGAGAATGACTGATGGAACCGGAGTTTATCATGCCAAAGAAACAATCCCGGCTTATGGCGAGGAAGTATATATTTATACCTCTTATATCGGAGTACCTATGTTGTATAAAACTAAAATAGAAGGGAATACAATAACGGCTGATATAAACTGGGATACGGCTGCCGAAGCATCTGTGCAGACGCGTGTAGGTGGTGAGTATCAAACGGTGCCTGAAGGATTTTATACTTTGGGCAGTTGGGATATAAAAGGACGGCCTAACTATTTGGATAATGAAGGTGTTATTGAATTGACGCCTGCATTTTACAGAACAATTAACAAAACGATACCGGAGAAGGGAGAATGTTCTTCGAAATATCGCCAGTCGGTTGATTTTATGATTAATGACGAACAAGGTGCCGAAGTGAAGGTGCGTTTTGTCGGAGGGACAAGTGCGGCATATAGTGCGTTCGGTTATTATTGCTATCCGGAAGGGGCAACTGTCGCTCAGATTCAGAAAGCTAAAAAGTACGTTGTATTCCCCAATACCAAAACAGGAGTCGGTATTAAAGGCGGGGAGTGTGTAAAACTACATTATATTGATGCTGACGGAGAAGATAAGGGAACTGTATTTCCAAAAGGGACTAAAATAGGCTGGTTTATTAGTAATGATGCTTTTACGAGAAAAGGGACGACTACTCTTGGCAATGTAGGTCAAGGACGGGGAATGTTCTATTCAACTTCTGCATTAAATAATAAAGGACGTAAACATACAGCTGCATTTAAAATAAATGAATTTATTGTATTATCGTTTGAAGATTGGAAGGATGATCATGATTATAATGATGTTATGTTTAATGTCTGGTCAAATCCGATAGAGGCTATTATCCCTCCCGATATGCCTTCGGTTGATCCGGAAGATCCGGACGATCAGTCAATAGCCTATAAAATGACGTATAAAGGAATTTTGTCTTTTGAAGATAATTGGCCTTCTAAAGGTGATTATGACCTGAATGATGTGATTGTGAAATATAATTCGGTTTTGAGTTTTAACACCAAAAATCAGGTACTTTCTACTGAGGATACTTTTACTGCTATGTGGTCGGGAGCGTTATTTAAGAATGGCTTTGCTTACCAAATGAATACAGAAAGGGCAAATGTAGAAGAGTGTGACTTCATCGAGGGGAAATCGGCTTGGGGAAGTCAGGGGTTGGATAATGAATTAAGCCAGGCTACTGTTGCTGTATTTGCCAATGCTATTGAAGAGACCGGTAGTAATACAAAGACCTCTGTATTTAAGATACGGAATAAATTTAAGCAACCTGTAGATCATGAAACTTTTGGAGTGGCTCCCTACAATTCATTCATCTTCTTGCACCAGAATACAGGAAAGGATCGTACGGAAGTACATTTGGTAAACCATAAACCAACTGATAAGGTAAATACAGCTCTCTTTGGAAGCCAGCAGGATTTATCGGATACAGATAAAGGGATCTATTACGTGTCAGACCAGAATTATCCGTTTGCTATTCATTTGGCAGATGTTGAAACATTCAATACGGAAGAGAAGGAATCTATTGATCAATCATATCCGCATTTTGCTTCATGGGCAAAATCAGGTGGAAAGACAGATAAGGATTGGTATTTGAAGAAATAAGCAGACTGCTGCTTTATTGTAAACGAGGTTGTCAAAACTCATCACAGAGAACACAGAGTAGCACAGGGTGGTTTAAGTTGCTGATTATTAGTAGAAAGACTCTGAGATACTCAGTGTTATTCCGTGGTGAGTTTTGACATAACTTCGTTTTTTGTTATCGGTATTCTTATGAATTTTGCCTGAGTCCATTGATATACTCAATTAACTTTCTGTAGAAAGCGTGTTTGCTCATGGTTGTGGCATCACCCAATATTACCAGTTTCATTCTGGCACGGGTGATGGCTACGTTCATTCGTCTTAAGTCATTGAGGAATCCGATCTGTCCGTTTTCATTGGCTCGTACCAAACTGATAAAGATAACATCACGTTCTTGTCCCTGAAAACCATCTACTGTGTTGACAGTGATTCGGCTACGGTAGGGGCGAAAGAATGGATTTCCTTTTATTTTATTCCGTAAATATTGTACTTGGGCCTTATAAGGTGAAATAAGTCCAAAGTCTATACACTCTTCTGCCACTCGGTTTTCTCCGATTTTGCGGATATAATTTTCCAGTTCTTGCAACAGCAGATTGGCTTCCGGTTTATTGATACGTCCGAAACTTTCTCCAACGAACTCTTCATGAAAGTCCATTTCCGAAGTATCGATCCAATTTATGGGAGTGTCCAGCTCGAGTATTCCCCGGTGAGAAATTTCCGGTGCGGCTTCCAGCTCACCTTGATAGAACCAGGCGGAAGGAAACTGCATGATGGAGCGATGCATGCGATATTGTATTTTCAGCAGAGAAACGGCTTCTTGCTTGTTCATTACGACTTTTTCCATTAATGTGCGGTCTAAACCGCTTCGCGCAGCCTCCATACATTTAATAGTCGGAGGGAGTTGGCAATGATCTCCTGCGAGGATTACACGGTCTGCTTTTCGGATAGCTATCCAGCAGGCAGCTTCCAGGGCTTGTGCGGCTTCATCGATAAAGAGGCTGCTGAAATGCCGTCCGGTGAGAATCCGGTGATTACTGCTGACCAGTGTAGATGCAATGACACGGGCACTGGAAAAGAGGTCTTCGTTGATTAGTATTTCAAGTTCAGTGGCACGTTCTTTCAGGCGGAGTATTCGGTTACGTGTGGATTCGCGTTCAGAATATCCTCCTTTACGCATATGATGCCCCATGTCACGAATGGATTTACGGATACCCCATAACTCGGTATATGCCGGATGACTTTCGAAACGGCGTTCGTAGGTGAACGAAAGCATTTTGTCGTTTACCCGGCTGGGGTTGCCGATGCGTAGTACAGGCACTCCGCGGTCTACCAACTTTTCCGCAATCCAGTCGACGGCTGTATTACTTTGCGCACATACCAGCACCTGGTTTTCACGATGCAATGTTTCGTAGACAGCTTCTACGAGGGTAGTGGTTTTACCTGTTCCCGGAGGTCCGTGTACGATAGCCACGTCTTTGGCACGTAGCACTTTGTTAACGGCTTCCTCTTGTGTGGTGTTCAGCCAGGGGAAGCGTACCGGATATATCTCTCTCCATTGCGAAGGTTGTTTACTAAGTAAAATATCACGTAGTTGGGCGAGGCGATTACCTTTCGCACGAATCACGTCTTCCAAGGCTTCGAACATACTGCGGTAGGAAGTCTCATCGAAATACAACTGTACCCCCAGTCTGTCTGCTCCTTGTATTTCAAGAAGTGCACCTGCTCCGGGTACCACGACTACCATACGCTCTTCATCTGCATAGCTTACGGTGTAGATGGAATTGAAATAATGTATGCTGCCATCATAGCCTTGTTCGAAGAAGCAAACAGGACGTCCGAATTCAAATGCATGTTCTATCTCTTTATCTTCTTGACGTTCTATTTCTATCACAAGTTGGTTCAGCGAATTATAAAAACTTCTGCCTGTACTGACGGGATACCAGCAAAGCCCTCGCTTCACTTTCCTCGCAATGCCCATCGTTTCTGTCTGCTTGCGAAATTCTTCTTTTTCATATTCATATTCCATACGTAGCAAAAGCTGTTGGCGTTGAAGATCGCTAAGTGGGGAAGAAGAGTTTGTATTATAATCGTTCATGTTAATGGGGTGCGGGTTAAATTTCCGGCAAAGATAACAAATCTGTTTCCGGATTGGAATAAACATTTCAATTTGTTAAACCTTTCTTTCGTATAATTGGTTATAATAAATAGAAGAACAGATAAAACCAGAATTGTTATGGTATATGATTTGAATATGTTAAAGAGCTTCTATACATCCTATAAAGGGAAAATGGAGCATGTTCGTGCAGCACTGAAGCGTCCTTTGACGTTGGCTGAAAAGATTTTGTATGCACATTTGTATAATGTGGCGGATTTAAAGAATTATGAACGGGGAGAGGACTATGTCAATTTTCGTCCGGACCGTGTTGCAATGCAGGATGCAACGGCTCAAATGGCCTTGTTGCAATTTATGAATGCCGGGAAAGATACAGTGGCAGTACCTTCCACGGTACACTGCGATCATTTGATACAAGCTTACCGGGGTGCTGAACGTGACATTGAAACAGCCACACAAACCAACCGGGAGGTGTATGATTTCTTGCGTGATGTTTCCTCTCGTTATGGCATTGGTTTCTGGAAGCCGGGAGCGGGCATCATTCATCAGGTGGTGCTTGAGAATTATGCTTTTCCGGGTGGGATGATGGTCGGTACCGACTCGCATACCCCGAATGCCGGAGGGCTCGGAATGGTGGCGATCGGTGTAGGTGGTGCCGATGCTGTGGATGTGATGACAGGTATGGAGTGGGAACTTAAGATGCCGAAATTGATCGGGGTACGTCTGACAGGAGAGTTGAATGGATGGACAGCTCCCAAAGATGTCATACTGAAATTGGCTGGTATCCTGACCGTGAAAGGAGGAACAAACGCTATTATCGAATATTTTGGATCGGGTACGGCTTCGTTATCGGCCACGGGAAAAGCTACAATCTGTAATATGGGTGCTGAAGTAGGAGCTACTACCTCTCTTTTCCCTTATGATGAACGTATGGCTGTTTATCTGAAAGCAACCGGACGCGAGGAAGTGGCTGTGATGGCTGACAGTGTAGCTGCCGATCTGCGTGCAGACGACGAAGTAATGGCACGTCCGGAAGATTTTTATGACCGGGTTATCGAAATAAATCTTTCAGAGTTGGAACCTTATATTAATGGTCCGTTTACTCCGGACGCCGCCACTCCTATTTCAGAATTTGCTGAAAAGGTAGTAATGAACGGTTATCCCCGAAAAATGGAAGTAGGTTTGATAGGTTCCTGTACCAACTCTTCTTATCAGGACATTAGCCGTGCGGCTTCCGTAGCCCGGCAGGTGAATGAGAAGAACTTGGGAGTGGCATCACCACTGATTGTAAATCCGGGTTCCGAACAGATCCGTGCGACAGCCGAGCGTGACGGTATGATGGATGTATTTGAAAAGATGGGTGCTACTATCATGGCTAATGCCTGCGGTCCTTGTATCGGCCAGTGGAAACGCCATACAGACGATCCGACCCGTAAAAACTCTATTGTGACTTCATTTAACCGCAATTTTGCCAAACGTGCTGACGGTAACCCGAATACTTTTGCTTTTGTGGCTTCACCCGAGATTGTTCTGGCACTGACTATTGCCGGCGATCTTTGTTTCAACCCGTTGAAAGACCGTTTGGTTAACCATGACGGTGAAAAGGTGAAACTTAGTGAACCTACGGGGGATGAACTGCCATCTGCCGGATTTGTTGCCGGCAATCAGGGATATCAGGCTCCTACGGGTGAGAAAGCTGAGATTAAGGTTGCTCCGGATTCTCAGCGTTTACAGTTACTGACTCCTTTCCCTGCATGGGACGGCAATGATTTTCTCAATATGCCGCTGCTTATCAAAGCACAGGGAAAATGCACCACAGATCATATCTCGATGGCAGGTCCCTGGCTTCGGTTTCGTGGACATTTGGAAAACATATCCGATAATATGTTGATGGGAGCGGTGAATGCATTCAATGGTGAAACGAATAAGGTCTGGAACCGTTTGACCAATACATATGAAACTGTTTCGGGTACCGCAAAACAGTATAAAGCGGATGATATCTCTTCCATTGTAGTAGCCGAAGAAAATTATGGCGAGGGTTCAAGTCGTGAGCATGCTGCCATGGAACCGCGTTTTCTGAATGTGAAGGTGATTCTGGCCAAAAGCTTTGCTCGCATTCATGAAACCAATCTGAAAAAACAGGGTATGTTGGCTGTTACTTTTGTAGATAAAGCCGATTATGACCGGATTCGTGAGCACGATTTAATCTCGGTAGTTGGATTAAAAGAGTTTTCGCCCGGACATAACCTGGAGGTGATTTTGCATCACGAAGATGGCACTGAAGAACGGTTTGCGGTACAGCATACTTACAATGAACAGCAGATTGGCTGGTTCCGAGCTGGATCGGCTTTGAACGCCAAATAGCTTGTAGATAGCTTTCCGGGACTTGTTTTAGGTTTTAAATCAATAAATCTTTGGTTTTAAACCAATTGAACCTGACTTTGGAACACGATTGGAGGAGTATATAAAAAAATAAATCAATGAGTAAAATTACCAAACAGAAAGATGGGGGATTGTTGGTGCCGGATGTACCGACAATACCTTTTATAACAGGTGATGGAGTAGGGGCGGAAATCACTCCTGCCATGCAGGCAATAGTAAATGCGGCGGTAGACGTATCGTATGGTGGCAGCCGTCATATCGAATGGAAAGAAGTATTGGCCGGTGAACGTGCTTTTCGGGCAACGGGTTCATGGTTACCTGATGAAACGATGGAGGCTTTTAAGGAATATCTGATCGGCATCAAAGGACCGTTGACAACTCCGGTCGGCGGGGGAATCCGTTCGTTGAATGTGGCTCTCCGCCAGACGCTCGACTTATACGTTTGCTTGCGTCCGGTGCGCTGGTTTCGTGGAGTGGTGTCTCCCGTCAAAGAGCCTGAGAAGGTGAATATGCACATCTTTCGTGAAAACACGGAAGATATCTATGCCGGGATCGAGTGGGAAGCAGGTACTCCGGAGGCAAGAAAATTCTATAAGTTTTTGCACGATGAGATGGGAGTCAGTAAAGTACGTTTTCCCGAAACCTCTTCTTTCGGGGTGAAGCCGGTTTCGCGTGAAGGTACAGAGCGTCTGGTACGTGCCGCGTGCCGCTATGCATTGCAGCATGAACTGCCTTCAGTCACTTTGGTGCACAAAGGCAATATCATGAAATTCACCGAAGGAGGTTTTAAAAAATGGGGATACGAGTTGGCTGAACGTGAGTTTTCCGATGCGATTGCTTCAGGCAAGCTGGTGATTAAAGATTGTATCGCTGATGCCTTTTTGCAGAACACTCTCTTGATTCCTGAAGACTATTCGGTTATCGCCACTTTGAATCTGAACGGAGATTATATTTCCGATCAGTTGGCAGCCATGGTAGGAGGTATCGGTATCGCGCCGGGAGCCAATATCAACTATGACTCCGGACATGCCATTTTTGAGGCTACCCATGGGACGGCTCCCAACATTGCCGGAAAGGGAGTGGTCAATCCTTGTTCGTTGATACTTTCGGCCGTCATGATGCTTGAATATCTGGGTTGGCAGGAGCCTGCCGACCTGATTGTAGAGGCGCTTGAAGCCAGTTTTGCCGAAGGGAAAGCCACCAATGACCTGGCGCGCTTCATGCACAAAGGGCAGCCACTTTCTACCTCCGAATTTACAGAAGAAATCATTAACCGAATTAAAAATTAATACCTTCAGGACATGAAAAAAGAATATTTGATTTATAAACTTTCCGAGGCAATGAAAGATTGTACCCGGATTGACACCGATTTATTTCCGAAGTTTGACGTAAAACGGGGGCTTCGTAACGAAGACGGTACAGGTGTGTTAGTCGGATTGACTAAGATTGGTAATGTCGTAGGTTATGAGCGAATTCCCGGAGGGGGATTGAAGCCTATTCCCGGAAAGCTGTTCTATCGGGGATATGATCTGGAAGACTTGGCACATGCCATTCTGAAAGAAAAACGTTTTGGATTTGAAGAAGTTGCTTATTTATTGTTATCCGGCAGTTTGCCCGATAAAGAAGAACTGGCTTCGTTTAGGGAACTAATCAATGATAATATGCCTTTGGAACAAAAAACCAAGATGAATATCATTGAACTTGAGGGGAACAATATTATGAACATTCTGGCTCGCAGTGTACTTGAAATGTATCGTTTTGATTCCAATCCGGATGACACTTCACGTGATAACCTGATGCGTCAGAGCATTGATCTGATCTCAAAGTTCCCCACAATCATCGCTTATGCCTTCAATATGTTGCGTCATGCCACTTTCGGCCGTTCGTTACACATCCGTCATCCGCAGGAGAATTTGTCGATTGCTGAGAATTTCCTTTATATGCTGAAACGGGATTATACCGAACTGGACGCGCGTACGCTCGACCTTTTGCTGGTGCTCCAGGCGGAACACGGAGGAGGTAACAACTCTACTTTTACGGTTCGTGTAACTTCATCTACCGGTACAGATACATATTCGGCTATTGCCGCAGGTATCGGTTCGTTGAAAGGTCCGCTCCATGGAGGTGCCAATATTCAGGTGGCCGACATGTTCCATCATTTGCAGGAAAATATTCAGGACTGGACCAATGTGGATGAGATTGACACTTACTTTACCCGTATGCTGAACAAAGAGGTTTATAATAAGACCGGATTGATCTATGGTATCGGGCATGCCGTGTATACCATTTCCGATCCTCGTGCCGTATTGCTGAAGGAACTTGCACGTGACCTGGCACATGAGAAAGGGCGTGAACGCGAATTTGCTTTCCTTGAACTTCTGGAAGAGCGTGCCATTGCCACATTCGGTAAGATTAAGAATAATGGAAAAACGGTGTCCAGCAACGTCGATTTTTATTCCGGTTTTGTATACGAAATGATTGGCTTGCCACAAGAAATCTACACTCCTTTGTTTGCTATGGCACGTATTGTCGGTTGGTGTGCCCATCGTAATGAAGAATTGAATTTTGAAGGCAAACGTATCATTCGTCCGGCTTACAAGAATGTGTTGGAAGAAGAAAAATATGTGCCGTTGAAAAAAAGATAAAAGAAAAGTCTGAGGGTGTGGCAGATCACTTTGCAGCACCCTTACTTTATTTCCGTAAACTATTTGTCTCTTTAAAGTTTTTCTTTTAACTTTGTCCATTGTATAAAATCTTGGATATGAGTATAGAAGGCTTTAATCTGCTTCTTTTGATAATGAGTCTGGTGGCTCTGGTCGTTTTCATAGCCCTTTATTTTATCAGGGCGGGATACGGTATGTTCCGCAGCCGTTCCTGGGGTATCTCGGTAAACAATAAGTTGGCCTGGATACTTATGGAGGCCCCTGTCTTTTTGGTCATGAGTTGGTTGTGGTGGCATTCCGACCGTCGTTTCTTTCCTGTAGAACTTACTTTCTTTCTCTTCTTTCAGTTGCATTACTTCCAGCGGGCCTTTGTTTTTCCCTTCTTGATGAAAGGAAAAAGTAAGATGCCGATACTCATTCTTTTGATGGGAGTCCTCTTTAATATCCTCAACGGACTGATGCAGGGTGAATGGATATTTTATCTTGCGCCTTCAGGATACTACACAGCTGACTGGTTGCTGTCACCTTGTTTTTGGATAGGAACACTTTTATTCTTCAGTGGGATGTTAATCAACTGGCATTCCGACTCAGTCATCCGGAATCTGCGTACTTCCGGAGATACCCGCCATTATCTTCCTCAAAGGGGAATGTATCGTTACGTGACTTCTGCCAACTATTTGGGTGAGATTGTTGAATGGATTGGTTGGGCTGTCTTGACCTGGTCTTTGCCGGGATGTGTCTTTGCTTGGTGGACTATTGCCAACCTTGTTCCACGGGCAGATGCTATTTGGCATCGTTATAACGAAGAGTTCGGGGCGCAGGTCGAGTATAAGAAACGAATTTTTCCCTTCTTATATTAAAAAATAAATTACTTATGAATACACACCTTGCTTCTAAGCTTTTCACACCGATTACCATCGGACCGCTTACATTGCGCAACCGTACTATTCGTTCGGCAGCTTTTGAAGGTATGTGTCCGGGAAACGCCCCTTCTCCGATGTTGCTTGATTATCATCGTTCCGTTGCTGCCGGAGGTGTAGGGATGACTACGGTTGCCTATGCTTCGGTGACCCGTAGCGGATTATCATTTCCAAGGCAATTGTGGCTTCGTCCCGAGATCATTCCCGGCTTACGTGAGCTAACCGATGCCATTCATGCGGAGGGTGCCGCTGCCAGTATACAGATAGGGCATTGTGGCAACATGTCTCATAAAAGTATTTGTGGAGTTACGCCTATTTCTGCTTCATCAGGCTTCAATATTTATTCGCCTACATGGGTACGGGGGATGAGGCGGGAGGAATTGCCGGAAATGGCAAAAGCCTACGGGCGTGCAGTCTGTCTTGCTCGTGAAGCCGGCTTTGATGCTGTTGAAGTTCACGCAGGACATGGGTATCTGATCAGCCAGTTTCTTTCACCTTACACCAACCGCCGGAAAGATGAATATGGAGGATCATTGGAGAACCGGATGCGGTTTATGACGATAGTAATGGAAGAGGTGATGAAGGCGGCCGGCAGTGATATAGCCGTGTTCGTGAAGATGAATATGCGTGACGGCTTTCGTGGTGGTATGGAAATAGAGGAGACCCTTGAAGTGGCCAGACGGCTTGAGTCATTGGGGGGGCATGCATTGGTTTTGAGTGGAGGTTTTGTCAGTAAAGCTCCTATGTATGTTATGCGTGGGGCGATGCCCATCAGAACGTTGACGCACTATATGGATTGCTGGTGGTTGAAGTATGGTGTTAAGTTGGCGGGACGGGTGATGATACCGACTGTTCCTTTTAAAGAAGCCTATTTCTTGGAAGATGCTTTAAAGTTCCGCTCTGAGATTAAAATTCCTTTAATTTATGTTGGCGGGCTGGTGTCCCGTGAGAAAATAGATGAAGTGCTGAATGAAGGGTTCGAGGCTGTACAGATGGCACGTGCTTTGCTTAATGAACCCGGGTTTGTCAACCGGATGCGGCGTGAAGAAAAGGCCCGCTGTAATTGTGGGCACAGTAATTATTGCATAGGAAGGATGTATACCATTGAGATGGCTTGTCATCATCATTTGGCAGAAGAACTTCCTCTTTGTTTGCAAAAAGAGATCGAACACTTGGAAAATAAATGATGGAACGTAAGCTTGCTATTATTACCGGCGCCGATGGTGGGATGGGGATGGAGATCACCCGTGCCGTGGCTCGTGAAGGTTATGCAGTAATCATGGCCTGTTGTTCGCTGTCGAAGGCGGAGCCCAAATGCAGGGAGTTGGCGAAGGAAACAGGAAATAAGAATATGGAAGTATGGGAGATAGATCTTGCATCACTGGCTTCAGTGAAAACTTTTGCAAACCGGGTATTACAGCGGAACACTTCCATAGCTTTGCTGATGAATAATGCCGGGACGATGGAAACCGGATTGCATATTACAGAAGATGGGCTGGAGCGTACGGTCAGTGTAAACTATGTAGGTCCCTGTCTGTTGACGCGGCTTTTGCTTCCGTTGATGGGACAGGGAACACGTATTGTCAATATGGTGTCTTGTACCTATGCAATTGGTAAGCTGGATTTTCCCGATTTTTTTCTTCGTGGTAAAAGGGGAAATTTCTGGCGAATCCCTGTTTATAGTAATACAAAACTCGCTTTGTTGCTTTTTACTTTTGAACTGGCAGAGCGTCTTCGGGTACGTGGAATAACGGTCAATGCTGCTGATCCAGGAATTGTGTCTACCGATATCATCCGGATGCATCAATGGTTCGATCCATTGACCGACATTTTCTTCCGTCCTTTTATACGGACACCTCTTCAGGGGGCCTCTACTGCAATCGGACTATTACTTGATGTGGAAGCAGGGAAACAGACTGCGACATTTAATTTGAATAATCATTTGCATCCTCTTTCCGAAAAATATACTCACCATGTTCAAAGGGTGCAATTATGGGAGGAAACAGAAAGAATCTTGTCAGAGAAGGGGTTTACCGTAAATGATAAACGGTGAACCATAAACATTTTGTATGTTTACCGTCCACCGTCTGTCTTTTCCTGTTGTATACTGTTATCAAATAGACAGTTCTCTCAACACATTGACGAGATCTCTTTTGACAGGTTTATCGTTTTTGATGGCTTTGCTGAACGGAACATAAACAATTTCGTCGTGCTCTATGCCGATCATGACATTACGTTGGTCTTCCATGATAGCATCGATAGCTGCCGCACCCAGACGACTGGCCAAAATACGGTCATGTGCCGTCGGGCTGCCACCACGTTGCAAGTGTCCCAGAATGGTGACGCGAACATCATATTGAGGATATTCGTTTTTCACACGTTCGGCATAATGCATGGCACCTCCGGTAAGTTCACTTTCGGCTACCAGTACGATACTGCTGTTTTTTGATTTGCGGAAACCGCTCTTTATAAATTCCTCCAGTTGGTCGACTTCCGTACTGAATTCCGGAATGATGGCGGCTTCTGCTCCCGAGGCAATCGCACCGTTCAATGCCAGAAAACCGGCGTCGCGTCCCATTACTTCTACAAAGAACAAACGCTCGTGCGAAGTAGCTGTGTCACGGATCTTGTCGACTGCATCCAGAATGGTATTCAGCGCCGTGTCATATCCGATAGTGGTATCTGTGCCAAAAAGGTCATTGTCAATAGTACCCGGAAGTCCGATACAGGGAACGTCATATTCTTGTGCAAAGATGCGTGCTCCGGTCAGCGAACCGTCACCACCAATTACAACAAGGGCGTCAATACCTTCTTTTACCATGTTATCGTATGCCATTTTGCGTCCTTCGGGAGTTGTAAACTCTTTGCAACGTGCTGTTTTCAGGATCGTTCCTCCCAGTTGAATGATGTTACTTACATTCTGGCTTTTAAATTCTTTGATCTCTCCTGTTACCAAGCCTCTGTATCCTCTATATATACCTTTTACTTGCAGTCCGTTATAGATTGCTGCACGTGTCACTGCACGAATAGCAGCGTTCATTCCCGGTGCATCACCACCGGAAGTTAAAATACCAACACACTTAACTGTTCCCATAACAATCTTGTTTTTTTAATTGACGTTGCAAAGATAACAAAAAGGAGTGCCCTGTATGATTAAATAACGTTAATTCATTGTCTTTTAATCTGTGCCTTTATGGCTTCGGAGATTTCTTCCATCAGCCATTTGGGAGTGGATGTAGCCCCGCATACGCCGATAGAATTGACTCCGGGGAGCAAAGAATCATCGATTTCCTCAGCACTGTCTATCAAATGTGAGTTTGGGTTGACTTTTTTGCACTCTTCGAATAACATTTTGCCATTTGAACTTTTTTTACCACTGACAAAAAAGATCAGATCGTGTGAAGCGGCAAATTTTCGCAGGTTGGGCATGCGGTTGGCTACCTGGCGGCAAATGGTATCATAATATTCAAAAGTCGCGTCAGGCGAAATGTGTTCTTTGATGTATTCCACAATTTCCCAAAACTCATCGAGTGATTTGGTAGTCTGTGAGTATAAGCGTATGCTTTTGCTGAAGTCCAGCTGACGGGCTTCATCGAGTTTTTCTATCACAATCGCCTTGCCGGTTGTTTGTCCGACCAATCCCAGGACCTCTGCATGTCCGTTTTTACCGTAGATCACGATTTGTTTCTCATCAGAGTCCTCCTGCATGTATTCTTGTTTGATCCGTTTTTGCAAACGGAGTACTACCGGACAAGTGGCATCAATGATCTCGATGTTATTCTCTTTGGCGATGATATAGGTCTCAGGCGGTTCGCCATGGGCGCGTAAAAGTACTTTGGCGTTATGAAGTTGCTTGAATTCCTCATGGTTGATGGTAATCAGTCCCATTTCCTTCAGACGCTCCACTTCGCGGCTGTTGTGTACAATATCTCCCAGGCAATAGAGCGTCACCCCTTTTGTGAGTTCCTCCTCGGCTTTGTGGATGGCTGTGACCACTCCGAAACAAAAACCGGAACCTTCATCTATTTCTACTTTTACCATATAATTACAAAATCTGTGATTAAAAAAGGGTGTAGCCATACTGACCGGATGGCTACACCCTTTCCTCAGGATGGCTACACCCTATGGGGCGTATGGCTACACCCTTCCGTTTTTACTCTTTTATCGCTTTTTGATATTCGGCTGTCAGCCACTCCCTCTGCTCGGCAATGGTGAGATGACTGTTGTCTAATAGTAAAGCATCGTCGGCTTTCTTTAGCGGGCTCACTTCACGCGTCTGGTCTATATGGTCACGTTGTTTCACGTTCTCCAATATTTCTTCGAAACTGGCCTCCTGTCCTTTGGCTTTCAGTTCGTCATAACGGCGCTGGGCGCGAATCTCCGGTGAGGCGGTTACGAATATCTTTAATTCTGCATCCGGAAATACAGTTGTACCGATATCACGGCCATCCATAACAATGCCCTTGGCTTTGCCCATTTCTTGTTGCTGGGCCACCATGGCTTCGCGGACAAAACCGAGCGCACTGATCGGACTTACTTTAGAAGAAACTTCCATGGTGCGGATTTTGTTCTCTACGTTCACTCCATTTAAGTAAGTATTCGGGCGACCGGTTTCCGAATCAATCCGGAAAGAGATGTGGATATCGTCGATACGCTGTTTCAGTTTTTCAGTATCAATCGTATCTCCGCTGAAGATGCCGTTCTCTATACTGTATAGTGTAACGGCACGATACATAGCTCCACTGTCGATATAAATGTATCCGATTTCTTTAGCCAAATCTTTAGCCATGGTACTTTTCCCGCAAGAAGAAAAGCCATCAATTGCAATTGTTATCTTTTTCATGATGTTATGCAGCAGGTTTATTCCCTTTTTTAACGTCTTATCTAAATTTTTTCGCCAAATATACTGCATTTTTAAAATATCTGCGTTATATTTGTGGCACAAAAGCAATAACAGCTTAAAAACCAGAAGAACACCAATTTTTATATAATAATTTTATGGAAGTAAAAAAATCGCCCAAAGCAGACCTCGAAGGTAAGAAGACCCAGTGGCTGCTGATCGGTTACGTTGTGGTGCTCGCCTTTATATTCGTTGCGTTCGAATGGACGGAACGTGATATAAAGATCGATACAAGCCAGGCAGTAGCCCAAATTGAGTTTGAAGAGGAAATGATTCCTATTACACAACAGGAAGAAAAACCGGCCCCACCTCCTGTTGAGGTTCCGAAACAGGCTGAAATCCTGAAGATTGTTGATGACCAGGCTGATGTGGAAGAAACAGCTATTGCTTCAACAGAGGATACCGGACAGAAAGTGGAAGTAAAATACGTGCCGGTTGAGGTGAAAGAGGAAGAACCGTCGGAACAGGAAATTTTTGAAGTAGTAGAAGAAGCTGCTGAGTTTCCGGGTGGTATGCCTGCTTGTTTGCAGTTCCTGTATAAGAATATCAACTATCCGACCATTGCTCAGGAAAACGGAACCCAGGGACAGGTTGTTCTTCAGTTCGTTGTTGAACGTGATGGTAGTATTACTGACATTAAGGTTGTAAAGAGCGTTGACCCATATCTTGATAAAGAAGCTCTTCGTGTGGTTAAAACCATGCCTAAATGGAAGCCGGGTAAGCAGAGAGGTAAACCTGTTCGTTGTAGATTTACATTACCTGTACGATTCAGACTGCAATAATCATTGTATAGTATAAGAAGAGAGGCTGCCGTCCAAGCAGCCTCTTTTCATTCAATCCTCTTTTTTTATAACTTATTACTATGTATACAGCATTTCAGCTTCTTGATAAAATAAATTCTCACATTTCAGATATCCAGTTTACACGCACACCGGTTGGTTTGTATGACCCTGTTAAATACGTACTTTCCATGGGGGGGAAACGCATTCGCCCTGTTCTAATGTTAATGGCATACAATCTCTATAAGGAGGATGTTACTTCTGTTTATGATCCTGCTACGGCAATTGAAGTTTATCATAATTATACTCTTTTGCATGACGACTTGATGGATCGGGCCGATATGCGCCGTGGAAAAACAACGGTTCATAAAGTCTGGAATGACAATACTGCAATTTTGTCGGGAGATGCCATGATGGTGCTGGCTTATCAGTATATGGCAAGCTGTTCTTCAGAGTATCTGAAAGAGGTAATGGACTTGTTTAGCCTGACAGCACTTGAGATTTGCGAAGGTCAGCAGATGGATATGGGGTTTGAGTCCCGCGATGATGTGAAAGAAGAGGAATATCTGGAAATGATCCGTTTGAAAACTGCCGTTCTATTGGCGGCAAGTTTGAAAATCGGAGCTATTTTGGGAGGAGCTTCCCATGAAGATGCTGAAAATCTATATGATTTCGGCATGCAGATTGGGGTTGCTTTCCAATTGCAGGATGATTTGCTGGATGTATATGGCGATTCAGCCGTGTTTGGTAAAAATATCGGTGGTGATATTTTATGCAATAAGAAAACATATATGTTGATTAAAGCATTGGAACGGGCCGACCGGAATCAGTTGGATGAACTGAACCGTTGGCTGAATGCGACTTCATTCTGTGCCGAAGAAAAAATCAGTGCTGTAACCGAGTTGTACAATCAGATAGGTATCAAAGCTGTCTGTGAAAACAAGATGCGTGAGTACTATACTCGTGCGATGACCAGTCTGGGGGCCGTATCTGTCATAGAAGATAGGAAAAGTGAGCTGAAAAAGCTGATGAAGCATTTAATGTACCGCGAGATGTAATATAACGATGCCTTATAGACGTTTGCCAAATACTGATCAAGCCAGGATACGGGCGCTGAAAGCAGCGGTCGTAAAGGGGGACGTATGTAATGTCTATGATTTGGCCGTTTCGTTAAAGACATTGGGGGAAGCACGTATGTTTCTGGCTAAATTTGAGGCTGCGCATTCTTATTATGTACACTGTTATGGCGAACAGAGCAGAAACAGTAAGAAGCATCAGGCCAATGTAAAAGCGGCCCGTCTTTATATTTCTCACTTTATACAAGTTTTGAACCTGGCAGTGATTCGAGCCGAAATTAAAGAATCCCATAAAGATATGTACAGCTTGCCTATGGATAATTTCGGTGTGCCCGACTTGAACAGTGAGGCTTCTATAGCCGAGTGGGGACAGAAAATCATAGAAGGAGAACGGCAACGTACTTCCCGGGGAGGCATACCTATCTATAACCCGACGATTGCCAAAGTGAAAGTACATTATGATATATTCATGGAAGGTTATGAAAAGCAGAAAAACCTTCAACTCCTCACAAATCGTAGCTTAGAACAACTTTCGTCTATGCGTGCGCAGGCTGACCGGTTGATTCTCGATATCTGGAATCAGGTGGAGGCCAAGTACCAGGAGGTACTGCCTAATGAAAAACGGTTGGAGAAATGTCGTGATTACGGTCTGATTTATTATTACCGGACCGGTGAAAAAACAAATAAAGAGATTCTTTAAAATATGCTTGTCGATTCACATTCCCATCTTTTTCTGGAAGAATTTGCCGAAGATTTGCCTTTGGTAATGGAGCGTGCCCGTGCTGCCGGTGTTACGCATATTTTTATGCCCAATATAGACAGTACGACAATCGAACCTATGTTGTCGGTTTGTGATACCTATCGTGACTTTTGTTTCCCGATGATCGGGTTGCATCCTACTTCCGTGAACGATTCGTATGAAAAAGAACTTGAAATAGTGGCTAATCACCTGGCAACTTCGGAACGATTTGTGGCCGTAGGAGAGATCGGGATCGATCTTTACTGGGACAAAACCTGGTTGAAAGAACAGTTGATTGTTTTTGAGAAACAGGTTCAGTGGGCTCTTCAGTACCAGTTGCCGATTGTCATTCATTGCCGTGAAGCTTTTGATTATATATATAAGGTATTGCAGCCTTATAAAAGCAGTGGCTTGACCGGCATTTTTCATAGTTTCACCGGGACGTCCGAAGAAGCCGCCCGGATGATGGAGTTCTCCGGGTTTAAGATTGGCATAAATGGTGTGGTCACTTTCAAAAAGTCAACTCTGCCGGAAGCGCTTAAACATATTCCGTTGGAACGCATTGTGCTGGAAACGGATTCTCCTTACCTCACGCCGGTCCCTAACCGTGGGAAGAGGAATGAGAGTGCGAATGTGAAAGATACATTAATAAAAGTTGCCGAAATATACAAGGAAGATCCCGAAAAAGTTGCGGAATTGACTGCTATCAGCGCATTGAAAGTGTTTGGAATACTCAAATAAGCTCTGTTAGATTTTAAATTTTATTAATTTAGTGGATTTATTAAAGATAAAAGAAGGATAATGCTGCAGAAGAAGAAAAAAAAGAATACATTTGTAGCTGAAAACGCTTGTGGTTCGCATTTTTTTTGTAATTTGCACCCGATTTGAGGAAAGCACCAATTGGAGAGATGCTCGAGTGGTTGAAGAGGCACGCCTGGAAAGCGTGTATACGCCAAAAGTGTATCGCGGGTTCGAATCCCGCTCTCTCCGCAGGAAATATTAAACAAAAGACGATAAGTAAATACAATAATAATAATTTAATTAATTAATCTTAAAAATTAGACACACAATGAAAAAGTTATTTGCAATTGTTGCTGTGATGGGAGTCTTAACATTTGGCTCAACTCAACTCGTTCAGGCTCAGGATGCTGCTGCTACCGAACAAGCTGCTCCTGCAGCAGACAAACCGGTTGCTGACGCTGTAGCTGAGGCTGCTGAAGCTTCTGCTCCTCTTGCTGGTGCTGAAGAAGAAGGTGGTATCCACAAAGAAATTAAAGTAAAATTCATCGAAGGTACTGCATCTTTCATGAGTTTGGTTGCTATCGCATTGGTTATTGGTTTGGCTTTCTGTATTGAACGTATCATTTACTTGAGCTTGGCTGAAATCAACACAAAGAAATTTATGTCTTCTATCGAAGCTGCTTTGGAAAAAGGTGATGTTGAAGCTGCTAAAGATATCGCTCGTAACACGAGAGGTCCTGTTGCTTCTATCTATTATCAAGGTTTGATGAGAATCGACCAAGGCATCGACGTGGTTGAGAAATCTGTAGTATCTTATGGTGGCGTTCAGGCTGGTTACCTTGAAAAAGGATGCTCTTGGATCACACTGTTCATCGCGATGGCTCCGTCATTGGGATTCTTGGGTACTGTAGTAGGTATGGTTATGGCATTCGATAAAATCCAACAGCAGGGTGATATCTCTCCGACAGTTGTTGCTGGTGGTATGAAGGTTGCCTTGATTACTACTATCTTCGGTTTGGTTGTAGCTTTGATCCTTCAGGTATTCTATAACTACATCCTTGCTAAAATTGAAGCTCTTACAAGCGAAATGGAAGACTCTTCTATCTCTTTGCTTGACATGGTAATCAAATATAACTTGAAATACAAAAAATAATCTGAGATGAGTAAGTTAACATATAAAGTATCGTATTACGTACTATACGCGATGTTTGCTCTTATCGTGATCGTATTGGGTCTTTTCTATTTTGGTGGACAAATGGAAACTCCGCTTGTATACGACATGGATAATCCTGCAAACACAGATGCCTTGCTGTACCTGATGTACGGTCTGTTTGGCATTGCTGTAGTTGCAACTGTTGTTGCTGCTATCTTCCAGTTCGGTTCTGCTTTGAAAGACAATCCTAAGGGTGCTATCAGATCATTGCTCGGACTTATTCTTCTTGTTCTTGTATTGGTTGTAGCATGGTCTATGGGTAGTGGTGAAACACTGACAATTCAGGGATATGAAGGAACTGACAATGTTCCTTTCTGGTTGAAACTGACTGATATGTTCCTTTACAGTATTTATTTCTTGTTGTTGGTAACAGTTGTTGCTATCATCGGAAGTAGTATTAAAAAGAAATTATCATAACTAATTGGGGAAACTCAATAAAATACAGTAACTACAATGGCAAAAGGAAATAGAAAAGTTCCTGAAATTAATTCAAGTTCAACAGCGGATATTGCATTCTTATTGCTTATCTTCTTCTTGATTACGACATCTATGGATACTGACCGTGGTTTGGCAAGACAATTGCCTCCACCTCCCGATAAGGATCAGGTTGACAATGACATCGTTGTTAAGGATCGTAACGTTCTGCAGATTTTTCTGAACTTTCAGAATCAGTTGATGTGCGGTGGCGAAGTTGTTGATGTGAAGCAATTGAGGGAAAAAGCCAAAGAATTCATTGCCAATCCATATAACGATGAAAAATTACCGGAAAAACATGCGAAAGATGTGCCTTTCTTTGGTAATACCATGGTTACGGAGAATCATGTAATTTCTTTGCAGAGTGACCGCGGATCTTCTTATCAGGCTTATTTTGATGTTCAAAATGAGCTGGTTGCTGCTTACAACGAGTTAAGAGATGAATTGGCTCAGGAAAAGTGGCAGAAGAATTATGCTGAGTTGAATGAAGACCAGCAGAAAGCTATTCGTGAAATTTTTCCTCAGAAGATCTCTGAGGCTGAACCTAAAGGAGTTAAAAAGAATAATTAATGGGAAAATTTAATAAAACAGGTAAGCGCGGGATGCCTACGCTGAATACTTCTTCTCTACCTGACTTGATCTTTACATTGTTGTTCTTCTTTATGATTGTAACAACAATGCGTGAAGTTTCTTTGAAGGTTGAGTTTAAGATTCCGCAAGGTACTGAGTTGGAAAAGCTTGAAAAGAAATCTTTGGTTACGTTTATCTATGTAGGTAAACCGACAGCAGAGTTTCGTAAAAAACTGGGGTCTGAAAGCCGTATCCAGTTGAATGACGCATATGCTGAAGTTGACGAAATTCAGGCTTACGTAACTAACGAGCGCTCAAGTATGAAAGAGGAAGACCAACCCTTTATGACTGTGTCTTTGAAAATTGACCAGGATACAAAAATGGGTATCGTTACCGATATTAAACAGGCTCTTCGTCAAGCTTATGCACTGAAAATTAACTATTCTGCGAGAGCTCGCGAATAAGTTATTCTATACATAGAAAAGGCCGTCTGATTTGTTTCAGACGGCCTTTTTTTATGAGATACCCGGGCTTATCGCTTTCAGCTCTTATAGGACTAATATCCCTCGGGAATTATATGGGTTGCCTGTATGTATTTAGTGGCGATATCGTAACTCCTGTATGGGCGATTACACAGACTCACATGCAGATATAAAGATTGAAATAGTCGATAATCTTGATAAGACCTGTGAAGTCTGTGTAATTCGTACAGTGGTTAATGTATTCCTTTTCGTTGGTTTGAGATGATCTTATTTACCTGTATAGAATTCTATGATTCGTTTGATGGATCTCTGGCAAACCGGACAGAATGTGGGATATTCATTTGTGCGCATGCGGCAATCGAATGCCGGACGATAGATACCTTTAGCTGAGTAACCTCCTCCTTCGTATACACCTGTGGGGTATTTGGCCTTATCTGCTACCGGAGTCGGAACCGGGGTGTCTTTAGTGAGCATATCTTCCCATTTGGAAGCGAAGTTGACACGTGTGGTTATGTTTTGTTCCCATGGTTCGATACTGAGTGGATAGAGGCTGTTCATCACATCTTCGTCATAGAAGTATTCATCGGCCAGACCACCGAAACTATGTCCGAATTCGTGTACCACTACCGGGCGGAAATTGGGGTGATGTGCGGTGGTTAATGTGAAAGCATTGTAGATGCCGCCTCCGCCATATTGCTCTGTATTGGCGAGGATTATGATATGTTCATAGGGAATGCCTGCCAATGCGTCGTTAATTGCTTTTACACGGCTGGTAGTCAGATAGCGGTCAGAGTAGAAAGTATCGAAGTGCGAACCGAAGGCAGTATGTTTCCATGCTCCCTGTTTCGGAGCACTGACTCCGCTGTCTGCGGAAGGACTGGCTACGGCTATGATATTGAAACGGTTCTTCATAGACTGGAACGGTTCGTGCGAAAATAGTGCTTCGCATGCCACGGCTGCATCTTTATAGAAAGTTTCCATTTCGGCTGTGGTATATCCTTCGGCCAGGATTGCCACATCGATACATTGTTCTTCGTTTCCGCTTTTCAGCAAATATTTGTGTGGGGTGATGTGTGTGAGTCCTTTTTTATGTATCAGGATATCATCGGGCTTGACGATATGTTTCAGGCTTGCGCTTACTTCGTGTTTGTTGTTGCGCAGCGTGATTTCTACTTCCGCTGGTTTTACAGGGTAGGGCAGGAGATAAGTATTCTCAAATCCTTTGGTTACTTCTTTAGCTTCGTCTGTCTCCAGCCATTCCTGGAATAGTGAGGAAAACGAAGTGGTATAGATAACTTTTCCACTTTCCACATCACGCATGACAATTTGCCCGTTTCCTTCCAGTGGTAATTCTGCAAGATGATGCCGTCTGCCTGCCCATGTGGGCAGTTCCGAAAGTTCGTCGAGACAAATTGATTGCTTTTCCGCATTTCCGGTGAAAAGATAATCGATGCGCAGTGTTTTGTTCGTAAAGTAGTCCGAAAAGTTTTGTGCGTATGCACATCCTGTCACGAAAAGACAGGTGAATAAGGTCAATATTAGCTTCATATCGTGTGAATTTATTGTTTTTACAAAGGTACGAACTATTGCCGATTTATTCTATTTTTACAAATAAAAGTAATAAACTATAGTATTTATTGCCGGGGAAATAACTAACTTTGCATTAGAGATTGATATATTAAAACAAATTGATTTAAAATGGGACATCATCAATTAGATACTTTAGACGAGCAGATTCTGAAGTTGATTGCCGACAATGCCCGCATTCCGTTTCTGGAAGTGGCAAGAGCGTGCAACGTTTCGGGTGCGGCTATTCATCAACGCATACAGAAGTTGACTAATCTGGGTATATTGAAAGGTTCGGAGTATGTTATCGACCCGGAGAAGATTGGATATGAGACATGTGCTTATATTGGGATTTATCTGAAAGATCCTGAGTCGTTCGATTCTGTGACCAAAGCTTTGGAAGCGATTCCGGAAGTAGTGGAATGTCATTTCACCACCGGGAAATACGATATGTTTATCAAGATATACGCAAGGAACAACCATCACCTTCTGAGTGTGATCCATGATAAACTTCAACCGTTGGGATTGGCTCGTACGGAGACGCTTATTTCATTCCATGAAGCTATCAAGCGGCAAATGCCGATCATGGTAGAAACGGACGAGGATTAAGTTTATCCCCGAACGTAATCTACGAAAGCATATGAGCAGAGATGTTTCTCATCCGCAGGATGGACTTCTCTGCTTTTTTCGTGCCATATGGCTGTATCTACAGCCGGGAAAAAGGCATCTGCTTCCGGAGCTGTGTCATCAACTTCGGTCAGGCACAGTTCGTCGGCCAAAGGCATGGCTTGGCGGTAGACACTTGCTCCTCCGATGATGTATACTTTCTCTTCTTCCTGACAGCTTTTCAAAGCGGCTTCCAGCGAAGTGAACACCTCTGCTCCGGGACATTCGGTTGCCGGATTGGAAGAGAGTACCACATTCCGTCGATTGGGTAACGCTCCTTTAGGAAGCGATTCGAAAGTTTTTCGTCCCATTATGATTGTGTTTCCTGTGGTCAGCGCCTTGAAACGTTTCAGGTCGTTGGGCAGCCAGAATAAAAGCTTGTTTTGAAATCCTATGGCCATTCGGTGGTCTACAGCGGCAATAATGCTAATTTTACTCATAGTCCGGTGGAGTTATGTTATACCGCAACTTTCCCTGCAATGTGCGGGTGCGGATCGTAGTTTACTAATTCAAAATCCTCAAACCGGAAGTCGAAGATACTTTTCACATCCGGATTTATTTTCATCTGCGGCAGTGTACGGGGCTCCCGGCTAAGTTGCAGTTTCACCTGTTCCAAATGATTCAGGTAGATATGCGCATCACCCAGCGTGTGGATGAACTCTCCCGCTTTCAAACCGGTGACTTGCGCCATCATCTGTAGCAGCAGTGCATAGGAGGCTATGTTGAACGGTACACCCAGGAAGATATCGGCGCTGCGCTGGTAGAGTTGCAGGCTCAATCGTCCGTTCGCTACGTAAAACTGAAAGAACGCGTGGCAGGGAGGGAGGTTCATGTGATCCAGGTCACCGACGTTCCAGGCACTGACGATGATGCGGCGTGAATCCGGATTGTGCTTGATGGCATCCACCGCTTCACTGATCTGGTCGATGAATCCGCCGTCATAGTTGGGCCACGAACGCCACTGATAACCATAAATATGTCCCAGGTCGCCCTTCTCATCCGCCCATTCGTTCCAGATGCGTACACCGTGGTCCTGCAGATATTTCACATTTGTGTCTCCTTTCAGGAACCATAACAGTTCGTAAATGATCGATTTCAGATGAAGTTTCTTGGTAGTGAGGCAAGGGAAGCCTTCGTCCAGGTCGAAACGCATCTGGTGTCCGAAGACACTGATGGTTCCCGTTCCGGTGCGATCACCTTTTTCTGTTCCTTCTGCCAACACCCGGTTGAGCAGATCTAAATATTGTTTCATATGGATGGTTATACTTTTTGAGTTACTAAAAATTCCTGCCAAAGTTACAAAAACAGCCCGAATAACTTACAGGAACGGTGTGAATAAGTTCGCAAACCAACATTTAAACTTTTTCCAGGCCGATTTTTGTCTCCACATTTCTGGAGTCAGGCGGGTGCAATGCAGGGTGTCGGCTTCAAAAACGTCATTCAACTGCTGAGTGATGTTTTTGTCGAAAATGAAGGCATTCGTTTCATAATCGTATCGCAGGCTCCGGCTGTTCAGGTTAGCTGTACCTACGGTGCAGAACAGATCGTCCACCATCATGATCTTTGAGTGGTGGAATCCACCGTTGTACAGATAGATATTTGCCCCTTTTTTCATCAGTTTCTGCACGGCATAGAGCGAGGCATCCGGTGTGAAAGGGATATCCGATTTGGAAGAAATCATGATCTCTACTTTCGTTCCCCGGTTCAGTGCCCTTTTGAGGGCCTTGCGGATGGATGAAGTCGGAACGAAGTATGGATTCACGATGCGTACATCGTGTTGCGCGGCATAGATAGACATGGCATACGTGTGGCTCAGCATTCGGGAGTTCCGTTTGGGAGTACGGTCTACGATTGCGATGATTGTGTTGCAACTGTCTGCACGTTCCGGATGATTCGGGAAATATTCTTCGCCCACGATGTTTTGTTTGGTAGTCTTGTTCCAGATGTCGAGGAAGATTTCTTGCAGAATATTCACCGCGTCACCTTCGATCCGGATGTGCATATCGCGCCAGGTACCTATCTTGGGTAGCCCGTTGATGTAGTAATCCGCAATATTCATTCCGCCCGTATATCCTATTTTTCCGTCGATGACCGCAATCTTCCGATGGTCACGATGGGCTGCATGATTGATATACGGGAACTTGAACGGATCGAATTTTACGATTTCGATTCCTTTCTCCCGGATTGCTTTCAGATGCTTCTTTTTGAGCGGCTTGTTGTTCGACCAGTTACCGAATGCATCGAACAATGCCCGTACCTTGACACCTTCTTTCACTTTTTCGCCGAGCAGGTCGAACAGTGCATTGGCTATGGAGTCGTTACGGAAATTGAAATATTCCAGATGAATGTGATGCTTTGCTCCGCGGATGGCTTCGAACAAGTCTTCAAATTTCTCCCGCCCGCTTTTGATAAGTTTCACCTTATTATTGTCAGTGATAGGGATGTTAGAGTACTCGAGGAACTGCATGACGAGAGAGTCGCTTCGAATAAATTGTGTAGTGTCCTCCCGCTGCATCAGCAGGCTGTCAATATTCTGTGTTCGGGCAGTGCCTATAGAGAGAATGGTCGCTATTATTAAAACGTATAATTTCAAAACCTCAGTCTTTATTTAGTTTACAAGGAAACAAAGATACAACATCTCTGTTCTTGGCTTCTTTTTGTCAAGAGCAGATTTAGTATATATTAACAGTGGGTCGCTTTTTCGGGAAAGAATAGGAGTAATGCTTGATAACATCAGGAGATAATTGATTTACTCCTGATGTTATCGGGTGGAAGAGCCGGGCTTCGGGGGCGAAAGCTTACTGCTTTTGGCAGGAATACACCGTCTTCCGGACCGAAAGACACCGTCTGTTTCCTCCGGACGCACCGTCTTCCGGAAGATCTGCCGGTGATACCATAAAAAAAGGGAAGAGTTGCAACTCTTCCCTTTTACCTCATATTAAATTGAATATATTGTATGTATCTTGTTTACAAAGATAACGCATTCTGATCCTGAAAGCAAGTTTTTCACTTGTTTTTTAGGGCTGTTGCGCACAAATCCCTGTACGGCTTCCGGATTATCTCCGCATCAAGCCATAGACCATGCCTTGCGTGCTCCGAAGAAAGCGAGTACCAGAATGGCGATATAGAGAGATTTCGGATCGAATCCTGTTGTAAGCCCGTGTTGTACCATGGATACAAAAACTTCGCGCAGCGTACTGATAGTGGCTTGCAGACCTCCGAAGGCGAAGAACAGGATGACGCACAATACTGTGCAGACCGTTCCCCATATCTGGATTAACCGGTGGTTTCGTCCCGGTAGATTACGCATGACGCGGCGGCTGAACCCATTATCTTTTACTTCTTGTTTTTGCTCGCTGAAGAATTGCTTCAGGAGTTTATCATCTGTTTCCGTCATAACCGTTTTGTTTTAAGTAAATTGCCAATTTGTCTTTAGCCCTCGACAGGTGCGATTTGACCGTTCCTACCGGGCATCCCGTTATTCCCGCAATCTTTTCTATACTGACATCTTCCATATAGAACAAAGTGATACAGGTGCGTTCTATTTCTTTCAGCGTTCTGAGTGATTGGTAAACATCCATCTGTTCGCCCACGTTCACTTGTTCGGTGCTGTTGACAGCATCCACTTCACGGGCATCCAGATCCGTTGTTTCCTTTCGGCTGCGAATATAATCATAAAATACGTTATAAGCAATTCTGTAAAGCCATGTTGAGAAACTTGAAAGGTTTTTAAAGTTTGCGATGTTTGTGTAGGCTTTTATAAACGTATCTTGTGCCAGGTCGTCGCTCAGTTCGCTGTCGCCGCAGGTCAGGTTCAGGAAGAAGCGCCGGACGGGCGACTGATACTTCTGTACCAATTGGTCGAAGGCCCTGGTGTTTCTGAACACCACGACCTGTGCGACTAACGATATATCATTGAGCTGGCTCATTTCTGTTCATTCTGGGTTTCGTCTCTGTGTGTAGGAGTTGTGAAAGGGTCTTCCGGGCGTCCGTGCTGCTGGTTGCGTGAGATGATCCACTGCCCGATTCCGGTGAACAACACCAGCAATCCGATACATCCTATGCTGAATTCGTCTGTGATGGCCCAAAGGAAGATGAACAGTCCGATTCCGGTACAGATATTCTTGATGCCTTTCGTCCGGTAGTCCTGTGGCAGGCTATCTTTGAAAATTCCTTCCGGCAGGGGTTGCCCGGTTGCCAGTGCCTGTTCCATCAGTTTGTACTTTGCTTTCCGGTTTTTGTATCGGAAGTAGAAAGCAACGAATACGATAAAGAAAGGGAATCCGAATATCAGTATGACGACTATTAAACCTGTCAGTATACCTCCGTTAATAGCTCCTTTGCCCATATTGAACGGAAATTCGTTTCCGAAATCGAAGCTGCTGCTCTGGTAGTCGGTGTCTACGGTACTGCTGTCCACAATGTCCGTGTATTCAGCAACGAAGGTAGAGTCTGAAGAGTCATTGTTGTTTTGGGTGATGGTTTGGTTCTGTGCCATTGCCAGCGAACAGAAGGTCATAGCTACCATCAAAGCGATAAAGATACGTTTCATATTACTGTTGTTTTTTAATTGTTTTTGTTTATTTGTCTGTTAGACGTAGTTCATAGCGCAGAAAGTTGCAAAGAGACGAAATATTTTTGATATTTGCAGCTATTAATACACAAAAGTGATGGAGCTACAAATCATACAGAGCAAGATTTACGAGATACGGGGGCAGAAAGTGATGCTGGATTTTGATCTGGCAGGGTTGTATCAGGTAGAAACCCGTGTTCTGAATCAGGCAGTAAAGAGGAATAGTAAAAGGTTTCCTGTCGATTTTATGTTCCAATTGAATGCGGAAGAATGGGAAATCTTGAAGTCACAAATTGTGATGTCAAGTTGGGGAGGTACCCGCAAGCTTCCTTTTGCTTTTACCGAACAGGGGCTGGCCATGCTTTCCGGGGTGTTGAACAGTGATATTGCCATCGAAGTGAATATCTCCATCATGCGCGCTTTTGTGGCTGTCCGCCAATTGGTTTCGGCTCTTCCGGTGAATGATATCACCAGGTTGCAAAATGAAATCAAAGAATTAAAAGAATATGTAGAAGAGGCATTTGCCGATTACAATGACATCAATGAAGATACGAGGATGCAATTAGAATTGATTAATCAGGCAATTGCCGAGTTGCAGGTCAACGACAAACGACCGGACGGGAAATCCCGTAATCCGATCGGTTTTATATCTTATAATAAAGGAGAATGAAATTACCTATATCATTTATCGAATCGACCCGTGCGCTGATGGGGGATGAAGAGTATCAGAAATTATCCGTTGCATTGGAACAAGAGCCGCCTGTTAGTGTCCGGCTGAACAGCAAGTTTACTGATTCGCTGTCCTGTTCTTCCATTTCAGGGTGCATTCCCTGGGCGGCAGGAGGATATTATCTCAATCAGCGGCTGACGTTCACCTTCGATCCCCTTTTTCATGCCGGATGCTATTACGTGCAGGAGGCCTCGTCGATGTTTGTGGAACAGGTGTTGCGCCAGTATGTCACGGCTCCGGTGAAGATGCTCGATCTCTGCGCCGCTCCCGGGGGGAAGTCTACTCATGCCCGCAGCCTGTTGCCGGACGGGAGCTTGTTGGTGGCCAACGAGGTCATCCGTAACCGCTCACAGATATTAGCAGAAAATCTGACGAAATGGGGACATCCCGATGTTGTGGTTACCAATAATGACCCTTCTGATTTTTTGCGGATTGGTTCCTTCTTCGATGTCATATTGGCTGACGTGCCCTGTTCGGGTGAAGGAATGTTTCGTAAAGATCCCGGTGCCATAGAAGAGTGGAGCCCTGAGAACGTGGAAATCTGCTGGCAACGCCAACGCAGGATTATCACCGACATCTGGCCTTGTCTGAAACCGGGAGGAATCTTGATTTACAGTACCTGTACCTATAATACTCGGGAAGACGAAGAGAACATTGCTTGGATCAGGCAGGAATTCGGAGCAGAACCGCTGCCGCTTACCGTTCCCGAAGAGTGGAACATTACCGGTGGTTTGCTCGTCGGGGCCGATGCGCCTGTCTACCGCTTCCTGCCTCATAAAACACAGGGAGAAGGTTTTTTCCTCGCCGTGCTTCGCAAGCCGGAAGAAGCAGAAGAAACGGATGGAGGCTTCCATTTTCCGAAAAAAAAGAAATCGAAAGGTGAAACGGCTGCTTCATCGGTATCCAAAGAGAATTTGGCCGTTGCCAGAGGCTGGTTGGCAACTTCCGACAAGTATGATTTGTTGGTGAACGGTGCTGTGATTACTGCTTTTCCTGCACTTTTTCTGGATGATTTAGCTATGCTTCGTTCGTCTCTCCGCATTGTCCAGGCAGGCACGGAAGTAGCCGAAGTCAAAGGGAAAGATCTGATTCCGGCACATGGGCTTGCCATGAGCCGTCTGCTGGAAACATCGCTTTTCCCGGCCGAAGAGCTGACTTACGAACAAGCCATTGCCTATCTGCGGAAAGAAGCCATCACTCTCTCGCCCTCTGCTCCCAGAGGATACGTGCTGGTCACTTATAAAAAGATACCTTTAGGATTTGTGAAGAACATCGGCAATCGCGCCAATAATCTTTATCCGCAAGAGTGGCGTATCCGAAGCGGATATTTGCCCGAGGACATACGGACATTATGATAGTTCACTCAATATTCACACAAACAAGCTTATTAATGAAAACAAACTTTTATCATCTTTTGGTCTGGCTGGTTGCTTTTAGTATAGGTGTCCCGGCTATGGCTCAGACTGGTACGGAAAGGGTAAAACCTTTCAGTCATTTATCTGTTTCGCTGAATGCGGGAACACTGGGAGGAGGATTGCAGGTGGCCGCTCCGTTGAACGATTATCTGGGACTTCGTGCCGGATTCTCTTTGTTGAAGTTCAATTATAATTATGATTATGACGGAACCTATGAAGGTCCGTTGCCGGCAAATGCCCGTGTCGGTAATGAGGATCCGGATAGATATTATACGGTTCCTTTGAAGGCCAAAGCAAATATGGCAAACGGAATGGTGTTGCTTGATTATTTCCCGTTCAGAAGATCAGTCTTCCATGTGACTGCCGGACTGCTTTTCGGAACGTCGTCCATCCTGAAAGTGTCGGGTGAGACAGACGAACGGATTGAGGTGGGAGATATTATCATCGAGCCGGGAGCGGACGGACGTGTGGAAGCTGCTCTGAAAACCAATGCCGTGAAGCCTTACGTCGGACTCGGATTCGGGCGTTCGGTGGCTCACTCACGCGTAGGTTTCAAGTTCGAATTGGGAGCTATGTTCCATGGCAATCCGAAGATTGAAGCAACTACCGGAAAGATCGTGGAAGATGCGGTTGACCAGGAACTGAGCCGTTTCAATAAATTCCTGAAAAACTTTAAGGCTTATCCCGTACTGAACTTCCAGTTATCTTATCGGATATTCTGACGGACTTTCAGTTGAGGTGTCAAAAGTCTTTTTTACCACGGACTACACAGATTCTCATAGATAATTCATTTTGATAATCAACAGCTTGCAATTCAATCTATGTTAATCTGCGTAATCTGTGGTGAAAAGGGGGCAACTCAACTCTTATAGTTTATTCTTATATATCTTTGCCATGGCCTTCTGATACTGGTTCTCCAGTTGCAGATAGTTCTGTTTGCTCTGATATACTACCGATACTTCTACAAAATATTCTATCATACTGATTTGTCCGCCTGTCAGTGCTTGTTTCAGCAAAGATAAATCCTGTTGTGCCTGAAAGGTTTTCTCGTATTCTTCCATTGAAGTGCGTAGTGTGTGGGCTTCGCGGTAAAGTTGTGTCAGTTCCGATTCCACCTGTACCGAAGTATTGGCCCGTTGCAAGTCGATGTTCAGTGACTGTGCTTTGGCTATCTTCACTTTGTTGCGGTTCTCAAACAGGGGGAATGAGAAACCTACGACAACTCCGTTGAAAGGCTCGCCCGATTCGGTATTCCGACGGTATCCCAGTTCCAGCTTCGGAAGCCATTGCGATTTGTTGACTGAGATTTGTTTGCGGGCGGCGGCACTTTCACTGTTGAGAGCCTGCAGTGTGTAGTCCGATGCCAGAACTTCCGTTTTCAGTTCTTCGTAATTGGTAGGAAAGATAACAGCCGGATAGTCGGAGTCTTCAAACACGACCGGTATGTTTCCGTTCAGTGCCGTCAGCTCCTGTATTTTATTCCGAAGGGCCGTTTCGTTTAACGATGCTTCTGTTTTCACGTTCAGCAGTTCCAGATTGATCTTATTGGTTTCGATCACGTTGGCATCTCCTGTTTGCAAACGTTTGGCATACATGGCAGATAGCTCCTCGGCGTTTCGCAAACGTTCTGCCAGTATCTGTTGTTGCTTGCGCAACATGATGATATCCAGACAAACATCTTTAGCCTGTAACAGGATACTTTGGCGGAATACATTTTTTTGCCCGTCAAAAGCACCGGACTTCAGTCGGTTCAGTTGATTGCGGGTGGCATACAGGCTCGGAAAGTCGAAACTTTGGGAGACTACAAGCTCACCGATCGTATTATTCTTATCTTTGTTGTTCCACAAATGGGCATACGAAAGGGTAGGGTCAGGCAGATTATTGTCCGTCCGGGCTTCCAGCTTCTGTGAGGCAATCAATTGTGCGTTGGCTTGCAACTCTTTATTATTGGTTTCGATGTTGCGCAGTACCCCGTCTATACCGGTTTGTGCCTGCAATCCGGATAGCGCAAAGAGGGTGGCGGCAAGTATGGTTATTCGTTTCATATGATTATTGGGGTTTATGGCTTCACATCTCTGAGGGTATATCGAAATTCGTATTCACCACAGAGTATCACAGAGTTCCACAGATGACTATCAAGTTATCAATAGATTAAGGTAACTCTGTGGTGCATGATGACACACTCTCAGGAGTGAGGCCTTTTATTATTTTCTTTTTCCGTTCATCATCAGATAAACAATCGGGATAATAAATCCGTTCAGGAAAGTCGACGTCAACAGACCGCCCAGGATTACCTTTGCCATCGGACTTTGAATTTCGTTACCGGGCAGACTTCCGCTTAATGCCAGCGGTATCAGTGCCAGAGCGGACGAGAGGGCTGTCATTACAATCGGGTTCAGACGGTCGAGTGATCCACGGATAACGCTGTCGTATACTCCCAATCCTTCTACCTGTTGCAGGTGGTTGTAATGGCTGATAAGCAACATACCGTTACGCGTGGCGATACCAAACAGCGAAATGAAACCGATGATGGCCGGGATGCTGATTTCTCCCGTTGTGATCAGCAAGGCAAACACACCTCCGATCAGTGCCAGAGGCAGGTTTATCAGGATGACCGCCGACTCCTTCACGCTGCGGAACTCATGATACAGCAGCAAGAAGATCACTACAATGGACATGAATGAGGTCAGTGCCAGAGTGCGGCTGGCTGCCTGCTCGCTTTCAAATTGTCCGCCGTATTCGATGTGATAACCTTCGGGGAGCTTGATTTGTTCGTCCACCTGCTTTTGAATATCATTTACCACACTTCGCAAATCACGATCGGCTACGTTGGCAGAAATGACGATTTTGCGTTTTACGTTTTCGCGGTTGATGGTATTCGGCCCCATAGCCGAAACTACGTCGGCAATGTAACTCAACGGCACTTTCTTTCCGTCCTGTGTGTCTACCATCAGGTTGCGTATCTTTTCGGCTTCGTCACGGAAATTGTTTTCCACTTTCACAATCAGGTCGAAGCTCTTACCCTGTTCGTATACTTGCGAAATCACTTCACCGGCCAATGCCACATTGATATATTCAGAGAATTCCGGCAGAGTAATGCCATATTTAGCCAGCATTTCCCGTTTGGGGGTGATCTTCAATTGCGGACGTTCGATCTGCTGTTCTACGTTCAGGTCGGCGATGCCCGGAATGTTGCCGATAGCCCCTTTTATCTGGTTGCCCAGAGAGAACATCTTGTTCAGGTCGTCACCGAACAGTTTGATGGCGATATTGGCTTTGGTACCACTGAGCATAGCGTCGATACGATGGCTGATGGGCTGTCCTATTTCGATATTTGCTCCGGTGATGGTACTTAATTTCTCTCGTACATCCGCCATCAGTTCGGTACGCGAGCGGTCTTTCAGTTCGAATGGCGCTTCTATTTCCGATACGTTTACACCTAAGGCATGTTCGTCCAGTTCGGCACGTCCGGTCTTGCGGGCCACTGTCTGTATCTCGGGGATGGAGAGCAGAAGTTCCTCGGCACGGTGTCCCATCTTATCGCTCTCTTCGAGTGAGATACCCGGCAACGAACTGATGTTGATAGTGAACGACCCCTCGTTGAACGGCGGAAGGAACGAGCGTCCCAAAGTGAAGAAGAATCCCAGAGCGATGATGAATAGCCCGATGGTACTTCCCAAAGTTACGCGTTTGTGGGATAATACCCAAGTCAGTGCTTTTTCATACCCTCCTTTCATCCAGCGCGCTACGAGGGCCTCTTTCGGGAGTTTGTCCCCTTTGTCTTTACCCAGCAGATACGAGCAAAGTACCGGGGTCAGTGTCAATGCCACTATCGTCGATGCGAATAATGCTACGATGAAGGCAATGCCCAGCGGAACCAGCATGCGTCCTTCCATACCGGAAAGGAAGAAGAGAGGCACAAAGCTGACGACAATAATCAGCGTAGAGTTCAGGATAGGCATACGAACCTCTTTGGAAGCGTTGAATACCACCTGGATAACCGAAAGGCGTTCACTCTCGGGCAGGAGGCGGTTCTCACGCAACCGTTTGTATACGTTTTCTACATCGACAATGGCGTCGTCCACCAGCGAACCGATGGCGATGGCCATACCTCCCAGACTCATGGTATTGATGGTCAGTCCCATGAAGTGTAAGGTAAGTATGGAGACAAGCAGTGAGAGAGGCAGTGTCACCAGTGAAATGACCGTAGTCCGAACATTGGCAAGGAACAGGAACAAGACGATGACTACAAAGATGCCGCCCTCAAAGAGTGACTTCTTTACATTGCTGATGGAGCTCTCGATGAAACGGCTCTGGCGGAAAATGTCGGTAGATACTTTTACATCCGGTGGCAGATTCTTTTGCAGGTCTTTCAGTGAAGCCTCCAGTTTATCGGTCAGTTCCAACGTACTGGTGGAAGGTTGTTTGGTGACGGTCATCAGTACTGCGGGTTTCCCTCTTTCCGAGGCGGTACCCAGTTTGGGAGCTTTTGGGCCAATCCGGACATCGGCTATGTCTTCCAGCAGTACGGGTACACTATTGATGCTCTTTACCACTGCTTTGCCCAACTGATCTACTTTGGCGGTAGAAAGTACGCCGCGTACAATGTACTCGTTGCCATACTCGTAAAGTACTCCTCCGTTTGCATTCAGGTTCATTCCCCGGGTGACGGTCATCACCTCGTTCATCGATACACCGTAATGACGCATACGTTCCGGATCGAGTTGAATCTGATATTCTTTCAATTCACCTCCCAATACGGCTACCTGTGCTACACCTCCGGTAGAGAGCAGGCGCGGACGGATGGTCCAGTCGGCAATGGTGCGCAGGTCGAGCATGGAAGTCGAGTCGGCTGTTAATCCGATAATCAGGACTTCACCCAGAATGGACGACTGTGGTCCCAGTGTCGGTTTACCTACATTCGAAGGAAGTTCTTCGCCTACGATGGCCAGCTTTTCGCTTACAATCTGGCGGGCAAGGTATATGTCGGTTCCCCAGTCGAATTCTACCCATACGACAGAGAATCCGTTGGTCGAAGACGAACGTACACGGCGCACACCGGTGGCACCGTTTACGGCTGTTTCTACGGGAAAAGTCACGAGTTGTTCCACCTCTTCGGCTGCCATACCGTTGGCTTCGGTCATAATGACCACCGTCGGGGCATTGAGATCGGGGAACACGTCTACTTCGGTATGCATGGCGGTATAAGTTCCGCCAATCAGCAACAGTACCGAGGCTACAAGCACCAGGATACGGTTCTGAAGAGAGAAATGTATGATTTTATTTAACACAATATTCTTTGTTTATAGTTTGTAACCTATGATTGCCGGATTTACTTCGATTGTAAATCTTCCAATCGTAAATCTTTTAATGTTCGTGACTGTGTGCAGGTATTGCGTTGCTTGCTGAAGCCAGTTTTACCTGATAAGCACCTTGGGTCACTACCCGGTCACCGGCTTTAACACCCGAAAGTATCTGTACGCTCTTACCGTTATCGGCTCCGAGGGTGACTTCCTGTTTCTTATATCCTTCTTCATCCAGTTGCAGATAGATGAAGAATAGGCCCTGTTCTTCGGTTAGTGCGGTGCGTGGAAGCGATATCACGTTTTCCATGGGTGACGACAGCAGGTATACTTCAACGAACGAACCCGGAATGATGTCACCCTTATTGTCGAATTCGAAAGTGACCGGCACGTAAAATGAATTGTCGCCGGCCGATTTGCCGAATGACAAAAGGCGGCCGTTCAATCCTTTCAGTTCGTATACTTTATCATCATACGGTGTCTTGAAATTGGCCGAACCGATGGTGCGCAGAGACGGATAGTATTTCTCCGAAACTTCGGCTCGCAGGAAGAGACGGCGGTTCTGTGTAACGCTGACCAATGGCTGGCCGATGGTCACGTAATCTCCTTCTTTCACCAGGATATTCTTTACGAACCCGGCAATAGGGGAAACCACAGCTTGTCCGCCTGCCGAATGATTCTTGGCAAGTGCTTCATAACTGATACGTGCATTTTCATAATTTTGTTCTGCTTGTGCAAACTCTTTGTCGGATACGATTTTGTTTTTTACAAGTGCTTGCATACGCTCGTACTCCTTCTTGGATATTTCGTAGGCGATGCGGGCACGTTGTACCGGGTCGCCATCGGCAATGTTGCTGGATGAAATGGTCACCAATGCAGTGCCTTTGCCCACACTCATGCCTTCGGTCACTTTACCGCGAAAACTAACGACCCCGGCCACAGTAGCTACCGCTACGGATTCGTCTCCCTGTGCAGCCAGCACTTGTCCGCTCGTTTTTATCACTTGTTCAAAAGCTTCCGGTGCGATGACGCTTGTTTTCACTCCGGCTGCTTCAGCTTTTGCTTTCGGCAGGATGATTTCGTCACTGTGACCGGCTACCGGTTCGGTACTTTGGCTGTGTTCTTCACCCTCGTGATCATGTCCTTCATGATCTTCGCCTTCGTGATTGTGGTTTTCACCTTCATGGTCGTGGTCATGTGCTTCTGTTCCATGGTCGTGGCCTTCGTGGTTGCCACCCGATTTACTGTTGCAGGAACCCAGGATAAACAATCCGAGGATTCCCATAAAGATAAGTTTCTTCATGATGATATAAATTCTTTACTTTTGATGATTCTGGGAAGTAGATCTGTGTAGGTTTTAAACCAAATGCCTTTGGTTTAAAGCTAAGGCATCGTTGGTTTTAAAGGAATATCCCATTGGTTTTAAACCAACGGTCAGTAGATTCCTAACCTTACGAAATAGGGCTTATAAGCCTATACAACAGGGTATGGAGGGGCACGAAGGCCGAAGGCACAGTTGATAACCGTGCTGTGAAGAGATTCCCGGTAGGCGTAATAATTCTTAATACGCCGCTCTTGGGGCTTGAATAAATTCTCTATGATAAGGTCCGTAAATAAGATGGCAGTAAACAGATAGTGAGGGCTGTGGTCTGCCTGTACGGATGGGGTTGGCGAATTGAGACGTGTCATGCATCCGTCATTGCAGCACGAATCATTGCTTGGATAATGATGATGTTTGGTGCACTGAGGCTCTGGTGTCACATCATTTTTCATACATATCATGCCATTGGCATGATGATGATGTGGAATAACGGGTACGACCAACATGATCATGCTGATAAAAAGGAGAAAAGAGAGTATGTACCGTTTATTCCTCATTCTTATTTTTATATTGAGCGACAAAGATAGTCTATCATCGGGTAAAAAACAAACAGTGTTACTTAAAAAACAAAAAGACAAGCAGATAACTACTTGTCTTTTCAGAAGAGAACGTCAGAAACGTTTATTTTTTCTTTCCTCCTTTGTCTTTGGTGCATTGGGCGTCTTTACATCCGGTTTTGGCTTTACAATCAGCTTTTTGTTTGCATCCGTCAGTTGTTTTCTTACCTGCTTCTTTCTTGCAACATGCTTTTTCTTCCTTTTTACAGCATGCTTTGCTGTCTTTTTTATCACATTGCTCTTTCTTGACTTCTTTCTTCTTTGCGTCCTGAGCTTGGGCAGTAGTGCCCACCATGCACATTGCTGCAACGAAAGCAGCACAGAAAACTAATTTCTTCATACGGTTTCTTTTTTAGTTGATTAAACGGTTTTTGTACCTTTCTTTATAATTTAACAGGTAAGGGTTGCCGTATGTTAGTTATCAAATATTAAATTCATGCGAATAAATCATGGAAGTATTATCTTTCCAACTCCCGTAGCGAATCCATTTTCTTTTTATCAAGGAATTCATAGATGCCGCATAAGTGTTCTGTTACTTTTTTGTTGCCAAACTCATATACCTTGGTCACCAGTCCGTCCAGAAAATCGCGGTCGTGTGATACCACAATCAGTGTACCATCGAAATCTTTCAGTGCCTGCTTCAGGATGTCTTTGGTTTTCAGGTCGAGGTGATTGGTAGGTTCGTCAAGAATCAGCAGATTCACAGGTTCCAGCAACAGCTTGATCATGGCCAGGCGTGTACGTTCACCTCCTGAAAGTACTTTTACTTTTTTCATCGACTCTTCCGGTCCGCCAAACATGAACGCTCCCAGCAGGTCGCGTATTTTATTACGTATTTCTCCTTTGGCCACATCATCGATTGTCTGGAACACAGTTAGGTTCTCGTCCAACAATGATGCCTGATTTTGAGCGAAGTATCCTATTTGGACATTGTGTCCCAGGGTCAGTGTTCCGTCATGTTCTATTTCGTTCATGATACATTTTACCAATGTCGATTTACCTTCACCGTTTTTGCCGACAAATGCTACTTTATCGCCGCGTTCAACTGTCAGAGTGGCGTTACGGAAAACAACATGGTCGCCATAGGTTTTGCCGACACCGTCCATAATGACAGGATAGTTGCCCGAACGGGGTGAAGGCGGGAACTTCAGACGCAATGCCGATGTGTCTTCTTCGTCCACCTCCAGTATTTCCAGTTTTTCGAGCATTTTTACCCGGCTTTGTACCTGAAGTGTTTTTGAGTAGGTACCTTTGAAGCGTTCGATGAAGTCTTTTGTCTCAGCGATAAACTTCTGTTGTTCTTCATAGGCTTTCTGTTGCTGTTCGCGGCGTTCTTTACGCAATTCCAGGTATTTGGAATAGTTTACTTTGTAGTCGTAAATACGTCCCATGGTCACCTCGATGGTGCGGGTAGTAATGTTATCGACGAATTTTCGGTCGTGACTGATGACAATTACCGCCTTTCCGTTATTGATCAGGAAATCCTCCAGCCATTGGATGGATTCGATATCCAAATGGTTGGTAGGCTCGTCCAGTAAAAGTACATCCGGCTTTTGCAATAAAAGTTTTGCCAGTTCGATGCGCATCCGCCATCCGCCACTGAAGTCACTTGTTTGCCGGTGGAAGTCTTCACGCATGAATCCTAAACCGAGCAGTGCTTTTTCTACATCCTCTTCGTAGTTGGTGGCATCGATGGCGTAGAACTTTTCGCTGAGGGCCGACACATTTTCTATTAGCTCCATATAGCTGTCGCTTTCATAATCTGTGCGTGTTTCCAACTCTTTGTTCATACGTTCTATTTCGGCTTCCATCTCGTGAAGGTGGGCAAAAGCTTGCGCTGTCTCTTCGAAAACCGTCCGTCCGTCTTCTGTCATCAGGTGCTGGGGCAGATAAGCAATGACGCACTCTTTAGGGGCAGATATTCTGCCACGGGTAGGCTGGCGTACTCCTGCCAGAATTTTGAGCAAGGTACTTTTGCCGGCACCGTTTTTTCCCATGAGCGCGATGCGGTCTTTTTCGTTAATGACAAATGAAATATCGCTAAATAAAGTGGTTCCGCCGAATTCCACGGCCAATCCGTCTACTGAAATCATATCGCTTCTTTAAATTTTAGCCGCAAAGATAATCAAAACTATGATTTTTTTTTATACCTTGCGGGCTGAATCGAATAAGATTGAATGTAGAATTAAAAGTAAACCTATTATATAAAATGGAAAATGAAGAAATAAAAAGTCTTCGTCCTCTTATTCTTGTGGCCGAAGATGATGATAGTAACTTCAAATTGATTAAAGCTATTATCGGTAAAAAATGCGACATTCTATGGGCAAAGAACGGTGAAGAAATGCTGAACTTATACCGTGATCACGGAAAAGAAGCGTGGGCTATTTTAATGGATATTAAGATGCCGATTATGAATGGACTGAAAGCAACCCGGATCATTCGTCAACAAGGAGCTACCCTGCCTATCATCATGCAGACTGCTTATGCCTTCAGTTCGGACCGGGATAATGCCATCGAGGCCGGTGCAACCGAGGTGCTGGTAAAGCCCATTACGGTAAGTGCTCTCCGGAATTGCCTGAATAGTTATTTCCCCGAGATTAAATGGTAAGATTATATCCTCTTAAAATAAATAGGGCTGACTTCAATAATGAAATCAGCCCTATTTATTTTAAGAGGATATTTGTTTTCAGATTTCTGTTTCCATTTGGAATTTACGGCTTACCTTCATTAGATTGATCGTGTAAGTCACTACGTTTTGTGCTTCTTGAATCATGGTCAGATAAACCATGCTCACTTTAATACTGCCTGTTTGGCTCTGGATACGCTGTAACTCCTGGCGCTTCAGATGTGAGAGTTGTGAGTTCAGTTCGTTTGCACGGCGCAAATCTTCCTCAAAGTTATTGTAATTGTTGGTTTCTAACTTCTGGCGGCATTGCTGGATCAGATAGGTGATGTCCTCGGCTACATCTCCGAATTCACCTTTCTGGATGGCATCCAGCGGATTGAAGTTATTGTCGATATGTTCAAGGCAGGGCTCGCACAGACGGCTGATACTGTATACCAATTCACTGGCAAAGTCATTTCCCTGATAGTAATAAAGTCCTTTTTCAAGTACGGTGTTATTATCCAGTTTGCACATTGCTACAGTCCCGGTGCGTTTCATCTGTTTGATCAGTTGTTTTTCGAATTTGGTAGATCCCATTGCTCTGCGTAGTCCGCGGAGGTTTTCGTGTAAGAACGATGTGACGGTCAGTTCGAAGTTTTGTTCTGCATATTCCAATACTTTGCCCAGTTCTTCACGTGTGTGTTTGCGCATCAACGACAAGGCTTCGTGGCTACTTGTAGCTTGCATCAGTTGTTTCAGGGTTTCATTGCCTTTTTCCTTTTCTTTTTTCTTCTTGTATATCAACTGGCTGCGGATCAATGTGAATGCTGCCAGTCCGATCAGTGCGATGATGGCAATGCTGCCTCCGAAATGGATGATCATAGCAACGAAGAAACAGATGGTGAAAGCGGCTCCGGCTGTGATGAACCATCCGCCAATGACACTTAGTACACCTGTGATGCGGTAAACGGCTGAATCACGTCCCCAGGCACGGTCGGCAAGTGAAGTACCCATGGCCACCATGAAAGTAACATAAGTGGTAGAGAGGGGGAGTTTCAGTGAAGTACCCACGGCGATCAGAAGGCCGGCAAGTACCAGATTGACAGAGGCACGAACCAGGTCGAATGCCGCTCCGTCGGCTATGATGGCTTCGTCTTTGCGGAAGCGGGTATCCATCCAGCGTTTGGCGCTTTCGGGAGTAATACGTGAAATGCCGTTGGCAAGCGTGAGGCTGAAGCGTACCAAGGTACGTGCTATCGGTGTGCTTCCGAAGTTCTCTTCTCCTTCATCCTGGCGGGAGAGGTCTACTGAAGTCTTGATTACTGCATGTGCTTTTTTGGAGGTGCACAAGGCATATACCATGATGGCTCCGGCACCTATCAGGAAGTACCACGGTGTTTTGGCTGAACCCATCAGTGAGGTCATCAGGAAACCATCAGGACCTACAGCGGTTCCGTTAGCTGTATAATCCATAAAAGAAGAGTAACCAGCCAAAGGTACACCGATGAAGTTGACAAGGTCGTTACCTGCAAATGCCAATGCCAATGCAAAAGTTCCCAGCAGGACAACTACTTTGAATACATTTACTTTCAACCAGTGTAATATCTGCATCAGGATGGTAGAGATGACGAAAAAACAGCTTACCAGCATCATTGTATTTTCTTGTACCCACTGCTTGTTTTCAGAAGTCATGAACGAGCTGTCCTTCAATCCTTTTATTACCATGAAATAGATGATGGCAGTGGAAGCAATGCCACCGAACAGGGCAATGCTGTATTTCATCTTGTTTTTATAATTGAATGTAAACACCATACGTGCCAACCACTGTACAAGCATACCGAAGAAGAAGGCAATGGCAACTGAGACAAAGATTGCCATGATGACGGACAGGGCTTTGTCGGTGTTGATAAGATCTCCCAGTCCCAGCGTGTCGCTGTTGTGCACTTTAATCAGTGCCAGGGCAAAAGTACCTCCGAGAAGTTCGAATACCATCGAAACGGTGGTGGAGGTAGGCATTCCCATTGAGTTGAAAACGTCGAGCAGGACGACGTCCGTCAGCATTACGGCAAGCAGGATGCACATGATTTCGGCAAAGTAGAAATGCTCCGGTTGGTAGATGCCGTGTCTTGCAATGTCCATCATGCCGTTTGATAAGGAGGCCCCGATGAAGATGCCGGCACCGGCTATAAACAATATTGTTTTGAAAGATGCCGCCTTCGCTCCGACAGCCGAATTCAGGAAATTTACCGCATCGTTACTTACGCCGACCATCAAATCGAATACGGCAAGCACGAATAGGAAGATAATGATACATAGATAAATTGTCTCCATAAATGTGTATGTTATTTCTGGCTGCAAAGGACGGATTTTCGTATTGCAGAGAAATGTCATACATGTTACAGAAATGTTTCATTCTTCTCTTTAAGGTAATTATAAAAGGTATACTGTGCCCTGACCGGTGCAGCACTTGCTTTGAATTTGAATATGTTATTCAGCTTTTCGTCAACGAAGCAGGCCTTTTGATTGTCTGATAGCTGGATATGCAGCATGTCGACGATTTCTTCCCGTAATTCACTGTCGAGGACAGGCACCACGGCTTCTATTCGCCGGTACAAGTTTCGGCGCATCCAGTCGGGTGAACCCAGATATACTTTGGGATGTCCGGCGTTACCGAAATACCAGATGCGGGCATGCTCCAGGAAACTGTCTACAATACGGGTGACACGTATGTTACGGCTGTATTCCTGTCCGGGGATCAGGCAACAAATGCCCCGCACAATCAGGTCTATTTTTACACCCCTTTGTGACGCTTCATAGAGTCGGTCAATCATGATAGGGTCCTGCAAGGCATTCATCTTCAGAATAATCCTGCCGCCTCTTCCTTTCTCGGCCAGTTCGATCTCCTTATCGATCAATCGGTTTAGTTCGGGAATCAGATTGAAACGGGCCACGAGCAGCCGGGTGAACTTGGGATTTTCTTTACCGCGCAAGGTACGGAAGAGGTTGGTAAGGTCATGTACGATGACCGGATTGCTGGTGAATAATCCGCAGTCCGCATATAGCGTTGCTGTCTTTTCGTTGAAATTGCCGGTACTGATGTAAGCATAGCTGTGAATCTTTTCTCCGTTGAAACTACGGCGACGTATAAGGGCCACTTTGGCGTGAACTTTCAGTCCCGGTATACTATATATGATATTGATGCCGGCAGCTTTCATCATTTCGGCAGTGGCAAGATTATTTTCTTCATCAAAGCGGGCTTTGAGTTCTACAAATACCGTTACTTTCTTGCCATTCTGTGCCGCGGCAATCAAGGTATTGATGACAGCCGAATTTTCCGCTACCCGATATTGCGTCACCATGATCTCCCGGGTCTCGGGATTGTGCACGGCTTCGTAAAGGAAATGAATGAAATGGTCGAAAGAGTGGTAAGGGTAGTATAATAACAGATCTTTCTTTTCTACGTAACTGAAAATAGACTCCTTATCATTCAGCCGGTTCAGTTTCATCGGTACAGGTTTCTCCATCCGGGGAATAGAATGGCTGGGATTGGGCAGATGGCGCAGGTCTTCCAGATTCAGATGTTTGTCTCCCGGTACCAACTCTTCACGTTGGATTCGGAAGGCATCTACCAGAAAGTCCAGAAAATCGTCAGGCATGGCACGGTCATATACAAAACGGCATACGGCACCTATCTTGCGTTTTTTAATCTTTTTCTTTACTTGCTCCACCAAATCGACGCTGCTGATGGTATCGTCTATCATGATGTCGGCATCTCTCGATATCTTGATGCAATAACTACAGTCCACTTCGTAGCCCGGGAAGATGACACCAATATTGGCTTTGATGATATCTTCGATAAACATCAGGTAATAATATTTCCCATGTTTGGGCAGTTCGATGAAACGGGGCACTTTACTATATGGCAGTTTCATTACAAAGTATTGCAAATGGTTGGCATCTTCTTTCTTTGTGCCTTTCAGAAACAGGCGGACAGCCAGATAGAGCCGGTTGTCGCGTAGAAAAGAGATCACTTTGTCTTTGGATACCGGTACCGGTTGCAAGTAGGGAAATATCTCTTCGCGGAAAAAGTCTTTTACGAACTGCTGGTGAAAAGGCTCAACGTTACGGCTTTGGTAAAAGATGACATGGTTTTTGCGTAATGCAGGTATAATCTTCTTTTCATAAATGTGGATACGGTCTTCCAGTTGCCGGTTCACTTCCCTGTTGATTTCTTCCAGCAAAACCTTGGCTGATTGCTGAGATTCTTCTGACCCTTCTGTTACGCCGGAGGCGACAGCTTTGTGGTCGGCTACTCTGATTTTATAAAATTCTTCCAGGTTGGAAGAATAAATAGAGATAAAATTGATACGTTCGTAGAGTGGCAATCGATCGTTATCAGCTTCCAGAAGTACCCGGTAGTTGAATGACAGCCAACTGATATCTCTCTTAAAGTATTGGTATTTGTTTCCCATTTGCATATAAGGTTTGCCCAAATATAGTTACCTTTGCAGAGATAAACAAAGAAAGTATGACAAAAGTTGGCTTATTGTCCGACACACACGGCTGGTGGGACGAAAAATACTTGCAATATTTTGAAACTTGCGATGAAATCTGGCATGCCGGAGATATTGGTTCAGTGGAGGTAGCGCAGAAATTGGCGGCTTTCCGCCCTTTCCGTGCTGTGTATGGTAATATTGACGGGCAGGAAATTCGCCGGATGTTTCCTCAGGTGAATCGTTTTACGGTGGACGGTGCCGAAGTGCTGATGAAGCACATCGGGGGATATCCTGGAAATTATGACCCGTCTGTCAAGGGAAGCTTATTGGTGCATCCACCTAAGTTGTTTATCAGCGGACACTCGCATATATTAAAGGTAAAATATGATAAGACACTGGACATGCTTCATATCAATCCCGGTGCTGCGGGAATGTCCGGATTTCATAAAGTACGTACAATGGTCCGTTTTGCCATAGATAATGGTGTGTTCAAGGATTTGGAAGTGATTGAACTGGCCGGTTAATAAATTTGTATTTTTATTTTGTCACGTCAGATTTCTTTCCGTTCTTTGTCACAGGTTTGAGAGATGTAAGCCATAAGCAATGTGCTACAAATTACAAGTAACTGTGCGAGATACTTATGTATTGTTTATTACAGTATGTAACCTGTAGCCCGTAACTCATAATGTTCAAAATATGAAAGGAATTATTCTTGCCGGTGGCAGTGCCACCCGACTCTATCCGCTGTCAAAAGCCATATCGAAGCAAATGATGCCGGTGTATGACAAGCCGATGATATACTATCCGCTTTCTACATTGATGTTGGCCGGAATACGGGAAGTGCTGGTTATCTCTACTCCCCGTGACCTGCCGTTGTTCCGTGAACTTCTGGGTACCGGTGAGGAGTTTGGAATGTCCTTTTCATATCAGGTGCAAGAACAGCCGAATGGACTTGCTCAGGCTTTTGTATTGGGAGCTGACTTTCTGGATGGCGAACCGGGTTGCCTGATATTGGGAGATAATTTGTTTTATGGGCAGGGTTTCTCAGCCATGCTTCGCCGGGCGGCTACTCTTGAGAAGGGAGCTTGTATCTTTGGATATTATGTGAAAGATCCTCGTGCTTACGGAGTAGTGGAGTTCGATGAAAGTGGAAAGGTGATTTCGTTAGAGGAAAAGCCGGCTGTACCTAAAAGTAACTATGCGGTACCCGGACTTTATTTTTATGATGCCACGGTGACGGAAAAGGCACTTGCTCTGGAACCTTCTGTCCGGGGGGAATATGAAATAACTGATTTGAATAAATTATATCTCGGTGAGGGAACGCTGAAAGTGGAACTTTTCGGGCGCGGTTTTGCCTGGTTGGATACGGGAAACTGCAACAGCCTGCTTGAGGCATCCAACTTTGTAGCCACTATTCAGAATCGCCAAGGGTTTTATGTGAGCTGTATTGAAGAAATAGCTTGGCGTAACGGATGGATTTCTTCATCCCAATTGAAAGCTCTGGGCGAGAAGTTGGGAAAAACCGAATACGGTAAATATCTGATAGACTTAGCAAATTAATAAATCAATCATAAAGAATATGAAAACTTATCTTGTAACCGGTGCTGCCGGATTTATCGGTGCCAATTATCTGAAGTATATTCTGGCTAAACACAGCGATATCAAAGTGGTAGTGCTCGATGCACTGACTTATGCCGGAAATCTCGGAACAATTGCAAACGACATTGATAACGAACGTTGCTTTTTTGTAAAAGGTGATATTTGTGATCGTGAACTGGCTGACCGTCTTTTTGGTGAGTATAAATTTGACTATGTAGTTAACTTTGCTGCCGAAAGTCATGTAGACCGTAGCATTGAGAATCCGCAACTGTTCCTGATGACCAATATTTTGGGAACACAAAACCTGTTGGATGCGGCACGTCGTGCATGGGTGACCGGTAAGGATGAATACGGGTATCCTACCTGGCGTAAAGGAGTACGCTATCATCAGGTATCTACCGACGAAGTTTACGGTTCGCTGGGGGCTGAGGGGTATTTCCATGAAACAACTCCACTCTGTCCGCATAGCCCTTACAGTGCATCGAAGACCAGTGCCGATATGGTGGTTATGGCTTATCATGATACGTATAAGATGCCGGTGACCATCACCCGCTGTTCAAATAATTACGGCCCTTATCATTTTCCGGAGAAATTGATTCCGCTTATTATCAAGAATATTCTTGAGGGTAAGAAACTTCCGGTGTACGGCGATGGCAGCAATGTGCGCGACTGGCTATACGTAGAAGATCATTGCAAGGCCATCGATTTGGTAGTTCGTGAAGGACGTGAAGGTGAAGTGTACAATGTGGGTGGACATAACGAAAAGACAAATCTTGAGATAGTGAAGTTGACCATTGCGACGATTCACCGCCTGATGTCGGAACATCCCGAATATCGTGAAGTATTGAAGAAGAAAGAAAAGAATGCCGATGGTGAAATCTCGGTTGACTGGATCAATGAAGACTTGATTACGTTTGTAAAGGACCGTCTGGGTCATGACCAGCGCTATGCCATTGATCCGACGAAAATCACCAATGCCTTGGGATGGTATCCCGAAACGAAATTCGAGGTGGGCATTGTGAAAACAATTGAATGGTATCTGAATAATCAGGAATGGGTAGAAGAAGTTACCAGCGGTGATTATCAGAAATATTACGAACGGATGTATAGCAAACGTTAACCGTTTATAATCAGTCCTATTGATAGTAGGATCCCCATAAGCAGCATATTTCGCGAAGTTTCGCCCAATATGCTGTTTAGCTTTTTACCGCTGTGTATCTGTACCATCTTTCTCCAGGTCCGGATATGAAAAAACAGGTAAAACTGAGGCAGGAGAGTCGCATATAAATGTCCGCTGAATAAAAACCAGAAACAGAGCCAAGCGGCTATGATGCCGAGCAACAGATAGAAATATCTTCCGAAAGGTTCACCGAAACGAACTACAACCGTCTTTTTCCCGCTTTTCCGGTCGGCATCCCGGTCCCGGTAATTATTAACTACCAGTAATGTATCTACAATCAGTCCGCACACCAATGAAGCAACCGTAACGTCCGGTGTCCAGTTGAGGGCCTGTACATAATAAGTACCTCCTACCGGGACAAAACCAAAAAACACGATGACTAATACGTCTCCCCATCCTTTGTAGGATAACGGGTAAGGACCTGTGGTATACAGGAAAGCAAATAATACACATAGCGCACCTACAAGGATCAATTCCCAGCCGCCATATAATAGGAGGCTACAACCAATCAGGCAGGCGAGGGCTACTGTTATGAATATGCCCTTCTTCATGGCGTTCGCCGAAATCCAGCCTTGTGCACAAGCACGTTCCGGACCGAGGCGGTCTTCCCGGTCGGTGCCTTTCAGAAAGTCAAATAAGTCGTTGATAAAATTGGCGGCAATCTGCATTAAGCCGGCAAACAAACAACAGATTAATGCCGGTATCCAACTGAATTTTCCGTCGGCATAAGCCAATGCACAACCAATCATTACCGGGGTAATGGCACCTGCCAATGTTTTGGGACGGGCAGCAAGTATCCATGCCTGTAACGAGTTCCGTCTTACTTCTTCCATTCTCTTTTTCTATATAATTCGTTTCAAGAGAACAAAGATAGGGCAAAAAAATGTATATTTTTGCTTTTTTGCCTATCTTTGCGCTCCTGATATTAGAGAATATGAAGAAAACAATATACTTATTGGCGGTACTTTTATTGCTGCTTTCGTCCTGTAAATCAAAGAAAAACCTGGTTTCTCCGATTGCTCGTCCGGTATTGAATACCGATTCCATTCGTCCGGACAGTTCCGATGTAGTGGCCCGGTTGTTCGCTCCTGATACTTCCGGACTCAAAAAACTTTCTGCCAGACGGAAAGCAGCGGAAAAGGGGCAGGTTGCCTCTTCCGGGATAACGCGTTCGATTCCGCCTGTTGTAGCCCGGGGAACAAATATCACCAGTTCTGCTGTCAGTGTATCTTCTGTTTATCCGGGGATCGACCGGGTGAAAAGATACGAGTTCACCCATCGTGATGTTCCTGAAGCCTTTGATGGTTTCCGTATTGCCTTTATTTCGGACTTGCATTATAAAAGCCTTTTCAAGGAGAAAGGGCTGGAGAGTCTGGTACGTTTGCTTAACGCACAGCATGCCGATGTATTGTTGATGGGAGGTGATTATCAGGAAGGGTGTCAGTTTGTACCCGAACTTTTTGCGGCATTGGCTAAAGTGAAAACGCCGTTGGGTACTTATGGTGTGATGGGAAATAACGACTATGAACGTTGTCATGATGAAATTATCCGTGAAATGAAACGTTATGGCATGCGCCCTCTTGAACATCAGCTTGACACGTTGAGGCGCAATGGTGAGCAGATTATTCTGGCCGGTGTACGTAACCCGTTTGATCTTGCCAATAACGGTGTTTCTCCTACTCTGTCCCTCCCTCCGGCCGATTTTGTGATTCTGTTGGTACACACTCCTGATTATGCCGAAGATGTGTCTGTCGCTAATTCTGATCTGGTGCTGGCCGGACACACGCATGGAGGACAGGTACGTATTTTTGGCTATGCTCCCATCATTCCTTCGCATTATGGCAGTCGGTTCCTGACAGGGTTGAAATATAATTCAGCTAAAATTCCGATGATTGTAACCAATGGGATCGGTACTTCAAACAAGAATATCCGTATTGGAGCACCGGCCGAAATTGTGATGATTACATTGCATCGTTTGCGGAATGAATAGCTTTGATTTTCGTGTACACAGCCGGGTGAAGGAAATAGCGCACATCTTTTCCGGCAGCCAGAGCTTGACGGATAAAGGTGGAACTGATTTCGAATATCGGAGAATGCGCTAAGTGTACGTTCGGGGGTAGTTGTGAGGCATCTACCGGAAAACCGGGACGAGGATAAACGAGTATTTTATTTTCTGAGACAATACGTTCCGATTCGAACCATTGGTCAAATACTTTCCAGTTGTCAGAGCCTATAATCAGTTGGAATTCCCTTTCGGGATATACTTCTTTCAGACGGTTGAGTGTGTGGACAGTATAGGAGGGACGAGGTAAATGAAATTCAAAATCGGATGCACGGAATCGTGGATATCCTTCAATAGCGAGCTGTACCAGTTGCAGGCGCAGCTCGTCAGACCATAAATCTGCCTGCTTTTTGAAGGGGCTGTGCGGAGTGACCATAAACCAAACTTCATCCAGCCCTTCAAACTCGCACAGATAGTTGGCAAGTGCCAAGTGTCCGATGTGTATCGGGTTGAAAGAGCCGCTGAAGATTCCGGTTTTAGTTTTTTTCATATGCTATAATCACAAATAAGAGAACACAGATCTTATTCCGCATCGATACCCAGAAACTCTTTAATCACTTTTAATGCCTGTGCCTTGGCTGTTGCCAGGTCATCATTGATGATTACTTTGTCAAATTTCGGAGCAAAGCTTAATTCATATTCGGCTTTGGCTATTCTACTTTCAATGACCTCGGGAGCATCTGTGCCACGCCCGATCAGGCGGCGACGTAACTCCTCGATACAAGGGGGCTGGATAAAAAGTGAAAGTGCACGGTCACCATAGAATTTTTTTATATTGCAACCGCCCACCACATCTACATCGAACACTACGTTCTGGCCGGCAGCAAGCTGTTTCTCTACCTGTTCTTTTAAAGTTCCGTAAAATCGATCGGTATAAACTTCCTCGTATTCCAGAAATTCATTGTTTGCAATGCGTTGGCGGAATTCGTCGGGAGTGAGGAAAAAATATTCTACTCCATGCTTTTCATTTCCTCGTGGCGGACGGCTGGTAGCTGAAATGGAGAATGCAAGATTCAGCTGCTGGCCCAACAAATAATTTATAATTGTCGACTTGCCCGATCCGGAAGGAGCAGAAAAGATGATGATTTTGGCTTCACCCTTTTGAGGTGGGGTAGTTATTCTTTCTGTTAAATTCATAATCTGTCGTTGTTACATCACATTCAGCACTTGTTCTTTGATCTGTTCCAGCTCATCTTTCATCTGTACCACAATCTTTTGCATTTCAGCATGATTCGATTTGCTGCCGAGCGTATTGATTTCACGTCCCATTTCCTGAGCGATGAATCCCAGCTTTTTACCTTGTCCGTTACCGTTTTCAAGGGTACTGATGAAATATTTCAGGTGGTTGCTCAAGCGTTGTTTCTCTTCATTGATGTCGAGTTTCTCAATGTAGTAAATCAGTTCCTGTTCAAGACGGTTTTTATCATAATCTACGCTCAGTGTTTTTTCCAGCGCATCTGTGATTCGTTCTTTAACTTTATCCACCCGTTCTTTTTCATAAGGTGTTACCGATTCAAGTAAACGATGAATGTTTTCAATCTTTTCACGGAACTTCTTTTCAAGGGCGGCACCCTCCTGCTTACGGAAATCTACTAAATGTGAAACAGCTTCTTTGACGGTTGCATATACTATTCCCCATTCTTCCTCGCTTAACTCCTGTGTTTCGGTACGTGTCATCACGTCCGGCATGCGGAGCAGAGTCTGAAACCAGTCAGTGGGTACTGCAATGTGGAGGTTTTCGGAGATAGCTTTGATTTGGTTATAATATCCTTCTACCAATACCTGGTTGATGGGAGTGGCGGCTTCTGCGCACTCTTTCTTTTCCACCCAGAGGCTGAAGTCAACTTTTCCACGTTCCAGCACACGTGCAATTTCATTGCGGAGTTCCATCTCTTTTTCACGGTATGCCGGTGCGATTCGTGCCGACAAATCCATCGCTTTACTATTGAGCGATTTTATCTCTACATTAATCTTCTTATCGGGAAGTTCGGCAGTTGCTTTGCCATATCCCGTCATGGATTGTATCATATTACCAAAAGTTTTGTGCAAAAATACGGGATAATTTTAAGATAACCGCTGTAAATGGATAAAAAAGACATTTTGTTTAATCGGGCGGCACGGCTCTTTCATTTACTCCGCCTTCCTCCCATACAAAAAACACGTTTCGATCTTCCATCTTCCACCTTTGAGAATGCATGTCGTTGATTGTGAGATGTGTATATTGGTGGAAGATACGGTTTTTATGCCATTTATCTTCCACCCCCATCTTCCACCCGCTGTTTTAGGGGGTATTTCAGTAGTAACGATTTGGAAAACAAATGGATATGTCCAATTTCTTATCCGTTAATCTCTCTAAAAGCATTTCATTTCCCTTACTCTCTTTAGTGCAAATGGTCGGATCTTTATCTCAGCCCGGGCATGCGGGCTCATCGGCCTGGGTATGCGGGCTCATCAGCCCGGGTATGTGGGCTTATTAGCCCAGGTATGCGGGCTGGGATAAAGAGTTGTATGACAATGGTTAATCTACTACACTTCTCCGGTAATAGTCGGCCGGATTCTTTCTTAAAAAAGAAACAACGAAACGCTGCTTCCGCATCGCTGTGTGCGAATGGAGGGTTTTGTGGGGGGGAGACAAGGGAGGAAGACGGTTGTTAAATGAAAGAGCCGTGGTCCGGCGGAGTATCTTTGGTTTCTGCCGAACTTTCGTGATAAGCCTTTTCGAGCATTTTATCCAATAGCGAAGTCAGTTGCTGGCAACTCTCTTTTATCTGTTCCGAACATTCTGCCTTTTGGATGGACGAAAGTGAAGTGCCTACTATCAGTTGAGTCTGTTTGTTGATGTGATTGAGAGGAATGTGTACATCGTTATACATCGACCGGATGAAGTTCGATTGCATTCGTTCGCTTTCCTGAGCCTTTTGGGTCTGGCACAGCAACTCTTTTTGTAGTTTGCGGGTACGTTTCAGGTTGATTGAAAGATAAACAGTAAAGCCGATGACAACGAAAGTCAGTAGGATGGTACTGTAAAAAGCAATGTTCCTGATTCGGGTAATAATGTCCGCTTTTTCCAGTTCCAGTTGTGCGACTTCATTTTTTACCTGTATTTCTCCAAGTTCGCCGAGTTGTTCTTTACGGGTCAGTGAATCGGCCAGAAACATAGCCCGGTCGTAAACCTGACAGGATTCTTCGGCACGCCCCATTTCCCGGAGTAATTTGGCTTTGGTCTTATAGTGCGTCACCGAGGCCGTATTGATAGCCTTACCGGTTTCTACCATCTGGATCAGTGAATCACAAAAGGCGAGTGCTTGTGGATATTCGCCCAGACTACTGAAATAACTTTGACTTAAATCGTAGAAAAAAAGTTTATTGCGTAACAGGGCATCTCCTTTTCCGTGACGGACGTAGTTACAATAACGCAGATAATATTCATGTGCTTTCTGTCGCCCTATCAGTTGATGGTTTAGCATCAGTTGCTGGTAGCACAGCACATATAAACTGTTTTTGTAGAAGTAAGGGCGCCGGCGGATTACATCTTCCCGGCTGAAATATTCATCCAGTCTTTGCAAGTACTGGTTAGATACTTCCATCAGGCGTTTGCTGTCTTTCAGGCTGCGGTAACTCACGCTTAGCATGATATATAGATTGCCTGTAAAGTTTTTGCGGGCAGTAGGTGGAAAACCCTCTGCCAAATTCCATCCTTCTTCCCAATAGGGGAGGGCATTTTTATAATCTATATTTTCGGTCATAGCCATTAACAGATAGTGGATCACTCCGGTGAGGAATAAACGTTCGGCCTTTTCATAAGGCGTTTCCGACTCTTTCCGGTCGTTCAGTTCCTGCTGTATCCGGTTGCAGACTTTTACCCTTTCTTCCCGGGGAGCAAGTTGAAGGAGCCGGGCTTTATAAGTCATTTTGTAATAGGTGGCAAGTCCCTCTTCATCTGAGTTTTCCAGCAGCTTTTCTGCTTCGTTCAGCAGAAGGGTAAGTGAATCTTTCTTTTCCGGATCCTGCATATAGTGAATGGTGAGTGTGCTGAGAGATGCGCCGATGGCCATTTTATCGTCCGCTTTCTTCCCTTCTGTGTAAAGTTTCCGGGCGATTTCCAATTCATCGGTTGAGGAATCGGACAGGTCTAATATATTGATTAATAATTCGGCACGTTGGGTAGGCTCTTTCGTCTTTTGCAGTATGTTTTGTAAACTGTCCTTGATCGAAGGGGCGGCTTGGGATATTGTTACAATGAATAGCAATATAATCCAGATGTAGTATTTCTTTTTCATTTCTTAGCGTTCTCCATCGGTAGGGTAAATATAAAGCGGGATCCTTTCGTATACGTCTTGTCAATGTAGATATCTCCTTGCATGTGCCTGATGATCAGTTTACAAAGGTAAAGTCCCAATCCGCTTCCTTGCCTGAAAGTATCCAGTTTGGTGAAGCGCCGGAAAACATATTCGTGCTTGTCCGTCGGTACTCCACATCCCGTATCTGTAACACTGACCATCAGCATCTTCCGTCTGCTGTCTTTCCGGCAACTGAGATTGATGAACCCCTGAGTCGTAAACTTATTGGCGTTGTTCAGCAAAGCCCGGAGCAATAAGCTAAGATATTGCGGGTGGGCATAGACTTTATAATCGTTCTCCGGTAAATTGAGTTGATAATCTATTTCCGGTTTTCCTTCCGTTTCTTCCAGATATTGCATTTCGAGACGGCAATAGTGGTTTATTTCTATAGGTTTCAGTGTGAGACTTGCTGTCAGGCTATCCAGATTGGCCACTTCTACCAGGCTATGGAGCAGTGAGGTGAGCAGACGGGTGTTTTCCTGAATAATAAGCTGGTAATCCTTTTGTTCTTCGGGAGTAGAGAAATCATCGCTTAATATTTCGGAGAAGCCGTTGATAGAATTGAGCGGTGTACGTATTTCGTGACAGATGGATTTGATAAAAGATGCTTTCACCTCTTCGCTCTCCTGTGCTTTGATGCTCTGTTGCAATACCTCTTTCTGAAGTCTTTGAGTCTTGGCCAGTGTCTGGTAGTAATATAAGCTGATGCAGATAGCTATGAACAAGATGCATAGGGCAAAGATGAAAGCTACCTGACGCTTTTCTGACTGCAAATTTATTTTTTCAAGTAATAATGTATTTACATCATGTTTCTGGCGGAGGGAGTCGACCTGTGCACCATACTCTTTCTTAATTAGTGAGTCGGAAACGATCATTGATCGGTCGTAGGCTGCGCAAGCCTCTTTATATCGGTGAAGACAACGCAACAGATGCCCTCTGTTCTGGTAAATTTCGACGATGTTGATGTTTTCCGGAGCTTTTCCTGCTTCTATGCTGCGGATTAGTGAGTCATGCCGTGCGAGTGCTTTTTCTTTTTGTGCTTGGGTGAGTGACAGGTAATAACTGTCGGAAAGGAATTTCCTCTTTGCAGGTGTACCGTAGTCACTGTACTTTTCTGTCGGGCTGTCATTTGACAAAACGGCAAAATGCTTCGTTTCGCTTGATTCTGTAGCTTGTACGGTCGTCCGGATACCTGCCAACTCTACAAATAATAACAGCATTATATAGTAGCACGCCTGTTTCATCTCTAATTTTAAAACTTGTTATATTTATCTTTTGCTTGTATAAAATAGTCTGCTAAAGTACGCAAAAACTTAATTTAATGCAATGATTTTGAATGGAAATGCGCTTTATTTATATCTCGGTGCGGTAATCTGAAAATAATCATGTAAATTTGCGTCAATTTAATAATCTGATTATTATGTCGTGTATCCTACATATTGAAACCTCTACCGCTGTTTGTTCGGTAGCTGTGAGTGAAGATGGGCAGAATATTTTTGTGAAAGAGGACCTTAAGGGGCCTTCACATGCCGTTTCGTTGGGAGTATTTGTAGATGAAGCATTGTCTTTCATCGATAGTCATGCTATTCCGTTGGATGCGGTTGCCGTCAGTTGCGGTCCCGGATCGTATACCGGATTACGTATCGGTGTTTCAATGGCAAAGGGCATTTGTTACGGGCGTAATGTCCCGTTAATCGGTATTCCTACACTGGAGGTACTGAGTGTACCGGTATTGCTTTATCACGAATTGCCCGAAGACGCACTGATTTGTCCGATGATCGATGCCCGGAGAATGGAGGTATATGCGGCTATATACGACCGTGCGCTGAATGTGAGGCGTGAGATTTCAGCCGACATTGTAGACGAAAATTCTTATCTTGAGTTTTTAGAGAAGCACCCGGTTTATTTCTTTGGGAACGGAGCAGCAAAGTGCCGTGAAAAGATTACGCATCCCAACGCGCATTTTATTGACGACATCCATCCATTGGCAAAGATGATGTTTCCACTTGCCGAAAAAGCGATTGCTATTAATGATTATAAAGATGTGGCTTATTTTGAGCCCTTCTATCTGAAAGAGTTTGTGGCTTCCCAACCCAAGAAGTTACTTTGATACTTTTCAACCCTTTGGATTTTCTATTTTCAAATTAAAATTTAACTACATGCAGTATAATACTCAACAGAAAAGAATGCCGCTGCCCGAATATGGGCGCAGTATCCAGAATATGGTCGATTTTGCATTGACTATACAAGACCGTTCCGAACGCCAGCGTTGTGCCAATACCGTTATCAATATCATGGGTAACATGTTTCCTCATTTGAGAGATGTACCCGATTTCAAACATAAGCTGTGGGATCATCTGGCCATTATGTCAGACTTTAAGCTGGATATAGACTATCCTTACGAGATTATCCGCAAGGACAATCTGGTGACGAAACCCGATTCGATTCCTTATCCGAGCACTAAGATCCGTTATCGCCACTATGGCCGTACACTGGAAGTGTTGATTAAAAAGGCATGTGAGTTTCCGGAAGGGGACGAAAAGAAGAATCTGGTAGCCCTTATCTGCAATCACATGAAGAAAGATTATATGGCTTGGAACAAAGATACGGTGGACGACCGGAAGATCGCTGAAGATCTGGCTGAATTCTCAGGAGGTAAATTGCAGATGGATGACGAGATTTTGCGTTTGATGTCTGAACGTATTGCCCAGAATTATCGTCCGCGTACGAATAACAACAATAACCAGAGAAATAATAATCAGAGAAGAAAATTCTAAGCAAGGAGATTATTATCATTAATCATTAACCACTAATCACCTAAAACATGGCTTCATTTGTAATCGAAGGAGGACACAGGCTCAGTGGGGACATTCATCCGCAAGGTGCCAAAAACGAAGTGTTGCAGATTATCTGCGCTACGTTGCTTACCGCCGAAGAAGTGACAGTAAATAACATCCCGGATATTCTGGACGTCAATAACCTGATTCAATTGATGCGGGATATGGGAGTAACGGTGGCGAAGACAGGTGTCGATTCATATAGCTTTAAAGCTGAAAATGTAGATCTCGCTTATCTGGAGAGTGATGAATTCCTGAAGAAATGTTCCAGCCTGCGGGGATCGGTGATGTTGATCGGACCGATGGTTGCCCGTTTTGGCAAAGCAATGATATCCAAACCGGGCGGAGATAAAATCGGTCGTCGGCGATTGGATACGCACTTTGTGGGGATCCAGAACCTGGGAGCTGACTTTGCTTATAATGAAGAACGTGGTGTATACGAGATTTCGGCACAAGAGCTGAAAGGTACTTATATGCTGCTCGATGAAGCCTCTGTTACCGGAACAGCCAATATAGTGATGGCTGCCGTGCTTGCCAAAGGGATGACTACGATTTATAATGCCGCTTGTGAACCTTATTTGCAGCAGCTTTGTAAAATGTTGAACCGGATGGGAGCAAAAATCAGCGGCATAGCTTCGAACCTGCTGACGATTGAAGGGGTGGACGAACTCCATGGAACGGATCATACCGTATTGCCGGATATGATTGAAGTAGGCAGTTTCATCGGTATGGCTGCAATGACCCGTAGCGAAATAACCATTAAGAATGTCTCTTACGAGAATTTAGGCATTATTCCTGAAAGTTTCCGTCGGTTGGGCATTAAGCTCGAACAGAGAGGAGATGATATTTATGTACCGGCTCAGGACTGTTATCAAATCGAATCTTTTATCGACGGATCTATTATGACCATTGCCGATGCTCCCTGGCCGGGGCTGACTCCGGACTTGTTGAGTGTCATGCTGGTAGTGGCTACCCAGGCGAAAGGGAGTGTGCTGATTCATCAAAAGATGTTCGAAAGCCGCCTCTTCTTTGTGGATAAGTTAATTGATATGGGGGCCCAGATCATTCTTTGCGATCCGCACCGTGCAGTCGTTATCGGTCATAATCATGGATTTACTTTGCGGGGTGGCAATATGACATCTCCCGATATACGTGCCGGTATCGCCTTGCTTATCGCTGCGATGAGCGCCGAAGGTATCAGCCGGATTCATAATATCGAGCAGATAGACCGCGGATATCAAAATATCGAAGGTCGACTCAACGCTATCGGTGCAAGAATTACACGAATATGATAAAAAGAGAAGATGTATACAAGATAGGCTTGTTCAATAAGCCACACGGCATACACGGCGAATTGTCGTTTACCTTTACGGATGATATTTTTGACCGGGTGGACTGCGATTACCTGATTTGCCGGCTGGATGATATCTTTGTTCCCTTTTTTATAGAAGAGTACCGCTTTCGGTCCGACTCTACCGCTTTGGTAAAACTTGAAGGGGTGGATACGGCCGAACGTGCCCGGATGTTTACCAATGTGGAAGTCTATTTCCCGGTGGAGCATGTAGAAGAGGCCGAACCGGGAGAACTGTCATGGAGCTTTTTTGTGGGTTTTCGGGTGGAAGATGTTCGCCACGGTGCTTTAGGTGAGGTGACAGACGTAGATATATCTACCGTTAACACTTTGTTTGTGGTGGACCGGGATGGAGATGAACTGCTGATTCCGGCACAGGAAGAATTTATAGCCGGTATTGACCAGAAACACAAAATCATTACAGTCGATTTGCCCGAGGGCCTGCTGTCTTTGGACGAGTGCGATGATGAAGAAAGTTAAATAGCATAAAGAAACAGGCGGCAAGTAAAGCGAAATGCTTACATTTGTACGCTATATCCTATAATAATGCCGAAAAAGAAACGCAGTAAAGCTTTTTGGAACAATATTAAGTTCAAGTACAAACTCACTATCATCAACGAGAATACGCTCGAAGAGGTGGTGGGACTTCATGTATCCAAGTTGAACGGGCTTTCCGTGTTACTTTCGGTTCTGACCCTGCTTTTCCTGTTTGCTGCTGCCATTATCACTTTCACCCCTTTACGCAACTATTTGCCGGGATATATGAACAGTGATATTCGTGCGCAGGTTGTAGAGAATGCCTTGCGGGTGGATTCTTTGCAACAGCTGGTGGACCGTCAGAATATGTATATCATGAATATACAAGATATTTTCAGCGGAACAGTGCGGGTGGATACCGTACAGTCAATGGATTCACTGACCACTATGCGTGAAGATTCGTTGATAGCCCGTTCCGAACGCGAAGAAGCTTTCCGTCGCCAATATGAAGAGACCGAAAAATATAATCTGACCTCTATTACCTCTCAGCCCGATGTGAACGGATTGATTTTCTATCGTCCGACCCGTGGTATGATATCCGATCATTTTAATGCTGAGAAGAAACATTTTGGAACCGATATTGCCGCTAATCCCAATGAAAGTGTTCTGGCTACCCTTGACGGTACAGTCATATTGAGTACTTATACGGCCGAAACCGGTTACCTGATCGAGGTACAGCATAACCAGGATTTTGTATCAGTCTATAAACATTGCGGTTCGTTGCTGAAGCGTGAGGGAGATACTGTGAAAGGCGGTGAAGCAATTGCTTTGGTCGGGAATAGCGGAACGCTCACTACCGGTCCGCATCTCCATTTTGAACTTTGGCACAGAGGACGGCCGGTTAATCCTGAAAAATACATTGTATTCTAATAATGAACGAGATAAAGAAAAAACAAATAGCTATCTTAGGTTCTACGGGCTCTATCGGTACACAGGCCTTACAGGTTATCGAGGAGCATCCCGAACTGTATGAAGTTTATGCACTGACTGCCTATAATAAGGTAGATCTCCTGATAGCTCAGGCACGTAAGTTCCTGCCTGAGGCTGTGGTTATAGCTAACGAAGAGAAATATGTACAACTGAAAGAGGCCCTCAGCGATCTGCCTGTTAAAGTTTACGCCGGTACTGCCGCTTTATGCCAGATTGTAGAGTCCGGTCCTATCGACGTCGTACTGACAGCTATGGTAGGCTATGCAGGGCTGAAGCCGACCATGAATGCCATTCGTGCCGGAAAAGCGATTGCGCTTGCCAACAAGGAGACGCTGGTTGTTGCCGGAGAGCTGATTAATCAGTTGGCACAGCAATACCGTACACCGATTCTTCCTGTCGATTCTGAACATTCAGCCGTGTTTCAGTGTTTGGCCGGAGAGGTGGGCAATCCGATCGAGAAAGTAATTCTGACTGCTTCCGGTGGTCCTTTCCGTACATGTACCATGGATCAGCTGAAAACCGTGACGAAGGTGCAGGCATTGAAGCATCCGAATTGGGAAATGGGAGCCAAGATCACCATTGATTCTGCTTCGATGATGAACAAAGGCTTTGAAGTGATTGAAGCTAAATGGCTGTTTGGAGTACATCCCAGTCAGATAGAGGTGGTAGTACATCCGCAGTCTGTTATCCATTCGATGGTACAATTCGAGGATGGAGCCGTAAAGGCCCAGTTGGGTATGCCGGATATGCGTCTGCCTATCCAGTACGCTTTCTCTTATCCGGATCGTGTCAACTCGTCTTTTGACCGGCTTGACTTTTCGAAATGTACGAACCTTACTTTTGAGCAACCCGATACCAAGCGGTTCCGTAATCTGGCCTTGGCTTACGAATCGATGTATAGGGGAGGGAATATGCCCTGCATTGTCAATGCGGCTAATGAAGTGGTAGTGGCTGCTTTCCTTCGTGATGAAATCAGCTTCCTCGGCATGAGTGATGTGATAGAACAGACCATGGGGCAGATATCTTTCGTACAGACTCCTACCTATGATGACTATGTGGCAACCGATGCGGAAGCGCGCCGGATTGCCCGTGAATTAATTTGTAAATAAATAAATTGTAAATAATCTGATGGAAACATTTTTAATCCGTGCCCTGCAATTGATTATGAGCTTATCTTTGCTCGTCATCATTCATGAAGGGGGGCACTTTCTCTTTGCCCGCCTGTTTAAGGTACGGGTAGAAAAATTTTGCTTATTCTTTGACCCTTGGTTCACACTATTCAAATTTAAACCTAAAAAAAGTGAGACAGAATATGCTGTCGGCTGGCTGCCTTTGGGAGGTTATGTCAAGATTGCCGGTATGATTGACGAGTCAATGGATACGGAGCAGATGAAACAACCCGAACAACCATGGGAGTTCCGCTCCAAACCTGCATGGCAGCGCCTGTTGATTATGGTAGGCGGCGTGTTGTTCAACTTCCTCCTGGCCTTGTTCATCTACTCGATGATTCTGTTTAAATGGGGAGATCAGTACGTTCCCGTGCAGCAGGCACCGTTGGGTATGGAGTTTAATGAAACAGCTAAGGCTGTCGGCTTTCAGGATGGAGATGTTCTGTTGTCAGCCGATGGAGTTGACTTTGTACGTTATGACCCGGATATGCTTAGCCAGATTGCCGATGCTCGTGAGGTGACCGTGTTGCGTGAGGGTAAAAAGGCTTCTGTGTATATTCCCGAAGATATGATGCAACGCCTGTTGGCTGACAGTGTTCGTTTTGCTGAATTCCGCATTCCTTATGTAGTAGACAGTGTGATGGTCAATTCACCTGCGGCAATGGCCGGTATCCAACAGGGAGACAGTATCATTGCCCTTGATGGAAAGTCGATTTCTTATTCGGACTTCCTGATGGCTATGGCTGACCGAAGAAAGAATGCAGCAGCATTACAGAAAGATAGCCTCGATCCGCACCAGATCACGTTGACTTATGTACGCGACGGAAAGACAGATATGTTGACTGTGGTCACTGACTCTGCTTTTAAGATGGGAGTAGGGATCAATAAGTATACAGATCAGCTTCTTCCTGTTATAAAGAAGGAGTATGGCTTTTTCGAATCATTCCCTGCCGGTGCGGCGTTGGGGGTGAAGACGTTGAAAGGTTATGTGGGTAATATGAAATATCTCTTCTCCAAGGAGGGTGCCAAACAGTTGGGTGGTTTCGGAACCATCGGCAGTATTTTCCCTGCAACCTGGAACTGGCATCAGTTCTGGTACATGACCGCTTTCCTGTCTATCATCCTTGCGTTTATGAACATCCTGCCTATCCCTGCACTGGATGGTGGACACGTACTGTTCTTGTTCTATGAAATCATTGCCCGCCGCAAGCCGAGTGATAAATTTATGGAATATGCACAGATGACGGGTATGATCCTGTTGTTCGGTCTCTTGATTTGGGCAAATTTCAATGATATACTGAGGTTCTTCTTTTAGACGGAAGTAACATCTTATAAATAAACTACGAGCTGCAAGTGATTGCGTGATTATTCCGCGGATACTTGCAGCTCGTGGTTTATGATCGTTAATGGTAGTTTTTTATATTTTCAGCATCTTCTTTTCTCTCTCCAGATCCGATTCATCCAACTTGGGTGACGGTACTGTACAGGTTTTTATGTAGTCGCCTTCCTGGCATGTATAGTTATAATAGATCTCTTCTTCCGGTGTCAGTTCCGCTTTGGGAATCAGTCTGCCTTCCATTTTCAGAAATGCGTCTATATCCGTGCTGTCCGATTGCTTCACCAGGACGATTCTCCGCGCTATCGGGTTGTGGTTGTAGTCCAGGCATAGATACAATCCCTTTAGCATGTTGGGATATTCATAATGTGGCAGTTGCAGATAAATGGTGACCATGGCAAACTGTGGCAGTTCCCGTTCGTTGAACATCAGATAGGAGTTTTGATGATTGCTGATGATGCCGCTTCCCCAATGTACCGATTTATAAGCATTGATCATGCCTACTTTGACGTAATCATTATTCTCTGATGCGCAGATCAGATAGGGTTCTGCCTTGAGACTGTCAGTCGATGAAGAGAGACTGTAACTCAGATATGTACCGCTATAATTATACACTTCTTCTACAGACCCCTGCATTTCTTTTTCCAGGAGTTTCAGGAACGTATTTCCCATGTTGTTTGTTTCCTGATCGGGTTCCAGGTCGAACAAGCGCTCCTTCATTCCGCTCAGATTGCCAAGCAGGCGTTTTTTCGACACATTGTTCACCAAAGCCAGTGCTTCGTCCAGTGCCTCTTCCTGTGTTTTGGTTTTTTGCAGATTCAGGTAAGCAGGAAGTACACTCGAATAGAGTGCGGACAACACACTGGGGGCCATATTGATCCAGTCGGCTATTTCCTTCATTTTCACTCCGTTGTTACGGAGGTATTCTATTCTTTTGTATATCTCTTCAAGTTCGTTCATGGTATATCGACACGTTGTTTGCATTGCAAATATATGACTTTTGGATTATATAATCATGATATGAATGTTACATTAATATTTCAGCAGAACCCTGCAGAATATGAATGAAATGAATCCTGCAAATTCATTTTTGCTCTGTCCGCTATGCCCTACATTTGCACCGGATTCAAAAACAAGGAAAAATAGATATAAAATGAAAAAGATTGAATGTATCATTATGGACTGGGCCGGAACTGCGGTCGACTACGGATGTTTCGCTCCGGTGGCCGCCTTCATCAAGGCCTTTGCCGAAAAAGGGCTGACGATTGACGTCGTGCAAACCCGCAAACCGATGGGGTTGCCCAAGATTCAGCACATTCGTGAACTGCTGACTATGCCCGAAGTGAACGAGCAATTCACTGCCCGCTATCAGCGTGACTGGACGGAGGAAGACGTGGTGGAACTGAACCGGCTGTTTGAGAAATATCTTTTTGCTTCTCTGAAAGAGTACACAGATCCTATTCCGGGTGTAATCCCTACCTTGGAAAAACTCCGTGCCGAAGGACTGAAGATAGGCTCTACTACCGGTTATACGCGTGAAATGATGGACGTGGTGCAACCTGCGGCTGAGGCTAAAGGTTATCGTGTAGACTATTGTGCTACTCCGAATCTGCTGCCTGCCGGACGTCCGGCTCCGTATATGGTTTTCGAGAATCTCACAAAACTGGGCGTGCCGTGTCTCGATACCGTGGTTAAAGTAGGTGATACCATTGCTGACATCAAAGAAGGTGTCAACGCTAAAGTATGGAGTGTGGGAATCGTGTTGGGCAGTAATGAAATGGCACTTACTGAGAAGGAGGCCGGCAGTCTGTCCGGAACTGAACTCGAAGCCCGCGTCTCCGAAGTCAAAGAACGTATGCTGGCTGCGGGAGCCTCTTACGTCATTCGTAGCATCGAAGAACTTCCCGTGCTGATTCAAACTATTAATTCAAAACTCAATTCTTAAAACGATATGAAACCTTATTTGTTATTAACTCCCGGACCTCTTACCACATCAGAAACCGTAAAAGAAACCATGATGACCGACTGGTGTACATGGGACGAGGATTATAACCTGCACATTGTGGAGGAAATGCGTAAACAACTGGTAGGCATTGCCACTTGCAATACGGAGGAGTACACTTCCGTACTTTTGCAAGGTAGCGGCACTTATTGTGTGGAAGCAGTTATCGGTGCTGCCATCGGAAAGAACGATAAACTTCTGATTTGCAGTAATGGTGCTTATGGTGACCGTATGGGAAATATTGCCGAATATTATCATATCGACTATGATCTCCTTGCTTTTGAAGAAACGGAACAGGTATCGGTAGACTATGTGGACGATTACCTGAGCAATAACTCAGACATTACTCACGTGGCTTTCGTTCACTGCGAAACGACTACCGGTATCCTGAATCCGTTGAAAGAGTTGGCACATGTCGTGAAAATGCATGGTAAGAAGCTTATTGTGGATGCTATGAGCAGCTTCGGAGGTATCCCGATGGATGTCAGTGAACTGGGAATCGATTTCCTGATCAGCAGTGCCAATAAGTGCATCCAGGGTGTGCCGGGTTTTGGATTCATCATTGCCCGTCGTTCCGAGCTGATGCGTTGCAAAGGAGTTGCCCGCTCACTTTCACTCGATATTTATGACCAGTGGGAGACAATGGAGAAAGGACATGGCAAATGGCGCTTCACTTCGCCCACCCACGTGGTGCGTGCATTCAAGCAAGCTCTTACCGAACTGATTGAAGAGGGAGGAGTAGAGGCGCGCTACCGGCGTTATTGCGAGAATCACCGGGTATTGGTGGAGGGTATGCGTTCGCTGGGATTCAAGACTTTGCTCGATGATGCCATCCAGTCGCCTATCATCACTTCCTTCCTTTACCCGAAAGCAGGATTCGATTTTAAAGATTTCTATACTGCTCTGAAAGCTAAGGGATTTGTTATCTATCCCGGAAAAATCTCAAAAGCGGATACTTTCCGTATCGGTAACATCGGAGATGTACATCCGGAGGACTTTGCCCGCTTGGTAGAAGTTGTGAGAGAGACTGAATACTAATGAATGATTATTGAGTTTTTGTCTTTAACGTAGAAGGTTGTGAAAGCCGCATACTACTCACTACTGCTGCGACAAAAGCAAATCCGCTGCCTGCTATCAGACAGACCGCTGTACTTTTTTCGTGTACTACGAAACTGAAGAGTAAAGCAACCAGCGTTGTACCGAATGTCTGTCCTAAAAGCCGTGCCATACCCAACATTCCGCTGGCTCCCCCCGAACGTTGTGTAGGGGCGGAAGAGATGATTGTACTGTTGTTGGGCGTCTGGAAAATACCGAAACCTGCACCGCAAAGCATCAATCGCAGAATGATACTGATGACCGATGAATCTGCTGTTAATGTAGATAAAGAATAGAGCCCGATGCAGAATAAGGCCATACCGATACTGCCCAGTATGCCGGGGTGGATGCGCTCCACAAGGTATCCGGCTGCCGGTGCTGTCACCAATGTGGCGATGGGCCACGGAGTCAGCAGCAATCCCGTCATTACTTCGCTGTATCCCAGTGAGTTTTGCAGGAAAAAAGGAAGAGAAACCATAGCCAGCATCTGTGCCGTGAACGAACAGATGGAAGTCAGGATCGATAACCTGAAGATAGGTATTCCCAGCAGGTCGAGCGGTAAAAGAGGGGATGGCTGGTTCAGTTGCCTGTGGACATAATACGTGCCGACAATGGCCAATACAGCCAGTTGGATGGCTATATAATCGTTTTTCTCGTGATGGGCAAATCCGTCCAGTGTATAGATAAGCAGTCCGAAGGTGATAGCGTTGGCTATGGCACTGAGCTTATCGAATTTCCGGTTGGAACATTCTTCTTTTCTCGGCAGGTACTTGCATCCCAATATCAGGGCTGCAAGCCCCAGAGGGACATTGATGGCAAACAACCAATGCCACGAGGCGATGGAAAGAATGCCGCTTGCCACCGAAGGTCCGGCTGCAGCCGATATGGCCACTACCATGGCATTGATCCCCATTCCTCTTCCTATCTGATTTCGGGGATAGATGGTACGTAACTGGGCAGTGTTGACACTCGTGATGGCTGAGGCGCTGAAGCCCTGGAAAATGCGGGCAAGGGTCAGAGTCCAGAACGAATGGGAGAGGGCGCATATCAGGGAAGTGACTATGAACATGGCAATGCCTGAAAGAAAGATCTTCCGGTATCCGTATATTTCGCCTAACGACGAAAACGAAAGCAGCGATATCACAATGGCGAGCTGATACCCGTTGATGATCCAGGTTGTGACCGCAGGTGAAGTTCCGAAGTCGTGCGAGAGGGTCGGGAGTACTACATTGATGATATTGATGTCGAGCACCGACATACATAAGGCGAAAGAGATGCCGACAACTGCCCAGATGCGGCGATGGAGGGGGAGACCGTCAGTTTCGTCAATTTCCGAAGTTTGTGTAAGCTGAGCCATAAAGAACCTTTTAAAAGAACTGCCACAAAGGTAAACAAAGTCAAGCTTCTTCGGTTTGAGAGGACAATGATATATAAGTTTTTTTAATTCATGAATTTCAGCGAGGCATGTAGCGGAAGTCTTTTTCAATACGGATGACACAGATTTACACTGGATTTTATTGTTGATAATCAGCAAAATGAATCAGCAATCCATGTAAATCTGTGTCATCTGTAGTTCTGCTTCCGATACGCCTTCATGTGTATGTCAGCCTGATAATCCTCTGATTGCTGCTACCTCTGAATTCCAGATGTGGAGAGTAAAGTTCTTGTCTGAAGCGTCCGTCCACCAATACATCTATATAAGGTAGTACGGCAGCCAGTGCCGGATCTGCCTGAATCTCTTCGTACGTATATCCTGTATAGCACCAGATATTCTGTCCTGTCTCTTCTTTTATCCTCCGGATAAGCGGAAGAAACGCTTCCGGGTTGTAAAGGGGATCTCCGCCGGAGAAAGTCACGCCATCCAGTAACGGATTCGAATTGATTTCACGGATGATGCAGTCCAGACGCTTTTCTGTCAATTCATCTCCGGCCTGCGGATTCCAACTTTCCGGGTTATGACAACCCGGGCAGCCGTGCCGGCAACCTGCCAGATAGATGGAATACCGGATACCTTCTCCGTCGACAATCGTTTCCGGATATGTATAAAGTATATTCATGACTTTATTACAGATGCTTCACGCGATCTCTCTCTTCTGCCCGTTTGGCAGAGTTCCACGAACTCAGGTCGCCCGTCAGATAACCTGTGATACGGCGCATGCGCAGGATATTCTCACTTTGGCATACGGGACATTTATCGTAAATCACTCCCTTGTATCCGCAGTTGTGGCAGGTGTCTACCGGGTGGTTGATAGAACCGTAGCCGATACCTTCGTCAAACATTACTTTTACGATCTTGGCAATGGCGCGTACGTTTTTCTGGGCTTCTCCGTCCAGTTCCACATATGTGATGTGCCCTCCGCGGGTGATGGCATGGAATGGAGCTTCCCGTTTGATCTTTTCTACAATGCTGATCGGTTCTTTTACATCCACATGGAAAGAATTGACATAATAATCGTTGTCTGTCACTCCTTTGATTTTTCCGTATTTACGGCGATCCATACGGGTGAAACGTCCTGAAAGTCCTTCGGCGGGTGTAGCCAGCACCGAATAGTTCAGATTGTATTTGGCTTTGTATTCATCAGCCACCTTGTTGATTTCCAGCACGGCTTCATAAAGGGTGTCCCATGCCTTCTGGCTGTGTCCGTGTCCCTCTCCATAGAGAGCCACCATGGCATTGTGTCCACCCAGGAAGCCGATACCCAGCGTACCACTGCGCAGCACGTCGCCTACTTGTTCGTTCGGGTTCAGGGCAGCTCCTCCTTTCCATACATCATTTCCCATCATGAAGGGGAATTGGCGTGCCAGGGCTGTACGCTGATATTGATAGCGCTCGTAGAGTTGTTCGGCTATCAAGGTAGCCGTTTCATGTATCGATTCGATGAAAATTTCTTTAGCCTTTCTCTCGACGGCATCTTTATTGTGTCCGTCCTCCGTCATATTTTCTGCTTTGATACGGGCTTCGATGGCAAGGCGTGGCATATTGAGTGTAGTGAACGAAAGATTTCCGCGTCCCAAAGACGATTTCTCACCGGCTACATTCTCAAACACACGCGTGCGGCATCCCATGGTGGCCAGTTCGTAACGGTAACGTTGCGGGTCGTTGGCGTCCCATTTTTCGTTTTGGTTGAACGGGGCATCCAGGAACATGAAGTTAGGGAAGAGTGCTTTGGCCGTAGTGTGGCAGGCTTTCAGGAATAGGTCGAAGTTGGGTGCTTCAAATTTTAATTTACCTTCCATGGCAGCATCGAAATTAGCCATAGCCTTTTCATAATCGGCTTCTGTGTACGATACTCCGTTTTTTATCTTGAATATCTGAATGGGGAATACCGGCACTTCTCCCCTTGTGCCCAGTCCCTCTACGGTTGCTTTCAGTAATTCTTCAATCACCATGCGTCCTTCGGCCGAAGTGTCTGTTCCATAATTGATCGAACTGAACACTACCTGGTTTCCACCGCGTGAGTGCATTGTGTTCAGGTTATGGATAAAGCCTTCCATGGCCTGGTGCGTATCTTTCTGAGTCTGCACAAATGCTTTCTCTATAATTTGGTTCAGATGTTCTTTGTCGATATTGATCTGCAGGGCAGTCAGGGCCATGCGCAATGTTTCGCGTTCCAGTTCCGCTGCTTTGATGGACGACAGATGTTCGGCAATCACTGTACGGATAGCCTTTTCTTCTATTTCTTCACCCTTGTTCATCTGTACATAGAAGCTGATGAATGATGCCAGGTGTTTACGGAATGATTTGCTTACCCCTTTTGCCATAAAGAAGTCGAATGCCGGTATGGCCTGACCTCCGTGCTGTTCGTTCTGGTTAGTCTGGAAAATAATGGTAGCCAGGGTAGCATAGCTTTGAATGCTTTGCGGAGTACGTATACTGCCGTTCTTGGTGCGGAATCCACGTTCGAAGAGGTCATCCATGTCATACTGGATGCAAGTCGTGGTTTTTGTCGGGTAGTAATCCAGGTCATGGATGTGGATGTCTCCCAATTGGTGCGCTTCGGCAAAACGTTTCGGCAACAGATATTTATATGTATAGTCTTTGGTTACTTCCGAGGCAAATGTCATCATCTGTCCAGCGGGGGTATGACTGCTCATATTGGCATTGCTCAGGTTGACATCGTTCTTGTCGATAGCTACGATGCCATCCATCACGTGCTTCATCTGAGTTTTTTTGTCTCGTTCGGTGTTTCGCCATTCCCTGTAGATGATGTACTTTTTGGCTACTTCCGGACGTACTTTCATCAGTTCCTTTTCTACCAGGTCCTGAATTTCTTCTACCGTAATGGTAGGAGATGCAAATTGTCCGATTACGTTCATCGTGATGTCAGCAATCAATTGCTGTTCATCATTGATTCCTGTGGCACTAAACGCTTTTGTTACAGCGTTCTTGATTTTACTGATGGAGAAGTCCTCTCTTTTACCATCTCGTTTGATGATACAAATTTCCGCGTAGTTCATAACTTTAACTCCCGAAAGCTTTAGATTTTTTTAAATATGTTTACTTTTTCAGCAGGTCTTCTGACTTATCTCTCCCTCGCAACGCCTTCCCACGCTGGGCGCAGTGGCATAGTGTGCGGATTCTCAGAGAATTACAGCAGCGGGTACTGTCGCCGATTTGCACAGCGTTCCCTCGTGACTAAACCTCTTTTTAGTGCTGAAATCTGCTACAAAGGTAACAGTTAAAGCAATAAGTTGTTCTTGTTTTAACAAGAATTTTTGGAGAACTTTTCTTTCTTCCTGATACAGAAAGTTTTCCAAAACGGGAAACTTTCGGGCATGAAATTTAAATGAAGTTTGCTAAAGAATCAGCCAGATAGCTATGATATGCCCTATGCTTCCGCCCAGACAAAACAGGTGAAAAACAGCATGTGTATAAGGTTTTCGCAACGAATAAAATACGGCTCCCATGATGTAGGAAGCCCCTCCTCCGATAAGCCACCAGAAGGCGGGAGAAGCTCCGATGGCGGAGAGGCAGTCCATCAAAGGTTTCAGGGCTACCAGGATGGCAGAACCCATTCCGACGAAGCAGACTGTTTCAAGATTACTGTGTTCTTTCAGCTTTTTAAAAGCCAGTATGAAGCCTACGATGGCCGACAGCCATACGAAAGCGAATATTCCCCAGCCCCAGCCACCGGCATGGCGCAATACCAATAAGGTAAACGGGGTATAAGTGCCTGCTATGTGCAGGTAGATGGCGCCGTGGTCGAATTTGCGGAGAAGTTCTTTACGGCTGCCGGGTCTTGAACCGTGATACCAGGTAGAACTGATATAGGATGCCAGCATTCCCGCCAGGTAGACCAGCACACAACCTGCCGCCCAATGGGGATGTGGGTTGGCAAGTGCTTTTTCCAACAGAAAATATCCTGTGGTGATACCTAAGAGAATACCTGCACCATGACTCAGGGTGTTGGATAATTCTTCGCCGTGTGAATATCGCTTGTTCTCCATTCGTGTGTATATAGGTGATGTGGTAGCAATTTAATAAGATGACCGCAGATTTGAGAGTTTCGACACACCCTCTTAAAATCTGCGGTCATCCTTTCCTTTTTAGAAGTATCTTGTATCAGGCAGCAGATTTATACCAGATGTCCGATCCATTCTTCGCGGTCGCCCGGCAACAGGTCGATTACCGGTACTTCCACCATGGTGTAGCATCCCGGTTGCTGCTTCATCGAAGCGCGTGCCACGCATACCAGTACCTGTGCGGTCAGTGCGGGATTGTTGATGCGCATGTTGAATTCGAACAACTGATTCTGGGTTTTTCCCGATACACCTTTGCGGGTCAGGTTTACACCGTGTCCCATGTCCAAGAGTGCATCCACGCTCGGCACTTGCTTTACGTGGGTTTCGTCGTTCACGAAATAAGCGTCCGATTTGATTGCGGCTGCCACGTCTTCAAATTTATATCCGTCTTTCAGTTCGATGTATACCATGCGGCGGTGGATTCCCGTTCCTGTGGGGATGGTCATTGACAAAGCCGCTTTCACTCCGTCGATTGCTTTCACGGCTACCGTGTGGCCCATGCTCATACCCGGACCGAAGTTGGTGTAAGTGATGCCTTTCGGAGCAATAGCCTCGAGCATGGTGCGTACGATGGAGTCGCTTCCCGGATCCCATCCGGCCGAGATGATCGATACCGCCCCGTGTTCTTTGGCACAAGCACCCAGTTCACGGCGGAGATCTACGATTCCGGTGTGGATATCGAAACTGTCCACTGTATTGATTCCCATTGCGAGGATTTCTTTTGCGTATTTCTCAACGCTGCGGGTCGGAGTACAAAGAATAGCCACGTCTACTCCCTGAAGTTCCTTTATATCTTTAACTACTGCGTAATCATTCAGTTCAGCCGGTTTGTTCTCGGCACCTGCACGACGAACCACACCTGCTATCTCAAAATCGGGAGCCGCTTGGAGGGCTTCCAGCACATAACGACCAATATTGCCATAACCTACGATGGCTGCTCTTACTTTTTTCATCTTTTTATTGGTTTTGTTTAACATATTTCTTTATTTCGGTTGCAAAATTAGTCATTTTCTTTGTTTTTGAGTCTCTTAGGGGTGTTAAAGTTAGTTTTTGTTATTCAAGGTTCGTGAAGCACAATATTTATTATCTTTGCGTTCTGATTATAACCATTATGATAGAATACATCAAAGGCGAGATTGCCGAACTGAGTCCGGCAACCGCAGTTATCGATTGTAACGGATTAGGATATGCCGTTAATATATCACTCAACACTTATTCTGCCATTCAGGGTAAGAGCAGTTGTAAACTCTATATCTACGAAGCCATCCGCGAAGACGCTTACGTTTTATATGGCTTTGTCGACAAGCAGGAACGGGAACTTTTCCTGCTGCTGATTTCCGTTTCGGGCATTGGAGGAAACACGGCCCGCATGATTCTTTCCGCTCTTTCACCGGCCGAACTGGTGAATGTGATCAGTACCGAAAATGCCAATATGCTGAAGACGGTGAAGGGTATCGGACTGAAAACAGCGCAAAGGGTCATTGTCGATTTGAAAGATAAAATTAAAACCGGTGCCATGGCTGCTGCCACCGGAGGAGCCACCGGTACATTGCTTCCGGCCATGAATGCGGAAGTGCAGGAAGAAGCCGTTGCCGCCTTGACGATGTTGGGCTTTGCCGCAGCGCCTTCTCAGAAAGTGGTGCTTGCCATTCTGAAGGAAGAGCCCGATGCTCCGGTGGAGAAAGTCATTAAGCTGGCTTTAAAAAGACTCTGAGAGCAGACGGAAGGGGCATTGCTGTCGCAGATTGCATAATAGAGTTACAGCGTAGAGGAAGGGAATGTGATTGTTTATGTAATCTGCGATAGGGCTTTGTCGTTGCGTTGGTCTTGTTTTCTTGAAATGTGTGAGTTCAAATTTGTACGGTACATGCATATTGGGTTATGTCAATGATTGGAAGTTTACTTCCTGCATTATTTACTTCCTGCATGAATTCCTTACACTCCTGCTCTGTCATTTTCTTTCTGCAGTAAGCATAATATAAAAAATCAAGTGTAGTCAGATAGGTAATATTATTCTTGGAGCAATATTCTTTTATGTCTTTCAGGTTACTGCTCCCCAATACGTCTCGGTTGTCCCTGCAATAGATCATGCATGCACTTTCTCCTTTTCCCAGAGTGCGTTGCAATAAAAAGAACTCTTTCATTGATTCCCTCTTTGGGGAAAAAAACTCTTTTTTCAATTTAGGGAAGAAATGGAGGTACTTATCTATAAAATCTTTTGTACCGGAATTTTGGGAAATTTCATTATATACCACATCCAATATCAAGTATTCGTACTCCGGAAATATATCGGGTAATATTGAGAAATAATTAGCCTCCATGAAATGGATAATTACATCAGCATCGAGTACTATCTTCGTTTTCTTGTGTTCCATTGATGTTTATTTTATGGAGTAACTCTATATAGTGACCTTCTGAAATTTTTTCCTGTTCGAATAGCTTGCGGGCTTTTTCACCAAAATCACCGATAACCAGTCCTTCGTTGGCCGGTTCGTATAAAGCTGTGTCATATCCGAAACATTTGGCAGAGTATTTTACTTTTATTTCTGCCAATTTGGAACGTGTACTTTCTGTTATAAGTCCGATATTTTGTAATCTATACAATAGAGCGGAACGGGAAACGGAAAAATAGTGTTCAAGTTTTAGGACTGTTGCCATCGAGATGTTTTTGGTTTTTAATTCCATTTCAGGTATTAACTGGCATATACCGCCCTCCGGCATTAATAGAGAGGAAGCAAACATGTCGGCACATTGTTCTATCGGATCTTTGCTGCCACATCCCGGATTACATTTGTGAGGAGTCGGTTTTTTTTCTATATAAAGGTGGTATAATTCGTGAGCTATCGTAAAGTGTTGTCTTCCTCGTGGTTGATTAGAATTGATAAGCATGAAACGGTGCTCTGAATTATCTTTCAAACACATTCCTGAGAAGTTGTCGGATAAAGGTCTGAAAACAGTGAGTATGTTTAGTTTCAAAAGCAAACTTTTCAAGGTGATGGGCTCGGTGGCACTAAGCCCATTGTCCGTGCGAAATTCTGAGACTTGCTTCTCTATGATAAATTTATTCGGCTTCATTTTGGGCAATGCGTTCCATTTTGAGATAAGACTTTACGATATCCTTGAAAGCTGCTATTTCTTTCAAATCATTTTCTCCTAAATTTGAAATTCTGAAAGCTGTAGCCATGATTTCATTATTCGTCTGAATATTGTCCTCAAACAATATAAAAGGTTCACAGCCGAATAAATTTGAGATATCTTCCAAAATGGTATAAGGAATCTCTCTGGTTCCTCCTTCGTAATTGCTGTAAGTAGAGCGTTCTATCTTAATAGATTGGGCTACTTGTTCTTGCGTAAAACCGGATAACTCTCTAATCTTTTTTAGATTCTCTCCAATAATTTGATTAACCGTTTTCATTCTGCTCTTCTTCTATATTCTGTGGCAAAATTACCTATAATTTTCTGTATATACAAATATTGCCACGTAATGTTTCCTCATTTATAGTTCTTTATCTAATCGTGCCTTCAGATTTGAAGAGAACTTTTTGTGTGGATGTGTTTTTATCATCGGCTTTCATGACTTTCAGGGAGTGAGGTATGAATTGTCTGAAATAATTTTCTGATACATCCTCAAATCCAGTTTTTTGCCGAACTTTTCCGCTACCTGCCGGATGTTTGCGCAACACTCGAAGCCACATCTCTCAAATAGGCGTATGCTGGCTTCGTTTTCTCCCGAAACCAGTGCCATTATATTGCTGAAGCCTTCTTGCCGGATGATTTCTTCCAGTCGGAGTATGGTTTGTTTTCCATACCCCTGACCTGTGAACTCCGGCTTCAGGTAGAGGGTCAGTTCTACCGAAATGCGGAAGGCTTCTCGGGGCTTGAAACGTGCGAAGTAGCAGAATCCGCAGGGAGTTCCTTCGGGAGTTTCAATGATGAACGACCGGTAGACGGGATCGCCTACGGGGATGTAGTTTTTCAGTTCGTCGATGCTGGCGCAGTGTACAAAGTACACCACTGTCGTGTGGAGAGTGTAATAATCGTAGATGTCTTTTACAAAAGGCAAGTCGTTTTCCGTGAGCGTTTTGAGCGTAATATCCATTGCCGTAAAGTTCATTAATTGCCGCAAATGTAGCCAATCTTATCAGAAAAGAAGTACATTTGTTTCCGTAAATCAACACTCCAATTCATGAAATTGCAAAAAATATATCGTCAACAGTGGATGGAAGCCCATCCACGCGTGCAATCGGCAGATACCGATCAGTGGTACGTGGATTTTGCCAACAGGCTGTTGCCCGTATTTGAGAAGTCGGAGCTTACCGGACAGATGATTCATAAGAACCGGGCTGTTCTCTATTTCACCTGGTATCTGGAAGATTGTGTGAATAATTCCGGTAGCTGGAATACATTCATCCGGTTGCATAAACAGTTGTATGGACGTTTCCTGCCTTTTTACACACTGACAGAGTCGTATGCCGATGATGAAATAAATCCCGAGGATGTATCTTTTCTGCTGTGGACGCTTCTTTCTCCCGTCACGGATAGTTCTCCGTCTCCTTGGAATCCGTTTGACAGTTCTCTGTTTCAGCTCGCATCCGATGTATATGCGGTGCTCGATGCCCATTTTGAACAGGCTCCCCTTACCGGTGATGAATCCACGGAGTGGTTTCCGGATGTCCGTGCCCTGTTACCCCCTCCGGGTCCTGTTTTGGATGTCTTGCCGGAAATGAATCTCCCCCGTGATGTAGCTAACTTCCTGAGTGCTTCCGGAGGAAAACAGGTTGTATATTTAAAAGACTATGTTGATTTGCGTCGCTTCTGTGTCGATGCGTTGAAGTGGGCCGATGAAGAAGATTCGTTAATGCCCGAGTTGGCCGATGAAGGAGACTTTGTGTTTTTTGCCAATCCGAAAGGTGTCTTGCTGGCTCCCAATATTGCCGCTTGTTTCCGCGACGAACGAAATCCGGAATATAATCCGGAGGTTGCCGAACAAGAAGGGGCCGAATTGTTTTATATTCCGGGGCTTTGTCCCATCGATTTGTTGCACTATGCCATGCAGCACGGCTTATTGCCGGAGGTCGCTTTTCCTTTCGGGGATGGCAGGAGGCTGTTGCACGAGAACTGGGATTTCATAGCCCGCAGGTATTTAGGTAAATATTATAATGAAGATTTTTATGAAGAAGAGCGGAAATAGCAGTGACCGTCCGGGTAGCGGACGTCCCAAAGCTTCGGGAGGCAAGAAACCTACCGGTAAGCGGATCGGAAAGTCGAAACCCTCAAAAGCCAATAACCAGCTGAACCGTAGGGTGAAATAAGTTGTTATCTGTTATAAACAGGTTTTATTATGAAATGGGAAAGTAGCTTGATGGAACATCTCCAATGGTCGGACACGATAACCAACCGGGAGAGTAAAGAGAGGTTGGCCCGTATGATTGCCATGCGCGTACAAGAAGGCGAGGTCATTGGGGCTGGCTCCGGATCGACCGTATATCTGGCATTGCTCGCTATTGCCGAAAGGATACGTACGGAGAATCTGCACGTCACCGTAATCCCTGCTTCGATGGAGATATCGATGGAATGTGTCCGCTTGGGCATTCCGCAGACCACTTTATGGATGTGCCGTCCCGACTGGACTTTCGATGGCGCCGATGAAGTAGATGCCGATCATAACCTGATCAAAGGTAGAGGCGGAGCGTTATTTAAGGAGAAACTTTTGATATGCAGCAGCAATCGTACTTTCATTTTGGTGGACGAAAGCAAGCAGGTCTCTTTTCTGGGAAGCCGTTTTCCTGTCCCCGTCGAAGTCTTTCCGATGGCTTTGCCCTACGTAGAGAGGGAAATCTGGGCAATGGGTGCTTCACGTACCCAACTGAGGCCGGCTAAAGGTAAAGATGGTCCTGTGATCACCGAAAGTGGAAACTTGATTCTCGATGCCTGGTTCAGCAATATTCATTCGTCTCTTGAAAAAGAAATCAAGTCGGTGACGGGTGTTATAGAAAACGGACTGTTTATGGGATATGATGTCGAGGTGATGGTAGCAAAATAAGATCGGAAACGGTTGATAGTACGAAAACTGAAGAGGATGTATCAAAACCCACCACAGAGTGACACAGAGGTGATTTTAAGTTGTTGATTATTAATAAAAAGACTCTGTGATACTCTGTGCTACTCCGTGGTGAAAAGAGTTATGACACATCCCTTTTAGCTTTCGTTGCCTACAAGTTCATCGCATTTCCTCCAAGGACTCCCAGTATGGCAGATGCCACTGCGATCATTACTTTTAAAATTGTGTTCCAGTTTGATTTCTTCATTTTTTTACACCTCCTTTCATGTGATTCTGATTTATGCCGTCGGGTCATCCACAATGTCTCCGTCACCGTCTTTTCCCGTTTCCTTTCCTTCCAGTGCCGCTTTGATGTCGATAAACTCGATTCTGTCACCGGCCCGGGTCGATGTCAGGTTCGGACGTACGCTCGACGACGGACGAAAGTTTATTTTCACCGCCATTATGTTTTTGGCCGTACAGTCTTTTTCCGCATCCACCCCTTTGGTGCGTGCCGAAAGGCTGAATACTCCGAAATCCCGGATATTGACCGACTGCCCGTTGTAGAGTGAGGTACGCATCGCTTCTACAAAATTGGTGAGTACACTTTTGATATCTCCTAATGATAACGAACTTTTCTCCTTCATTTCGTACGCAATGCTTTCCAGGCTTGCGCTTTGACCTAAAGTGACCAGTTGCGGATAAAATTTCTCTATAGCATCCGCTTTTCGCGGATCCTTTCTCGCGATTTTTTTGTATGGAACTGCCATTGTCCGATAGTTTTTTATGGTTAATAATTAAGAATGCATCCGGAAGGTCGGACGAGCTCTTTCCCTTTCTTCCGGTATGTCAAAGATACCGCTTTCTAACCCCTGTTTTGTGCTTGTTGACGTGGGTTGAGGCGGTATGGATAAAAGATTGAAAATCAATGAATGTTTTGTGAAATAGTATGACTTCTGCTATGATATGTCGTTTGTTTTTGTTATCTTTATGCTATTGTAAAGTTCCGATTATTTATTAATTTAAAAATAGAAAAACATGAAAGATTTAGAAGATGACGAGAGAGAGTTTCCTATCCGTGTATATACAAAAGTAGAGCTGGCTCTGCTTTATGCACCCCATTTGTCTGAAAATGCCGCCCTCAATAATCTCAGCCGTTGGATGCGGCACAACAAACTCCTGATGGCTGCGCTCGAGGAGGTGGGATACTATAAATACCGCCATTCATTTACACCCAAGGAAGTTCGTCTGATCTTTCGATATATGGGAGAACCGGGAGCATAAAATTAGAGAGAAGAGGCTGTGTCAAAACTCACCACAGAGGACACAGAGTAACACAGAGGCGATTTTAAGTTATTGATTGTTAATAAAAGACTCTGTGATACTCCGTGGTGAAAAGAGTTATGACACATCTCCTTTACTTCTACTCCCTATCTTCTTTGATCACTACCTTGCTAAGAGAACAGTCCGTTAAGGAATCTTAGAAAATTATTGGAACCCCCAATACTGAAAAAAGCAATTCACTTCGTGAAATTAGTTTAATTTGGTTCTGTGTATATTGTATATATAATATATATTGCATAAAACATTAGATTATGGAAGCAACTGTACCGCACAGAAAAAAGATTGTCACCCTGAAAGAAGATACTTTCAGGGCTCTTTCGGTTATGGCAGCAAAGCAGGGTACGAACCTGAAACGGTTGATAGAGTCCATGCTCGACAAGGCAGCGGATGAATACGATGGGAACGAATCCTACCGCTACCTGTCTGAAAATTACCCTGATGGAAAGGTAATGCTGGGAAAGGAAGAACATAAAGAGTTTATAGACTGGTTGGGAGTGGTTGAGAAATGAGAGTTGAATTTTCAAAGGAGTTTGAAAAGGCAGCCCGTAAACTATCCGGCAAAATGCTTGAATCTGTACGTATAGCAGTACAGGTGCTGATTTCGAATAGGATAAACTACCGGCCATAATTGATAGTTTAAATGAAGAGAGGCGCGACTCGTGAAGAACCGTGCCCCTCGTGGTTAAAGTGGGCGCAACTCTACCGACAAACCCATAGCGGCCGCAATGCGGTAAAGCGTAGAAACGGTAGGAGTAATTAATCCCCTTTCTATTTTTGAGATGTAAGATTTGTCCGCACCAATTCTGTTGGCAAGCTCTTCCTGTGTCAAACGTGCATTTTTGCGGGCATCCAGCAATATCTGCCCGTTATATTCTTCCCATGCCTTTTCAATAGACGCTTCGCGTTCAGGAGTTCCCTCCTTGCCAAGTTCTTCGTCCAGCCACGCATCTACATCGTAGATGTCTTTACTTATTTCCTTTAGCTTCATAATATTCTTTTTTTAAGTTTATAGCTTTCTTTATTTCGTTATCAGGGGTTTTCTGCGTCTTCTTCCTAAAACAATTGAACAATACCACTACGTTCTCACCGTCGTAGATAAAAAAGATGCGTAATTCATTGTTCCCACAGGCCACACGAAATTCATATACTCCATCACGAATGAATTTAATGTAATGGCTCGGTATCTTGTCTTCTGCCTTAAAAAGAGATAGAGCGCGTTGTATCTTCTTCCGTTCAAGCTCAGAGAGTTTATCCATAAACTCTGCAAAGTAATTCTTGTACGTTATTATTTTCTTCATGACGCAAAGATAATAAAGGTTGTATTAAGATGCAACTTTATTAGGACTTTTTTGGTAAGTTACAATACTCTTCACCATACGCATTTAAATAACATAAGGAAGTATCCCATTCCGCTTGTCAATAAAACGCCAATATATGTCCTGCCCCGTAACAATATATGTAATCGAAATAACATATATTGTTACGGGGCATTTCTCTTCTATCTCCTTCTTTCCGATACTTTTAAAACGGTAACTCTTCCATCTCCTTTCCCTTCTCCCTTTTCCTGAAGTTTTCGCTCACCTCCTGCTGGCTGAGTTCCACTACGGCATACTCCGTAATGCCATGGATGTTTACACGCTTGCCGAAGGCATCCCTTTCCAGAATCTGTACCAACACTTGTTGCGTTTGCGCGTTGGCTTGTGTCCGTCCGTATACAGATAGAGTAGCCAGTATTGCGGCGGCGGGTTTCCATTTCACCTCAAAGTCCTTTTCTCCTGCCGGTCGGAAGTAAACATACAGGTTCTCTTCCAGTGGGTCTTTCATGCGGTGGCGTTCGTTTCTGGTGTTGATGTCGTCTATCTCGTTTCCTTCAAACCAATAGCGGAAACCGTCTTCTATCAGTTGCACCGCCTGTGCGTATACCCCTTTGTGGTCTACCGGGGTGCGGTAGTCGATGGCTTTTACGGGAATGACCAGGAAGCGCCGGTTTCCCCCGTAATCCCTGAGGAACTGCATGTTGTTGGTGCTTCCGATGAACGATGCCCTCCGGGGATAAAGCTGCGCCTGAGTGTCGTATACCTTCCGGATGGTGACGTTCTCCTGTCCGATGATCCGTTTGAGTTCGGCGATGTCTCCTGTCTTCACACCTTCAAACTCCTCCATGTTGATCAGCAGCCGGGTGGATAGCAGCAAGAGGTCGTCCTTGTTTGCCGGGTCTATCATTCCGTTGCGGTAATATTCTCCGAGTTCCGGAGGCAGCAGGTGCCGTATCCAGGTACTTTTTCCTTTTCCCTGCGCCCCGTGCAGCACCAGGGCTTGCTGGTTGGCTTTACCCGGTTGGAGCGCCGAGGCCACCATGGCTACGATCCAGCGCCGGAATCCCTCCCTCCAGAATTCCTGATCCTCCGCCTGTATGGTGTCCGCCAGTTTCCCGATGTGGTCGGTTGTCCTGTCCCACCGTGCGTTTCCTCCGAAGTAGTCGGTAAAGGGATTGAACTCCGGTGTATAGTCCGAGTCGATGACTGACTTCAGGCTGTTGAGCGGATAGGCGATGCCCTGCCTGCTGATGTTCAGGAAGATGGAGTTGAGATCCTTGTTCCGCATGGCGTAGAATGATTTTACCTCCTTCGTTTTGGACAAGTCGCACATTTCCAGTCGGTCGAGTACCGTGTTTCTCCTGAAAGCATAATTCCTGTTCAGATAGTCTATCACCTGTTCCACGGGCGGTATCTTTTTTTTCTCCTCTGCCCGTTCCGTTCTGTCCGTATATGTGTAGGCGTTCGCGATGGGGGTGTCTGTATCCATCTGTCCGTCCTCCCCTAATTTCACTGCTGCCAGACGCTTGACTTCCGCCTCTTCAAGTCCCTTTCGGAAACATTTGTTTCCCAGGGTGAAGAGGAACGAATTGCGGTTTCCCTCTGTGTATTTCATCAGCCTGCGGGTAGAGCTGAGGCATTTGTTGAATTCCATGCACGTGTAGGCGCTGACTTCCCCTGTTGGGTCCGTTGCGGGCTCTTCCTTCTGCCTTCCCCTCCGTGCAGGTTCGAGGGCTTCGATGGTGAATGTCCGTTGCGGGATGTGTGCCACCCGCCGGGGAGAGTAAAACGCCCTCGGGTCATACGAAGCGAAGACACCTCTCGACAAGTCCTTTCCGCTGGTGTCCACTTCCGTCTCCAGAAGTTTCTCGTAGTGTTTACGGGCCAGTTCGTACATTCCCGCGTGATACTGCTCCAACCGGCTGTAAGTGATTGCCGGTGTCCGGAAGAACGCGTTTCGCCATCCTTCCGCTTCGAGGCTTACCGGATAGGCGAGCACCTTGAATCCGTGTTGCTTGGCGGTGAGGAAGCAGGCGAGTGTCGCTTCGTCTGTTTCTATCAGGGCCCGTATCCGGTCCAGCTCCTTTTCGGGCAGATGGTCCAGGTCGATGGTGATGATGTCATTGTATGCGGCGATACTATGCGCCAGCCTGCATTCGTGGTAGTTTGCCGTGACGGTGAAGTAGTCCAGCTGCCGTTTTACGTTCTCCGCTTCCTTGGTTTTCCCTTCACTGATAAGCCTTCCTATTTTCTCAATCAGGACGGCATAGCGACTGCTGCGTACCTTTTCGATTAATTCATTCAGGGAGCATCTCCCTTTTACTTTGCTGAAACCCCTGTAAGTAGTAATACTAATGTTTTCCATTTTTCTGTTTTTTTTAAAGCTCGACGTAAGTGTCTGCGGCTGTAAAATTAGGGATGATTTTATAAACCTTGTTAGACGTTTTCTTTGAAGAATGTCTTTATTTCGTCTAAGATGTTTGTTTCCAGATCTTTATCCGTTCCCTTTTTCTCCTCTTTCAGAAATTTTAGTGTGTTAAATATTTCTGTTTCAATGGATTGTACTGACATCTCCTTTGTGGGGTTTTGTTTCTGTCCGAAGTATAGCATACGGTACATGATATGTGCCAATTCACGGATTCCTTTGCGCTTTTTCGTTCCTTTTTGCTGGTAATTCAACCATAAGAAAAAGAGGATAACCAGCTCTCTGTGAGTAGTTATGTCAAGTTTTTCCGGTTTCTTTTCCAGTGTTTCTAAAATTCTCTTACTCTCGTCAGTTTTTCCGTTTGTAATTACTACATAAGGAATGTCTTCTATGTTAAGAATCATTCCTTCATTTGGTTTTTTTTGCTCATTTTGTCTAATATGATTTATTATTACGAAGGCAAAATTAACTGTTCTTAGTATATTATCTGTTATATACGCGTATATTGTTTACTTTTAATTGATGTTTCACCCCGTCCTGAAAATAGGTTAAGTATACCTGACCTGTTTTCAGAACGGGGTAAAATCAATTTAAAAAGAGAGTATTATGCGTGTACGCGTGTGCGCGATTATATAAAGGGCGTCGGTGAATAGGGGAATTTTAGTGTAAACAGAAAGGAGTGTGTTTCAAAAAACGTTCGTTCAATGGAACAAAGGTAAACAGCATTTTTATTATAGCAAAATATTTTTATAAATAAATTTGTTTTCTCTTTTAATGGTACTTTTATCTATCTGTGAATCAATCAATTATTAAAACTCTTAAATTAGCTTTTCTCTTTTTGAATTTTTCTTTTTGGAGATTTTAAAATTCTGTCAAAAATGGTGTTTAAACAAACGAACGTTTTTTGAAACATCAATGACTTCTAATTCATTCGTTCATAGAACTTTATCTCTGAAATTCTTCTGTTTCTTGGAAATGGTCGATTTCAGGGTACTTACATAACATTTCATCGTTCTCCTGCTGTGATAGGGGAGAGTCTTGAGATCACATGAATGCAAGTAATACTGATATTCGCATTACATCATCTGACCGGGAGGTACTTTCGTACTCCGGTGTCCCCAAAGAATACCCTTTAGTGAAGGAATCCGACAACATCCATTGGTATGCTGTGCGAGTCACCTACAGCCGCGAACTTTCTTTGAAAACGTACCTTGACAGCGAATCCATCGAGAATTTCATCCCGATGCGCTACGAGTATATCGTGAAGAACGAACGCCGAGTGCGTAAACTGGTTCCCGCCGTTCATAATCTGGTATTCGTCCGTTCGTGCCGTGAACGTATCGACCGCATCAAAGAAGAGATGGGCGTATCCCTTCCGATCCGCTATATCATGGATCGGGAAAGCCGCCAGCCGATTGTTGTTCCGGACTCCCAGATGCGCAGCTTCATGGCGGTTGCCGGCAGTTACGAGCAGCAACTGGTTTACCTGGAGCCTTCCGCCGTTGCCTTCCGTAAAGGCCAGCGTGTGCGTGTGACGGGTGGTCTTTTTGCCGGTGTCGAAGGTGAGTTCATCCGTGTGAAAAACGACCGTCGCGTGATGGTTTCCATCCAGGGAGTGATGGCCGTTGCCACCACCTACATCCATCCTTCTCTAATCGAGCCGCTCGATCTTAAACAGTAAAATAGCAGACAGTAAATCGTAAATAGTAAATATTCCCATGAACTCTTTAGATTCTCAAATTACCGCTTTGTACACCTTGGCGCACGAACTTCTGTATCTGGGTTCCGATGGCAGCCCCATCTACAGCGACCACTTCAGCCGGTTGAACGGTGATGTACTCAGCCGTGCCAACACTTTATATCCCCATCATGGCTCCACCGACGAGGAAGAAGCCCGTTTGTGCCTTTCGCTTCTGATGGGTTATAACGCGACGATCTACAATAACGGTGACAAGGAAGTCCGCATCCAGCAGATCCTGAACCGTTGTTGGGAAGTGCTCGACCGCCTGCCCGCTTCTTTGCTGAAGGTGCAGCTTCTGACTTATTGCTATGGCGAAGTATTTGACGACGATCTCTCCCGTGAGGCACACAGCATCATCGACAGTTGGGGAGAGCGTGCCCTTTCCGGCGATGAATGTGAGATTGCCGAACAACTCCGCAGCCTTGAAGAGAATCCTTATCCCAACTGGGAAGTAGAGGAGTGAACTCTTTTCTTTTTCGACACAACACTGTATATAACCTAAATCCCCTTTGTCTTGAATATCCTTTTCATCATATTGGCTTTTGTCATCTCTGCTTCGATTGCCCGGCTTATCATTCCCCGCATCCTGCTTATCTCTTTGCGGAAGAAGCTTTTCGATATGCCGAGTGAGCGCAAGGTTCATAAACGTGCCATTCCCCGTTTGGGCGGTGTCTCTTTCTTTCCCACCATCCTGTTATCCTCTTGCGGTGTGTTCGCACTTCGCATCCTGATGGGTTATGATGTTCCTGCCCTCCGTGCGGTGTACTTGCTGCCCGAGTGCATGTTTCTGGTCTGTGGGATGACTTTGCTTTATCTGACGGGTATCGCCGACGACCTTGTGGGAGTCCGTTATCGGCAGAAATTTGTGATCCAGATCATCTGTGCCTCGTTTTTCCCCCTGGCCGGCCTTTGGATCAATAACTTCTACGGGCTTTTCGGCCTGTATGCCCTTCCTGCCTGGATAGGTATGCCTTTTACGGTTCTTCTGGTTGTCTTTATCACCAATGCCATCAATCTGATTGACGGTATCGACGGTCTTGCTTCCGGTCTGAGCAGCGTTGCCCTGCTTGTCTTCGGCTTCCTGTTCATGCAGAAAGAACTTTGGACGTACAGCATGCTCGCCTTTGCCACGTTCGGTGTGCTGGTCCCTTTCTTTTACTATAACGTCTTCGGCAGTGCGGAACGTGCCCGTAAGATTTTTATGGGTGATACGGGCAGCCTGACTTTGGGCTATGTGCTCTCTTTCCTTGCCATCAAATACAGCCAGTACAATCCGGATGTCACCCCGTATACCGAAGGTGCTTTCGTGATTGCTTTCAGTACGCTGATTGTCCCGGCATTCGACGTGATCCGTGTGGTGATGGTTCGTGTTCGCAGTGGCAAGAGCCCTTTCGAACCGGACAAGAACCATATTCATCATAAGTTCCTGGCAATGGGTTTCACACCAAGAAAGGCGATGATAACGATCTTGCTGATTTCTTGTGCGTTTAGTGCGGTGAATATTCTGTTGGTTCCGGTGGTTGACAACACGGTGATGCTTTTGGCGGATATTGCTGTGTGGGTGGGACTGAATTTATGGTTCGACAGGGTAAGAGATAAAAATAGATAAATATTGAAGTGTTATAAAATTGAATATATTTTATGGAAAGAAAAAGAGTATATGTTGGGATGAGTGCTGATATTATTCATCCCGGTCATTTGAATATTATTCATGAAGCTCAAAAATTGGGGAGTGTAACTGTTGGAGTTTTAACAGATGCAGCTATTGCTAGCTATAAACGTTTACCTTATTTGAATTATGAACAGCGTTCTTTAGTTGTTCGAAATTTAAAGGGAGTTGATGAAGTAATTCCACAAACTACTTTGGACTATGTTCCTAATCTTGAACTTTTAAAACCCGATTTTGTAGTTCATGGAGATGATTGGAAAGAGGGCGTTCAGAAAGAAACGAGGCGAAGGGTTATCGACGTTATTTCCCAATGGGGTGGTAAGGTAATAGATGTCCCTTATACTAAAGGAATTTCTTCTACTGATCTAAATCTAAAATTAAAAGAAATAGGGACAACTCCGGAAATTCGTTTAAAAAGGTTAAGACGTTTAATTGAGGCTAAACCGATAGTACGTATTTGTGAATCTCATAGTGGGTTAACAGGATTAATTATAGAAAATACTTCCGTTGAAATTAATGGTACAAAACGTGAGTTTGATGGTATGTGGTCCAGTAGTTTAACGGATTCTACTTCTAAAGGGAAGCCTGATATTGAAGCTGTTGACTTAACAACACGCTTACATGACTTAAATGACGCCTTAGAGTGTACAACAAAACCAGTTATATTTGATGGTGACACAGGAGGTAAAATAGAACATTTTGTTTTCACAGTTCGCACATTAGAACGTTTGGGTATTTCAGCTGTGATTATTGAAGATAAAATTGGATTGAAAAAGAATTCACTTTTTGGGACTGACGCTATTCAAACGCAAGATACGATTGAGGGATTTTGTGATAAGATAAAGGCTGGTAAACGTGCTCAGGTTACTAATGATTTTATGATTATTGCTCGTATTGAAAGTTATATAGCGGGCAAAGGTATAGATGATGCAATGGAAAGGGCTTTAGCATATATCAATGCTGGTGCTGATGGCATTATGATTCATAGTAAAGATAAGTCGGGTGAAGATATTAAGCTCTTTTGTCAGTCTATTCGCGCCGTAAATAAGTCTATACCTATTGTCGTCGTTCCCACAACTTATAATCACATAACAGATGAAGAGTTAGCTTCTTGGGGGATAAATATTGTTATTTATGCCAATCATATGTTGCGTAGTGCATATCCGGCCATGCTTAATACTGCAAAATCGATTCTTTTACATGGACGTTCTTATGAAGCAAATGACTTATGTATGCCTGTGAAAGAGATTTTGGAATTAATACCTGGGACAAAATAAATTCTATTATGATTACTCCTAAATATTTTATTGATTCTCTTAAAGCAAATCAAATCGATTTCTTTACTGGAGTTCCTGATTCTTTGTTAAAAAGTATCTGTGCATATATAACTGATCATTCAGATTTGAATAATCATATAATTGCTGCGAATGAAGGTGCCGCAGTGGGACTTGCTGCTGGTTATTATTTAGCAACAGGTAGAATTCCACTTGTGTATATGCAGAATTCCGGTATAGGTAATGCGGTGAATCCTTTGATGTCTTTGACTGATAAAGAAGTCTATAATATTCCTTTGCTACTATTAATTGGCTGGCGTGGAGAGCCGGGGCTGAAAGATGAACCTCAGCATATAAAACAAGGTAAGGTAACTATTCCTTTATTAAATTCTATGGGAATTAGTAATCAGGTCTTGTCTAAAAATGAATCGGAATTAACATGCCAGTTGAAAGAAGCTTTAGCTTGTATTGAGACAAATCATGAACCGTTTGCTTTTGTAATTCAGAAGGATACGTTTGAAGATTATAGACCTCAGACATTAGAAAATAATGGATTCACATTATCTAGGGAGGAAGCAATAAAAATAGTCTCTTCTTCTATACCGGAAAATGCTATTATTGTTTCTACTACAGGGATGATATCACGTGAATTGTTTGAATATAGAGAGTCCATGAATCAGAATCATGAGAAGGACTTTCTTACAGTTGGCTCAATGGGACATGCTTCTCAAATATCTTTAGGAATAGCTCTCCATAAATCCGATAGAATGGTATATTGTTTTGATGGAGATGGAGCTACTTTAATGCATATGGGATCTTTGGCGATTGTAGGTTCTACAAAACCGTGTAATTATGTTCATGTTGTATTTAATAATGGTGCACACGATTCGGTAGGTGGTCAACCTACCGTTGGTTTAAAAATAAATATTTCTGAAATAGCTGTAGCTTGTGGGTATAATTTGGCTTTATCTGTTTCTGATTTAGTTTCTTTAGAGAAAGCTCTTAATACGATAAGTAATTCTATAGGACCTATTCTTTTAGAGATAAAGGTAAAAAAAGGAGCTCGTAAAGATTTGGGACGTCCGACGAGAACTCCTATTCAAAATAAAGATGCTTTCATGAATTTCTTAAATCAATAGTATGTGTCAACGAGCGTATTTGGGAAAATCATCTATACTTGAATTGCCTTCCGTTTTGGAGCAATTTGTTCCTAAAAGAATATTATTGGTAAGAGGAAAAAAATCGTATGAATTATGTGGAGCTCAAGTGGCTTTATCTTCGATTTTTGTTAATTTGGAATGTCAAGTTTTAGATTTTCAGGATTTTAAGGAAAATCCTCAAAGTGAAGATTTGGATAAAGGAATCCTGCTGTTAGAAAAATATCAACCTGATTTGATTATAGCAATAGGAGGAGGTAGTGTAATAGATATGGCTAAACTGATGCGTTTTTTTTATTCTTATTCTGGTGATAAGAAAAAGAATATTTATCAAAGAAAAAAGCCTTTAATTCCTCTAATTGCTATACCAACAACAGCAGGAACGGGAAGTGAAGCTACACATTTTGCGGTTTTGTATATGGAGAAAGTGAAATATTCAGTGGCTCATAAGGATGTGTTGCCTGATATTGCTATTGTTGATCCTCAATTTACTTTTAATGTTCCTAAATACTTAAGTGCTTGTACAGGTTTTGATGCGTTGGCGCAGGCTATTGAAGCTTACTGGAATGTGAACGCTACAGGTGAATCTGATGAATATGCGATAAAAGCTGTAAAGCTGCTTTGGCCTAATTTGGAATTGGTAGTGAATGCTCCGACAGAAGATGTGCGGGAGAAGATCTCTGAAGGCGCTTATTGGGCGGGGCGTGCAATTAATATAACAAAAACTACCGCTCCTCATGCTTTTTCATATCCTTTTACTACTTATTATGGTTTGCCACATGGACATGCAGTTGCATTAACCTTTCCATTTTTTTTTCAGTTGAATCTATCTGGGATTGACTTGAAAAAAGAAGTCGATAGTATGAAATATAATTCAAAAATGGAAATTCTGATTGAAATATTGGATAATAAAAATATTGATTGGAAAAATTACTTAGCTAACATAGGTTTATTTTCCTGTAAAAGGATGAAAGATTGTAAAGTGTCTTTTCTTTTGGATAAAGTTAATATTGATCGATTAACTAACAATCCTGTAGAGTGCACAGATGAAATTAGAACTGAATTACTTAAATCATTAATAAATTGAAATATGAGAAAATTGTTGAATATACTACGAAGTAGATTAAGAAGATATCAACAGAAAAAATACGAAAAATCCTTGACGGAATCCTTGTCTGTAAATGGAATTAATATTTTTGAAAAGTTTCATTTAGCTATGGAATCAGTTCAATGCGATTATTGGTTGGCTTTTGGAACCTTATTAGGTGCTATACGCGACAATAATTTTATATCTTATGATACTGATATTGATGTAGGGGTTTCTATTGATACTGATTTTGATAAAGTAGAGAGTGCATTGCGTCAATTTGGATTTAAAAAAATGCGAAAAATAGAACTCTATACAACTGGTAATTGCCAGGAAAGAGGTTTTGAATTGACTTTTATTCAAGATAATATTTTGATAGATATTTTTGTTTTTGATAAAATTCCAGGAACTAATCGAATTTATACTCATACTTGTTTATGGGATAATGATCATTTTCAATACCTTTCAACTGTATTGAGAGTGATTACTCCTTTTACTGGAATATCTAAATATAATTTTTTAGGGATAGACGTGAATGTACCATCCAATTATGACGAGTATTTGAAGGCATATTATGGTGAGGAATATAATAAACCAGATTCTAATTGGACACCACGTATGTCACCTGCTGTTGAAGTTGTAAAAGATGCCATAGGAATTTTGATTCCATATTAGGAATGGAAGTAAAACATAATCGGCAATTTTGGGGAGTAATTTGGAGCCTTTTTGATAGACTGGGGGCACAATTTGTAACTTTTATTATTGGCATTGTTTTAGCACGTCTATTGACTCCGGCCGACTATGGGCTTGTTGGGATTATTGCAATATTTATTGCTGTTTCTAATGTCTTAATTGAAGGTGGTTTTTCTAACGCATTAATACGTAAATTAGACAGAACAGAATCTGATCTTTCAACAGCCTTCTATTTCAATGTAGTAGTTGGGATTTTTTTATATGTGCTACTTTTTTTCTTAGCTCCTTTTATAGCTACATATTTTGAGGATCCTTTGCTAATACCTTTATTAAGAATAATTGGTTTAAATGTTTTCTTTAATTCTTTATGTATTGTTCAGAATGCTATATTAACAGCGGAACTGAATATAAAGTTGCAGACTTTAATAAGTCTTTGCTCTCAAATACCTATGGGCATAATAGCTATTTACTTAGCTTACAAGGGATTTGGAGTATACGCATTAGCTATTCAATCAGTAGGATATACATTTATTAAAACAATTCTTTTTTGGTGTTTTGCTAGATGGAGGCCTATAACAGGTTTTAGTAAAGATTCATTTAATTATCTTTTGAGTTTTGGTTCTAAATTGGTAGGCGCTAATTTAATAGGAACTGTTTTTAATGAAATTTACTCTATTGTGATTGGGAAATGCATTGGTAAACAGGAGTTGGGATATTATACAAAGGCAAGAAGTTTAGCCAGTCAGCCGGATATGATTTGTGCTGGTGTCATTCAGAAGGTGACTATTCCTGTATTGGCCAATGTTCAAGACGATAAATATACTCTTTTATTAGTTTACAGAAAATATATAAAAATGATAATGTGTTTAATGGCTCCTCTTGCATCATTTTTAATTTTGGCTGCAAAACCAATTGTAATCTTTTTATGGACAGATAAATGGAGTGAATCTATCTTTTTATTTCAAATGTTGGTCTTTGCTGGGTTATGGTCTCCTGTATCTTACTTGAATTTATGTTTGCTGCAGGTCTTAAATCGTACTGGCTATATCTTAAAGTTGGAATTCATAAAGAAACCTATTAGTTTAATCATTATTTTAATTTCAGTTCAAGGTGGAATTATAGGAATTGTCGTAGGACAAATTTTAATTGCTGTTATTGCTGATACAATCAATATGAGTATTTCTAAGCAGCTTTTAGCTTATACTTATCGATTGCAATTTTCTGATATTTTGAGATATATGTTCTTTGCGTTTGTAGCTGGATTGATAGGCTATTTTATTACTATTCTATTTTCAAATTTAGCTTTAATAATCTTAGTTTCCTTTGTTGCTGTAAGTGTTGTATATGCTTTGTTACTATATCTTTTTGGTGATCCGGTTGTGCAAGAAATTCGTACTGTATTAAAGAGTATGTAAATAATTAATTGATTTTTTAATGAAACGAATATTAAAAAAACTTTATGACTTTTTTGTAACATGCTTTTATAATTTAGTCTTTCCATTTGTTCTTAAGTTGGTAAATAACAACGTTTTTAGAACTAAAAAGTATACTATTTCCTTATGCGCTATTTTTAAAGATGAAGCTCCATTTTTAAAGGAATGGATTGAATTTCATAAAATAGTAGGAGTTGAACATTTTTATTTATATAATAATGATTCAAGTGATGATTTCAGAGAAGTTATTCAGCCATACATAGAGTTGGGAATCGTAACCATAATTGAATGGCCTTATCCACAAGCTCAAATGAAAGCTTACAAACATTTCTATGAGAACTTTAGAGATGAGACATCTTGGGTTTCCTTTTTGGATATAGATGAATTTTTTTGTCCTAAATATGTAGATACATTGGGAGAATGGTTGGAATCATATAAAAAATATCCTGTCGTTTTGATTTATTGGATGATGTTTGGTACGTCTGGAAAACTACAGCATGATTATGATTCGTTGGTTATTGAACAATATAATATTAGTTGGGATTATTTGTATCATGTTGGGAAATGTCTTATTAATACTAATTATGATATTGTGTCATTCGATAATGCCGCAGTCCATCATTCTCCATGGGTTAAAGCAACACTCGGTCCTATGAACTTTAAAATACCTCCAGTTAATCAATTTGGGTATTTCGTTCCCAAGGATTTATTCTGGGGTCCTAAGAAGGAATTAGAAAAATCTACGATACAAATTAATCATTATTGGAGTAAAGCTTGGAATATATATGATAATAAACGTAAGAAAAGTGATGTTTTCTTTAAAGAAAATCCTAAAAAAAAACTGGATTATTTTTACTTTCATGAAAGGGAGAATCGGACGTCTAATAGAATGATATATAGATTTCTGATGAAACTAAAATTGTCTTTAAATGAAATAGATTAGATATGGGATGTGAAAGTGCTCGCATAATTCAATTACCTAAAATAGCTGATCCAAGAGGTAATTTATCTATTATAGAAGAGTTTAAACAGATACCTTTTAAGATACGGAGAGCATATTGGATATATGATGTTCCTGGCGGGGTTGAACGTGGAGGACATGCTTATAAAGAGAATGAAGAATTTATAGTAGCTTTATCAGGAAGCTTTGATGTGTGCTTGGACGATGGGATACATTCTTGTGTTTTTCACTTAAACCGTTCTTATTTAGGAGTTTTAGTACCCAAAGGTCTTTGGAGGGTTATGAGTAATTTTTCTACAAATTCTTTAGCACTTATACTTTCTTCGACTGATTATAATATTGATGATTATATAATGGATTATACTGATTTTAAACGATGGAGCATAGAAAGCAGATGATTACAGTTTTTGATTGCTCTCTTTATCATCTTCAAAAGAACGTTGAGAAGGAGGGGAATCTTACATATGTTTATAATAATATTCATGTGCCATTTGATGTGAAACGGATTTTTTATTCTTATGATATTCCAGGTGGAGAGGCTCGTGGTGCTCATGCGCATATTAACTGTCATCAATTATTGGTCGCTGCAAGTGGAAGTTTTGAAGTGGTGTTGGATGATGGTATAAATAAGAGAACAGTGTTACTGAATCGTCCTTTTTATGGTTTACATATTCCTCCTGGTATTTGGGCAGAGGAACAGGGATTTTCCTCTGGCTCTATTTGTTTAGTGTTGGCTTCTCATGGATTTGAAGAGGCTGATTACATTAGAAGTTATGATGAGTTTTTAAATAATAAAAATATACTATGATTAAATTTTTGGATTTAAAAAAAATTACAGAAAAGAACTCGGACGAAATAATATCTGCAGTGAATGATGTAATTTATTCAGGTTGGTATTTACAAGGTAATATAGTTAGACGTTTTGAAGAGCATTATGCTTTATATATTGGCACAAATTATACGGTTGGCTGTGCTAATGGACTGGATGCACTTATTTTAATTTATCGCGCTTATATTGAATTGGGAATAATGAAAGAAGGAGATGAAGTAATCGTACCTGCTAATACATATATTGCCTCGATTTTAGCGATAACAGAAAATAAGTTAGTTCCTGTTTTGGTAGAACCAGATATTAACACATTGGAAATTGATGACTCTAAGATAGAAGAGTCTATTACGGACAAAACTAAATCTGTTCTATTAGTACATCTTTATGGACGTTGTGCTTATACTGATAAAATAGGAGAATTGTGTACTAAATATAATCTAAAGTTAGTAGAGGATAATGCTCAAGCACACGGTTGTAAATTTGGAGAAAGAAGAACTGGATCTTTGGGAGATGCGGCTGGACATAGTTTTTATCCGGGAAAAAACTTGGGAGCTTTAGGGGATGGAGGAGCTATTACAACATCAGATAAAGACTTGGCTGATGCTGTTAGAACTTTAGCGAATTATGGTTCTGTTAAGAAATATGTGTTTAAATATCGGGGACGTAACTCTAGGTTGGATGAAATCCAAGCGGCAGTTCTGGATGTGAAATTAAAATATCTGGATCTGGATAATGACTATCGTAAAAATATTGCTTGTTATTATATTGAGCATATAAAAAATGAACGAATACATTTCCCGTTTATTTTACCAACAGAATCTAATGTTTATCATTTATTTCCTATATTGTGTGAGGAACGCGATAAATTGCAAATGTATTTGAATAACAAAGGGGTACAGACCTTGATACATTATCCCATACCACCACATAAACAAGAATGCTATAATCAATGGAATAAATTAAATTTTCCTATAACTGATCAAATTCATAATGAAGAATTATCTCTGCCTATTAGTCCAGTTATGTCTTTGGATGAAGTAAAGCATGTGGTTGAATTATTGAATTATTTTAAATAATGATGAATGGGTTGTTGTTGTCAATATGCATCCCTACTAATGGTGCTTCGCAATGGGTACTACCTTGTTTGGATGCTATTTATTCTCAAGGCATAGATAAGTCTCTTTTTGAGGTCGTTATAACAGATAATGATATTGATAGTACATTGCTCAGTGATTTACGTCCTTATGAGTGTGATAATTTGAGATATGTGCAAACAAGAGATGAAGGCTTTCTTAATTTAGTTACTGCTTTAAAGTTAGGCAGAGGAGTATTCCGGAAAATGCTTAATCATCGTAGTATGATATTGCCAGGAACAATAGCAAGATGGCTTGCTATTATAAAAGAATATATGAATTCTAAACCAATTATTTATTTCTCAGATAATCAATTGGATGTGGGAACTATTTTGCAATGTTCTAATTTAGACTCTTTTATAAATAGATTGTCTTATTGGTCGAGTTGGAGTGCGGGAATCTCTATATGGGATATTGATGTAGGAGAAATAGATCGGTTAGAATTGAATGAGATGTTTCCTAATGTATCTTTATTATTTAATCTTAGGTCGGAAAGCCAATATATAATATGTGATGAAAAATATCAAAACATGCAAGATGAAAGAGGAAAGGGCGGGTATAACTTGTTTCAAATATTTGCTGTTGATTATTTAGATATATTAAATTCACTAAGAAGAGAGAAAAAAATTAAAAATAAAACATTTATAAAGGTAAAAATGGAATTACTGACCTTTTTATCTGCATGGTATTTTGAATTGATTGTTAAAAAGACATCAAAGTATAAATTTGAAGTTGTTGATAGAAGACAAAGTTTTAGTATATACTATTCTGTTGTCGATTATTATTTAATGTGTATTTATGCTTGGTTGTTGGTTCCATTTAGGAGGGTGATTAAATATTTTTACAAAAAGTTTTAATATAGTGTGTTAGTGTGTGTACTTATGAAAGATAAAATTTATCCTTGTTTATTATTTATGGCCAAAATATCATTTGTTATTTTCCCATATCGATTTTCTCAGTTCTGTTGCTATTTACGAAATTTACTAGAGAGCTTAAGATTTGTTGTTTTAACAGGTTGTAAAGGGAAAGCTTTTATCGAAACCCCTTTCTCTATAAAGGGGCATAAATACATTAAGTTTAAAAGTTTTTTTTCTCGTCCGGGATTAAGAATTGAATGTTGGGATAATTATTTGGAACATAGTTTTAAACCCCAAATTATAATAGGTGAAAAGGTCTGTTTTAATTTCAGATGTCATATTGGTGCTATAAATGAGATAATTATTGGTGACAATGTGCTTGTAGGGAGTAATGTTTTGATAACAGATCATGCTCATGGAAATACAACTATTGATGATTTATTAAAGGAGCCACAGCAAAGAAATTTATTTTCTAAAGGTCGCGTCGTTATTGAAAACGATGTTTGGATAGGAGAGAATGTTTGTATATTACCCAATGTTGTTATTGGGAGGGGAGCTGTAATAGCTGCAGGAAGTGTAGTTACTCATTCTATACCATCTTATAGTGTGGCTGCCGGTATTCCAGCTCGAGTTATAAAAATGTAAACTAATATATTGTAATTGAATTTATGAAAGCACGTGTAATAGCATTTTATTTACCTCAATTTCATCCAACTCCTAATAATGATGTTTGGTGGGGAAGAGGATTTACAGAATGGACAAATGTAGGTAAGGCAAAACCTTTATTTAAAGGACATTATCAGCCTAAAGTTCCTGCGGATTTAGGATATTATGATTTAAGGTTGCCAGAGGTACGTGAGGCACAAGCTGAATTGGCAAAGAAAGCAGGTATCGAAGGGTTTTGTTATTATCATTATTGGTTTGGTGATGGAAGACAAGAGTTGGAGCTTCCTTTTAATGAGGTGCTTAAGTTAGGAGAACCAGATTTTCCGTTTTGCTTATGTTGGGCTAACGAATCATGGCATTCTAAATTTTGGAGTAAAAGTGGTAATTCTTTTTCTAAACAAATTTTAGTTGAACAAAAATATTTAGGAAAGGAAGATAATGAGAAACATTTTTATAAATTATTGCCGGCATTTAAGGATAAACGCTACTTAAAGATTGATGGAAAGCCTATTTTTATGATATATAGGCCTTTTGATTTTATCGGAATAAGAGAGTTTATTCAAGAGTGGCAAAGATTAGCGATAGAAAATGGATTAACAGGTATTCATTTTGTAGGACAACTTGGACAAATTAAGAAGAATCCATCTCAAATTGATATTGATAGTGCTTTGTCATTCGGTTTAGATGGAATTAATATAGTTAGATTATGGAGTGCTAGTTATAGAAGGAATTTTTGTGTAAAAGTATATGAAAAAATTATATCTCTTGTAACTGGAGTTCCTAGAGGTGTTTTATATAAAAATGTTTATCATAGTTTTGTGGGAGAAGAAGAATATCAAACTAATATTTATCCAACGTTAATTCCTAATTGGGATCATACACCCCGTAGTGGAAATGCGGGCTACGTATTATTTAATTCATCTCCTAAATTGTTTCAAAAGCATGTTGAAGAAGTACTTGAGCGAGTAGAATGTAAGCCAATAGAAGACAGAATTGTGTTTTTGAAATCATGGAATGAGTGGGGAGAAGGTAATTATATGGAACCAGATTTGAGGTATGGTTTGGAATATATTCATGCATTAAGAAATGCTATTCTTTGATATATTGTAATACTACTGTATAAAGATATCATACGAAATGCTTTTTTTTATCTTTTTATTTATTATTTTTTTGGCTTTTCTTTCGATAAAACGATATAAGACTTTTTTTAATCCTTTTACTTTATCTCTTCAGTACCCATTACTTTTTTTGACTATACCACAGATTATTTTAGTTATATTGGGAGATGGAGAAGATTCATTACTTTCAGATGTTGTTATATTACTTTATATTCTGTTTTTATATTTAGGTACTTTCTTTAAAATTCCATATTTAAAGATTTATTCTTTTAAAAATACTAAAATTATAGTTTTTTGTTCTTTTGTTTTGGCTGTGGTAATATTTATTCCTTTATTACCTATGCTTTTAAAATATGGTATATCATTTAGGGGGTTAAGGGAATTTTATGAGGAAGTAGTTTTTTCTGCTTATGCATCTTTTTATGAAGTATTTAAAACATTATTATTAATCTTGATAATTATTCTTTTTGTCTGGAAACGTAAAATAACTATAGTGCTTATTTGTTTGATTTTTATTTTATTCTTTTCGGGGAGTAAAATGGCTATACTTAGCACTATGATTATTTTGGTGACAATGTACGAAGAATATAAGAGAGTAAACTATAAGGTATTGTTTATTTCTTCTATTTTGGTATTTGTTCTTTTGCTATTTTATCATTTCTCTCAAACATTACAAAATCAAAATAAAAATATTTTTGACACCGCTCTTTCTTATTTTGATGTTTATAGACAACAGACTATGGCTTTAGAACTATTTGTTTCTGGGAAAATGGATTATTATTATGGAGAAATAGCATTAAGTTCGTGGTATAAAGTTATTCCTAGATTCATATGGGAGTCAAAACCGAAAGATTTTGGTTTTGCACTATTAAATTATGCTATTTATCCAGAGTTTTCAAGTGATGGGTATATGCCTTCATTTGGGCTAGCATATTCATTTGCTGATTTTGGTTTTGCGTCTATAATCTTTTCTGGTTTTTTTGCTGGAATGTTAAAAAATTACTTTTATAGAATGTTCTATAATTCAAAAAAAGATGTTGTGCCTTTTTTATTATATATTTTAGATTTTAATATAGTTCTCTGCACTCTTTTTGTATTTTATTATTTAATTTCTTTTATTAAACATGATACCTAAGATTATTCATTATTGTTGGTTGAGTGGTGATCCATTTCCTGATTTAATAAATAAGTGTATTAATTCTTGGCATAACATTTTGTCCGATTATGAATTTATATTATGGGATACAAGGCAGATTGATGTTAATTCTAATTTGTGGTTAAAGCAAGCTTATGAAAATAAGAAGTATGCTTTTGCCGCAGATTATATCCGTTTTTTTGCTTTGTATCATTATGGAGGAATATATTTAGATGCTGATGTTGAGGTGCTTAAAGATTTTAAATCGCTTTTGATTGAAAAGCAATTTTTGGGAGAAGAAGCTAGTGGAGACATTGAAGCTGCTGTTATTGGAGCTGAAAAAGGTGCAGATTGGGTGAAATCTTGTTTAGATTACTATGCAAATCGTCCTTTTGTGAAAGAAGATGGTTCGTTTGATACTAAGCCTGTGCCTTTATTACTAAATAGAATAATTCAAGAAAAGGCATTTGATATTAAACCATATTATTATTTTTCACCTAAAGATTATAATATTGGCAAGATAGATATAAGTGATAGTACCTTTTGTATTCATCATTTTGATGGAAAGTGGATAAAACGGGGGCTGAAGTATTCTCTTAAAAGAAATATGCACAAAATTTTATACTATGCTTTTGGGCGAAAGGGACATAACTGTTTGGTACGTGCTATAAGAAAATTGAAATGATGAAGTTCTCTGTATTACTTTCTGTATATTATAAAGAAAATCCTGATTTTTTGAAGCAGAGTTTGGATAGTATTTTGAACCAAAGTAGATTACCTGATGAGTTAGTTTTAGTAAAGGACGGTCAATTATCTATTGATTTAGATAGAATGATTGATTCTTATGTGAGAAAATATACTGATTTGTTTAAAATTTTAGCTTTGTCTGAGAATCAGGGTTTAGGTAAGGCTTTAGATGTCGGATTGAAGTATTGTACTTTTGATATTGTTGCTCGCATGGATACTGATGACATTGCAACTCCAAACAGATTTGAAAGGCAAATTACTGTATTTGAAAAGTTTCCGGAATTGGATGTAGTTGGTGCTTGGATTAGCGAATTTGAAAATGTTTCTTCAAATGTTGTTTCTATAAGAAAACTTCCGGAATATCATAATGAAATATATCTTTATGCAAAGAAACGATGTCCTATTAATCATCCAGTTGTGATGTTTAAAAAGGATGCAGTATTTGCTGCGGGCGGATATAGGCACTTTCCATTATTTGAAGATTATTATCTTTGGGTTAGGATGTTGATGAATGGCGCGAAGTTTTATAATATTCAAGAGAGTCTTCTAGCATTTAGGTTTTCAAGTGAGATGTTTAAGCGACGTGGAGGTTTAAAATATGCAATTAGCGAATTGAATTTACAAAGAGAGTTTGCAAGAATGGGGTTTATTAATTGTTACGAATTATTTCGAAATGTAACAATAAGGTTTGTATCTCGTTTGATTCCAAATAAGGTTCGGGAATTTGTCTATTTGAAATTACTTAGATAATATTGTGGAAATGATAGTAACTTTATGAAAGGCATTGTTTTAGCCGGTGGTTCCGGTACTCGTCTGTACCCTATCACCAAAGGAGTTAGTAAGCAGCTTCTTCCTATTTTTGATAAACCGATGATTTATTATCCGGTTTCGGTGTTGATGCTTGCCGATATCCGTGAAATCTTGATTATATCTACTCCGGATGATCTTCCTGCTTTCCGACGTTTACTGGGAGATGGTTCTGATTATGGAATACGTTTAGAGTATGCGGAACAACCTTCTCCGGATGGTTTGGCTCAAGCATTCATTATCGGTGAGGAATTCATTGGGAGTGATTCGGTCTGTTTGGTGCTTGGAGATAATATCTTCTATGGGCAGAGTTTTACCCGTATGCTGAATGAAGCTGTACGCATGGCAGAAGTGGAACAGAAGGCAACGGTGTTCGGTTATTGGGTAAGTGATCCGGAACGTTATGGAGTGGCTGAATTTGACAAAGAAGGAAATGTCTTGAGTCTGGAAGAGAAACCTGAAGAACCGAAGTCTAATTATGCAGTGGTAGGGCTTTATTTCTATCCGAATAAGGTGGTGGAAGTAGCAAAAAAAATAGAGCCCTCTGCACGCGGAGAATTGGAGATAACGACAGTGAATCAGGAATTTCTCAAAGATCAGGAACTGAAAGTTCAGTTGTTAGGTCGTGGTTTTGCCTGGCTGGATACCGGTACGCATGATTCTTTAAGTGAAGCATCTACTTTTATTGAAGTGATAGAAAAGCGTCAGGGATTGAAAGTAGCTTGTTTGGAAGGAATTGCTTTGAGGCAAGGTTGGATCAGTGCCGATAAGATGCGTGAATTGGCAAAGCCGATGCTGAAGAACCAGTACGGACAGTATTTGTTGAAAGTGATACAGGAACTTGGTTTGAAATGAATGTAATAAAGACTGCTATCGATGGGGTTGTTATCCTTGAGCCCCATATTTTTAAAGATGACCGGGGATATTTTTTTGAATCTTTTAATCAGAGGGAGTTTGAGGAAAAAGTATGCAAGACTACGTTTGTCCAAGATAATGAAAGTAAATCGAGTTATGGTGTACTTCGTGGTTTACATTTTCAACAGGCCCCTTTTGCTCAGAGTAAATTGGTGCGTGTAGTGAAAGGAGCGGTATTGGATGTAGCTGTTGATATCCGTAAAGGATCTCCTACATTTGGACAACATGTGGCAGTAGAGTTGACGGAGGATAATCATCGTCAATTTTTCATTCCCCGTGGGTTGGCACATGGATTCAGTGTATTGAGTGAGGCAGTTGTTTTTCAGTATAAGTGTGATAATTTTTATGCTCCGCATAGTGAGGGTGCCATTGCCTGGGATGATCCGGATTTAGGTATTGACTGGCGTATTCCGGCAGATCGTGTGATTCTCTCGGAGAAGGACAGCAGGCATCCTCGGTTGAAAGATTTAAATTTATGATTCTCTCTTCTTTGGTACATACCGATTTTCAGCCTTATTTATTACTTAATACGGATGCATGGGCTTTGCCTGAGGATAAAGCGTTGGATTTATTGGCTTATCTTGAACAGCAAGGTGTCAGGCAGATCTACTGTGTACCTCCGGTAAAGGTGGAAAATGAAGGGAATGCTTCTTCTTTTCTGAAAGAAGCCTTTCAATATTTACAGCAGCAATACTCCGGTAATATCTCTCTGCGTTTGTCGGCAAGATATCGTTTGGATGAAGGCTTTCCGGCTTTGTTGGAGAAGGGAGATTTGTTGACGATAGGAGGGGGGAAGGAGTTACTGGTAGATGTATCTCCTTTAAAACAGCCGGAAGGACTCAGTGAGATGATTCATGCCATCTGCCGGTCGGGCTATATCCCTGTTCTGATGCAACCGGAACGTTCGCTTTATTGGGGAACGGAAGACTATCTGCACTTGCGGGAATCGGGATGCAGGCTGATGCTGAATCTATATTCCTTGTTCGGTTACAATGGTGACGGAGCGTTGAATTACAGCCGTATGTTGTTGAAAAAGGGTTGGTATACATATCTCTGTTCGGGCAGGGAGGATACAAAGGTGATGCGATATAGTGAATCGTTTTCGATGGAGGATGATGACGATTTGGCGATGAAATTGCAGGAGATAGAAAGAAACAGCAGGCTGTTGTGGTCTGTTACGGAAAACGGGTAACGGCGGTTATTCGTGTTTTAGGCGGCAGCCGGGATTACCGTAACAGGTGATTCCGGCTGTTTTTATATAATATCTTTGAGCCTGTTGAGAAGTCAATATTACTGATATGTAATGTTCCAAGCATTTATGAAAGTTACTTTAGGACGACTACTTTGGAATATTATTGATGTTTTAATGGCGGTTAGTTTGATAATTCTGATTGTATATCCGTATAAAAATAAAAGATTGTGATAACTTCTGTATTTTTCCCTTAAAAGTATACTGCATATTTGAATATTTGCAGTATATTTGCAAGGAATAGTTATAGGGAATATGTGCATTGAAGACCAACTTAAAAAAAATGGCTTTGTCTCTACACAAGGTTTGACTGACTGGCAGGAACAGCAATTGCAGGCCTCAGTTCGCAAAGGAGAGGCTATGCGCTTAAAAAATGGCGTATACGCTCATATTGACGCATTGGCAGGTACAATGGTGGATATTCGCCTGATTGTTCCTAATGGCATTCTCTGTCTTTGGTCGGCATGGTCGGTTTATAATCTCACTACTCAGATTCCGAATGCTTACTATGTGGCCATTAAGCGTAGTCGAAAAGTAGTTCTGCCTGAATATCCCGAATTTCAACTGATATATCAATCTGACAAATTACTATCTATCGGTGCTACTCGGAAAGAAATACAAGGATACGATGTGCCGATCTTTGATGTGGAACGTTCGGTTTGTGATGTGGTCAAGTATCGAAATAAAGTGGGAATTGATGTGATGGCAGAAGTCCTTCAAGCCTATCTGAAACGTCCCGATAAGAATATATCTCTATTGATGGATTATGCCTCTAAACTAAGAATACGTAATACACTTAATCATTATCTTGAGGCATGGCTATAAAAGAAATATATAACTATGGGGACTCAGTGAAAGCTAGGTTGTTGAATATTTCACGGAGAAATGGACAAAGCTATCAAATGCTTGTAACCCGATACCTCCAAGAGCGTTTGCTCTATCGTTTATCAATCAGCCGTTTTTATGACCATTTCTTTTTGAAAGGTGGAGCATTGCTATATGCTCATGAGCGTTTTTTGGCGAGGCCAACATTGGATATTGACTTCATGGGGTATCACATCGACAATAACAAAGAAAATATAAAAAAGATATTTGCAGAAATTTGCTCCATCTCTTACGAACAAGATGGTGTAATATTTTACATTGATACACTGCGTACTGATGAGATTGCAATTGAGAAGAAATATCCGGGTGTAAGATTGACGTTGACAGCCTCTCTTGATACGATTCGCCAATATGTTTCTATGGATATAGGATTTGGAGATGTGATAACTCCCAGTCCATCTGAATTGGATTATCCGAACTTACTTGACGGATTCCCCAATACTGACATCATGGCTTATTCTTTGGAGACAGTTGTGGCAGAGAAATTTCAGACTATGATTTCAAGAGCAGAAACAAATAGTCGAATGAAAGATTTTTATGATCTCTATACGATCTTGCAAGGAGGAAAATATAATGCGGAAATATTAGATGAAGCTATAAAGGTAACATTCAAGAATCGCCAAACTAACTACATGGAAAATCACGTTGCATTTAGTCTTGCCTTTGCAAAGAACTCGAATTTGAACATAAGGTGGAATGCATTCATGAAGAAACTTAAGATTCCAACTCAACTTACTTTTTTTGAAGTAATGGATTACCTCCAAGTCAAACTAAAACCTTATTGGGAAAATTTGAAATAATATTGAGAAGTTCTGTACTCACCCTGCCATAATAGTAGGAAGGCTGCAACATCTAAAAGTAATATCTTATTGGCAGGATCAGGAACTGATAGAGAAGGTCGATTTGGATAGTGCCGTTCAGTGATTGTGCTATCCGGCAATTCCGGTTCCATCACGATTGGGACCGGAGAATTAGGAATAACCGAATAATATGTGTATATTTGCAGTTACTAACATTGGGTTTATACTGAAATCTTCTTTGTGCGTGATTGTTTTCCGCTTCATTCTGCGGCTTATGGCATTCCCCAATCGACATCATTATTTGCTGCTTTGTTCAGGATAAAAGCATCGCGCCTATGTGCTGCTGGCATTCGGCGTAGCGTATGATCTGGATATAATGATGAAATCGTTTGTTTATTGGTGTGTGTGACATAAAACTGTCTATCCGGCAATCAACATGTAAAAGAACAGGCAGTATTGATTCAGACATAAAATTATTGAATGGTAAAAAAAATAACAACAAGTAAACGTGACCGGGAGAAGCTAAAGGAGCAGAAACGTAAGGAGAAGCAACAACGTAAAGAGGAACGCCAAAGCAGCGGCCCAAGTTCTTTTGAGGATATGATTGCTTATGTCGACCAGTTCGGTGTTTTGCATTCAGTGCCGCAGGAACGGATTGAGGAAGAAGTAGATGCATCTCATATCGAGGTTTCTGTACCTAAACAAGAGAATGTGGAAGTGGCTCCTCACATGGGGCGTATCGAGTATTTTAATGCTGCGAAAGGCTATGGTTTTGTGAAAGATACGGATAATGGCGAAAAGTATTTCTTCCATATCTCTTCTGCCCCAGCAACAATTGCTGAAGGTGATAGAGTGACATTTGAAATAGAGCGCGGTATGCGTGGAATGAACGCTGTACGAATATCAATAGTGACTGAATAGCAGGAACTTTCCGTAGCTTTATTCCCAGACCCAAATCGCACCTTGATATTGAATTTCGCTTGAAATGAACGCTTTATAAGAATTTTGTTTGAACTTAGGTTATACAAAAAATGAAATACTAAAGCGATGATCCTCTTCTCCGGTATCGATATAGTGATTTTAAAAAACGATATTGATGCCGAAGAAGAGGCAGATATTTTATCCGGGGGGGACGAAGGCTTCGGTAGTTAGTAACTGTTTACCATGTCTTCGGGTACGCAGATGTAAAAGTCTGCCAAGCCTTTATGATCGTCATCCAGTTTCCGGATGGACTCTTGACGTACCGAGGTTACCGTCACTATACTCGTATTGGGGCGGTAACGGAGCAGATAAGGGATGATGCCTCCCTGTCGGTTGGAATGATAACTGCCGTTGATATGCAGGAATTTATTTTTGATATTACGGGCTATGAACCATCCCATTGTAGCATCTTTTATGGCTTGTGCCTGTGCCAACTTCCGATTGTCGCCGGCCCGGCGTCCTCCCATCATGTTCATCATACTGAAAGCTGCTGCGCTTTGGGCTTCATCATATTCGAAATCGATCGGTAAAGGAGCTATATATCGTTTGGCTTCCTCGGATAACGAGTCGAGTGCTCCGAACCCTTTATTTTTTACAATGTTGGCGTAGCGTCTCGGGATATTGGTTGCAATGAACGGAATGTGATGTTCTTTGGCAAAGAAAACAACCGGATAATAGTCAGTTCGGTAATTATCCCATAGACGGGCTTCGGCCTCAAAGCGGTCGTAAGAGATCTTTTGCTGCATGTATTCGTCAAAAATCAGTTGATTGTCACTTTCGAACATTTCGGCTCCCAGCATCAGTTGATCTTTATGAATGTTATAGATAGAACGGGTTATTTCGAATTCCAGCCAATGGGTGATGGGGCAGTTATGCAGTTCCCCGAGGAAGATAACATCATAGCCGGAGAGTCGTTTGATTAATTCTCCGTAGCTGATTTGTTTTCCTGTGTTGTCGAACAGGGTATAGGCCGGTTTGTCCTTATCATCCTGAGAGAAGGCTGACTGCTGAAGGAAACAGCACAGGCAGAGCAGGCATGAAATCTGTTTAATGGTTTGAAGTATCATTTTTCAGTTTGTTTTTGCTTAAATATAAAAGGATATAATTCTCGGTATCCAGATAGCGACGGAATGCTTCGCGGAGCATGGCGGGAGTGATGCTGTCGAGACATTGTTCGTAGTGATCGAAGTCGCTGATGGTTTCACCGTTTTTTAGTAAACCGACCAGGGCGGTTCGCCAGGCAGAAGGTGATTCTTCATTTAACGCTTCGCGTTTGGCTATCAGAAATGAACGTTTAAGGGTATTCAGTTCTTCATTATCCACTTCTTGCTGTTTTAATTGGTGGAGAATCTCTTTCAGCAACTGTTCTATTTGAGGCATGTTATCGTTATCGGCGGATGCATTGATGTCAAAGTAGAAAATTCCTTGTGGGATGCCTTCATACATTAATGAAATGTAAGGAGAGTAGACAAGGGATTTTTGTTCTCTGAGGACGGAGATCAGACGGTTGCGAATAAGGTCACGCATCAATTTTAAAGTGAGTGTGTTTTTTAATCCCGGTTGATAGTGGCCGGGGAGAAGATAGTCGAACAGTGTCTGAGTGTAATTATCATTGGGAAAGCCTTCTATATGCTTTCTGACGGGAAAATTGAAATGCGGATAAGAAAATCGGGACAAATGTGACGAAACAGGAATACGTCCGAAAACAGAGACAAACTGCTGCATGAGAGTATCCGCATTGAAATTGCCGCAAATGACATAAGTGGTTCCTTGGGGATTCGTATAGAGCTTTTTATAAAAAGCTGCGATGGAATCCAGATTCAGATTTTTGATCTGTTCGGGCGAAAGCTTTTGGGAAGAGCGGGCGAAACCGGTTCCGGTCAACTCGTTTATGCGGGCAGATAATAACCGGTCGGGACTTCGTTGAAGCATTTTCTCCAATATCGTTTCTTTGTCTTGATTTTCTAAAAGGTCCTGGCGTATTTCCTCAAATTCGTCATATTTTAATTCGGGATCGAATATCTTTTCATAAATCAGATTGAATAGTTCGGGAGCATTTGCAGTGGGAGACATGCCTATGAAGCCATGCCAGTGATTTTCGACTGCCATGGAAAGTGAGATTTCTTTCCGGAAGAGGTAATCGGACAAAACTTGCCCATCCACTTTTGCGATATCTCCCATATCTATGTATCCGGCAAATCCCTCTAATAAAGGATATTCTTCATCGGATAGGGAAGAAGTGCCGAAAGGGGCAAAAGAGGTGATCAGCAGGGTGGAATCTGCTTCGAAGGTAGGTTTGAGGACTAACCGTATGCCGTTCTTCAGTTCTACTTCACGAATCCTGTTTTGCGGATATTCTGTTTGTCGTAATATGGATGCGGGATCGAAAGGAAAACGGGCTGCCAGGCATGGAGGAGTCTCAATGTCGATCTCTTCTTGTTTTTCAGGACGGAAATAAAGAAAGGGAGTGCATTCGACTTGCTCGCCTTGAGCCCATGCCGACGCTATTTCGGTTTCCGATAACGGGGCTCCCAGTCCCGGATGGGTTGAACAGGCTACTAATAGAGTTTCTTCACGGTAAGACATCCACTCCTTGAGCAGTGCTTGCAAAGATTGGCCGGAGACACGGGACATGGCTTCTTTGAGTTGCTGCTGTTGGGATGGATCGGTCAGATAGCGGTCTCCCGATATGACGTAATCGGCGAAATCGTCACACCACATGGAGGAAGGACGCGAGGGGGCATCGGTGGGCAATTTCATCCGGCGGCAAAAATTGTTTTTAATATCTTGTAATTCGTCCTCTTGCCATCCGTTGCGTATCAGATCATTCAACAGAGATACGGTTGCGGAAATAGATGTAAGTATTTCTTTTCTGTTTTCTCCTTCCACTGTCAGAACAAAATGGTTCTTGTCACTTAAATACCATTGGTCTGTAACATCGGTCTTTAGTTTCCGTGCACGGAATCGTGAAGAAATGGCACTGACGAGCAGGCGCCCTTTCTCCTTTGTTATGGCGTCTTCCATGGTACGCTCTACTGTGCAAGGGTGTGGAATCATTAGTTCAACCTTTGTACGGGGTTGCAGAGAGTCTCGTATGGAGGCCAGATGAATTCCCCGGGTGTACTCTAACGGGTAGTTCCGGAAGTCATTGACCGGACGTCCGGGCAAGGATTTGAAACGTTCTTTGATTTTAGATTCGATCTCCAGGGGAGATATGTCGCCTACAATGACCAATGTTGCCAAAGAGGGCACATACCATTTATGATAATAATTTTTGAGTACCTGCGGGGTGACCTTGCGGATATCGTCTGTTGTGCCCAAAGGCATACGGTGACTGAATATGCCTTGTCCGATTTTGAGCGGATAGAAATCGTCTTCCGGGTCGAATCCGCGTAGTTCTTCAAGAATGATTCCTTTTTCATTCTCTACTTTTTCCGGATCTATAGTGACACCGTCCAACCAATCGTGCAGGATTAGTAATGAACGATCGAGAGCTTCGTCTTTGGCATAATCGGTGGGAACTGCGAACATATAGATTGTACGGTCGAAACCGGTGAAAGCGTTGATATCTTGTCCGTACTTCATTCCTAAGGACTCAAGGTACTCTACTAAAGAGCGTTTAGGAAAATGACGGGTACCGCCGAAAGTGATGTGTTCGAGGAAGTGGGCACAACCTTTCTCTTGCTCTGTTTCTTGTACGGAACCTACCCGCATGATTAGCCTGAACTCTACTCTGGATGCCGGAGAAGCATTGTGCAGGATAAGATAGTGCAGCCCGTTGGGAAGGCGTCCCTCTACCGTTCCGGGCGGAAGAAGGATTGGAGTGGACTGTGGGCAGGCTATACATGGGAGCATAGCAGCTATGAATATAGCTGCTATGTATAAATATCTGTTTTTATTATTTCTTTTCATAAACTACGGTTATGCGTGTATATCCTCCGGCGTTGACATGGCTCAGGAGAAATTGATAAGTCATTTTATCTGTGGCAAAGTCTATGTTTCCGGTGGATTTGATAAAGTTTTCGGGGGTGTCATAGTTGTCGGAATTGACAAGATCGTAGCAGTTGAGGTAGTAAGCCGGATCTGCGGAAGCTCCCTGGTCATTGATCTCTTTAATTTCTGCGTTTCCACTTTCCAGGAGCTTGTTTTGACGGTCTAAAGCACTGAATTGGTAGGTAAATGGAACGATGGTAATAGGATCTCCATAATAGTTTTTTCCCGGACCCAGATATTCCAGCCGGGTTGAAGTGGAAGTGATGTCTTTGAGTCTGATTGCATCCAATGATACGGCAAATGTCTCTTTACTTTCTTTATTCCAGTTGAGTAGTTTCATCAGTTTTTGCGGTTCCGGCTGTTGAGTCCAGAATTCCGGATCTGCTACGGTCTCGGAACGAAGTACAAAGTATAAATATTCGGTCAGTCCGAATGGATTGTCTGTCATCTTTAATACCGGCATGTCTTCTGTGGCCTGCTCACTGAGAGTGATGACGGTCTTGCCATCATATTCTTTCGTAAATGCTGCTGCAAAGGGTTGGAGATACCCATCTGCAGGGCTTTGCACAGTGGTATGGTAAGAGAGGACTCCGAGCCATTTATTCAGGTCAATGCCGTATTTGGTCTTATAACCTTTGATTAACGCTTTTTGCTGAGGGGATAATTCCGGAATTTTAGGGTTGGGCTTGACACGTACCTGCAATGTTTCGTTTAACATTAAATTATCGGTAGGGAATTGAGAAATTCCGACTTGAAAGTATGTATCTTCGGTTAATAAATTCTTTTGGTTGGAAACTACTTCGAATGTTGCAGAACGTTTTCCGGCTTTAATCGTGACGGGATTGTTCTCTAATTTTAGAACTCCGTTTTTATCATCGGGTAATTCAAAGTTGAGTACGAGGTCCTGTTCACAGGTCAATGTTAAATCTACATTTACTGTTAATGGAATGTTTTCGGACTCGGTAATAACCGGGGTTTCGGCAGACAGGTAGATTTTGTTGATTCCTGTATATTTATTTTCTTCTCTATCGTCTTTGCATGACGTGAAGGCAGGCAGTAGGCAGATGCCTACTGCGTAGATAAACAGCTTTTTCATTATAGTTTTCATTTAGTTTAGTATTTTATTTATTTTTCGACTTTAGTCCATCCTGCATTTTGCGATATATTTTCGTTATATAGATATTCGCCTTTCGGAATGGGGAAAAGCCAGCGGTAGTCATCTGGTTTGATTGGTTTATTTTTCATTGCGGCAGAGAGATTCCAATCGGAAAGCAGGCTTTTCCGATAGCGCTTTAAATCAAAGTAACGTTCACCTTCACCGGCAAATTCTTTCCACTTTTCCTGAAGGATAGCTTTCAATAGGGGAGCGCCGGAAAGTGATGTGTCAAGCAATGGAGCTTCACGTTGGGCCAGGTACTTGTTTATCACTTCCAGAGCCAATGCATCGTGACCTTTCTGGTCTTGACAATAGGCTTCGGCAAGAATAAAGCAGATGCCGGATACACGAAGTTTGTTGATATATTGTATAGGTTTATAATTCCAGTTCTGTTTGTTGTATTTTCCCAGATATAGTACCGGTAAGGTCTCGCCGATGCTTTCACCAGGCATTTCTTGGGGATAGACCGTTGCTTCGTAACGGATGTCATTGGCAGCATATAATTGGGTGAGTGTGGAGTTGATCGTGAAGTAGTCGCCTTTCTTCCTTTCGTAATTCATATCGGTATAATATGAATTGGTGGTATGCAGAGAAAAAATACATTCATCGCATGGTTCTTGTTCCCATAGTTTTTTATAATGTACGGGGGCCAGGACATCGTATGCATTGGTTGAAGACAGGATTTTTAAAGCATATTCTTCGGCTTTATCGTAATTTTCGGCATAGAGTTCTAAAGCTGCCAATAGATAATAAGCACTTTGCCGGGAAAACCAGTAGACCTGTGAAGGTCGGTTGTCTACAGTAACTGCTTCGGTCAGTAATTGGCGGATAGCATTCACACATTCACTGATGCTCGAGCGTTTTAGAAAGGCAAGTTCGAACCGCTCCTTTAAGATGATTCCGTCTTTTTCGGGACCTTCCGGATAGGTGGGGGCAAAAAGTCTGAGCAGATTGAAGTAACAATATGCTTTTAACGTTTTCGCTTCGCTAACGATGCATTGCAACTCTTGCTTGTCACTGTCTGATATAGGGGATACATAATGGACGCGCTCCAGTACCGTATTGGCTATGGCTATGGCTGAGTAGTATTTTTCCCACAGAGAGTTCGATAAGTCCTCCATCGGTTTAGGATGCCATTTATATAGGTTATTCAGGTCGGCATTCAAGTTTATTAAAAAAGTAGGCTGGAAGTCGTCGCTCAATACGGATAAACTGAATTCCGGCTTGGGAATTGCATCATAGGCCGATGCCAATAGTTCGCGTGCGGCAGTTACTGTGGTAATGGCATCCGGATCTGAATACTGATTCTCGTAGGGGATATTGAGCGAACAGGCTGTACAACTGAGTATCAATATGCAACAGATTTGTACTTTGCGTATTGAGCGTTGGAAATTATTTATTATTGGGGTCAGGTTCATATATTACTTGTATTTAGAAAGTCAAACTAAGATTGATGGTTAATACGGGTTGCATAGCTCCGGCTAATGAACCTGTTTCGGGATCGGACTCTTTATAAGGAGTAATCATAAAAAGGTTGGATGCCTGAAAGGCGATATTGGCATATTTTATGAAATGACAGTTTTTCTCCAGAAAGGTGTGTGGAACCCGGTAGCGTAGCGACAACATGGCCAATTTCAGATAATCGCTTTTACCGACGGTTTCTGTATTGGGCTGTTGGAGTGAAGCATTGGCAGGAGATATGTAAAATGGAGAATGGTATATCTTTCCTTCATCTCCTCGGTGAAACCACATGTTTTCTAATTGCTTTTGAATGGCATTCTTATTGGCACTGTCAGCTGAACGGATATAAGAATAATTGTAGGGTTTAATGCCGCCGAACACATAGTAAAAGTCCATATCCAAATCGAAATTCCGATAGGAGAAATTCAGGTTGAATGTACCGCTGTAGGGAGGAGTGCTATGCCCCAAAACGATGAAGTTTTCTCTGGCCGGATTTTGTGTCGGGGAAATCTCACTTCCATTGGCTCCTTGAAATACCGGAAGACCGGTGATAGGGTTTATGCCTAATGACTTCAGTCCATAAAGCATGTTATAGGCTTTTCCGACTTCATAGTCGGGAGTCAGGGCGGTTTCGCTGGTGTATAAACGGTCGGTATAGTACAGGCTGATTACCTTATTACGGTTGTAGGCCAGTGAACCGCGTAAAGATACACGCCAGTCCGGTGTATCGAGCACTTTTATTGCGGCGTTCAGTTCATAGCCTTCATTGCGTAATACACCGATGTTACGTTTCATGGTATTGAAACCGTTGGAAAGGGGGATGGGGACGTCCAGCAGTGCATCACTCGTTTCGCGGCGGTAGAGATTGAGACCTAATGTCAGCCGTTTGAAGAATTCGATGGATAGACTGAAGTCTGTTGTGGAAGTCTGTTCCGGTTTCAGATCGGTATTATAAAATCCGAGTAACTGTAGCAGACGGGCATTTCCGTAATAATTGGTGGAGTAGCTGAAGGTGCCGATTGTGGCGGAGGCAGATACTCCAGATAGGTTTGCCATACGTCCATGGGAACCTTTCAGGTTCAGGAGAGTGATGACCTTATTATTTTTCAGGAAAGGGTATCGGCTGAGGGTCCACCCCAAGCCTATGGCCCATGCTGCATTCCAGCGCTTGTCTGGAGGGAGAACGGAAGAAGCGTCGGCTTTGTAAGTAGTAAAAAGGTCATAGGTGGAATCGAAACTGTAGCCCATGACTACCCCGAATCCTAACTGAGCCGTTTTGTCCAGAAGCGAACTGGCTGTCGGCTTCCGGGCTCCGGTGATGGAGTGGTTGATTGCGTTTAGTGACATTTGTGTCCCCACTCCGTATCCGGTGGCAGATATGTTATCTGTCTGGGTCAGGTAGTAGTCCATGTTCCCACCGATTGTCAGGTCGTGTCTTCCGGCGAATGTCTTGTTGTAAGTGATACGTATATTGGAGGAAATATTGGTCGTTGTATTTTTTTCTTTTGTTAATTTTCCACGTTCGGCTATCGCGATTCCCATTTCCCGCTCTGCTATAGACGTGGAAGGAACAAGCGTAAGGGCTTCGTTCAGAAGGAAATCGATACCGGTCACTGCATCTATCTCCAAACCTTTGAATGGTCTTAAGTTGAAACTTCCGCTTACTCCGCCACGTTTATCGGTAGATTTACTATGGTATTGGCTCATCAAATCATTTAATGTGTATTCGGATGATTTTTCGGAGTAGGAGATTAATTTACCGGTTTTGGTTTCATAAGGGTTAAGTTGATAAACCAGATCTGTAGGGGAATGGGTACTGCCGTTGGGAGTATCGGTTGCCGAATAACCTGCATCGGTGCTTAAGGAAAAATATCCCCAGTTTCCCAGTTTCTGATCGAGGCTCATACGGGCGGTGAAACGTTGAGTGTCATTACCCGGTACTCGTCCTCCCTGCTTGGCATAATTGGTGGATATATAATAAGATGTCTTATCTGTTCCTCCTTTTATGCTAAGGTTATGGCGCTGGTAGATGCTGCGATGTATCAGTTCATCAAACCAGTCGGTATGGATATTCTTTAATGAATCGAGTACTTGTCGTCCTTCTGCGATCAACTCGTCGAGGTTGGGGGCGGTAGCATAATATTTCCGATAGTAATCTTCACTGTATCTATATCCCGGAGTCGATATATTCTGTAAACGTCTTTCCAATTCTAATTTTTCTTCGCTATCCATCATTTTGACTCCTCTGCGTCCACGGGTGGTGATACCTATATTGAAACTGTAACTGGTGGTTAACCTTCCGTCGGGATTGCCACGCTGGGACGTGATTTCTATTACACCATTGGCTGCTTTTATGCCGTATAAAGCACAGGCTACGGCGTCTTTCAGAACCTTTATTTCTTGAATGTCGGCCGGGTTAAGAGTCATGAAGGCATCGGATGATATTACTTTGCCGTCCATAACGTAGAGAGGTTCGTTGGCCATATCTCCTTTACGGAAAGATGAATTTCCGCGAATACGAATTTCCGGTTTGGAGCCCAGGTCGCCGGTATTGGTAATAATCAGGCCGGGTACGGCTCCTTGTAGGGCGAGGGACATATCGATCATGGGCTTACTGTTGAGACGTTCTACGTCGACTCGTTGTACAACGCCGGATTTGGCACGAATATCCAATTCGTTGATATTCTGCCGGGCAACGATGACCACTTCATCCAGTGCTTTGGGATCTTCTTGCATGGCTGCATCTTGTACCTTCTGACCGGTGTATTTCACACGTATCTCTTTCATTCCTATGAAAGAGAAAAGAATTAGATCGTTTTCTTTCCATTTGCCACGTAACAGATAATGCCCGTCGGTATCTGTTACTGTGCCGAATTGGGTACCTTTAATGCGGATAGTGGCACCGGGAAGCGGTCCGTTTTGATGATCCGTAACTGTTCCTGTCAGTACAATATCTCTTTGCTGAGCATAAGTCGTAAAGGTGGAAAGGATGATAAAAATAGAAATGATTACTGCTTTCATATTAGCGTTCTATCATATGTACTCAAATGTTTCGGGGGACAAAGATAGATACAATGAATAGTCTGTGTAATCGCTACACATAATGAACTTGTTCCTGAAAATACCTAAAAATTGCTATCTTTATTTTAATTTGAACTCCGTATTATTGGGGAAATTCATGGGATGAAGAGTGGGGGCATGGAGAGGTATCCGATAATGGATACCGACAGGATAGCGGAGAATAATCGGGAAGACGTTTTCGGAGGGAATGAAAATAGAGAGATCAGGAAGAGTTCACCACAGATTGACAGATAGAACAAATAAATACGATAGCCTGTGAACCGTATTTCTGTGTGATCCGTTAATCTGTGGTGAAAGAGACTTTTGAGGCACTTTGTTATCTTTATTTTTCCGCTGCTTCTTCTTTTGCCTTTTGTTCCATCTTTCTTTTCACAAATTCTATTTTCAGGTTGGCTTCTTCTTTCTCTTGCTGAATCTGACGTATGGATGAAAGTAATTTGGCCAACTCGTAAGTGCCGACGAGTGCTTCTCGGTCGGACGGAGTCATGGTCGTTGTGAATTTACGTTCACCGATATATTCTATACGGATATTCTTTTTATCGCGGTTCATGTAGAGGAAACTGAGGACGTTGCCGTCTTCTCCCATTTTGTAGTCGGCCTTCTCGATTTTTTCTCCCAGATCGGTAGTCTCGTAGCTGTCGTTGGACGCAGGGGTTTCAGCGAAACTTCCGTCTGGTGCTATCACTTTGACTGCTACGTGGTGGATATTGCTTGGGCCGCAATAGATAGATGTCAGTGTCATTACTCCCTGTTCATTCACCTGAAAACGGAGGAAAGAACGGTGCAGGTTCTTCTCTACGGTCTGGGTGGGCCAAAAGTAGTTACCGATTTTTTGATATTCTTCGTTTTTCTCAAAAGTATATTTATTCTTGATAGCTTCGAACTCTTGCTGTTTGACTTGTAGCATGCTATCCAGATATATAAGGCTTTCTTGCTGTTCTTTCAGTTCTACCTGTTGCATCAGTTTGATACCTTCTTTGCGGGTATCGAATGCCTTTGGATACAGAATTTTAATACTGTCGATCTGCAACTTGGCTTCGTTGTAGTCGTTGCGTTCAAAAGCTGCGCGGGCAGCTGCAAGCTTTTCACCCGCTTTCTTCTCGATGTTGTCACCACAAGCAGTCAGCAGTGACAATGTACATGCCAGGACAATCAGTTTTTTCATTTTGTTGTTCTTTACTTAGAAAGGGCAAAAATACAAATTTAGACTGAAGAGTGGAAAGTGAAGAGCGAAAAGTTGTACCTTTGCGGCCTAATTAACTGTAAGGTGTTAGTAACAGACTACCACCTTCAATCACTGTAAAAAAGAAAAATGAAGATGATAGAGTTGACTCAGGAGGAATTGAAGCAGCATTTCAGTGAACCCATTTTCGGACAGATTTCGGAGACAGCCGATATGTTGGGATTGGAATGTTATGTGGTGGGCGGATATGTCCGCGACATTTTTCTGCAGCGTCCCTCTAAAGATATAGATGTTGTTGTGGTGGGGAGTGGCATTGCTATGGCCGAGGCGTTGGGTAAACGTCTGGGACGGGGTGCGCATGTTTCTGTTTTTAAGAATTTCGGCACGGCACAAGTGAAATATCACGGAACGGAGGTGGAATTTGTAGGAGCACGGAAGGAATCGTATCAGCGGGATTCACGCAAGCCGATTGTGGAGGATGGAACGTTGGAAGACGATCAGAACCGCCGGGATTTTACGATCAATGCTCTGGCTGTCTGCCTGAATAAGGAGCGGTTTGGGGAACTGGTCGATCCGTTTGGAGGCATGAATGATTTGAAGGAAAAGGTCATTCGTACTCCTCTCGATCCGGACATAACGTTCAGTGACGACCCCTTGCGCATGATGCGCTGTATCCGTTTTGCTACCCAACTGAATTTTTACATAGATGACGATACATTTGAGTCTCTTTGCCGTAACCGGGAACGGATTGAGATTATTTCACGTGAGCGCATTGCGGACGAGCTGAATAAAATAATGCTTTCACCTATCCCTTCCAAAGGTTTTATCGATTTGGACAGGAGTGGGTTGTTGGCGTTGATTTTTCCGGAATTAGTGGCTTTACAAGGGGTGGAGACCCGGAACGGGCGTGCCCATAAGGATAATTTTTATCATACGCTGGAAGTGCTCGACAATATCAGCAAGGTGACAGATAATCTTTGGTTACGTTGGGCTGCCTTGTTACATGATATCGCCAAACCGGTGACTAAACGCTGGGAACCGAAGGCGGGGTGGACTTTTCATAATCATAATTTCATAGGCGAAAAGATGATTCCGAATATCTTTAGGAGGATGAAGTTGCCGATGAACGAGAAAATGAAATATGTGCAAAAGATGGTAAGTCTGCATATGCGCCCCATCGTGATAGCGGATGATGTGGTGACGGATTCGGCCGTGCGTCGTCTGCTTTTTGAAGCCGGAGATGACATAGACGACCTGATGACACTTTGTGAGGCGGATATTACTTCAAAGAATACGGAACGTAAACAGCGCTTTCTAAATAATTTCCAGCTGGTTCGCCGGAAGTTGAAAGATTTGGAAGAGAAAGACCGTGTCCGTAACTTTCAGCCGCCTGTGAGTGGGGAAGAGATTATGGAGGTGTTTAATCTGGGACCCTGCAAGGAAGTGGGGTCGTTAAAAAGTGCTATAAAAGATGCTATTTTGGACGGAGTGATTCCCAATGAATACGAGGCTGCTTATTCATTTATGCTTCAAAAAGCTAAGAAAATGGGATTGAATCCCGTACGAAACGTGGATAAATAAATGCAATAAGTTTTTGTCTTTTTCGATTTCCGACTAATCACGTAAGGAAAGGGAATATATGCTATAGAGCAGGTTTGTAACGGAAAACCGTTACAAACCTGCTCTTTTTCTACAGTCTTTCTGTCTATTCTTTTTTCATTTCTATGTATTAACAACTAAACTTTACGGGAAATGAAAAAAAAGGAGTTTCTGTTTGTGATAGATTGCAGAATTAATGCTTATTTTGCAAAACACTATTAAACATAAACTAAATCATTTTAAGGTATGAATAGGATGAAATGTGGATTTTACACTTACAGAGGGATTGCTTTTTGTTTTGTCACCGCGATGTTCTGCGGACAAGCAATGGCACAAGTTGTAGAAAAAAGGGGGTTTGATTCTCAGAAAAAGATTAATGCGTTTGATAACACGACTTTTTGTACTGCTTATTTGTCTGACGGATCGTTGTATACCATGCGCGATATCGCGATTAATGATTTACGCAAAATTGAGCGTATCGTATTTAATCCGACGGGAAGTTCTATCGCCGTGTTGAGAGCGAAGAATCCGGTAAGCATTTACTCTTTTCGTGACAGGAATAAGAAGCTTTTCGAATTGAAAGAGAAACGTAAAAAATTGAAAGCCAAACCGCTGCCGGTATCCATGTGTTATGCTACCGATGCCCGTAGTTTCGTTGTAGGTAACTCGTTAGGGGAAATCGTTATTTATGATACGAAAGAATATATGCCATTGGCTTATATCCAGGGAGATGCTCCGGCTACTGCACTGGCTATGAGTTCGAACAATTATTTTATTGCAGCAGGGACAGGACAGACGATTAATATCTGGAACTTCCAGACAAAGGAGTTGAGAAAAGCGATTCCTATGTCGGCAGTTGTCAAAGAACTGACTTTCTCTCCGGATGCTTCGTTGCTGGCAGTAACCACGGAGGATAATCACCTGACCATTATTGATACGAAAAACTGGGATAAGGTGGACATCTTCGATAAGTTGGGGGGAATGCTTAGTTCTCCGTCATTCCATCCCGAAGGAAAATACATCAGTGTGGTAAAAGATGGGAAGAATATCGAGATCATCAACTTGAAGAATGGTGTCATAGAGCAGGAGATTGTAGATCCTATAGGCGGTGTTACCGGTGGACGCTTCTTTAAGAACAATCAGAATAGCGAGGTATTCATGCTAACCAATCGTACGAAGCAAATGGTCTTCTGGGATGCGAACGGGCTGAACCCATTCTATGGAAAGATTATGGGTAAGGAAGTAGACGCCAAGATGAATGAATGGGTGAAGATGATGCAGGGAGAATCGATGGAGGATTATGCTATCCGTGTGAACGACGAAACCCGTGTTAAACAGCAGCAGTTGTTTGCTCAGGAAGTTGCTACGGCATTGGCGGGTGACCGTATCTCAATGGATAATCCTTTTGTGGATGGATATGATGCTGCTAATAATATGTTGAATATCGGTTTTAAGGGGTTGCCGTCTATCGGATTGGAAGTTCCGGCTAACGAGGCAGGGGACTTTGAGGAAGGTAAAATGAAATTCTCGAATGCCGTATATGTGCTGAATGATAAAGATGAATTTGAGCTGGCCTATGTGGAGGTTACCAACGAAACGACCAACAAGGTTTATATCTATGACAATATCGGACGGACAAAGTTGACTGCTTTGGAAGCGGATGAAAACTTTGTCCCTCTGGAAATCATGCAGCAGGCTACCCGTGAGGAAGCACAATTGGCCGAAATAAAGGAACAGGTGATCGAAGAGAAAAAGCAGGATAAACTGATTACCGATAACACACAGATCAATGTGAAGACAGAGGTTATTCCGGGTGTGGATGCTAACGGCAAAAAAATTCTCAATTATAAAGTGGGTTATCAGTATGAGGTGATCAATAAAGAGTTTTCTGCTAAGGAAGACTTCCCGTCCGGTGGTTATAACATTGAACGCTCAAATGCCGCCATGTCTTTGATGAAGATTATCAAGAATGCTTTTGAAGGCGATTTCTCCAAATATTTATCAGAGGGTAAGCAGGTGAAAGTGATTATTACCGGTTCGGCCGATGCGGCTCCGATTCGTGGACGCCTGGCTTATGACGGACGGTACGGAGAGTTCGTGGACGAGCCATATTACAAAGATGGCAATCTCGACAATATCACGGTGACCAAGGCTGCCGGAATCACACAGAACGAACAGCTGGCACTGATGCGTGCTGCCGGTGTGAAGAGTTATATCGAAAAGAATGTGACAACATTAGGTAATACGAAGAACGACTACGAATATCATGTGGAAGTAGCTAAAGAACGTGGTGGAGAATTCCGCAAGATCAATGTAGAGTTTGTAATTATGGATGCATTTCAACAATAAACGATGAAAAGATTTTTTTTACTGACAATCATTCTCACTGTTGTTATGGCCGGTAAAGTGGGGGCGCAGGATGCGTCCTCCGCTTCTAAGCGTGCCAACCAACAGTATGTGCTTTTTGAAAGCGAGCGCGATAAAGGAACGAATGTAACGGCTATGTATGACTATCTGCTGGACAGTTACGCGAATTTCATGAAGGTTGTGGAGGCACCGAATAACGGTCAGTATATAGGGGGAGCAAAGAGTAGGCTAAAGGCATTGTATCCTTATCTGCTGAACGGAGCGGTATATTATTCGGAACAGAAACAGCCGGCTAAAGCATTGGATTTTGCCGCTGCATATATCGATATGCCGCAGATGCAGTTGTTCCGCAGTGAATTGTTGCCGAAAGATAACCGTTATGCTTCGGTGGTTTACTATGCAGCGGTATCGGCCTTTAATCTGGAGAAGAACGAACAGGCGCTGAGGTATTTTCAGGAGTATCTTAATACCGGTACGGAAGCTCAGCAGAAGGACTGTTATGTTTATATGAACATGATTTATCAGAAGCAGAAGAAATATGCGGATCAGGAACGCGTGCTGGAACAGGCTATTGCCAAATATCCGGTGTCACTCGATTTCTTGTATAATCTGGTGAATGTACATATCGCCACCAATAATATGGAAAAGTTGATTGGTGCGATTGACCGCATTCTGGCTGTGGATCCGAATAATGATAAGGTATTGCCTATCAAGGCGCGCATTCTGGAACGGCAGGGAAAGAATGTGGAGGCACTGGATATCTACAAACGCTTGTATGCACTTCATCCCGAGAGTTTTGAATTGATGACCGGTGTGGCACGCGCCAACTTCAATTGTGCTACGGAGATCGTAAACAATGGGGCTACCATTGCCAATGATACTGAATATGCATTGGTACGTCAGCGCGCATCGGGCTATCTGATGGACGCTAAAGATCTTTTCCTGAAGATATTGCAGAAAGATCCTTCTTCCAAATTGTATATGCAGGGACTGGCAGGCGTATATCAGTATATGGATATGAAACCGGAATATGAAGTGCTTTCTAAGATAGTTCAGGACGGGGCTTCTTATACCGCTTTTCCGTCCCGGCTGGCTGCTTACAAAGAGGCGTTGAAGAAGACTGAAAATATAGCTCAGGAACAGGAGTCTGTTCCGGTACCTGTGGAACCGGCCATGTTGGTAATCAAGATGGATCAGTTTACGGATGCCAATAATAATAAGGTAATTGATGCCGGAGAGAGTTTCGCTTTGCAGTTTACCATTGAGAACCAAGGTAAAGGAGATGCGTATAATATACGTATCCGTTTGGCTGAGCAGCAGGGATATGATCAGTATTTCGACGGTCCGCGTGAGTTGGACGGAGGCAATATTCCGGCCGGGAAGTCCAAACAGTATACATTCCGTTATCTTGCAAAGAAAGAGTTGCCCACGAGCCTGGCTAAGATCAACATTTATGCATTCGAAGCGAATGGATTTGATGCCGATCCTTCGGAGCTGATTGTGAATACTCAGGAATATGCAATGCCTCGTTTGCGCATTGCCGACCATCAGTTCTTTGCGTCTGAGGGTACATCTATTACTTTGGGTAAAAACGGAAAGCTGACGGTTGCCTTGCAAAACTTTGGAACACAGACTGCGCGTAAGGTGAAGGTGAATTTCACATTGCCGAAGAACATATTTACTACCGATTCTCCGGAAATGACAATTGATAGCATTGCTCCGGGGGATGTGGCTGTGCTCGATTACGGCTTCCTGGTGAACAAGCGTTTTGATGAAGATTCCGTGGCCGTAATGTTGGCGGTAACGGAGTCTACCCGTTCAACTTTCCTGAACGAGGCTTATAAAGTGAAAGTGGGAGATTACCTGTCTTCTGCCGCTTCTATCAATCTGAGTGGAAATGTGGCTGCACGGAAGGTGAATGTGAAAGACTTTTCGCTGAGTTTCAAGAGTGAGTTGATGGAGGATGTCCCTGTGGGAGCTGTGAACCGCCACCGTTATGCTTTGATTATCGGTAATGAGGATTATAGTATGACCGGTGCCAATGCTGAAATTAATGTGCCTTATGCCGTGAACGATGCTGTGCTGTTCCGTGAATATTGCGTACGTACCTTTGGGGTACCCGACGGGCAGATCAAGGTGGTGCCGAATGCCACAGCCGGTATGATGCACGAGCAACTCGACTGGCTGGTGAATATGGCAAGTACGGATCCGCAGGCGGAATTGATATTCTACTATTCAGGACATGGAAATAACGACGAGGCTACTAAGGAGCCTTATTTACTTCCGGTGGATATTACAGGTAAGAATATCCGTCTGGGTATTTCATTGTCCGGACTGTATAAAAAATTGGCTACTTATCCGGTGAAGGGGGCTTATGTATTCCTCGATGCTTGCTTTAGCGGTGGTTATAAGAGTGCTGCTCCGCTATTGGCACAGAAGGGCGTGCGTGTTGTTCCGAAAGTGGGATTGCCGCAAGGAAACACATTGAGTTTTTCGTCCAGCAGTGGCGATCAGACTTCAAGTGTTTACCATGAAAAGAAGCAGGGATATTATACGTATTTCCTGATAAAGACGATCCGTGACGCTAAAGGTAACCTTTCCATGAAAGAGCTGTTCGAAAGAACCAGTGTTGCAGTGAAACGTGCTACTGCCTTGATCGATAAAATTCAGGAGCCGCAATGTATGGTTTCTCCTACATGGGTGGGATGGGAAAACATTAAGTTGGAGATTCCGGTAACAGAAATTCCTTAGTAAAGTTAATAGTGATATGAAAAAGACGGCTGTGGTGTGGAAAGCACAACAGTCGTCTTTTTGGTATCTATTGGGATTTGTTTTTATTGCAACTCAATAATCTCTTCGTTACAGATAGTAAGTTTCTCTACTCCCTCTTGTGTTACTGTCCACGAGTTTTCGATACCTACGGGACCTACACCCGGAATTACAATCTTAGGTTCGAGAGCGAAGACCATTCCCGGTTCCAGTTCTTGTTTCATACGGGGGGCAAGCACCGGAGCTTCATTAATTTCCAGACCGATACCATGACCTATGAATTTTGCTTGCTGGCCGATACCCATGAACTTGTCGGCAAAACCGGCTTTGGTCACTATATCGATGGCTGTATTATATAAATCCTCGCATACAACTCCGGGCTGGGCCATAGATGATACGGCGTCCTGTATGTCGAGGCAGACCTGATGGGCTGTATACGCTTCATCACTCAACTTACCAATGGAGAATACGCGGCTCATATCGCCCATATATCCGTTAAAGTTTCCTCCGAGGTCTACCATCACACTTTGACCTTCTTTTAGCAGGCTTCTGTTGAGCCCTCCCGGGAGAGCCGGATCCAGTCCTTCACCTCCTAAGGCGAAATCGTATGGAGAAGGGAAAGCGGCATTGTCTCCGGTCAGTACACTGCCCATAAAGATTTCCATGCTCTGACCGAACACACGAAAGATTCCCAGGTTACCTTGCAGACGCATCAACCTTTCTATTTCGATTGAAAATTCCAGATCGGTCATTCCCGGACGGTAAACAGAAGGAATCTGTTCGTAAGCTTTGGCGTGAGCTACACCCGAACGGCGGAATAATTCCACTTCTACAGGAGTCTTGATGCTACGCGCTTCGCGGATTAACGGAGTTCCGTTTACAATTTCCGACTCTGGGAAAACAGCGGCAAGGCGATTGTACTCTGTATATGACAGTTCGTCGCCTTCCAGCATCAGTTTCTGAGGGGCAGGCAATCCGCTTTCTTTAATCAGATCAAGAATCTGTTCCGGTTTTCGGATAGGGAAGACGTGTTCGCCGGTAATATTGTTGGGGCGTTTGATGAATAACAAGGCCGGTGAGTGGAGAGGTAAGTAGAGGTATCCGCTGACAACACGGCCATACGTATAGAGCAAGTTTACATTACAAGTGATGAGAGCGGCATCAATGTTTTGTTGAGCCATCAGCACGCGAATTTTATCGCGGCGCATCTTTAATTCGGGTTGTAACATTTCGTAACAATTATTTGGTTTCGAAATGCAAAGTTAGGCTATTTTAGTTGAAAATGAAACCTTTTCAGAAAAAAGTAGCGTTACCCACATCCTGTCTCAGGAAATGAGTAACGCAATTCACAAATACAACTAAACAAAGCTTTTTAGATGATTCCTTGTCCCATCATGGCATGAGCCACTTTCATGAAGCCTGCAATGTTGGCACCTTTCACATAATTGATATATCCGTCAGGTTCTGTACCATACTTCACACACTGTGCATGGATACCATGCATGATGGTATGGAGTTTCTCGTCTACTTCTGCTGCACTCCAGCTCAAGTGCATGGCATTTTGTGACATCTCCAGCCCGGACGTTGCTACACCACCTGCATTGACTGCTTTACCCGGTGCATACATCGTTTTGTGTTCGATGAAAAGATCAATGGCTTCGGGTGTACAACCCATGTTGGAGATCTCTCCGACACAAAGAACATTGTTATTAATAAGATTTTTGGCATCTTCGCCGTTTAATTCGTTTTGAGTGGCACAAGGAAGGGCTATGTCGGCTTTCACTTCCCAAGGACGTTTATCGGCTACGAAAGTAGATCCAGGGAATTCGTCTGCATACGGAGCCACAATATCGTTGCCCGAAGCACGGAGTTCAAGCATATAATCGATCTTTTCCCCACTGATGCCGTTCGGATCATAGATGTAACCATCCGGGCCGGAGATTGTAACAACCTTTGCTCCCAACTCGGTAGCTTTGGTAGCAGCTCCCCAGGCAACATTTCCGAATCCGGAGATAGCTACAGTCTTACCTTTTATATCGATACCTTTGGTCTGCAACATTTGGTTGACGAAGTACAAACCTCCGAATCCGGTAGCTTCCGGACGGATCAGTGAACCGCCAAACTCAAGTCCTTTTCCGGTGAAGGTTCCTGTAAATTCACGGGTTAGTTTCTTATACATACCGAACATGTAGCCTACTTCACGTCCTCCTACACCGATGTCACCGGCCGGTACGTCCATATCCGGGCCCAGATGGCGCCACAACTCAAGCATAAATGCCTGGCAGAAACGCATGATTTCAGCATCACTCTTGCCACGTGGAGAGAAGTCGGAGCCGCCCTTACCACCACCCATCGGCAGAGTAGTCAAGGCATTCTTAAAGGTCTGTTCAAATCCGAGGAATTTCAGGATAGACAGGTTGACAGAAGCGTGGAAACGGATACCGCCTTTATACGGGCCGATAGCGTTGTTGAACTGAACACGATATCCCAGGTTGGTTTGTACTTCACCTTTATCATCTACCCATGTCACGCGGAACGTAAAGATACGGTCCGGCTCTACCAGTCTTTCGATGATTTTGGCTTTTTCAAACTCAGGGTGCTGATTGTATATATCTTCGATAGAGAGAAGCACTTCTTTTACAGCTTGAAGATATTCTGATTCGCCGGGATGTTTAGCCTCTAAAGAGGACATGATTTTTTCGATGTTCATAATAGTATGTTTTAATAGGTTGATTCTGATAAAATGTCACTTTATTGTATCGCAAATATAGGAAAACTTTTCTAATGTTATTTGATTGTATGGAATATTTTGATTAAATAATGATAAAATGATAGAAAGAGCATTGGGAAATAGATGTCAGTTTTTCATTTTCATTCCCAGATTATACATGATAAATGCATAAACGTCTGCTTGCTCTTTTAATAACTTTGTTGTGGCTTTGTTGAAGCCGTGTCCGGCCTTGTGATCGATACGTATGAGAGTAGGATTGGTCCCATCATTTTCTGCTTGTAAAGTTGCGGCAAACTTGAACGAGTGTGCAGGGACAACACGATCGTCGTGATCGGCTGTGGTGATTAATGTTGCAGGATATCTTGTGCCCGACTTCAGATTGTGCAGCGGAGAATAGCTCAATAAGTAATCAAACATTTCTTTACTGTCGCTACTTGTGCCATAGTCTGTGCTCCATGATGCGCCTATGGTGAATTTATGATAACGGAGCATATCCATCACACCCACCTGAGATACGGCTACGCGGAATAGCTCAGGCCGTTGTGTCATACAGGCACCCACGAGTAATCCTCCGTTCGATGCACCGGTAATGGCTATTTTGTTCGGATTAGTGTATTTTTCTTTAATGAGATATTCGGCGGCACTGATAAAGTCGTCGAAAACATTCTGTTTTTGCATTTTGACTCCCGCCTTGTGCCATGAATCACCATATTCGTTACCGCCTCGTAAATTGACCTGTATATAGATACCTCCGTTCTCGAGGAACGGGATACGTTCGATGGCGAAGGAAGGAGTGAGGGTGAGGCCAAAGCCACCATAACCATAAAGAAGTACAGGATTGTTTCCATCTTTCTTTAATCCTTTCTTATAAGTCAGAAACATTGGGATTTGCACACTGTCTTTACTGGTGAAGAATATTTGTTCCGTCACAAAGTCGTTTGCATTAAACTTTATTTTCGGAGCATAATATAGTGTATACTCTTTTTTATCAATGTCATATTGGTAAATTGTGTTCGGGGTGGTGAAAGAAGTGAAGAGGAAAAAACATTTTTTATCCTCTTTTTCTCCGCAAAAGAAGACGGTACCCAGTGAAGGAAGCTTGATCTCTTGTAGTTGTTTCCCATTTAAATTGTAGACATAGGCCCGGTCTGAAGCATCTTTATTATAGGTGAGAAACAATTTTCCACCAATTATTTCTGCTTTGGATAATACGGCATCGGATTCTGGAATCAGTTCTTTCCAGTTTTTCAACGTGGGACTGTTGATATCAGCCACCATGATACGTCTTTTCGGAGCTTTGTAGTTGGTAAAAATATAAATTTTATTATCAATGATGCCTATTGGGCTATATCGATAGCCCGCATTGGCCAGTTGTACCAGAGGTGCGTCTGTTTGGGTGAGATCTTTCATTAAAAGGCCGTTGTTTATGAAAAGAAAACGTCCGTCATCACTTGTGTGTCCGGAATGATTGCACTCCGGATAATATGGGTTTTGATAGATCGGTTTGTCTTTTGCTTGTGGTGTCTTTAGTTTATGATAATAAATCATGGAGTTCTTGTTTACGCTTGACAACTCTTTATCTTTTGGTGGAGCGTCATAAGCGCTATAATAAAAGCCTTTTTCATCCCAAGCCACTTCCTGAAACTTTACCCATTGAATGTGATCGTCCAGAAATTTCCCGGTTGTGGTGTCCATGATATATAGATCTTGCCAATCGGAACCATTGCGTGAGATGCCACAGGCAGCATATTTACCGTTCTTGGAGAATGATATTCTACTGAGTGATACAGTACCGTCGTCAGACCATCGGTTAGGGTTTAAAAAAATGCGTGGATTATTGCTCAAAGAGTCTTGTATATACATCACGTTTTGATTTTGTAACCCATTGTTTTTAGTGAAATAGTACTTATTTCCTTTCTTGACCGGTAATCCAATTCTTTCATAGTCAGACAGGGTGGTTATTCGTTTTAATAATTTCCGATGGAAAGGGATGGCTTCCAGGTACTTGGCAGTGACTTTGTTTTGTGCTTCTATCCATGCGGCGGTTGCGTCGGAAGTGTCATTCTCTAACCAACGATACGGATCGGGAATTTTTGTGTCGAAATATATGTCTATGCTGTCTACCTTTTTTGTTGCAGGGTAAACCGGTTTTCGGGGGCGTATGCATGATGTGGCTGCTATACCTATTATAATTAATAAGGATATTGCTTTCATGTTTTTCAATTGGTTACGGTTAGTAAATTCACAAATATACAGAGTGTTTATTACAAAACAAATAGTTCGGTCATTTTCTGTTTTCGGATTTCTCGACTTTGATGTTTCGGTTTGTTTTCAAATCGTAAATGGGAAGATAATCTGTGCCTATATTGGACGTTGACAATAAAGTGAATTGCTTTTTCTTGCTTTTCCCAATAAAAACAGCGACTTTTGTCTGTTGAATTTTAAAACTACGGGAAACCCATGCTCAGCAAATTTAAATTAAACCAGCTCTATTTTAAAGATACTCAGTTTGCCAATCTGATGACAAGGCGAATCTTTAATGTTTTATTGATAGCCAATCCTTACGATGCTTTTATGCTGGAGGATGACGGACGTATCGATGAAAAGATTTTCAATGAATATACCTCGCTTTCTCTCCGTTATCCCCCTCGTTTTTCGCAAGTTTCTACCGAGGAAGAGGCGTTGAGACAGCTTGGGAGTGTATCGTTCGATTTGGTGATTTGCATGCCGGGTACGGGAGACAACGATAGTTTTGATATCGGACGTCATATCAAAGAGAAGTACGAACAGATACCGATCGTTATCCTGACACCGTTCAGTCACGGCATTACCAAACGGATAGCGAACGAGGACCTGAGTGCATTCGATTACGTGTTTTGTTGGTTGGGAAATACTGATTTGCTGGTGTCCATCATCAAGCTGATCGAAGACAAGATGAATCTGGAGCATGACGTGAAAGAGGTGGGCGTGCAGTTGATTCTGCTGGTAGAAGACAGTATCCGTTTCTATTCATCCGTGCTTCCCAATCTTTATAAATTTGTGTTGAAGCAGAGTCAGGAGTTCTCTACCGAGGCTTTGAATGCCCATCAACGTACACTCCGTATGCGCGGGCGTCCCAAAATAGTATTGGCCCGTACTTATGAGGAGGCAATGGATATATACGATAAGTATACCAATAATATACTGGGAGTCATCACCGATGTCCGCTTTCCCCGTGTGGAGAAAGGAGAGAAGGACGGCATGGCAGGAATCAAGCTTTGTGCGGAAGTCAGGAAGAAAGATCCGTTCGTACCCTTGATCATCCAGTCGTCCGAGACAGAGAACGCTGCCTATGCGGCTAAGTATGGAGCTACGTTCATTGATAAGAATTCCAAGAAAATGGATGTCGATCTTCGCCGGATTGTTTCCGATAATTTCGGTTTTGGCGACTTCGTGTTCCGTAATCCTGAGACGGGTGTCGAGATAGCCCGGGTTCGGAACCTGAAAGAGTTGCAGAATATTCTTTTTGCCGTTCCTGCCGAATCGTTCCTTTATCACATCAGTCGCAATCATGTTTCACGTTGGCTGTATTCACGTGCTATGTTTCCGGTTGCGGAATTCCTTCGTCCCATCACCTGGCATAGTCTGCAAGATGTGGATGCGCATCGTAAAATCATCTTTGAGGCTATTGTTAAATACCGAAAAATGAAAAATCAGGGAGTGGTAGCTGTATTCAAACGCGACCGCTTCGACCGTTATTCAAACTTTGCCCGTATCGGAGACGGTTCGTTGGGAGGAAAGGGGCGTGGACTGGCGTTTATTGACAATATGGTGAAGCGTCATCCGGAATTTGAAGAATTTGAGAATGCCCGTGTGGCTATCCCGAAAACAGTGGTGCTTTGTACCGATGTATTCGACGAGTTTATGGATAGCAATAATCTGTATCAGATTGCCCTTTCCGATGCTGATGACGATACGATTCTGAAATACTTCCTGAAAGCGAAGTTGCCCGACCGTCTGGTTGAAGACTTCTTTACTTTCTTTGATGTGGTGAAGTCTCCTATCGCCATTCGTTCTTCTTCCTTGCTTGAGGACTCCCACTATCAGCCTTTTGCAGGAATCTATAATACCTATATGATTCCTTATCTGGATGATAAATATGAGATGCTCCGTATGCTGTCCGATGCCATTAAAGGCGTATATGCGTCTGTTTATTTCCGCGACAGTAAGGCATATATGCAGGCCACTTCGAATGTGATCGATCAGGAAAAGATGGCCGTTATTCTGCAACAAGTGGTCGGCAATCAGTACGGAGACCGTTATTATCCTTCGATGTCCGGTGTAGCCCGATCTCTCAATTACTATCCCATTGGCGACGAGAAAGCTGAAGAAGGTACGGTAAACCTGGCTCTCGGTTTGGGCAAGTATATCGTAGATGGGGGCATGACTTTGCGTTTCTCGCCTGCCCATCCTTCGAAAGTGCTACAGACCAGTGAATTGGATATTGCCTTGAAAGAGACGCAGACTCGTTTTTATGCCCTCGACCTGAAGAATGCCGGTGATAACTTCTCGATTGACGATGGTTTCAATCTTTTGAAGTTACATGTGAAGGAAGCCGAAAAAGACGGTTCGTTGCGTTATATTGCCTCTACTTACGATCCTTACGATCAGGTGATTCGGGACGGTTTGTATCCCGGAGGGCGCAAAGTGATCACGTTTGCCAACATCCTGCAGCACGATGTATTTCCGTTGGCACGCATTCTGCGTTGGGTGCTTCGTTATGGTCAGCAGGAGATGCGCCGTCCGGTAGAGATCGAATTTGCCGTGACGCTCAATCACGACCGTGATAAGACCGGTACATTCTATCTGCTTCAGGTGCGTCCTATTGTGGACAGTAAAGATATGTTGGACGAGGATCTTACGACTATTCCTGACGAAGACGTGTTGCTTCGTTCCAACAACTCTTTGGGGCATGGCATTATGAACGAGATACATGATATCGTATATGTCAAAACCGATCATTACAGTGCATCGAACAATCAGAATATAGCTTGGGAAATAGAGAAACTTAATCAGCAGTTCCTGAATGAAGGCAAGAACTATGTGCTTGTCGGCCCCGGACGATGGGGAAGCAGTGATACTTGGTTGGGTATCCCGGTGAAGTGGCCGCATATTTCTGCCGCGCGTGTCATTGTGGAGGCCGGACTTACTAACTATCGGGTAGATCCCAGCCAGGGAACACATTTCTTCCAGAACCTGACTTCTTTTGGTGTGGGATATTTCACGATTAACGCGTTTATGAATGATGGAGTATACAATCAGGAATTCCTGAATGCGCAACCCGCCGTATTTGAAACCGAATATCTCCGTCATGTACGCTTTGAGAGGCCGATTGTTGTGAAAATGGATGGCAAAAAGAAACTTGGAGTAGTCCTTATGCCCGATAAATAATTGAATAACGTTGTATAAAAAAGTCCTGTTTTTCATAAGAAATGCAGGACTTTCTTGTTTTATCACCTTTTTGTGGTCTGTTTTTATGATTAAACAACTTTTTGTGGCTCTTTTTTCAGATTTTGTAAGGAATCGCATGTTGTGCATTTATTATAATAAAGGAAAACTATAACTTTGCGTTCGGTTTTTACAACTTATGAGTAATAATTAGTAGTTATCATTATGAAAAGACTCTCTTTTATGGTTAGTATGGCGATGCTAATTTCATGTATTGCCTCGTGTGATTCCGGCAGTGATGCTGTTTCATACGGTGTAGGTTCTTTAAGTCTTGGGCTTTCAACCAATCCTTCTTTTGCAGAGAAAACCCGTTCCGTCAGCGAAGCGGAATACAAAAAAGTCGATAACTATCAAGTTACGGTCAACGAGGGTGATGGTACCTCTTTATACGATGGCCTGTACAAGGATATGCCTTTGTCTATCGATCTGACTGCCGGCAAAAAATATACGGTGAAAGCCTTCTACGGTGATAATGTAGATGCAGGCTTCGACAAGCTATATGTGGAGGGTAGTCAGGAGTTCACGGTCAGTGAAGGCGAACAAAAGAATGTTATTTTGTACTGCAAACCAGCTAATGTCAAAGTATCGGTTGTCTATACCGAAGATTTTCTGAAATATTATTCGGATTGTACCGTATCCCTATCTACTTCACACCTGACTGCTCCTTTTGAAGTAAATATGAAAAAAGATTCCGGCAAGGATGCTTATCTGAAAGCAAATGCCGATGGTGAGAATGTATCTATTACGGTAGGAGGTTTCAAAGATAAAGAAGGTAATGCGGTGGTGATGGAAGCTTTGGTTGCTGAGAAAAAAGTAGCGCCAAAAACACACCTTACTATTACAGTCGATCCGGAAGTGATTACTATTTCTACGGGTACAGCGTCGTTGGACGTAACTGTGGATACCGGTACAGAAGATAAGGATGTGAATATCGAGATTCCGGAAGAGTATTGGCCGGGTAATGCAAGTAAGTAAATATAAAAAGATTGGTATATATGAATGCGATAAAAAACATATATGCGGTGCTGGCATTGATAGCACTTTGTTTGAGTTCCTGCGAGATGAAAAATGAGCTGGAAGGCAAATATAATTTGAAGAATGACGAAGGACTTCTGACATTGGATCTGGTGAACAAGACGCAGGCTACGCCTTCTACAAAAGCTGAAAGTACGTCACTTACTGATGAACTGGATGTGAATACTTATAAGGTGGAGATTGTTGATAATGCCACTGAGGCTGTGGTTCGTTCGTTTGCCAGCTATGCAAAGTTGAAAGAAGCTTTGCCGTTGGTCGTTCCGGTAGGAAACTATAAGATTGTGGCTAAAAGCGGTGTTTTGCAAGATGCTTCGCGTACTCCCTATTTTGAAGGAAGCTCTTTTATCGAAGTGAAGCAAGGAATGGAGTCTAAGGCGGAAGTTCTTTGTAAATCGGCAACTGTGAAGGTTAGTTTGAATATATCAGAAGAGTTTCTCAATATGTTTGCCGATGATTATGTGTTCACCGTTTCAAACGGAATCGGCGGAGTCATTTATGTAAAGAAGGAAGATTTAAGTTCGATTTATCTCAGCATTCCTGACGGCTCTACTTCGATCAAAATTGTAGCGAAAGTAACGGAGAAGGACAGTGGTAGAGACATTGAGACTGTTTATACAGTGACGAAGCCCGATGCAGAGGGTTTGCAAGGCGGTGATTCTTTTAATGTCACGGTGAAACCGGTAGAAGAAGGTGAAGATCCGAACAATCCCGACGTAACTCCTTCTGATCCGAAGTTGGGGATACAGTTGGATATTGACTTGACCATGGATGAAACTGGCATTACAGTGAAAGTACCGACTGAACTGATTGAAGAATCGAAACCGGAAGAACCGGATCAACCAACAGATCCCGATCAGCCGACAGTAGACGGACCGGAGATTATCGGGGCGGATGAAGTGGTAGAAGTGGATACCAATAATCCTCCAACAGTTCAGGTTACCATGAAAGCTCCGGCTGGAATTCAGAATTTACTTGTGACGATAACTTCAGATTCCAACGAGTTTATAGGTTTAATTTCTCAAATGGGGTTGGGCGAAACGTTCGACTTAGCTAATCCCGGTGATTTGGAGGATAAACTTGGAGGTAGTTTAGAAGACGGATCCGGTATAGGCCTGATTGACCCGAATGATCCGATTAAAGATAAAAAAGAGTTCATCTTTGATGTATCCGGCTTTATGCCTATGTTGTCACCGTTTGGCCTTCAGCAACATTATTTTACTATTAAACTGATTGATAATAATGGTAAGGAGTTAGCCAAGAAATTGACAGTAAAAGTGGTGAAAAACTAATTTGAATTTCCAATGAAAAGATATATATATTTGTTCGTCTCTGTCTTTACTCTTGTGATGGCATCATGCCAACAAGAAGAGACTTCTAACGGCAAGACTGGCTATCTCCAGTTTTCTGTGGAGAAGAATACAAGTACGATTTTGGTTCCGGCGACAAGGGCAGAAGAGTTGCCGATTGCCTTGCAGGTAGTTGACAGAGCCGGGACCGTTGTAAAGGAGACTGATGATTGGCATAACTGGACATCTACTCCTCTTGAATTGCCATTAGGTTCCTATACCATTAATGCTTTCTCAAAAGGGGTTGATGTAGGGACAGCCGGATTTGACGAGCCTTATTACTGGGGGCAAAGTGAAGTAACGGTTGTTCCGAAAGTAAATCAGAATGTGAATATAGAGTGTCGTTTGGCTAATGTGAAAGTGACAGTCAATTACAGTGCTGATGTGAAGAAGTATTTTTCGAAACTGAGCTGTTCTGTGGGTAATTCTTCCGGTAAACTGGTTTTTGGTAAGGATGAAACACGTTCCGGATATTTTGCGGTGGATAATCTGAATATTTCGTTGGCATTGACAAATACGGATGGACGTTCTTTTGTTTTTGAATCCGAACCGATTACAGATGTAAAAGAACGTCAGCACTATCGTATTAACTATACTATGAAGGCCAATGGTGCTATTGGTGGTGTATCTGTTACTTTAGATCCTTCTACCAAAGAGTATAATGTGAATATTTCCATTCCTAAAGAAAGTAATCCGAGTGTAAATGTCTGGTCTGATTTTGCAGACGTAACTCTTCCTCTTCCTGACGGTGTTGTTACCAAAGAGTGTAAATATCGCATTTCCGGAACGGAAGATTGGAATACGGTGTCCAATGTTGAACAGGCCGATGGAAAGCTTGTTGCAACCATAACCGGTCTGATTCCCGGTACGGAGTATGATTTCTGTTTTGCAATAAATGGAGTAAACGGAAAAATAACGACTGCGACCACCGAACTTCAGAAACAACTGGAAAATGGAAGTTTTGATGAATGGAATCAGAATGGAAAAATTTGGTTCCCGGGAACTGCGGCTGAGGCTTCTGCAAAGAATTCGTATTGGGATACCGGTAATGTGGGAGCAGCTACCATGAGTAAAAATCCAAGTATCGGAGAAAGTAACGATGTACATACCGTAGGTGGTAAATCGGCCAAATTGTCTTCGCAATTTGTGGGAATGTTTGGTATCGGAAAATTTGCTGCCGGTAACATCTATATCGGGCGTTATATGGAAACGTATACAAGCCCGATGGGAGCACGTATACGTTTCGGCCGTGAGTTTACGTCACGTCCTACGCAGCTGAAGGGATGGTACAAATACACTCGTGGAACCAGTATAGATCGTGGAGATCATAATGTGGAGGAATTGAAAAACTCGGGTGGTGATAAATGTGCTATCTATATTGCCTTGACTGACAATGAAGGTTTGGTTGATGATAATGGAGTGAAGACAGCTTATGAAGTCAACAATAACAAAGAAGGTAGTCCTACGCGTTATACGGTCGATCTTTCCGAAGCCAATAAAGATGTCATAGCCTACGGTTCCATTACCGATGAAGAGTCCAAAGGTTCTTTCGATGAAAGCGGAAATGTAGTATGGAAGCAGTTTACGATTGATTTGAAATATCGTGATTTGACCCGTAAACCCAAATATATTATCGTTGTTGCTTCTGCAAGTAAATATGGAGACTTCTTTACCGGCAGCGAAAGCAGTGTCATGTTGATTGATGATTTTGAATTGGTGTACGGTACACCTGTTACCGCCAACTAATCCATAGCGAATGAAAAAAATAATTATATTTCTACTTCTTCTTTGTCCGGTACTGGTCCAGGCAAAGAAGAAGTTTGACCGTGGAATCGTGAAGAGTGTGTTTGTCCCGAAAGGGCAATGGTTTATGGGTTCTACAGTTTCGTATTCGGAGCAGAGTGCTGATCAATACCAGTTTTTGGTATTGGCAAACATCGATGCCAAAGGTTATACATTCCGTTTGAGTCCCTTCGGAGGATACTTCTTTGCCGACAATATGGCAGCGGGAGGCAGGTTCACCTACTCCCGTACCTACTTCAATATAGGAAACGTAGACATTAATCTGGGCGATGATCTTTCGTTCCACATCAAAGACGATATGTATCTGGAGCATAACTATTCCGCATCCGGATTTCTGCGTACCTATATGGGTCTGGGCAGCAGCAAAGTGTTCGGCTTCTTCAATGAAGTGCGTCTGACTTATGCTTACGGGCAAGGGAAACACTCCAATGGTACGGGTAACGACTTGACGGGATACTATCAGCGTTCTCACACGTTTGAGATCGGTGCGGCTCCCGGATTGGCGGCATTCGTATCCGATTTTGCTTCGGTAGAAGTTTCGGTAGGAGTGATGGGATTCAGTTATAAATGGGTCGATCAGATACACAATCAGGTAAACAAGGCGTCCCGTCATAGTGCAAGTGGTAATTTTAAGATAGACTTATTCTCGATTAATCTCGGAATGACGATGTATTTCTAATTTAAGCAGTGTTTTGAGAAATGAAGAGTTTACAAATTTATCTATTCCTGTTTCTGTCGGTCTTTGCTCTGGGTGCTTGCATACAGAATGACATTCCTTACCCTTACATCAAAGGCGAAATTACAGCTTTCGAAGTAGAAGGGCAGACCGGTGATGCCGAGATAAACAAGAACAGCCGCACCATCGCAGTCGAAGTAGGTGATGAAGTCGATATAGAAGAATTGCGTATTACCAGGTTCGTTGTGAACGAAGAAGCCACTTACAGCGTAGACGAACAATACTGCGTCAGCCCCAATAAATTTCCTTCGGTCGGCTTTTCTGCTTTAGCCGACTTGCCGGCAGGAGCAGATACACGGGTCGATTTCAGTAAGACCGTTCCTGTTCTGTTGCGTACTTATCAGGATTATCAGTGGATGATAACCGTCCGTCAGACAATCGAGAGAGTAGTCGAAGTCGAGAACCAAGCCTTGCCTGCCATCATCGATGATAAGAATCACACGGTATTGGTGTATGTCTCGCAGAAGCAGGATCTGTCTGCTGTCAAGATAACAAAGATGATTCTGGGAGGCAGTAAGGCCACCATCACCCCCGATCCGTCCACCGTAACCAATTTCCGCAGACCGCAAGAGTTTGTTGTCAGCCGTTTCGATAAAGAAGAGCTATGGACGGTCGATGTGGTGCGTACCACATCGACAGGTACTACGGGCAGTGCCGATGTATGGGCCACACGTGCCACTCTGAATGGGGGCATGAAGCAGGGAACCACTCCCCGTGTGGAATACAGGAAGAAGTCGGAAGATACCTGGATCGTTGTACCCGAGGCAGATGTGAAACTGGAAAGTGGTACAACTTTCAGTACGACACTGACCGGGTTGCAAGATGGCACCGACTACGTTTGGCGGGTAGTAGTCGAAGAAATTCCAAGTACGGAAGCCGCGTTCACAACCGAAAAGATACAGGAAATACCTAACTTAAACTTCGATACCTGGTCGCAGAATCCCACAGGAACCTTTAAGAAGAGTTGGTATCCGAACTCTGACGGAGCAAATTCCTATTGGGCGACCGGAAACGACGGAGTGACCTCTTCGCTGGCAGGCAGCCGTGATTCGAGCACCCGCCCTGAAGAGAAAGAGGCGGTAAGCGGGAAAGCCGCTTATATGGTTACTTTGGGCAGTGTGCCATTGGTAGGGGTTGCTGCCGGCAACTTGTTCATCGGTGATTATAAAACTAATGCTCAAAGCCCCAAAGACAGTCCCAAGTTTGGACGTTCGTTTACGGGAGCCCGTCCCACCGGATTGAAAGGATGGTATAAATATACTTCTAAACCGGTTGATTATGTAGGCAATCCGGATAATCTGAAAAACGATGAATGCCATATCTATCTCCGTTTGTGGGACGATAAAGATAACGAGATCGGTTACGGAGAGTTTGTCGGAAAGGAGACAGTGACCAAGTACACTCAGTTCCGGTTCGATGTGACTTACTCCAATAAAACGGCCAAGCCCGCCAAGATAACGATTGTTGCCACTTCGAGCCATTATGGCGGTGACTTTACCGGAATGAAAGTGACCGGTTCGGTAGGTGTAGGCAGTGAACTGTGGGTAGATGAATTTGAATTATTGTATGAATAAGAAAGAGAGCTATGCATAAATCTGTTTTATCTTTAGTGTGTTGTTTGTTCTTTTTCCTGTCGTGTCAGGAAGAAATAGAAACGATGCCTAACGGCAGCCTGAATATAGTATTGACGGACGGAGCAGCGGTTACCCGGACTTTGCCGGATGCACTGTCGGATGAATTGCGGCAGCAGTTTACGATTGAGTTGCTGCGTGACAGAGATGGGACAATCGTGCCCGAATACAAAGGTGCATTGAAAGATTTCGGAGATCAAAGGGTATTCAAGGTAGGCAGTTATCAACTAAAGGCTTATCTTGGAGAGAATCCGTCACTGGCATTGGATGCACCCTATTATTATGGAGAAGTTCAAGACATCACTATCGAGAAAGGTAAGGCAACAACGGTAAGCGTCGGCTGTAAGGTAGCCAATGCGCTGGCTACTTTTGAGATTGTGAATCAAGAGGCTTTCGATAAACGCCTGAAAGATTATTACGTAGAAGTTACCGTAGGTAGTGAGTCGGTTACGTGGAAACCGGGAGATGTCACACATCCCTACTTTAAAGCCGGAGGCCGGGTGACGATGGCATTGATCGGTACTTCTGTAGAGACAGGGCAGGAGGGAAGTTATGCTTTGAATCCGATCGAGACAGTGAAAGCGGGTGTTAAGTATAATTATAAGCTCTCCATGAAGGCTTCCAATGTAAGTCTTGAGGTCACTACGGAAACTCAACAGGAACCTATTACTATCAACGAAACCGTACCCGACAGCTGGTTGCCGAAGGCTAAGGTCTTCAGTGAGGATTTCGATGAAAATCATGTGTTGACTTATACCGAGACGGCAGATGCTTTGTCGAGAGCCGGCATTGTGTATACAGCTTTGCGTCCGGTTCAGGATGTGGAGTTTGCCTTTAACTTTGCGGATAAGCATTTGGAACATCTGAATAAGACGTATCTGCTGTCGGAACTTTCCGAAGAAGATCGGCGGGCTTTGGCTGCTGTGAATGTTGTGTTGCCCGACCTGGCAGCAGGAAGTACTGAGGGAGTTATCGACTTTGCGGGAGTGACTCCCGGCATGCTGACTCACGATGGAGGACAGGATACGGATAATATAATAGCCGTTCGGGTAAAAGCAAATGACCGTTGGAGTGATGCCGGGATGTATACCATCCGGACTGTGAAACCTGTCTTTAAAGTGGGTTATTATCCGGGCAATGTTTGGACGAAAGAGTTTACTTTGAACACACTCACTGCCGATAGCGTGAAAACCGGCAATTTAGATAAGTTTACCGATATTGCTTACGAATTTAGTGCCGATGGTAATAGTTGGGAGGCGATGCCCGGAGATTTGCGAAAGGCAGGGCTGAGTCCGGGAACCTCTTATTATGTGAGAGCGAAGTATAGGGGAGAAGTGCCGGGAGAGAAAGTAGAGGTGAAAACGTATTCTCAGACGATGTTGGAGAATGGGAGTTTGGAGGGGGCTACAGTTTTAGCTGGAAATGATAGTGGCATATCTCGTGGAACTGTTTATGGTTGGGATGGCTGGGCTACTTTAAATAGAGTGTCTACTCCAAGTGGGGCTACTGCTTATTCATTTAATTCACGCTCTGGCTGTCGTCCAACTGATGATGGACATACGGGTAAAGGTGTTAGAGTAATTACACTTGGTTATGTAATGGGAAGTGTGGCAAAACCTAAAGCTGCTATGCATAGCGAACTTTATTTAGGTACGAGTGCCGATGATAGTGGGAATAATAAAGAATATGGTACTGCATTTTATTCTCGTCCTACGGCTCTTGGATTTTGGTATAAATGTATTGAAAATATAGTAGGAAATGATGTTTCTTTGGTAAAAATCCAGTTACTTCATGATGATATCGTTTTAGGAGAAAATTCTTTTACTACAGGTGCTTTAGATGCATATCAATATCATAAGTTAGAAATAAATTATTCTACTGATAAAAATAAAATGGAGCTTATTCCCAATAAACTTTTAGTTTTATTTAAATCCGGTATAAAAGACCCTGTGTCAGTTAGTGATCTTAAAGCTTTTATAAAAGCTGATCTTTGGCATACTACGGATAAAACAGCTGATGCTACTTACCGTGGAAACGAACTATTCATCGACGATGTGGAACTAATTTACGACAAATAAATATGAAAACCTATATATACCTCTTTCTCCTCTTGCTTGCTACAGCCTCCTGTAGCGAGCAAACTGCTCCCGATCATTCCGTCGGTTATCTCCGCGTAGAAAACATCACCCTCACTTGTGATACTGAAACGCTCCCCATCACTCGTGCCGTCGATGCCGGACTTAAACTTGAAATCTGGCAAGGTTCTGAGTGTGTACGTAGTTATGATCCGGGAGCTGCGGAACTGTCCAAAAGAATCGTTCTTCCGGTTGGTGAATATACCCTGAAGGCCTTTACTCCCGATCAGACCGAGGCGCCGGACAATGAATCGGGTACACCCACCTACAGCGTCGACTATCCTTTCGCTATTATATCAGAGGATGTAACTCTGATTTCGGTCAAAGCGCCCCAAATTAATATCGGGGTTGGCGTTGAGTATTCGGATGAATTTATGGCAAACTTTACAGACTTTTCCATTACCGTAAGTAGTCCTGCAGGACGTCAGGCAAGCCTGGCAGGTAATGTGACAGACCTTCTTTATTTTAATGTCCCGACCGGTGGAGCCCATTTAAGTTATACACTTACCGCCACCAATGCTGATGGAGAAACAATGACTTCCGAAGCGCGTTCCATCCTTCAGGAATCGGGAGCGGAACTTACTTCCGGAAATTATAAAGTCCGGATCGGCCTGGTTCAGTAAGGAAGGTCGATGAAAAGCAGTCCGGTTACTCCTAAACTTCCTTAAACCTCCAAACTTTCTTCTTCCGGATTTGTCATATTGCCAATCTTTAAAACGTAGAAAGTATGAATAGAGACAGGCAATTGAAAAAGGACATGGAGAGCCGGGAAGTGCAGATCCATGAAGAATATGAAAAGAACAGGCATCTGATGTCTGAGGACAAAGTAAAGGAAAAAGCTGCTGCATCCGGCAGTGTTGGCGATATCCATTCCGGCAAAGGAACGGGAAAGAAAAAATAGTGTAAAACAGGAATCGTTGCGAGATCCCTTTTTCACTACAGAGTACACAGAGGGCATGGAGGTTTTATTTATTAATAAGCCTTTGTGCCCTTTGTATGCTTTGTGGCAGGTAAAACGTTTTGTTCTCTATTATCCTATTCAACTATCAAAAAGGTGTGAAATACCTCTTTCCTCTGACTCTCCCAATTTTTTTTCCGGATGAACCGGAGGGAAAAGAAGCATATCAAGTAACTTCCGGAGGCAAAGAACCGGTCTTTTGAGTCGGTAGAGCCTTGCTTTTCCGGAAAACAAGTAAGCATTTACCCCAAAACAAGTAAGCATTTACCCCAAAACAAGTAAGCATTTGCTTCGAAAGACGGTTACATTTTCCCAATTTGCTTACTTCTTTTTTAAATATCTCCTAATGTTTTGGCAGATTACATATATTGTTATGCATATCGGGCGATAAGAGGGCGGATTTTCTTCCCGTTGCTCGCCGGTAAGTATCCTGTCCGAAGTGTGTAAAAGAATGGTATTTTACTCTAACAAAGAGATTCCGGCGAATAATTCTCTTTTATTGTTTCTATTTGATAAGGAAGTAGTTGAACGACCTGTTGAAACGATAATCGGGAAATCGTCTGTGAGCCGTTTTTCCGAACTTCATCAGAGACGTGTCCGAAAGAACGGGATATAGAGCCATTGGATTATCATTTTGACATTTTGGCACTTTGACATCTGCTCTCAAACACTTCTCCAAATCTATCGATCTTTCGTTTGGCAATGCCCAATCTTGTTGCTAAAGTCGCCGTTCCGTAACCGGGTCATCACCTTTTTATCATCAGGAACAGCTGATTGTTATCAAATAGAGATGTTATTGATAATATTTTTAACTTCATGTTTTAAAGAATTTGGCGTTATTATTGTAGCAACATCTGCGAAAGACAAATACCAATGTGCAAATTTACTGATTGAAAAAGTAATAAAACGGTACTCAATCATATTGTCTATTTCTTTTTCGGATGTCAATCCGTAGTAATATTTATCATCATTTATCATGGATGTTTTATCTTTTTCTATTCTTATGACAACTTCATATAACTTTTCTTTGTCGTAAAACTCATCCAAGAACTTTTTAAAAGGTGGATGTTCTCGTGATTGAAATTCATTAAGAATGTGTATTTCTTGAATTCTATCTATACGAAACGTAAGATAGGCTTCTTTTTGAAGACAAAACCCTATCAGATACCAGTTAGTTCTCGAAAAGAAAATGCCAATAGGTTCAACCTTTCGTTCTGAAACACTTAATGTAGTACCTGTAAAATAAGACATTTCAACAATTCTCTTTTGATATATACTTTGCAATATTAGTAAAAGAATGTCTGGCTTATACGCAGATGATTTATAAGTATTTAAGACAGACAGGCATTCTTCCATTGTTTCCAACATCTTTTTATCTACAAAGCGCATCACAGACTTTATCTTTTCTATTCCCGACTTGTAATGTTCATTACTGTTTGAATCAGTTAGTTCATGTACTAATTTCTCTGCAATTAAAAAGGACAAGGCTTCTTTTTGAGTAAACATTAGCGGGGGCAATTTGAATCCTTCTGCCAGTGAATAACCAATACCGGGATCTCCAATAATCGGAATTCCTGCCTCTTCCAATGTTCTTATATCCCGGTATACAGTACGAATACTTATTTCAAAACGCTCTGAAATCTGTTGTGCTTTCACTAACGAATGCGATTGCAATTGAATCAATATAGCAGAAATACGGTCTATCCTATTCATCTTGCATCTTTAATTTGGATATTTGAGTCTTCAATAAAAATTGCTTGTTTATTACTTATTGGGATAAGCTGCAACTTCTCATTATATAGCTGAATTACTTTTTCACCTTTTTTCTTGAATGGGAAATTACCATAATGGGGAATTGTATAAAAATCAACCAAACCTAAAGAAGAATAGTCCTCCAATTCAGGAGCTTTTTTTATGGGGTCAAAGTTTACATTCTTCATATATTCTGTATCGGGAGATGCTATTATTGCTCCAGCAGACTCCCCAATATACAGTTTTCCCGATTTAACTTGTTCGGATATGATTTTATCAACACCTTTTCTTTTTAACTCTTGCAGAAGGAAGAATGTATTTCCACCTGTTATATAGATATAATCACATTTGTGTAATATAGAAGATATTTCTTCATTGGAAAATTGGGTAATCTCAACTTCTTCAACAATCATTCCTACTTTTTCAAGAGCTTTTTTCCCTGTTTTTACATAGAATCGTATTGATTCTGTAAGGCTTGCAGTTGGTATAAAAGCTATAATTTTTCCTTTTAAATCCTCATTAGCAAAATCAATAAGCAGATTGGCTACATCGGCAAAAGATGAGCATAAAAATAATCTTTTCATATTTAGTTATATTAAATTTATTATTGTCGGGTACTTGGTATTAGCAACCTAAAATCATCCAAAATCAACGTTGAATGCTTAATGGTGCAAAAATAACAACTTCTATGACAACCCTATGTCAGTAAGTCTAATATATCCAGATAACCATGTCCGATATTGTAGTCGTCCTTGCGGATTAGTGGAAGTTATACTTTTATTGCTGGTTAGAAATTTTATGTTTCTAATAAAGCGCAGAAACATATTACCACTTCATATTAAAGGCCTGGGGATCTTCTTTCCTTACTAAAAAATGGTTTTGACAGGTTCAAGCTGAATCTGTCATATATATGCAATGTCATGTGGAATGCATCCGGATCGAAGAATTGTCCGGAGAAACGGGTGAGGGATGCCCGCCCCGATGGAACTTGCACATAATAATTAGGGTGTAGCCATCCGGGACGGAAGGCTACACCCTAACCCCGGTATGGCTACACCCTAAGTATCGGATGGCTACACCCATTTATATGGAGAGATATGTTTGCGGAATTACTTTCCGCTGTTATTTTGCTGTTCCAGACTTTGAATCCGTTTTTCAAGTGCGGCATATTTTTCATCTTTCTCTTTGAGAAGACGCTCGTAGAGTTCGGTGATTTTATCAATCGGATTGAAGCTGTTAGTTGTGGCATCCTGTCCTTTATAACCCGTAATGGGCACTGAGCTATCTTTATTGTCATGCACATTATTTGTGATATTCTCAAATACCACAGAAGGTGCATCCTCTTCCAGCGTTTTCAGATATTCCACCGGCACATTCAGCGCCCTTGCGAATCTATTTAGCATTTCATCCTCAATCACCCGCATCTTCTCGTATTTGGATACATTCGGTTGCGTCATGTTTACGAGTGCTGCCAATGCGTCCTGCTTGATGTTTTTCTCGATCCGGGTGCGCCTTATGTTATGTCCGTGATGGACATTTACATTCTGTATTTCTTCTTCTGTTTCCATGTTCTTTTTGCTTTTTGAACAACGATTTCCGTTAAAATGTTCCGTTCGAAGCAAATATACGAAAAAATGGAATAAGATGAATAAAATGAATATTACTTTGCTTAAAAATAGAATATAAGGAATACGTATATGCTTGCAGAATCAACTGTTTTACGCTTATTTTACGGCTATTGAAATAACAACAATACTATTACACACTATGATCGGACTACTGACAACTAAAGAAATTGATTTCCTTACCAAACTGGCTGAACTTTTGAAAGAATACAGTGCCGTAATTTCCCACGGCCAGTGTGATGAAGTGCATATTCTTGCTTATCACGGTGGCAACGAAGATGCGGAAAAATATCCCATCATATTTGAGGACAGCTTCGATGAAAATGAGATTTATGATCTGTTGCGCAAAAACAGAAAACGGATCGGGGAGATTATCGAACGTGAAGTAGCTGAGGCTGTTTCTGGAGGAGAACTGTCTCGGCCGGACGATCAGGCCGGATCAATGGCAGATCATTTTCACTAAAAAGATAGTAAAGAATATGAAATGCGTTCAGAGGCATAATATGGAGAAGGGTACTGCTTTCCTGTTTGTATATTAATGTGCTGTCACATGATTTCAAGAAAGAGGTTGTGTCGAAACTCTTTTCACCACAGAGTAGCACAGAGTATCACAGAGCTTTTTGCTAATAATCAGCAACTTAAAAACAGCTCTGTGTTACTCTGTGTCCTCTGTGGTGAGTTATGACACCCCCCCCCCTTACGACGTGAATAAAAAGTAATGAAATTTTGCTTTACCGGAAAGCTGTGACTTCATTTACATCAACGGAAAATCTGCCATTGAAGGACATCATATTCTCAAGACGCACTTTGGTACATTCCACCGGTTTCTTGAAGCGGATATAAGCAGTTCCATTCATGACCTCACGGTCGAATACTCCATGGTTCATCCAATTTCCGTCCGGTGTTTCAACCATCACTCTACAGGATTTGAGCACATACGAGCCGCTTGTCGATGTGTTGGTATCCAGCCTGAACCCTTTGAGTAACTGTCTTTCCGGTAGAATTATCGTCAGATAATTGCGTGCGTTGGAGGTATACCAGTTGTTGGCTGTAAAGTTACCGTCGTTTAGCGAACCTAATCTATCCGGTCGTATGTCCGATGTAAAACTGAGCTCTTGGTTGAATCCGTTTCCTTCGATCTCTCTGTTACTTGAATCGATGTTATCCAGACGTATAGACAGGTTTAGTTTCACAAAGTATGTTGAGCGGGTGCGGGCGATTGCCAAATGTTCATGCGCCCCTTCCATACCCAGCTTTATCGCCATAACATAACCCGATAGGTTGTTTAACTTTTGGATATCTTTGATAATCAGTTTAACTGTCGTTTCCATTTCACCCGCTTTCAGCACACTGCCCTCAAAGGTGCAGCTTTCGTTCGGGAAGAGAGGCAGACCTTCCACCATTTCAGGAAAATCGGTGATCAATTTGTCTTCTTTGATAAGATTGACCTGAATGTCTTCTTTGTAGGGCTTTGTCACTTTTACTTTGAACAAAAGTTCGTTCTTTCCTACCAAGGTGGTATTTTCCAGGTCGTTGGTTGCCTCCAACTGTGTATAAGGCTTGCCATAATATCCCAGGTACACCAAATCTGTGAACGGGTCGATGCCGAGTTGTTCACGGATATCTTCTTCGATATACTTATTGTCCATTTGCCAACTTGTATCCTGATCTACTATCTGTATTTCATCTTTACTGCACGATACTGACAAGATGAGCAATAGAACCCATAATATGCTTTGGGTGGATTTTATTCTTCTTTTCATTCTGAACTCTTTTTTATTCTTGATTTACAATTACTAATTCATCTGCCGGAAATTTAACGTTTTCCACATATTCAATGCGGGCTTTCGTGGTCACATTCTCCGTACCGGTGGGAGCTTTCAGGTCCTTGATCCCCGTCTCTTTGCTCAGTGGCAGATACGAAATGAGATGTGGTGTTTCCGGATCCATCGGGAGGTATAAGTAATCGTTGATTTCCGATTCTGTCAACGCCTTATCCCATAAGCGTATTTCGCGCAGATAGTCGTTCCGGTAACCGGAGTTTCCGACTATGATCATGCTGTTCTCACCAAAGGTGATGGCACTGTTCTCGAAAACCTTCTGGACTTTTCCGTTGACATAGACTGTCGTTTTCTTATCCTTATGCACATACGTGATGTGCAACCATTTACCTGCTTGCAGAGGTATCTGAGTCCATGTGTCGTCACCATCGCGTCCGTTTTTCACTTGTATGCCGGCGGTAGATGAAATGCGGGTATAGAACTCTCCTCCTGTTCCGCCGCTCAGATAAGCTGTGGTCAGGTTGTTTCGGGTCAGGCTTGAATAGATGGCGCTCATTTGAATGGTCCATTCGGCCTTTGTGTGCATTCCGGCAGGTTTTATCCGGATACCTTCTCCACCGCTGACCTTGGCTACTGACGAAAGGATGGAGCGATTCAGGAGCAGGATCGCACTGCGTTGTGAGGGAATCAGTGAATATTTGGAAGCCCCCATGATACTCAGCGGAATAGCGTATTTCTTGTTGGCGGGGAAATCCTTGGAATCCAGTTGTCCCACTTTCACCATTATTTTTGCTGAAAAGTCACCGGCGGGTACCTGTATGCCTTCTGCACCGGAAAGCTCTTTCCTTTCCGCATCTGTCAGTTTAAAGGCGGAAGGCGGAAGGGGTTCATACGAGGCTCCGTTGGCTTTGTTATACTTGTCCAAAGCCTCTTTATCATAGCCCACTTGTATGTTCACCGGGCTTTGGCTGATATTGGCCAGCCGGGGAGTCAGATAAGTTGTCCCGCCATCGGGTTCTAAAGTGAAGTTGGTGATACCTTTATTATCAGGGGTTTCCATATATACTGCGTTTTCAGAGCCTGAACCTTCTCCGTCGGCATAGTCACAGGCAGAAAAGAACGGGCAAAACATGCCGATCGCAATAAACATATATTTGTAAGATACGTTACATTTCATGTTTCAAACTGTTTTTAGGTTAATTATTTTACGGGAGGATTCATGATAGAGATGGCCTTTCTGATGTTAACATAGGCTTCGTCTTCAAATGCGTCTTCATTAATATGAAAGACTCCGATTCCTCCTACATTGCCTTGTTTGGAAGCCACATAACCGGCGTATGTGCCCGGAAATCTGCTTCGTGCACCGGGCTTGTTCTGAAAGCTTTCCGTAAATACGAGCTGTTCGGGTTTGATATTCAACCGGTTTTGGATATCATTGGTCCATCTCTCGAAACTGGAAGCCGATCCGCTGTAAGATTGAACGACAAAACGGTCGAAATACTGTGCCGCACGCGGGTCCAGCCAATGGATAGAGCCGTTCAGATGAAACAGTTTGTCCGGTCCCAGAAGCTCGCGCATGGTCTTCATAAACAAGATTTCTTTCTCTTTATTATAATCGCGTGAGCAAGAAGTCAAATTACCGCAATGGTTGCCCGGCTTGAACGGCGATGCGTACGAGGGTTCATAGTCATAGTCGAATCCGTCGTAGCCGTATTTGTTGATTGTGTCTACGATGGCTTTCGCATACTCTTTGATGGCTTGTGTATCATCGGCGGGCCATTGGTCGCGTCCCCATTTTATCTGGTCGCCTATGTCTTCTATAATCCAGCCGATAATGACTTTGGTTCCTTTGGCCTGCACACTCCGCAGCTCTTTGATTTTTTCTTCGCTCAGAGAGTGCCAGTTTCCCCATATCGAAACAACATCCATGCTGTCCGGCAAAAGAGACAGCCGGGGATATTTTCCCGCTCCGTCCGGTTGCCAGGCATTGAACCACCCGAACATAATGGGGTGCTTGGTGCTTTTGTAAGCTCTCAGGTTTTCCAGGTATTTTTCGTAGGCGGCTTCGTTCTCTTTATGCCTTTTTTCTTCTTCGGCCCACTTGATGGAGTCCCGTTTGGAGTAAAGGTCACCCACTGCTTCGTTTTCTACATCGAGTTTCTCCGGTGAGGTCCAGTCATCGCATGCGACGAAGCCTACCAACAATGCTACTCCGATAAATGTAAAAATGGTATTTCTCATATTCATGTTTCTTTAATTTTCAGGTTCATTACTATTTGCTTTTTTTGTCCCACCATACTTTGGTGGCAGCATTGTCTACTCCTCCCAAATACTGGCTGATGGCGTTGTGGAGGTTTTCGCCGTTTTGTTCATATTCGGTGCGGGGATAGGGCAGTCTCCTTACGCCTCCCAGGTCGTATCCGTTTCCGATCAATACTGCGGAGTTCGTTTTATTTTCGGCAACGACTATTTGGCGGGGATATCCGGTACGTCTCCACTCGGTCCATGCCTCTTGCCCGTTGGGGAAGATGGCGAGATATTTTTGAGTGATGATACGTTCCAACTTCGCTTCTTCCGTAGCTCCGTTTTCCCAACGGATGGTGATGCTGCTTGGAGCGTTTGCACTTAACTCACCATTTGCGATGTCGGTATAATTGGCTGGTTTGCGGGTGTAGTCCCTCAGATAGTTTTCGGCCGACGAATTGTCCAGCCCATTCTCGCTGAACGACATACGGATGCCTGCGTTGTAGAAGTCGCCGGCACTGCCGCCCATATCGAATCCGGCCAATGCTCCTTCGGCTTTCAGAAAGCATACCTCGGACGCTTTCATCCAATAGAGGGGATCGTCTTCATGCACGTTGGGGCGTGTGAATCCGTTGTAAGCGTCTCCGGACTTGGCGATTCCGCACCGTACGGCCTTGAAGCCATTGTTGTTGACAAAGTATACGGAAGCACGGGCATCATTATATCCTGCCAGATAAGAATAGATGGTGGCTCCCATGCGGGTGTCATTGTATTCTTCATTAATCACTTTCAGCGGATTCTTCATTTGCAGGCCGGCCCCTTTACCCATCTGGGCTGCCAGTTCTTTGCTGTCGATCATGCCTGCGGGATGTTTCACGGCTTTCTCCGCATATTCTTTGGCAAGTCCCGCATCGGCAAAGCGGACACGGATGGCCAGGCGAAGCATCAGCGAATTGGCAAAGCGCATCCATTTATTGACATCGCCGTTATAAACAATGTCGAAGGCAGGCAATACTTCTTTGCTCTTATTCGAGTAATCGTCCAAGGTTTGGACAGCCTCTTCCAGCTCTTTCAGAAAAGAGCGGTATACGCTTTCCTGGGAGTCGTATGCCACTTTAAAAGAACCTTTGCCCACTTGTGAGTAGGGAATCGGGCCAAACATATCCGTAGTGCGGTGCAGAGCCGCGATCTTAATGATCTGGGCTAAGGCATAAATCTCGTCATTTCTTGTTCCTTCATCCTGCGAGATGCGTTTTATCTGCATCCATGGCGAATAAACATCCGTCACCATAAAAGAATACACATAGTTCACCCAGTTTTCGTACATGAAGTAGTTGGTGAAGTTCTTGCTGCCGTTAAATTTGTTGTCGCGGGGAGACATGTATCCCGCCCAGGCATCACCGGCCAGATTTACTCCGATCTGATAGCGGTTTACCGGTTCTGTACTTTCTGAAGCGGTGCCGATGGGGATTACACTTTTCTCAAGATTAGGCAGGTAGGCCCCGTAAATAACTCCGTCCATCTTTTCATCTTCTTTCGTCGGGAGCAACGGGTTCCGGTTGATATCTTCGGATATACACGAGGTGCATAGTGTTGAACCCAAGAGGGCTATGACCGATAGAGTTCTCCACATATTCTTTACTTTATTTAATTTCATAGTGTTGCATTTTTTTTAAGGTTATAATTCAATCTTTACGCTAAATCCCACACTACGCAAACTGGGTGGCATAAAGACATCTCCCCGGTTATAAGTACCTGTCGAAGAGGTCATTTCCGGATCGAATGGAGCTTTATTATAGATCATCCACAAATTGCGTCCGATGGCGGAAACCGTCAGCCGGTTGATCACATTACCGAACCATTTGCCCGGCAGTGTATAGCTCAGGCTGGCTTCTTGAAGGCGGATGTTGGTCGCTTTATACGCGTAATATGCCATCAGTTGTTCGCCACCGATGGTCGTATAATATTTTTCCGCATCATATTGTGTTCCGTTCACCCATACACCACCGTTCTGACGCGCTTTATAAGTGTCTTTCGATACACCGTAGTCGTCGAGGAAGGCTTGGGTGGAAGAGGTGACAATACCTCCGAAACGTCCGTTGAACAACAGGTCCAGAGTAAGGTTGTTCCAGGTTACATTATGTCTCCAGCCTATTGAAAAATCCGGGTTGACCGATCCTATCTTGATACGTTGTGAGCGGTCTACTTTATACCCTCCTTCTTCTTCGATCAGTTTACCGTCTTTGCCCCTGGCAAGGATACCTTTTACGTATACATCCCCGATGGCATCTTTCTCACGCAGGTAAACTCCTCCCTTATCCTGCAGGGTCAGTTCGGTGATGCTGAACAGCGAGCCATCCGCAGGGTTCCTGTAGTCATGCACCATCTTCATGATTTTATTTCGGTTGGCTGTGTAAGTCAGGTTGGTGGCATATCCCACTTTTCCGAACCGGTCGTTATAGCCTAATGACAGTTCGATACCTTTGTTGCGCACTTTACCCGCCTGTACATAGAAGCCCGAGTATCCCGAAGCAGGAGACATGCTGGAAAGGAAGGTCTGGTTGTAGGTATCTGTCAGGTACACCGTGGCATCGATATTGATTTTGTTGTTGAAAAGTCTCAGGTTAGTTCCCAACTCATACGATTTGGTTTGTTCTGCCTTAAAGTTCGGGAAAGGGTAAATCGATATCGGATTGATGACTCCGCCTTTCATGGGATCGGTGACGGTTCCGGGAGTCAATCCGGTATAATTGATCGGTCCTCCTACTTCAGCGAATGAAGCTCTCATCTTCCAGAATGAAATGAATTTAGGCAGACTTACCATTTCGGAGATTACGCCCGACACTCCGACGGAAGGATAGAAATAGGTGGGCTGGTCGGAGTTGACTAACTGGGAAGCCCATTCCTGCCGTCCGGTCAGGGTGAGATAAAGCATACTTTTATAGCCCAATTCAGTACTTACAAACACCGAATTGTTTCGTGTATGGATGTGCGATTGCGAACCGGGGCCGGAAGACGGATCGAAGTTATAGGCAGAGAACAGGTTGGGGACAGTAAACAGTTTCCCTCCGATGCCCATGCCGGTGGTCAGGTGATCTTCATAACTGAATCCGGCGTTTGCTGTCAGATTGAAGTCACCGAGATTTTTGTTCACATTCAGCATGATATCTGCATAGGTCTGCTGATACTCTTCCATACTTTGGTTATATGCTCCTTTGTCCGACTGGGCATGCAGCTTGATTGTCGAAGCATGCAGTTTACGTTCGGATGTGGTGTTGGTGTTATCCACTCGTATACGTCCTGCTATGTTCAGCCAGCTCAGAATGTCGTATTTTACGTTGGCATAAAACATATAACGTTTCTTTTTGGAAACAAACATTTCGCGGTTCACAATCCAGTACGGGTTTTCCAGGTTCAGGCCCTGGTCACCATACGACCATTCCTGTATGGGGAACTTGCGGTTGGTGTCATATCGTTCGTACACTTTGACCGCTTCAAAATCTTCACCCCGCGGAAAGAGATACAGAGGTACCAGCGGATTAAAGTAACGTCCTGCCGACAGCATGTTCTGGTCACCTTGCAGAACATAACTGGCTCCCAGGTCAAGATGGAGTTTGTCATTCAGCATACTCGCAGTGTTGCGCAATGTGAAGTTATAACGATAGTATTCGTTGTTGGGGATGATGCCGGTGGAATTCGTGGTTGCCACCGATACGAACGTTTGATTATTTTTGTTTCCTACTGAAAAATTGGCGGCATTCATGATATTGGCGCCTGTCTTAAAGAAGTCTTTCGGGCGGAACGTTGAGGGCTGTTGCAACATCTCACCCCAACTCTTATAGGATCCTTTTGCATTACCGTATTGATTCTGAAATTCCGGCATTACGTAAGGAGTCATAAACTCCGTATTGTTGGAGATTGAGATTTTCAGTTTGCCTTCCTGACCTTTTTTAGTGTTGATCAGGATAACACCGTTGGCTGCCGATGAACCATATAAGGCCGCAGCGGCGGGACCTGTCAGTATCGATAAACTCTCGATGTCTTCCGGGTTGAAATCGGAAATGCCTTCACCTCCTCCCGGAGTACTGTAATCATTATTGATTTCACCTTTTGAGGGGTTGCCGATGGGCATACCGTCCACCACATAGAGCACATTATTGTTTCCTACAATGGACTTGGCCCCGCGCATGACTACGCGGGTTGCTCCGCCGATGCCCGAGGAGCTCCGGTTGATGGACACACCCGCTACTTTTCCGGTTAATCCGTTTACGAAGTTGGCATCTTTCACACTGTTGATAGCATCCGACTTTACCTGCTGAACACTGTAACTCAGCGCTTTTTCTGCACGTTTGATACCCAGTGCGGTGACGACAACCTCGTCCAGCGCTTTGGCGTCTTCGTCTAATACGACAGTCAGTGAAGAAGCATCACCCACTGTAATATATTTGGTGGTATAGCCCACATAGGAGAATTCAATTACATTTCCTTTGGCAGCCAGGATGGAAAACCGGCCGTCAAGACCGGTGACGGTTCCGGTAGGGCTGTCTTTGAAAGAGACATTGACCCCGATCAAAGGATCTCCTTTGTCATCTTTCACTATACCCGACAGCTTCTTGTGTTCAACTTCCACTTTTGATTGCGGAATAATCATGATATATTTGTCTTTGATTTTGTAGGAAAGACCCGTTCCGGACAGGATAGAAGTCAGCGTCTTATCCAGAGATTCAGCATTAATATTCAGGTTAACGCGTTTGGTTTTCTCAAGTTTGGATTCGTTGAAAGCAATCAGATAATCAGATTGTTTCTCAACTTCCCGCAATGCTTCCTGCAACGTGATATTCTTTTTTTTGATCGTTATTTTTACGTTGTTTTGAGCAAAGGCAGCTGTTTGTAGAATAAAACAGCTAAAAATTATAAAAAAAATAGACTTTAATCGATAAAAATTCATAGATTTGAACGAATTTTAGTGTTAAATCATAATATTTATTTCCCAAAAAGTAAAGCATAAGCTTTAACGCTAAGAATTCAGATTTCATATCCGGAATTAGGTGGCCGCCTCTTTCCGGATACTTTTTTACATGCTAAATAGTTGTTTTTAAGGTTAAACAAATAAATATACTAAATCATTTTATTTTTTTGCATCCCGTTTAATGTAACATATATTTCCCTTCAGTTCATGGTTGAATCCTCCCACGACTTCCTGCATGATATTCAGGATATCTTCTAAAGTGGATTTCTCACGGAAACGGAAGTTGAATTTATCATCATTAAATAAATTGGCGTTATACTGGAAGGTGACCGCGTAGCGTCTTTCCAGTTCGTTCAGGATTGCCGACATAGTAACTCCTCTGAATACGTACATCCCTTTTTGCCAGGCCGTAACGTCTTCAATATTTGCTTCGGCGAGCTTGCTTTTTCCCGTGCTCTTATGGTAAGTGACCTGTTGTCCGGGAGTGACAATATAACTCTCTTTTCCATTGTCGCATTCCACTTTTATTTTTCCATGAATCAGGGTTGCAATCATTTCGTTCTCTTCCGGATAAGCGGCGACATTGAACTCGGTTCCCAAGGCTGTCACTGCCATGGTGCCCGATCTGACTATAAAAGGCTGGCCGGTGTTTTTCTTTACTTTGAAGTTGGCCTCACCGATTAAGTAAACCGTGCGGGTTTCACCTTTGAACTTTTCGGGATAGAGCAAGATGCTGCCCGAGTTGGTTTGTACTATGCTGCCGTCCGGAAGACGAAGGGTATTTAGACATCCGTCCGGTGTTATGTTCTCAATTAGGGGAGCCTCGGAGAAGTGCTGTTTGGTCATTTGAAAAGTAACCGAAACCGATACGATCAACAGCGCTATCGCAGCCGCGTAATATGCAAAACGGATGCGTGGCTGATGTCTGCTTCCGGAGTTGGCTCCGACTTTGGTATATACTGATGCGAGAGAATCCCAGGTGGTCTGGTCGACCTTTCCTTCCGTTTCGTTCCATAAGTCGTGCAGGGCCGTTTCCTTTTCCTCGGCGTGCTCTTGGCCGAGCAGCCATCGGTGAATTTCTCCGGTGACCTTTTTGTCGGGATCGGAAGCTGCAAACAAACGGATGATTCTCTGAATATAATTCTTCATTTTTATAGCCTTTATATAGATAAGACAATTAGTTGTGGCTGATTACTCAACCGAGGTAGAAAAAAAATAGGGTGAGGAGCACTTTTTTTAAGTCGATTAATGCCAAATAGATGTGACGCTCTACCGTACGAACTGAAATATTCAGTTCATCGGCAATTTCCTGATTGCTCTTTTCCTGTGTCCGGCTCATCCGGAAGATCTTTCTTCTCTGTTCGGGCATATTGGCAATCGTAAGTTTTATCAGAAGTTCACTTTCCTTGGCATAAAGTTGATCGTGAATATCTGTTTCGGATATAGTCAGTTCCTCCTTTGTACACTGCTCCTGATAGGTCTGTTGGATTGATTTATGTTTTAGAAAGTTATAAATATGGTTGCGGACCATAGTATAAATGTAGTTGTTCCAAGTTTCCTGATTTTCCCAAATCTCAGGATGGGTCCATAATTTCGCGAATATATCCTGGGCAATATCTTCCGCATCTTCTTCTGATTTCAACAATTTCCATGCAAATGCTTTGACTTTGGGATAAGTCATAATGAAAAACTGCTCAAATTTCTTCTTCTTATTAGATTCGTTATTTAAAATCATTTAGTAGAATATAAGGCTGATTGTGATTTTTTCAAAAATAAGGCTTTGGTTTTTAAAATTCCAAAAGTAAATGGTTTAAAACAAACAAGCAAATTTTTAATGAACTAAAAAAGGAGATTACTTTTTTGTTTTATGAAAGATTGGAACGATTACTTTTATTTTTGTGATGTCAATAAGTTCTTTTATAGCAAACTGATAGGGCATCTGTTTGAACCGCCTGTTAATATTATTTTTTGTGACTGAACAGTTGGAGGAATATCGGCGGGAGCTGAATGGGGAGACATATTCCGGTGACGTTGAGAGCACCGGACGGAGGTCGGTAAAATGGTGGGCGCGTGAAGGGAATTAAAAAAGCATCACTGGCTCTTCAATATAGTTGGTAATGCCTGTCAAGCCGTTTTCTATTCGGATTTTCGTATAATTGCAGCCAGGTGATGGATAGTTACACTCGCAATGCCGGATGGCTATGCCTGGTTTGGCGCGGAAGTATGAAAAGAGGGCATATATGTGTGAGAACTGTTCGATAGGGAGATCTTCGAACCGGAGGTTGTTGTAAAGAAGTAGCGTGGAGTGTTTAAAATGAAAACCCGCCCTCCTTTTAGGAGAAACGGGCTTTCTTTTACTATGACATTATTGGCTTCTTTGCTGATTATAAGATTCCCTGTGCCATCATTGCTTTGGCTACTTTCATGAATCCGGCAACGTTAGCACCCTTCACATAGTTTACGTATCCGTCCGGTTCGGTACCGTATTGTACACAAGCTTCGTGAATGTTCTTCATGATACTCTTCAGCTTTTCGTCTACCTCTTCAGAACTCCAACTCAGTTTGATAGAGTTTTGAGTCATTTCCAATCCTGAAACAGATACACCGCCCGCATTGGCTGCTTTACCCGGAGCGTACAGGATCTTAGCATCCTGGAACACTTTGATGGCTTCAGGTGTAGAAGGCATGTTAGCACCTTCCGATACGGCTATCACCCCGTTGGCAACCAACTTGCGTGCATCGTCGCCGTTAAGTTCGTTCTGAGTGGCTGAAGGCAGTGCGATATCACCTTTTTCACTCCAGGGACGGGCTCCTTCAACATATTTACAACCATAAGTTTCGGCATATTCGCGGATACGTCCACGATAGAGGTTCTTCAACTCCATGATGTAGTCCAGTTTGGCACGGTCGATTCCGTCCGGATCGTAGATGTAACCGTCGGAGTCGGACATGGTAACTACTTTACCACCCAGTTCCAATACTTTTTCGGCAGTGTACTGAGCCACGTTACCCGAACCGGAGATCAGGCATACTTTACCTTTCAGGTCGGTTCCTTTCGTTTTCAGCATTTCCATCAGAAAGTAGATGTTACCGTAACCTGTAGCTTCCGGACGGATCAGTGAACCGCCGAATTCGCGTCCCTTACCGGTGAATGTTCCGGTAAATTCGTGAGATAGCTTTTTGTACATACCGAACATGAAACCTACTTCGCGGCCACCTACACCGATGTCACCGGCAGGTACGTCGGTTTCAGGACCGATGTGACGCCACAGTTCGAGCATGAAGGCTTGAGTGAAACGCATTACTTCGGCATTTGACTTTCCGCGCGGAGAGAAGTCCGAACCACCTTTACCGCCACCCATTGGCAGGGTAGTCAGTGAGTTTTTAAAGGTTTGCTCGAAAGCAAGGAATTTAAGAATACCAAGGTTTACAGAAGCATGGAAGCGGATACCTCCCTTGTATGGGCCGATGGCGTTGTTGTGCTGAACACGGTAACCCATGTTGGTCTGCACGTTGCCTTTATCGTCTACCCAAGTCACACGGAACTGGTATACTCTGTCTGGAATGCAAAGACGTTCAATCAGATTGGCCTTGTCGAATTCTGGATGTTGGTTGTATTCTTCTTCAATCGTAGAAAGAACTTCTTCTACTGCCTGATGATACTCCGGTTCGTTGGGGAACCTTCTCTTCAAATCTTCTAATACCTTAGCTGCATTCATAATTCTTTTTTCTTTTTAATATGATTGTTTTTAAATTCTATCGTCTCTGTTGATGACGTTGCAAAAGTAAACATAAAAATCGAACTAACAAGCATTTTATAAAGAAAAACGGCATAAAACATCAAAATTGATATTTTATGCCGCAAAAAAGGAATAAAAAGATATTATTTATTCTTTTTAAGTGATTTGTAGACGGGAATAAATACTAATGCTGCCGAAATGATAAGCATAAGTATGGTAGGGCCGTCAATACGTTCGGCATATACCAATACTATGTAACAAAGCGCCACCCAAAGCAGAATGATACAAACTATTTGTGATTTGGATAATGGCCGTTTCATTTATTAGCTTTTTTCTTTTCTACAATAGCGTCGATTACAGCCACGGCTGTGATGTTCACGATGTCGCGTACCGAGCTTTCGATATCCGTAAAGTGGATCGGTTTGTTCAGTCCCATCTGGATCGGGCCGATGAATTCGGTATCCGGGTCCATGGCTTGCAGCAGCTGATATCCTGCATTGGCAGAGCTGAGGTTGGGGAATACCAATGTATTGACATCTTTGCCGTTGAGGCGGGTGAAGGGGTACTTGGAGTCACGGAGTTCGCGGTTCATGGCGAAGTTCACCTGCATTTCACCGTCAATTGCCAGTTCGGGATATTCTTTCTGCATATAAGCTACTGCTTCGTGCACCTTCAGCGGGCTTCCTGCCTGGTCGGAACCGAAATTGGAATAGCTCAGCATGGAGATCACCGGGGTATGATTGAAGAATCTGACAGTTTGATCGGCCAGCTTGGCTATATCTATCAAAGTGGAAGTATCCGGATGACGGTTGATCAAAGTGTCAGCCAGGAAGTAAGTTCCTTTTTTAGAATTCAGGATGTGCATGGTTCCGAAATGCTTGTATTCCGAACGGATGCCGATAACTTCTTTCGCTACTTTGATGGTATTGCTGTATTTGGTGTATAATCCGGTGATGAAAGCATCTGCGTCTCCGGTTTCAACCATCATCATACCGAAGTAGTTGCGCTCGAACATCTTGTCGTTGGCCTCTTCGTACGTAGCGCCTTCGCGGGCACGTTTCTGAGAGAGGATGTGTGCATAACGCTCGCGTCGTTCCGCTTCACGGTCGTGGCGAAGATTGATGATTTCGATTCCGTCCAGGCTCAGGTCGAGTTCCTTGGCCAGTTTCTCGATGCGTTCTTCGTTACCTAATATAATAGGGTGGCAGATTCCTTCCGATTTAGCTTCGACAGCGGCTTTCAGCATGTTGGGGTGTCCGCCTTCGGCAAATACCACACGTTGCGGGTTGCGGCGGGCCGTGTCGTAGAGCTGGCGGGTCAGCTGGGATTCCTGTCCCATCAATTCGCGGAGATGCGTTTTATATTCATTCCAGTTCTCGATATTCTTGCGGGCCACACCACTCTCCATAGCGGCACGGGCCACGGCGATGGATACTTCCGTAATCAGACGCGGATCTACCGGTTTCGGAATAAAATATTCCGGACCGAAAGTGAAGTTGTTTACATGGTAAGCTTCGTTCACTACATCGGGTACAGGCTGTTTGGCCAGATTGGCAATGGCGTGTACGGCGGCAATCTTCATCTCTTCGTTGATTGCTTTTGCCTGAGTGTCGAGCGCTCCGCGGAAGATATATGGGAAACCGATTACATTATTAATCTGGTTCGGATAGTCCGAACGTCCGGTTGCCATCAACACGTCGGGACGGGCAGCCATGGCATCTTCGTAAGAGATTTCCGGGGTCGGGTTTGCCAAGGCAAAGACGATAGGCATCGGAGCCATGCTGCGCACCATATCCTGAGATAATACATTCCCTTTTGACAGGCCGAGGAATACGTCTGCCCCCTTGATCGCTTCGGCCAGTGTATGAATGTCGGTACGGTCGGTTGCGAAATAACGCTTCTGTTCGTTCAGGTCGGTGCGTGCCTTGCTGATAACACCTTTGCTATCGAGCATAACAATGTTTTCAAGGCGTGCGCCCAATGATACATAAAGCTTCGTGCACGATACGGCCGAAGCACCTGCACCGTTAACTACGATTTTTACGTCTTCAATCTTTTTACCGGCTACTTGCAAGGCATTTACCAATCCCGCACTGGAGATGATGGCCGTTCCGTGCTGGTCGTCATGCATTACGGGAATGTCGAGTTCCTCTTTCAGGCGGCGTTCTATTTCAAAGCATTCGGGTGCTTTGATATCTTCCAGGTTGATACCCCCGAAAGTAGGGGCGATGGCTTTGACGGCTTCGATAAATTTGTCGGGGTCTTTTTCATTGACTTCGATATCGAATACATCGATTCCTGCATAGATTTTGAAAAGCAAACCTTTACCTTCCATTACCGGTTTGCCGCTAAGAGCGCCGATATCACCCAATCCCAGAACAGCTGTACCGTTTGAGATAACAGCTACCAGATTGCCTTTGGCTGTATATTTATAAGCATCTTGTGGGTTCTTTTCTATTTCGAGGCATGGTTCTGCCACGCCGGGAGAGTAAGCGAGAGATAAGTCGGTTTGTGTACTGTAGGGTTTGGTAGGTACCACCTCAATTTTACCGGGTTTGCCCTGTGAATGATAGAGCAATGCGGCTTCTTTGGTTATTTTAGCCATGATTATGCGTTTTTATAAAGGTTATCATTTGCCCGCAAATGTAGGAATAAAACTTCGGAATCGTAGTCTATCTGATATAAATTCTATTAAATTAATAACAAAAAGGCACAAAAAGATGAAAATGTATCCGGTTTTTTGCGCTCTTATTGCATATTTATAACAAATAGGCTGTTGGTTTTGGATAATTGTGCTCGTAGCGGATTTTATATAAGTAGGAGTCGGGGGAGGCAAAGGAAGTACCCCCGGATAACTATTTTCACTATAAATGACTATTTTCCGCCGAAAAGTTTTTGTAATATCAGAGTTAATCGTATTTTTGTGTACAATTTTGGTGTAGTGATGACAGAAGAAGAAAAGAAGCTATTAAGTACCTTTGAAGCAAGGCTGCGGCATTTAATCTATCTGCATGATGAATTAAAGCGCGAAAATGCTGAGTTAAAGCAACTTCTCGAAGATGAGAAGTCCGAACTCGAAAAGGTGAGAGCTGAGTACAAAGCGTTAGAATCAAGCTACACAGACCTAAAAACAGCTACGACAATCAGCCTTAACGGCAGCGACGTAAAAGAGACGAAGCTGCGATTGTCCAAATTAGTGCGTGAAGTCGATAAATGCATCGCTTTGTTGAATGAATAACATAAAAAAGGATGTATGAACGATAAAATAAAAATAAACCTGCAAATAGCGGATTCTTATTATCCCCTCACCATTAACCGTGATGAGGAAGAGACCGTAAGGGAAGCGGCAAAGCAGGTAAATATCAGGCTCAATGCGTATCGGGAGCACTATAGGAACTTAGCTCCGGAAAAGATTATGGTTATGGTGGCATATCAGTTTTCACTGGAAAAGCTGCATCTGCTGCAACGTAATGATACCCGACCGTATACGGCCAAGATAGAAGAGCTTACAGAAATGCTGGAAGAGTATTTCAGGAACGAGGAATAACTGTTTCCATTTTTATAAAAGAAAATCCACGCACTGCTAAAGATGCCCGGAAGAAGAAGCTTTCGAGTATTTGGCAGTGCGTTTTTATTTATATTTAAATTAAATTACAATGTTAGTAACAATAGTAGCATCCATTGCATGCTTCATCGTAGGAGGAATCTTATCGTACGTATTGTTTAAGTACGGACTAAAGGCCAAATATGATAATGTCCTGAAAGAAGCAGAGACAGAAGCGGAAGTGATTAAGAAAAACAAACTGCTGGAAGTGAAAGAGAAGTTTCTCAATAAGAAAGCAGATTTGGAGAAAGAGGTAGCTCTACGTAACCAAAAGATCCAACAGGCCGAAAATAAGTTGAAGCAACGTGAAATGGTGCTTAGCCAGCGCCAGGAAGAGATTCAGCGTAAAAGAGCCGAGGCAGATGCGGTCAGAGAAAATCTGGAAGCTCAATTGGGTATTGTAGACAAGAAGAAAGAAGAACTGGACAAACTCCAGCATCAGGAGATTGAGAAACTGGAAGCACTTTCCGGTTTGTCGGCCGACGAAGCCAAAGAACGCCTGGTAGAGTCGCTGAAAGAAGAAGCGAAAACGCAGGCACAGTCTTATATCAATGATATCATGGACGATGCCAAGTTGACCGCAAGTAAAGAGGCTAAACGTATCGTGATACAGTCTATACAGCGAGTGGCCACAGAAACAGCTATTGAAAACTCAGTAACTGTATTCCACATTGAATCGGACGAAATCAAGGGACGCATCATCGGACGCGAAGGTCGCAATATCCGTGCTCTCGAAGCTGCTACCGGTGTTGAAATCGTGGTAGACGATACTCCCGAGGCTATCGTTCTTTCTGCATTCGACCCTGTTCGTCGTGAAATAGCCCGTCTGGCATTGCACCAGTTGGTTACTGACGGACGTATCCACCCGGCACGTATCGAAGAGGTGGTTGCCAAAGTGCGTAAGCAAGTGGAAGAAGAGATTATCGAGACAGGTAAACGTACCACTATCGACCTTGGTATCCATGGATTGCATCCGGAACTGATTCGTATCATCGGCAAAATGAAATATCGTTCGTCTTACGGACAGAACCTGTTGCAACATGCTCGCGAAACGGCTAATCTTTGTGCTGTGATGGCATCCGAACTGGGACTAAATCCGAAAAAAGCGAAACGTGCCGGATTGCTGCACGATATTGGTAAGGTGCCCGATGAAGAACCGGAATTGCCACACGCTTTGTTAGGTATGAAGCTTGCTGAGAAGTTTAAGGAAAAACCGGATATTTGCAACGCTATCGGTGCTCACCATGATGAAATAGAAATGACCAGTCTGCTTGCACCTATCGTACAGGTATGTGATGCTATTTCAGGAGCACGTCCGGGTGCACGCCGTGAAATTGTTGAAGCTTATATCAAGCGTCTGAACGATCTGGAACAATTGGCAATGTCTTATCCGGGTGTGACCAAGACTTATGCCATTCAGGCAGGACGTGAACTTCGCGTCATTGTCGGAGCGGATAAGATAGACGATAAGCAGACGGAAAATCTGTCGGGTGAAATAGCGAAGAAGATTCAGGATGAGATGACCTACCCGGGACAGGTGAAGATAACCGTTATCCGCGAAACACGTGCGGTGAGCTTTGCAAAGTAAAGATTGAAAAAGAAAATGTTTAGGATAAGGGCGAAGCAATTCGCCCTTTTTTAATTCTCCGTTCAACAGTTGTTTTAATATGGATAAAATATGAAGAATTACTTATTTGAGGTTTGTACCAACTCTGTAGAGAGTTGCATTGCTGCACAGGAAGGTGGAGCAAACCGTGTGGAACTTTGTGCCGGTATTCCCGAAGGCGGAACTACTCCGTCGTATGGCGAGATAGCAATGGCACGCGAGGTACTGACGACCACCCGGCTGCATGTCATCATACGTCCGCGCGGCGGTGATTTTCTTTATTCTCCTATCGAGGTAAAGACCATGCTGAAAGATATAGAAATGGCTCGTCAACTTGGAGTCGACGGGGTGGTGTTTGGCTGCCTGACGACAAATGGCGAGATAGACGTACCGGTGATGAAACAATTAATGGAGGCTTCGAAAGGTTTATCTGTCACTTTCCATCGGGCATTCGATGTGTGCCGTGATGCGTCCGAAGCTTTGGAGCAGATAATTGATCTGGGATGCGACCGTATCCTGACTTCGGGGCAACAGGCAACGGCGGAACTTGGAATACCTTTGTTGAAGGAACTCCGTGAAAGGGCGAACGGCAGAATTACTCTCCTTGCAGGTTGTGGGGTGAACGAAAAGAATATCTGCCGGATTGCAAAAGAGACCGGTATTCAGGAATTCCATTTCTCGGCTCGTGAAAGCATTAAGAGCGGAATGGAGTATAAGAATGAGGCGGTATCCATGGGAGGAACTGTCCACATCAGTGAGTATGAGCGGAACGTGACGACAGTGAAACGCGTGAAAGATACGATTGAGAGTATTACTTCTTCTCTTTAAAAGAGTATTTGAGCCGGTTCGAATGGGTGTCGGCCGTTTTTTCGAAACAAACTATCCTTGCAAACTGTTAGTTAGCGAAAAGTATTCACCCGATTAAAATGCTTTAGCTATGATAAAATTGAGATTCAGCTTGTTGATGGCTTTGTTGGTAGTGGCTGTGTCGGTTTTTGCGGATAATGCACCTGCCAAAGTGCAGACAGCCCTGAAAAAAATGTATCCCAAGGCTAATGGAATCGCCTGGTCGCAGGACGGTGGTTACTATTGTGCCGATTTTATGATGAATGGTTATGAAAAGAATGTCTGGTTCAATGCACAGGGACAATGGCAGATGACGCAGACAGAGTGGGGAGATACCGATGAACTTTCTGCCACGGTATATAATGCGTATGCTTCCGGACCCTATTCCGGCTGGCAGGTAGAGGACGTCACTTACGTAGAATTTCCGAAATGGCAACCGATTATTGTCATTAAGGTGGGACAGCAAAATGTAGACATCCAGTATCAACTGTTCTATAGTCCGAATGGGACATTGCTGCGTACTCGCAATGTGAGTTATATGGATGATATATTGGGACCCGGTACTTTTTTGTAGCTTTCTTCATATTATGGATTTACGGGTGGATGGAAGGAGTCCGAATATCTTTCCATTCACCCGTAAATGCTTGTTCTTTATCCCATAAACCAAACGGCTTTTCGTGGCATCAGCTTATAAATTAGTGCAGTAAATGCCCAACTGCAAAGGAATATGCAGATAGCCATCAGTGGAACCTGCAAAGGGATGGGCAATGACGAAGGTCCTATTAAAAGGAAGAAGGGACCTACGACAAAATAGTGTACCATGTAGATGCCGAAACCACACTGGGTCATATTGGCCAATACTTTAATGACAGTAGAGTTGGTGATGACAACCTTTTGTAATAGTAAGAAGGTAGCCAAAGTCATTAGTAGCACATTGGGGCTGCAGAAGGTAAAGAAGAGTTCCATCTCCGTTTCCGTCGCATTGGGATTTGACGCTGTGGTGCTGAACCCTGTATAAGTGATATAATATCCGACGGCAAACATGAGTATGCAGAGTATGAATGTTTTCATAAGGCTCCAGTCATTTCCTTTTTTGACATAATGCCCCAGTAATAAATAGCCGTTGAATCCGGCAAAGTAATAGAAAAGCCCGAATTCATTCCACGTGTCCGTGCCAAATACATATCCGCTTCTTTCGAACAAACAATTGGCAACATACTCTTTCAAATAAGGGATGAAGAGTGAGATAATCCATATCAGGAGAAAAGCTCGTTTGGTCTTTCGGTCGGCATTTTCTATCCATGCCGAGAAGAATGGCATGTAGAGATACAGACCGATAAGTAGATAGATATACCACATGTGGTTCTCTTTATGGCTGAAGTTGAATGGAATCATTGCCACATCTTTAAGAGAGTCTATCAGGCTTTGTGATTCCTGCCCTTGTGTATAGCAAAAGAAGTCACCAATGATCTCTTTCGGTAGTCCGAGTATGCCTGTAAACCAAGGGAACATACTATACAACACCGACCATATAAGAAAAGGGAACAAAACACGGTAAATGCGCTTTTTGTAGAATTTACCCAGTGGTTGTTTTTTTACAGGGAGCAGAAGTAGTCCGGTCATCATAACAAACAAAGGGACCGACGGGCGGAGGAGTGAACCGTAAATTGCTGCCCAGTGCGTGTATTCGGGGATTGCCCGCATCGTGGGTGAAATGTAAAAAGGATCGATGCAATGAACACCTATGACCATTATCATTGCAACGCAACGGATGACGTCGAGCCAGACAATACGATTGTCGGAGATAGAGTTTTGAATCATGATATTTTGTGTTTTAAGTTTCGGGCAAAGATAGGAAGAAAACAGGGCGGATATGTGGAGAATCTGACCATTTAAAGATAATATCTGGTCAAATTGTCTTTAATTGACTACTTTTGCATTCGATATAGAATGTATAAAATTAAAGATAATATTTATGTTGAAGATATTAGTGACTTATGCCGTACAAGGCGAATTTACAGAAATCAAGTGGCCCGAGGTGGAGGTATATTATGTACGGACAGGCATTGGAAAAGTGAAAGCGGCTTTTCATTTGGCGGAAGCCATTCAGCAGGTGAAGCCGGATATTGTGATCAATCAGGGAACAGCCGGAACTATTAATCATCAGGTGGGGGATGTTTTTGTCTGCCGTCATTTTGTCGATCGGGACATGCATAAGATGACCGGATTGGGAATGGAGTGCCACATTGATTCGTCAGAGTTGCTTGCTGCCAGAGGCTTTTGCCGGCACTGGACCGAATCGGCAACTTGCAATACCGGTGATAGCTTCCTGACCGAACTGACGGATATTGAAGGGGATGTGGTAGATATGGAAGCCTATGCACAGGCCTTTGTGTGCAGGGCTAAGGAGATTCCTTTTATTTCGGTGAAATATGTTTCGGATGTGATCGGGCAGAATTCTGTGAAGCATTGGCAAGACCGGCTGGAAGATGCTCGTGCGGGATTGTCTCACTTCTTCAATGTTTTGAAAGAAAGTATATGATAAGTCACTCCTACGGCTATCAGGAAGAGGAGTACTTTGACCCAAACCAACGGAATCAGGAAAAAAATGCAATAAAGCATCGTGCCCCACATTAGCAGGAGTGAGATGATTTTAGCGCGTAAAGGGATTGCCTTATTTTCACGGAAGTTACGTATATAGGTACCGAAATATTTGTGATTCAGCAGCCATTGGTATAGGCGCGGAGATCCTTTGAAGTAGAGGGCGGCAGTGAGCAGCAAGAAAGGAGTAGTGGGTAACAATGGCAGGAAAATACCGAGAATGCCAAGTCCCAGTGAAAGAGTACCTAATATAATACAGATCGTTTTCATTCCGCAAAAATAGGAAAAATAACTTTTCTCGCTGAATGAAAACTATCTTTTGTATTATCTTTGTAGCCGCACCGAGGTGACATTAGGTGTAGTAACCATTAATAATACATATAACGATGTTTACAGTAATTAAACGAATGGAAATATCGGCTGCACATAAGCTGATTCTTCCGTACCGGAGTAAATGCGCCACTCTTCACGGTCACAACTGGATTATCACTGTCTATTGCCGTTCAGAACGGCTCAACTCGGATGGAATGGTAGTGGATTTTACCCAGATAAAACAGACCGTCAAGGAAAAACTGGATCACCAGAATCTGAATGAAGTACTTCCTTTTAATCCCACGGCGGAAAATATTGCCCGTTGGGTATGCAAGCAGATTCCACAGTGTTATAAGGTAGAGGTACAGGAGTCGGAAGCAAATACGGTGATTTATGAGAAAGATTAACGAGATTTTTTATAGTTTACAGGGAGAGGGGTATCATACAGGTACCCCTGCTGTTTTCATACGTTTCTCAGGGTGTAATCTGAAGTGTGACTTTTGTGATACCCGGCATGAAACCGGTGAAATGATGACAGACGAAGAAATTGTAAATGAAGTAAAGAAGTATCCGGCTGTCATGGTGATTCTTACTGGGGGAGAGCCTTCGCTTTGGATTGACGATGCCTTTATCGATTTGTTGCACGGGGCGGGCAAGTATGTGTGTATCGAAACCAATGGAACGAAACCTTTGCCTGCTGCTATCGACTGGGTAACTTGTTCGCCTAAGCAGGGTGTCAAATTAGCTTTAAACCGGATGGATGAAGTTAAAGTTGTTTACGAAGGACAAAATATTGACGTTTATGAACAGCTTCCTGCCGAACATTTCTTCCTTCAGCCTTGTTCTTGTAATAACACCGCAGAAACGGTGGATTGCGTGATGCGACATCCCAGATGGAGACTTAGCCTGCAAACGCACAAACTGATAAATATTTTGTGAGCTACGGAAGCTGATACGAGGGCTGCATGTCATAAGCTGTGCATTATGAGTGGCTTTGCTGTCCCCGTACGTATTTCATTGTTGATAACTCGTGGCTTATGACTCGTGACTTGTAACTAATTAATGATATATTATGAAAGTAGGTTTGTTTATCCCCTGTTATATCAATGCCATCTATCCGCAGGTAGGGGTGGCATCATATAAATTACTGAAGAGCTTAGGGGTGGATGTCGATTATCCTCTTGATCAGACTTGTTGCGGACAGCCCATGGCAAACGCCGGTTTTCAAGATGAATCTTTAAAGATGGCTATCCGTTTCAATGATTTATTTCAGAAGTATGATTACATTGTAGGCCCGTCTGCCAGTTGTGTGGCTTTTGTGAAAGAAAACCATCCCGGTATTTTGGCTAAAGAGGGTCATCAATGCCAGAGTGCAGATAAGATTTACGACCTCTGTGCCTTTATTCACGATGTGATAAAACCTACGAAAATCCCTGCTCGTTTTCCCCATAAAGTCAGTATTCATAACAGCTGTCACGGTGTACGTGAACTTTTTCTATCTGCTCCGAGTGAATTGAACATACCTTATTTCAATAAATTGCGCGATTTGCTCCAGATGGTCGAGGGGATTGAAGTGTTTGAACCCAGCCACGTGGACGAATGTTGTGGTTTCGGCGGTATGTTTGCAGTCGAAGAGCAGGCTGTATCCGTCTGCATGGGACGTGATAAGATACGGCACCATATGGAGACTGGTGCCGAATACATAACCGGAGCCGATAGCTCCTGTCTGATGCATATGCAGGGTATCATTGAGCGTGAACACCTGCCTATCCGAATTATTCATGTTGTAGAAATATTAGCATCACAATTATGAGTACCAAGCATGCAAAAGCTGCCGAGAAGTTTCTGGAAAATCCGGTGATGGCAGCATGGCACAATGAGACCCTTTGGATGGTCCGTGCCAAAAGAGACAAGATGAGCAAGGAAGTACCCGAGTGGGAAGAATTGCGTGACAAGGCATGTGCGTTGAAACTTTATTCCAACAGCCACCTTGAGGAACTCTTGCTGGAATTTGAGAAAAACGCCACAGCCAACGGAGCCATCGTTCATTGGGCAAAGGATGCGGAAGAGTATCGTGCCATTGTTTATGAAATATTGAGCAGTCATGGAGTGAAACATTTTGTGAAAAGCAAATCGATGTTGGCGGAAGAGTGTGAACTAAACCCGTTCCTGATAGAGAAAGGAATAGACGTTGTGGAGTCTGATCTCGGAGAGCGCATTCTTCAGTTGATGAATCTGGCGCCAAGTCATATTGTGCTTCCGGCTATTCACATCAAGCGTGAACAGGTGGGAGAGCTGTTTGAAAAGGAAATGGGAACGGAGAAAGGTAATTTTGATCCTACTTATCTGACCCATGCCGCTCGAAAAAGCTTGCGGAACATCTTCCTGAATGCGGAAGCTGCCATGACGGGAGCCAACTTTGCCGTAGCATCCACTGGAGATATAGTGGTTTGCACGAATGAAGGAAATGCTGATATGGGGACATCGTGCCCGACACTGAATATTGCTGCTTTCGGTATGGAGAAGATCGTGCCGGATATGGAGGCTTTGGGAGTGTTTACCCGTTTGTTGGCGCGTTCGGCAACAGGGCAACCTATCACTACCTATACCTCTCAATATCGCAATCCCCGTGAAGGAGGCGAATATCATATTATCATTGTAGATAACGGACGAAGCGCTTTGCTTGCCCATCCCGATCATATCAAGACTTTGAATTGCATCCGATGCGGTGCTTGTATGAATACTTGTCCGGTGTATCGTCGGAGCGGGGGATATTCCTACACCTACTTTATTCCCGGTCCTATCGGTATCAATCTGGGTATGGCACATGATCCGGAAAAGTATTATGATAACCTGTCAGCCTGTTCGCTGTGTATGTCTTGTTCGGATGTTTGTCCGGCAAAGGTAGACCTGGCTGAACAGATTTATAAATGGCGGCAGGATCTGGATAAGATTGGAAAAGCTAATACGGGTAAAAAAATAATGTCCGGTGGGATGAAAGTATTGATGGACCATCCGGCTCTATTCAATGCGGCTCTTTGGGCTGCTCCGGCAGTTAACCATTTGCCGCGTTTTATCAAATACAATGATTTGGATGCCTGGGGTAAGGGTCGCGAACTGCCAGAGTTTGCCAGCGAACCGTTCAACGAGATGTGGAAGAAAAATAAAGTGCAAGGAAAGGAGGAAAACAAATGAGTAGTAAAGAAGAGATATTGGCGAGTATCCGTAAAAATACGAAGAACCGTTATGAATACCCTGATTGGCAAATCAAAACCACTACTTATCCGGATGTGGTTGCCAAATTCTGCGAGATGAGTTTTGCCGTCGGAGGTGAAGCTATTGTATTGGGGGAGGGAGAAGATATCAATGCTGTCATCCGTCGTACTTACCCTGATGCTGCCAGTATTGCTTCCGATCTGGAGGAAATCACCTGCGCTACATTCAATCCTGATTTGCTGACTCGCGCACAAGATCTGAATGGAACCGATATAGCTGTTGTTAAAGGCGAAATTGGGGTGGCCGAGAATGCAGCTGTCTGGATTCCCCAAACGGTGAAGTACAAAGCGCTCTATTTTATAGCCGAAAAACTGGTGATTGTTTTGGACAAGAACCGTATTGTGAGCAATATGCATCAGGCTTACGAGCTGATAAAAGATGAAAAATATAAATTTGGTACATTTATCTCCGGCCCTTCAAAAACTGCTGATATAGAGCAAGCGTTGGTGATGGGAGCGCACGGTGCGAGAGATGTATTGGTAATATTGAAGTGATGAGGGAATGTTTATCTGTGGTGAAACAGATTTCTGCAATATCCTCTTATACAAATATATGTTTGCAAATAAAGTAAAGAAAGTGGCTGCCATTCACGACCTTTCCGGTATGGGAAGGGTTTCTCTGACAGTCGTAATTCCTATTCTGTCGTCTATGGGGGTTCAGGTATGTCCGTTGCCTACAGCGATCCTTTCTAATCACACGCAATATCCGCATTTCACTTTTCTTGATCTGACGGATGAAATGCCTCGTATTATTGCCGAGTGGAAACGTTTGGAGGTGGAGTTCGATGCTATCTATACCGGTTATCTGGGATCACCCAGGCAGATTCAGATTGTATCTGACTTTATCCGTGATTTTCGCCGGAAAGATAGCTTGACGGTGATAGATCCTGTCTTGGGAGACAATGGTAAACTCTATTCAAATTTTGATGAAGCGATGGTGGCAGAGATGCAGCAGTTAATCACACATGCCGATGTGATAACCCCCAATCTGACGGAACTTTTCTATCTGCTCGGCCGTCCGTATAAAGAGACCAATACCGATCAGGAATTAAAGGATTATCTGCATAGCCTGTCGGAAAAAGGGCCTGAGGTGGTGATCATAACCAGTGTGCCTGTGTTGGATGAACCTCACAAAACTTCGGTTTATGCTTATAACCGGACAGGAAATCGCTATTGGAAAATCACTTGCCCTTATCTGCCTGCCCATTATCCGGGTACGGGAGATACATTTACGAGTGTCATTACCGGAGCTTTGCTGCAGGGAGACAGCCTTCCCATTGCTTTGGATCGTGCTACCCAGTTTATCCTGCAGGGAATTCGTGCCACTTTCGGTTATGAGTATGATAACCGTGAAGGTATTTTGTTAGAAAAGGTACTCCATAATCTTGATATGCCAATTCAGAGTAGCAGTTACGAGCTGATTTAAATGTTTCCGGAGTACATCTATTCATAAAAAAGCACTGCTCCAAAAATGAAACAGTGCTTTTTGCCCTTTAAAGATGCATCTTTTTTATTTTACTTCTTCACCTTTTTCGTTCATTACTACAGTTGTCTCTTTACCGTCTTTCTGTGTAACGACTACTTTGTAGAGTTTGCCGTCTTCTTTAGCTGTTACTGATGCTTCTTTGATAGTCGATTCAGGATAAGCTTTTCCGAGGGCTTCGGTTACTGCTGCAGGGAGATCTTTTACTTCAATCTTTGTATACTCGTCTTGTGGAGCCTGTGCAGTCGTTACTACTGCGTTAGCGTTTTCTACGTTCTGTGCGAATGCTACTGAGCTACCTAATCCCATAACCAATGCTATTGCTACTAATACCTTTTTCATAATTGTAAGTTTTGAGTTAATAAATGAGGTTTGTTTTTCTGTAAGCCGTTTGCTTACGATAATAGTAGTGCAAGCGGTGTGCCAGAATAAAGGCATATGTATTATTCTGCTGATTATTAGATTGTTATATTCAAAGGTCTAAACCTCAATCTGTGGAAATTGGGGTTTTGGGGTGTGGATAACGTGGAAAACTTCCACAGTATCAGATACCTTTGGCAGTTTCTGCGAGCCGTATAAATTCTCTTTTATATCCCTTTTCGTCGTTTTCCAAGCCGGTCTTTGCCAAAGAAATCACTTTGTCATAATTGGCATTTCCCTTGAATTCAGAATCTCTCAGCAGTTGTCCGAACATGGCTACTGCGGCTGCGAAACGAAAATCGGCGGAAACCCGGTTGTTTTTAGAGTCAGTCAACGCCTGTTCTATCTTTTTGCTGGCATTGCCGTCCGGTGTTTTGTAGCGTAGTTTGACGGTTAGTAATTCATTAGAGTCGTTGACAGAGGTGGCAGTCTTTTGTTTCTTCTGATATTTCAAATCGTCCACTTTTCCGGTAAAATCACTTTTTACCCCTACAGGAATCACTTCATAGAAAGTTGTGACTGTATGTCCGGCTCCCATTTCTCCTGCATCTTTTGTGTCGTTGTTGAAGTCTTCATCTGCCAGCAAACGACTTTCATAGCCAATCAACCGATAGGCTTGTACCTGTGTCGGGTTAAACTCCACTTGTAGTTTTACGTCTTTGGCGACCGTATGTAAAGTTGCTCCGAACTCGTTCACCAATACCCGGTTGGCTTCTTGCAGATTGTCGATATAGGCATGATTGCCGTTTCCCTTTTCGGCAAGAGTCTGCATCTTGCTGTCTTTATAGTTTCCCATCCCATATCCTAATACGGTGAGGAATACACCGCTCTTACGTTTTTGCTCAATCAGTTTCTCCAGTTCCTGATCCGATGATACGCCCACATTGAAATCACCATCGGTACAGAGGATGATGCGGTTATTGCCACCGGTTATAAAGTTTTTCCGGGCAATTTTATAAGCCAGTTTAATTCCTTCTCCTCCCGCTGTAGAGCCTCCTGCCTCCAGTTCGTCAATGGCTTCGCGTATTTTCTGTTTATCGCTTCCCGGTGTGGATGCCAGTTTCTCTCCGGCAGCGCCCGAATACACCACGATTGCTACTTTATCTTTATCTCTCAGATTGTTAACTAATAACTTTAATGATGATTTTACCAGATCCAGACGTTCGGGACCATACATCGAACCGGATACGTCGATCAGGAAGATTAGGTTCGAAGCAGGTAAGTTTTCGGTAGGAATTTCTTTTGCTTTCAATCCGATGCGGACTAACCGATGCTGTTCGTTCCAAGGACAAGTACCTATTTCTGATGTGATTCTTACCGGATCGTTCCCTGTTGGTTGTGCATAATTGTAAGAGAAGTAGTTTATTAATTCTTCTGTACGGATGGCATCAGCCGGAGGTAGCTCTCCTTTATTAAGGAATCGGCGCATATTGCTATATGAAGCTACATCCACATCGATCGAGAAAGTAGATAGCGGATTATCCCACACTTTCTTAAATCCATTTTCCTGTATTGCTTTATATTCTTCGGCAGACATCCCTACGTTGTATAACAGGCTGTGGTTCATTGCGATGGGGGTAGCACCGCAAATCATTTTTTGTGTTTCTACCCCATAACCTATCACTACGCATTCTTCCAACTGTTGTGTATCCGTTTCCAAGGCGACATCTAAACGGGCAGAAGTCACTTTTATTTTTTGAGTGCGATATCCTATGAAAGAGAATACTAAGGTTGCTCCTTTGTTTGCACGAATGGAATAGGTACCGTCTGTGCCGGTAATGGTTCCGTTCTGTGTACCGTTTATTACAACGGAGCAACCGGCCACCGCTTCTCCGCTTTCAGCGTCTGTAACTATACCTTTTACTATGAAAGGCTGTGCACTGACTGCTCCCCATGAAATTACTGTCATTAGCAGTATAAGCATCAAAGCTCTGAATTGATTCGTTTTCATACTTTTATTGTTTTAAGTGGATAAATTTGATTCCTTGTTTTACTCAATAGATGCAATTCTCTTATAGATTCCATAAATAGATTCCTCTTTTTTTTAACTTTGCAAAAAAAAATCCTGTTTTTCAGAAGAAACATATCGGAACAGACGGACGAGGAACTATTGCAGCATTATATGAAGTCCGCTAAAACAGAGTATTTCGGTGAACTTTATAACCGTTATATTCCGTTGTTGTATGGCGTGTGTCTGAAGTATCTCAAAGATGAAGCCCGGGCTCAGGATGCGGTGATGGAACTTTTTGAAGATTTGCTTCCTAAAGTCACCCATTATGAAATAAAAACTTTCCGGACCTGGATATACCGGGTAGTAAAGAATCATTGCTTGCAAATATTACGGAAAGACTCTAAAGAGATTTCATTGGATTATACTGTTCATATTGTGGAATCCGATGAATTTTTGCATCTTTTATGTGAAGAGGAAAGTAATGCGGACCAATTGGAAGCTTTGCATCATTGTCTGAAGAAACTTTCTGAACCCCAACGCGTCAGCATACGGCATTTCTTTATAGAAGAAATGTCTTATGCCGATATAGTTGCGCAAACCGGTTTTACGCTGAATAACGTAAAGAGCTATATCCAGAACGGAAAACGTAATTTGAAGATTTGTATTAAAAATCAGCTTAAGGAATGAAACTATTAGACTACATACGGGGAGCCCGCAAAGGAAAAGAGGCGCATCGGCTGGAGAAAGAGGCTATGCGTGATCCTTTTCTGGCCGACGCGCTCGAAGGTTACAGCCGTGTAGGGAATGGAGCCGACGAGCAGATTGAGGAGTTGCGCCGTCGGATTAGAGCCCGTGCTGTGCGAAAGCGTAACCATGCTGTGGTCTGGAGTATCGCCGCCAGCCTGCTGATTGGAGTTTGTATCGGCTCTTATTTCCTTTTTCAGGAGAAACCTTTGTCGGATGAAGCACGGATGGCAATGGAACAAGCGGTTCATCCGAAACCCTTGTCGGTATATGAGGAAGAGAAGAAAGATGAGTTGGCTGAGGCGGTAATAAAGGATTCGGCAGGCCCGTCGAAGAAATTGATTTCAGAGAATAAGAAGAAAAAAATGCTTGCGCCTTCATCTGAAGTTCCTCAAGTAATGACTCAGGAGTTGATGGAAGAAGCGCTGGAAGCCACCATTGACGACGAACCTTCGGCTATGGACAAAAAAATGGTTATGAGAGCTTCGGTGGCTAATGATAGTAGTTTTAACGCTAAAGTGGCTGTTGTTGGTAAGGTGCGTGGTAAAGTGACCGATCCCAGTGGTGAACCTCTTGTTGGCGCCACAGTCAGGGTGAAAGGGACTAATCAGGGGACTATCTCAGATGAAAATGGTGATTTTACTTTAAAGACAGATGGGAATCGGGAACTTTCAGTCGATTATATCGGTTATGAATCTGTTGTCCTTCCTGTTGATACGACTAAAGATTTATTGATAGCTATGAACGTAGATGATGCTACACTTGACGAGGTTGTAGTGGTAGGATACGGTTCGCAGCCGAAGAGTAGCGTTACAGGTGCTATAACGAGCTTAAAGATGTCAGGTACACCGCAACCGTCTATAGGGCGAAAAGCTTTTCGGGGGTATCTGAAAGAGAATCTGGTGCATCCTTCCGACAAAGAGTGTGCACGTGCCAAGGGAAAAGTGATTCTTACTTTCCGGGTAGATAAGGATGGACGTCCGGAATCCATTAGTGTTAAAAAGGGACTTTGTGCTTCGGCCGATAAAGAGGCCATTCGTCTGATTGAAGAGGGACCTGACTGGACTATTGGTGATGAACCGGTAGAGGTGAGTATCCGTTTCTGATAAACGAAAATCCCGCTTAGGTCACCTGACTTAAGCGGGATTTTTTTTGCACGGGAGGAGAGGCTCGAACTCCCGACACCCGGTTTTGGAGACCGGTGCTCTACCAACTGAGCTACTCCCGTGTTTGCGGCTGCAAAGGTAGAATAAACTTCTGAATTGGCAAGCTTTTATGCAAAGAAGTTGCTAATTATTTTAATTTTTCCCATTCTTCGGGTTTGAAGCCTACCAATACGAAATGGTCTGTTACTACTAATGGCCGTTTCACCAGTTTGCCGTTAGTGGCCAAAAGGGCGATCTGTTCTTCTTCGGTCATTGTCGGGAGCTTGCTGCTGAGCTTCAGCTCTTTATATACTACTCCGCTGGTGTTGAAAAACTTCTTAACGGGTAGTCCGCTCAATGGAATCCAGGCTTTCAACTCCTCTGTCGTGGGATTATCTTCCACTATAAGGCGGTTGGTATACTCAATTTTGTTTTCCGTCAGCCACTTTTTGGCTTTTTGGCAAGTACTGCATGCAGGATATTGCAAAAAAAGAGGTTTCATATTTATTCTATATTAAGCATTTGTAAATCTTGATACATGACACGGTAAGCTGCCGCTTTTTTATCCAGTGCCAATGGGTATGCCCGTGAAGAAGAAGGCATCCGGTATAGTCGCATCGGACGTCCTTCAAAAACAAATTCAGAGAAATCTCCCACTTTGGGTTCTCTCACTTCGAATTGTGTCCGGAGAGTGTCTGTTGCCTTTTGTCCTGTTGTGACGATGGCTTTGCATTCCGGAATTAACCTGAGGAGCCGGCTTATGTCAGTGGGCTGCACCACTTCCAGAAACTTATCGGAAGCATTGTCCTGTAATCGTCGGATGGATGATGCGGTATCGAACAGTGCTATTCCTTTGTCGTTAAGGAAGTCTGTTATCCGTTCACGACAAAAGGCCTTCCTGTTTTCGTTCAGAAAATAATCCTTGTTGTTGAAGAATAAAAGTCCGACGATTCTCCACATATCATTGTTCAGGTTCGGGTAATAAAAATCCATTGACCATCGCTTTTTCTGGGGCGGAAAACTTCCCAGCATCAGCAATCGGGCATTGGCTGGGAGAAAAGGTTCTAACGGGTGGTTTTCTATTTCTATGTCCATTATTCGCTATTTGATTGGGAACAAAAATAGTGATAATATCTATTTTATAGAAACGTACTCCCACGATTTTTAATTACTTTTGCGCCTTAATTCAAAAAACATTCAACATGAGAAGAACCGCTATTGCTATTTTCTGTCTGTTTATCTTGTCTGTCGGCGTCGGGTTAAAGGCACAGAACATCCAGTTGCATTATGATTTTGGACGTTCTTTGTATGATAAAGATTTAAAAGGTCGTCCTGTACTAACCTCTACTGTGGAGAAGTTTCATCCCGACAAGTGGGGAAGCACTTATTTCTTTGTCGATATGGATTATACCTCGGACGGAGTGGCTGCCGCTTATTGGGAAATAGCACGTGAATTGAAATTCTGGAAGAATCCATTTTCGGTACATGTGGAATATAACGGTGGACTTGCCAAAGGTTTTTCTTATAATAACGCCTATTTGGGTGGTGCAACATATACTTATAATAATGCTTCTTTTTCACATGGATTTTCATTGTCGGTCCTGTATAAGTATATTCAGAAACATCGTTCTCCCCATAACTTCCAGTTGACCGGGACCTGGTACATGAATTTCAGCAGGAACCTGCTTACTTTCTCCGGATTTGCTGATTGGTGGCGCGAAGAGACGGCTTATGGCAAAACGATTTTTCTTACCGAACCTCAGTTTTGGGTGAATCTGAACCGTATAAAAGGTATCAGTGACAAGTTTAATCTGAGTGTAGGTTCAGAAGTTGAGCTGAGTAATAATTTCGGTGGACGCGATGGTTTTTATGTCATCCCTACACTGGCGCTAAAATGGACAATAAACTAAAAAACTGATGAAAACTGATTTGATATACGGTATTGAGGACCGTCCGCCGTTTAAAGATGCTTTATTTGCGGCATTGCAACATCTGCTTGCTATTTTTGTAGCTATTATTACTCCTCCGTTGATTATTGCCAGTGCTCTGAAACTGGATGTAGAGAAAACCGGATTTTTGGTATCGATGTCCCTTTTTGCTTCGGGAGTGTCTACTTTTATCCAGTGCCGACGTTTTGGCCCTATCGGGGCGAGACTGCTTTGTATACAAGGCACGAGCTTTTCGTTTATTGGTCCCATCATTGCTACGGGGCTTGTAGGCGGACTTCCTCTTATTTTTGGTGTCTGTATGGCGGCAGCTCCCATTGAAATGGTTATTAGTCGTACCTTCAAGTATATGCGCAATATCATCACTCCGCTGGTTTCGGGTATTGTGGTATTGCTTATCGGGTTGAGTCTGATAAAGGTAGGTATTGTTTCTTGTGGAGGTGGTTATGCTGCGATGGATAATGGAACATTTGCTTCTTGGGAGAACCTTTCGATTGCAGGTGTGGTTTTGCTCAGCGTTTTGTTTTTCAATCGTTGCAAAAATAAATATTTGCGTATGAGTTCTATTGTGCTGGGACTTTGTTTAGGATATGGGCTCGCTTTTGCTTTAGGAAAAGTGGATATGAGTGCTTTGAATGTAGAGATGTTGATGAGTTTTAATATTCCTCAGCCATTTAAATACGGACTTGATTTTAATGTGTCTTCTTTTATCGCTATCGGGCTGGTGTATATGATTACAGCTATTGAGGCGACCGGAGATGTGACGGCGAATTCAATGATTTCAGGTTTGAAGATTGAAGGTGACGACTACCTGAAACGGGTTTCGGGTGGTGTGATGGCCGATGGCTTTAATTCTTTCCTGGCAGGTATTTTCAACTCTTTCCCGAACTCTATTTTTGCGCAGAATAATGGAATTATTCAGCTGACAGGAGTAGCCAGTAGGTATGTGGGTTACTATATAGCGGCAATGCTGATTCTTTTAGGATTATTCCCGATTGTAGGAGCTGTTTTTTCGTTGATGCCGGACCCGGTGTTGGGCGGAGCTACTTTGCTGATGTTCGGAACAGTGGCAGCAGCCGGAATCCGCATCGTTTCGTCACAAAACATCGGACGTAAGGAGACATTGGTGCTGGCTGTCAGTCTTTCATTAGGGCTGGGAGTGGAATTGATGCCTGATGTATTGAGTCAGGCTCCCGAAGCTATCCGCAGTATCTTTTCGTCAGGCATCACTACCGGTGGCTTGACTGCGATTATAGCAAATATCGTAATTCGGGTGAAAGAGGAAGAAGAACGATGAATGATGAACAGGACTGTGTCAAAACTCACCACAGAGTACACAGAATAACATAGAGACGATTTTAGGTTGTTGATTATCAATAAAAAGACTCTGTGATACTCTGTGTTACTCCGTGGTGAAAGAAGTTTCGACACACCCTCGTTTATCGTTTATAATACTTCCAGATTACTCATCCGGTCTGTTGTGTGGAATTCAAATTCCGGATATTCATATAGTTTGAAGCGGGGCTCTGTTTCTCCTTCCGTATAGCTCCAGATGCTGGCATAGTCTTCCGGATCTTCCCCCATTTTGCTTAATTGCCTTAAATAAGCTGCGAGCGATTTATTTTCCACGATATATATTTTCCCCAACTTGTCAATAATAGAACTGTGGCGTCGGGTACTGTCATGGTCAAAGCGAAGGATGCGTTTACCTTCTTCGGTGATTCCCACCAGGTTGAATGTCATGCTCTTGCCGATAGCAGGCAGATTGAGTACGCTTCGGTCTGTAGCCATGAACGGTAGATGATGTTTCTTCATGAAACGGCGTATACGGGCGGCTGTGTCTTCACCTGTTTCGAGAAGAGAATATAGTTCGTCAGCTTGTTCCGGAGTTAATTTACCAAATGTTTTTTCCTCATGCTGTTCCTGCATCGATCGGCTGTTAGGTGTGAATACAGCATAATTTTCATTGAATCCTTTGACAGAGAAGGTATAGTAACAGACCACTCCCAGCGAGTTGAGCACTTGGCGTAGCCTTGTGGTATGTCCTCGTCGGGATGCTGCCACAGTATATACGAGCTGATTAGTGATAAGCCATCCGGCGGAAAGGATTTTCCGGATGGCTTCCCGGGTTTGTGGTGTCACCTCCAACGGGCTCTGGAAGTGGGTCTGAATTATAAATTGTTTCATTCCGATGGCAGAGGCTTTTTCTTTGAATTCTCTCAGAATCTCTATCAGTTCGTCATTGATGCGCATAGGCAGGTAAGCCAGTAATCTCGATCCTAAACGGACACGCTGTAATTCAGCGTATTTTTCTCCTTCCGGACGTTCTTGGTTTGCTTTTCGTTTTCGTGCGGCCATGCGATATACGGCTTCAAGAATGTTTCGCAAAGTCTTGTTCTGGCTCATCAAAGCATCTCCTCCGGTGATCAATATATCTCGTAACTGGGTGTCTTCTTCAAAATAAGTCATCAACCTGCGTAGTTTCTTATCCCAACTTTCTTTAGGGCGGAGCGCGTCGAATTCAAAATTCAGTCGTTCGCTTTGGAAGTCGTACATACGTTGACATGAAGCGCACAGTCCTCCGCAGGCACGTCCCATTGTATCGGGAATCAGGATAGCTACTTCCGGATAACGACGGTGAATGTTATGCCCGTCCGGTAATAGCCATCCCGCAGCATTCGGTTTTCCGGCTTCTACAATATCTTCGCGCTCCCAGGCACGGATATTGCCGTAGGTTTCCACCAAACGGGGTGAATAGAGGATGTAGCTTCGGATAGCTTCGTCATTGTATCCTTCGCCGTTGGTGTTGAGCAAAGAAAGATAATAGGGCGTGGCGAAGAAAGGCATCCCTTTTTTACGGGCTCTGGACAATAAATACATTGTTTCGCTGGAAAGAGAATTTCCGAGGAAGCGGTTGAGTTCGGCAGGAGTTTTGATAGCCATCGAAAGGTGGAAGCGGAAATCATCCCACCACCGGCAGACCTGATGGTATTTCTCCTCATAACTCAATCCTTCTTCAAAGTGGAACCGGGAGGATGGCTTTGATTTCCGGTTCTCTATTTTCTGTATCAGCAGATGCAGCATTCGTTCTTTGTTTTCGGTGCGTAGCTCTATCACGTCTTCGTCCAGTCCCGTGGCCCAGCGTTCGGTTCTGTTTTTGATTCGTTGCGGAGAGGGTAGGGGCATTTCCGGGTCCTCCAGTCTTTTGAAGAGGTTATACAGATCCAGGAACAAGTCAGTAGGCATTTCTGCATTTTCCAGATTCCCGGTCAAGAAGCGTCGGAGAAGGGATAAGGTCTGTATTTGCATATCCTGTTCGTTAGACAATTCATGAACTGTCTTTCCGTCGTAGTTGATAAGGAGTCGAATTTGCTCACCCGCTTTGTTCCCTCCGGATATGTGAGAAGCAAGGAACTCTTGCAGGTGGCTTTTAAAGTCTGTGTCATCAAGACTTTGCCGGGCCATTGCTGTGAGTTCGGGTAACTCCTGACAGTATAGTTGACGGATTTGGGAAAGTGTGAGTGAAAGCATTTTCTTTTGTTTCATACGCGATTGTTTTTAAGTTGTTAAAATTGAAATATTTGCATAAATATAATAAAAAAAGCGGAGGTAGAAAACCTCCGCTTTGCTATTCGTGCTATTCTTTACGATTCTTTTTTGTTTAATAACATTCAGCTTTTCATTTTGTTTTTGCTTCTTCGTCCTTGTGTTTAGGCTCCTTTTTAGCCAACAAGACAATGTTATAAACGTACTCTGACATCCATTGTTCCGAGAATCCGAGACGTTCTTTGTATTGACGTACAGCCGCTGCCGTTTTGTGTACGTCATCTGCTTTCCATACCGTTTTGGTACATACATCATGTACTGTCTTTTCTGTCATGGAGCGCAGGGCCTTTTTAAATAGGGCCGGCATACGGAATTTCCATTGCATCAGGTTGCCCATCAGCATCATCAGGTCGCTTGAGAATCCCTGATACATGAAAAGGTATGCTTGTACATCGTTTTGCGTACGGCAGTTTTTTTTGATAGATGTGTCTATCTCTTTAAAGAATGATTCACTGATGCCGTAATCCTGCATCAGCATCTTGCGGGATGCCGATTTCTCGGCTAATCCTAACTTACCTCCTTGCGTGGCTACTTTGAACAAACGTTTGAAGTTGGCTACATCCGGCAGGAAGCGGATATTTGTGATACCCAGATTTACTGCAATTACAGATTGAAAATATACACGTGTCAGTGATACGAAGTCTTCGACATTGCCCACTACTTTTGCGTCAGCGTCGGCTTGTTTCTTGAATAAGTTAGCGAATATGCTCATAAGTCATTTGGTCAATTTATAGATTGAGGCTGCAAATTTACTAAATAACTTGTTAAATTGCTACAGATTATATGGATAACATCTATTCTTTTTGAGGTACTTTACCAACATTCGATGTCCTGCTCTATGTCTTTCATTTTGTTTTTGGTGAATACCGGACTTTGGATGCCCGCTTTCTTCTGTTCACGATAGTCCTGCAATAAGCGGAAAGCATATTTTCCGAGGAAGGAAATTGCTATCAGGTTGCAGACAGCCATTAATCCCATGGTAATATCTGCCAGTCCCCATACGAAGTCGAGTGTGGACATGGCACCTACCCATACCATGGCGCCTACCAATATCCGGTAGAGGTATACCACCCATCTCCTGTGGGTAAGATAGCGGATGTTTGCTTCACCGTAATAATAATTTCCAATGATACTGCTGAACGCAAAAAAGAAGAGAGCGATTGCCACAAAAATACCTCCGAGGCTCCCTATTTCATTGTTCAGTGCATGCTGGGTAAGTTGCACTCCATTGGTCGAACCGTCGAGCGGAGCACCACTGAAAAGAATGATAAATGCCGTACACGAACAAATGATAAGTGTATCTGTAAAAACTCCTAAAGTCTGGATCAGGCCCTGCTTGACGGGATGTGACACGTATGCTGTGGCGGCTGCATTGGGTGCGGAACCCATACCGGCTTCATTGCTGAACAGGCCCCGTTTGATGCCTTGCATCAGAGCAGCTCCCATACCGCCTCCCAAAGCTTGTTGCCAACCAAAAGCATGACTGATGATGGTTTCGATAACACCTGGCAGATGCGTGATGTTCAGGAGTACAATGGCCAGTGCCAGCCCTACATATCCCAGTGCCATAATGGGGACAATGATGCTGCTTACTTTGGCGATGCGCTGGATGCCTCCGAAGATGATCAATAAAGTGAGTCCGGTCAGGATGATTCCCATCGGTATGTGGTTGATGCCGAATGCATGCTCTACAGCCGCACAAATGGTATTACTCTGTACCGAATTGAAAGCGAAACCGAAAGTAATGGTAATTAGTATGGCAAAAAGAATTCCCATCCATGGCTTCTTCAATCCCTTCTTCATGTAATAAGCAGGACCTCCTATAAATGATTCCTTTCCTTTTTCTTTATATAACTGTGCAAGGGTAGATTCGACAAAAGCACTTGATGCTCCTAACAAGGCAATGATCCACATCCAGAATATCGCACCCGGTCCGCCTACGGCAATAGCTGTAGCTACGCCTGCAAGATTTCCTGTCCCGACACGACTTGCCAGTGATATGGCGAAAGCCTGGAATGAAGAAATATGTTTTTCTCCGTTCTCCTCTTTTCCGCCGGAATCTTTCAGAAGACGTACCATTTCGCCAATCATCCGGAATTGTACGAAACGGGTTTTAAGCGTGAACCAAACGGCGCACCCCAACAGCATTGCAATAAGGATGTAGGTCCATAATATATCGTTAATCAGATCCATATCTTTGTTAATTAAACCATCGGTGCATTGTTCTATGGTTCATCCGGCCGATACGTAGTTGAACCATTGTTTTAATAATGTTGATAATCAGTAGATTATATTTACCTGCTTTTTCCTCGGTATGTAAATCCATTTACTTCGGCGTGTAAAAGCATTTACCTCGGCATGTAAATCCATTTACCTCGGTATGTAAAAGCATTTACCTCGGCATGTAAATGGAACTGGCATTCAAGGCAACAGATGCTCTCCCTTAGGGTGCGCGTCAAAACACCGTATTCTCCGGCCCCCCCCTTCTATTTCAGTCGGAAGTAGAATTTGTGGTTTTCGAATATTGGTTCCACAATGTCGAACCGGATCAACTTAGCCAATAAATGCTCTGCGGCCCGTCGGGAAATACCTGCTTGCCGGCAATAGCGATTCAGTGAGAGTGAGGTGTTTTTTTCCAGTAAGTCGAGTAATAACTGTTCTCGCTCGGTATATTGGATCAGTTCACCTGCCGGATTTCCGCTTTGCTGCCAAATGCGCAGATGTACCGGAGTAGCCAGGATATTCTCGTCTTTAATGCGGATATATGCCAGTGGTTTACCGGTTTCATCCTTGGCATAAACAGGCTTGTTCTCACTTTCCTCTATTTGTACGACTAATACAGAACGTCCTTCGACGTGAAATGTTTGCATGGAATAATGCACTTTCGGCTGACAGTAAAGTTGGGCAGCTGCTTCTATCATGTATTTTTCTTCGTCCGAACGTACACCGGCAATTTTCCCATTGTCTTTTACTCCGATCAACAACCGTCCTCCATCGGTGTTGGCAAAGGCCGACAGCGTTTTGGCAATCTTGCGGGCATCGGATATTTCAAATTTAAAGTCTTGTTGCTGATGCTCCCCTTCGGCTATCAATGCGTGTATGTAATCAGTATCTGTAAGCGGTTTCATGCTTGCAAAAGTAGATAAAAAAGACTAAACCTCATTTTTTTGCCGATTTTTAGCCGATAATTTCAAAAAAAATATCGTTTTTATGCGTTTATTTCGGGAAAGGATGTATTTTTGCCCATCATTATTAACGAAGAAATAAATAAGGATTATGAAAGAATTAGTAGAAAAGATTGCTACTTTGGTAGCTGAGTTCAACAAAGATGCAAATGCTCAGATCGAAAATGGTAACAAAGCTGCAGGAACTCGTGCCCGTAAAGCTTCATTGGAAATCGAAAAAGCAATGAAAGAATTCCGTAAAGTATCTTTAGAAGAATCAAAGAAGTAATCTTACGAATAGAAGAAAATGAAAAGCCGGTCTCAGTTTTGTGACCGGCTTTTTTATTTTACAGAAACTAAGCTTGTATCTATTGGCAGAAATAGTAAATTAGCAGGTATCCTCTTTTTTTGCAGATACTGTTTCCTCTTTTATTTCTGAGGTAAAAGTTTCAAGTATTCTCCATATCCTTCTTCCTGCATTTTCTCTTTGGGGATGAAGCGTAAGGATGCACTGTTGATACAATAGCGCAATCCTCCTTTGTCTTTGGGACCATCGGTGAAAACATGTCCCAGATGTGCGTCTCCCGTTTTACTCCGTACCTCCGTCCGCACCATTCCGTGTGATGTATCCGTCTTTTCTTTCACTGACTCTTTTTCGATCGGTTTGGTGAAGCTGGGCCAACCACATCCGGAATCGAACTTATCTGTTGAAATAAAAAGGGGCTCTCCGGTGGTGATATCTACGTAGATGCCATCTCGTTTTTCATTCCAGTATTCGTTATGGAAGGCTGGTTCGGTTGCATTCTTTTGTGTGACGGCATATTGTTCGGCTGTCAGCTTGTTGCGAAGTGTGGCATCATCCGGCTTTTTATAACTTGCCTGTGGTGTTTCGGCACCCTGTGCATTGGCCTTCTTTGCCAATTCAAAGAGTGCCGGATTTATGTGGCAGTATCCTCCGGGATTCTTATCCAGATAATCCTGATGGTATTCCTCTGCTTTATAGAAATTGGACAAAGGCTTCACTTCCACTATAATAGGTTTAGAGTATTCTTTGGCCAATTCACCGATGGCGCTCCGGATTGCAGGCAGATCTGCTTCGTCCGTATAATAGATACCGGTGCGGTATTGTGTTCCACGGTCATTTCCCTGCCGGTTCAGGCTTGTGGGATCAATCGTTTTAAAAAACAGGTCAATCAGAAGTTTCAGTGACACTTCTTGTGGGTTATAGTCCACTTTAACGGTTTCCGCAAAATTGGTTTTCCCTGTACATACCTGTTGGTAGGTTGGGTTGGCAATGTTTCCATTGGCATATCCGGTCTGGGTTGACTTTACTCCTCTGATTTGTTTCAGGAAATGTTCAGTTCCCCAAAAGCAGCCGCCCGCAAAATATATCTCACTCTGATTTTTCATACTTTTTTTCTCCTGTTTTTGTTGATAAATCCATTGTACGCCTTGTGCATAGCCGGTATAAATGATACCTGCCAACAGCACGACAAATATAGTGAACTTCTTTTTCATAATCCTTGGTCTCTTTTATAAATAACAAATGAACATCAATTTCTGATTATTAAGAACTGTTGTATCCTTCCATAAAGTGGTTAAAAAGAGATTATCTTTTGTTCTTTCAAGGGATTGTGCTTACTTTTGGCATAAACATTCTCTTGCTTTGCAGCAGAAAAAGAGTTCAGTATGGCAAAACAACAATTCAATAAACTAATTTGGCTGGTGGATACGATCTTTCGGAACGGACCTGTGACATTCGCCGAAATCAACCGTCGCTGGCGGGCGGGAGACGGTAGCCGTGTGGATATTCCTTTGCGGACTTTCCACAACCATCGACAAGCTATCGAGGAGATGTTCGACATCAACATTGAATGCGATAAGCGGGATAATACCTATTATATAGCAGATGCCGAGGGTATGTTGGGCGATAAGTTGAAGATGTGGTTACTGAATAGTTTTTCATTAAACAATGTACTGCAAGAAAATGTAGATATGAAGAACCGGATTGTGTTTGAAGAAGTTCCTTCAGGAATACAATTTATGGATACCATTATCAATGCTATGCGTAGCGGGAATGTGCTTGTTATGGAATATCAGGCATATAATTGGGAGCAATCCAAGAGTGTATTGCTTGAACCTTATTTCCTGAAACTTTTTCGGCACCGTTGGTACCTGGTAGGAGTGAATCGGGAATATAAGGCTTTCCGTTCTTATTCTCTCGACCGGGTCAGGGAGATCAGCCTTTCAGAAGATACTTTCAGTTTTCCGCGTAAATTCACTCCCCAAGATCATTTCCGCAATAGTTTTGGTATCATTCGAGATGAGAGTCTGCTTCCTCAGCGTACAGTACTTAGGGCCACAATTTCGCAGGCACCATATCTGAGAAACCTTCCTTTACACTCCAGTCAGAAGGAAATTGCTGTTACCGAGAATTACGTTGATTTTGAGTTGTATATATCACATACGTATGATTTTGTACAGGAGTTGTTGTCTAAGGGAGCGGCATTGGAGGTGTTGGAGCCCCGGTCATTAAGGGATACGATAAAAGATGAGATAAGAAATATGCAAACCCTTTATCACTTATGAATGCGAATGTACTTGAAAAACTGAAGATACTGGCAGAGTCGGCCAAGTATGATGTTTCTTGTGCTTCCAGTGGTACGGTGCGCTCCAACAAACCCGGCATGTTGGGCAATACTGTGGGAGGCTGGGGCATCTGCCATAGTTTTGCGGAAGACGGTCGCTGCATTTCGCTATTAAAGGTGATGCTCACCAACTATTGTATATATGATTGTGCTTATTGCATCAATCGGAGAAGTAACGACTTGCCCAGAGCTACGCTTTCCGTATCCGAACTGGTAGATCTGACGATTGAGTTTTATCGCCGGAATTATATTGAAGGACTGTTTTTAAGCTCTGGTGTGGTGCGTAACCCTGACTATACCATGGAGCGTCTGGTACGTGTGGCGAAAGATTTGCGTGAAGTGCACCGTTTTAATGGATATATCCACTTGAAAAGCATTCCCGGAGCCAGCCGTGAACTGGTGAATGAAGCCGGGCGTTATGCCGACCGCCTGAGTGTGAATGTGGAGATACCTAAAGAAGAGAATCTGAAACTGCTGGCTCCGGAAAAAGATCATAAGAGTGTGTTTGCACCGATGCTTTATATCCAGCAAGGGGTGCTGGAGAGTAGTGAAGAACGGAAAAAGTTTCGCTATGCTCCTCGTTTTGCTCCGGCAGGGCAGAGTACACAAATGATTGTCGGTGCCACAGCCGAAACTGATAAGGATATCCTTTTTCTCTCTTCGGCTCTTTACCAACGCCCTACGATGAAACGGGTTTATTACTCCGGTTATGTATCAGTGAATACATACGATACCCGTTTGCCGGCACTTAAGCAACCTCCTCTGGTACGCGAAAACCGCCTTTATCAGGCGGATTGGCTGATGCGTTTTTATCAGTTTAAGGTTGATGAAATTGTGGATGACGCTTATCCCGATCTTGATTTGGAGATAGATCCCAAGCTGTCTTGGGCGTTGCGTCATCCGGAACAGTTTCCTGTCGATATCAATAGAGCGGATTATGAAATGATACTCCGTGTTCCGGGAATAGGAGTGAAATCAGCTAAATTGATTGTTGCTTCTCGCCGCTACTCAAAGTTGGGATATTATCAACTTAAAAAGATAGGTGTGGTCATGAAAAAAGCACAATACTTTATTACTTGCAGTGAATTGCCTGTACGGACAGTGAATGAGATGACGCCACAGACCGTACGCAGCCTGTTATTGCCTAAGCCTGTTAGGAAAAAGACGGATGAAAATCAGTTGTCGTTTGTTTTTTCCGATTGAGATTGTTATGACTCTTTTTATTTACGATAAAACGCTTGATGGCTTGTTGACAGCAGTATTTGATGCTTATTACCGCAAGACTTTCCCCGATGTTTTACTTACGGATGGGGAGGCGTTGCCACTTTTTTATGATGAAGTTTTTACGGTTATTACCGATGACGAAAAGGCAGGACGTGTCTGGCGGGGATTGCAAAAAAAAGTATCGGCGTCTGCACTTTCGGCCATTACCTGGTGTTGGCTGTCGGAATTGCCCGAGGTGGGTTTACTCCTGTTCCGGTACATCCGTAAAGCCATTGATTCCCCTATATCCATTGAAACGAATTTTGGTGATCCGGATGTACTTGCCCTTTCCAGGATATGGAAACGAGTGGATTGGGAGCGGCTGCGTATGTTGCAGTTCGTACGCTTTCAGAAAGCAGCGGATGGCACTTTCTTTGCTGCTTTTGAACCTCAGCACAACGCATTACCATTGACGGTTGCTCACTTTAAAGATCGGTTTGCCGATCAGCGGTGGCTGATTTATGATATGAAACGGCGTTATGGGTTTTATTATGACCTGCATACAGTGGAAGAGGTGACGTTTGATCAGGATACCCCAGCCGCCCACCTGGTTACCGGTATGCTCGACGAAAGTCTGATGGATAAAGACGAAAAACTGTTTCAGCAGCTTTGGAAGACTTATTTTAAATCTATCACGATCAGAGAGAGGCTGAATCCCCGGAAACACAAGCAAGATATGCCGGTACGTTATTGGAAGTATATCACTGAGAAGCAGAAATGACCTTATTCAATCCGTTCTACTGTCACCTCGGGAAACTCCTGTATCAATGATAATAAATGCCCTTCGTCGTTGTTCCGTTTGGACTTAATGACCATAGTCACCTGATAAGTTTCTATTCCTCCGTGTTCTTGCTTATCCATCTGATACGACACTATCAGATAATCCTTGGAGTTAAAACGGTCCGCTATTCCTTTCAATACTTGTTTATTGTCGGTGGAGAATGTAATCATTGAACTTTTCATCCCTATACTTTTGAACAAGTAGCTTAATACTTCAAGACCCACGAGAGTCAGTACCATGGCGGCAATGCCTATAACGTACATGCCCGCACCTACTGCCAGACCGATTCCCGCTGTCGCCCAGATACCGGCCGCTGTGGTCAGTCCCCGCACTATCTGCTTTTGGAAGATAATTGTTCCGGCACCGATGAAGCCAATGCCACTTACTACCTGCGCCGCTACACGACTTGGGTCGAGCGTAACACTATCCTCTTTTATTATCTCTTGAAAGCCATATTGGGAAACGATCATTATCAGTGCACTTCCCAGTGAAACCAGGAAGTGTGTGCGATAGCCGGCTTCCTTGGCACGGTATTCTCTATCCAGACCGATGACGGCACCCAAGATGCCGGCAACCAATAATCTTAATACAAAATCGAAGTTCAACATTATACGAAAATCTCCTTTCTGTCTTTATTCCAATAATTTATTCGTAACCTAAAGATACGATTGTTTTTAGAAATAACGTATATTCGCAGCTAAAAGATTATTTCTTTCGGAAAGACTATATATTCAGTACTGCATAAAACTTAAAACACACAATGAATAAAAGACTTTTTTATTTGATTGGCTTTGCCATAATATTGGCAGTTGAAATCATAATCGGTATGTATGTTCACGATCGTTTTGTACGTCCTTATATGGGTGATGCATTGGTTGTTGTGTTGATTTATTGCTTTATACGGATTTTTATTCCGAAAGGTTTATCTCAATTACCTTTCTATGTATTTGCTTTTGCCTGTTTTATTGAGGTTCTTCAGTACTTCCAGTTAGTCGATGTGTTGGGAATAACGAACTCTGTGACCCGTATTATACTTGGGTCTACTTTCGATTTGAAAGATATAGTCAGTTATGCCGGCGGATATGTATTTATTCTGTTGGTGGAACGTTTTTGGGGTAAGAAAGGAAAATAAGAACGGTTTTTCTGCTTGTTTTGTAAATTCTTTGAAAGAAGTAGGCTTCGTTTATAAATTATTATGTAATTTTGCTGCATGTTATTGTTTGAGTGTGAACTAATTAATCTTGTTTGTCATGAGTCAAGAGAATCCTTCTTCCAAATTGGATGTGGAGTTTATTTATTTGCCTGTCGTCAATTATTCCATGCAGCAAAACCGGATACCTGTTGTACGGTTGTTTTCTATCAAAAATAATACGGAACATCCACTTGCGGATTTAAAGGTATCTTTGATTTTTGAGCCCGAGTTTGCAGCAGCTTCACCTGTGATGGTAGAAAGGTTATCTCCAGGTGAAATGATCAAAATAACTACATTGAACCTACTTTTGGATCCTTCTTTTTTCATTCGGCAAACCGAACGTTTTTCCGGTGCTATCGGATTGATTGTTTCTTGTGATGAAGAAGTAGTCTTCCAAAGTAAATATCCCATTGATATATTGGCCTTCGATCAGTGGGGAGGTATTCAGGTGTTGCCCGAACTTTTGTCGGCGTTTGTGGTTCCCAATCATCCCATACTTACAGGAATTATTTCTCGTACAGCATCCATTCTGAAAGAGTGGTCAGGTAGCTCCTCGTTGGATGCTTATCAGAGTTGTAATCCTAATAGGGTAAAGATACAATTAGCTGCTTTGTACGAGGCTGTTAAGGAGCAGCACATTGCTTATTGTACACCTCCTGCCAGTTTTGGAGATGCCGGGCAGAGAATCAGACTTTCGGATAATGTGCTTTCCGGCAAATTGGGAACTTGCCTGGATATGTCCTTATTGTATGCTTCGTGTGCCGAAGCTATGGGATTGCATCCATTACTGGTGGTTATTCAGGGACATGCTTTGGTGGGATGCTGGCTGATTGACGGAACATTTCCTGATGCGGTGAATGATGATCCTTCGCTGTTGACAAAACGAACTGCAGACGGGATCAACGAAATTATTTTACTGGAAGCTACCTGCATGAACGATGGAAAAAATGTGACTTTCGATGCAGCAGTCGGATTGGCTAATGGTAAAATGTTAGCGGTGAACGATTTTATTTGTTTTATTGATGTGGCACGTAGCCGTTTTGCCCATATCCTGCCTTTGCCTCAGAGGATAATGCATGGGAAAGCATGGATCGTAAATCCGGAGATGATTCAGACACCGGAAGACGAGTCGCACGTCAGTTACAGCAATGCCCCGGAAGAGATTAAGCAATATGATTGGGGAAATCAGGACTGTTACGTGGAAGTCACCAAACAACTTTTATGGGAGAGAAAGTTATTGGACTTGAGTCTCCGTAATAATTTTCTGAACCTTCGCATTACCCGAAATGCTCTTCAGGTGATTTCGGCGGATGTGGATAAGATGGAGGATGCTTTTTCTGACGGAACGGAATTTCAGATCTTGGGCAAACCTTCTGACTGGGATAATCCATTGTATGATTTCGGACTTTATGGAGCTTTGACGGAATCTGATCCGATGCTCGGTTTGATTAAGCAGGAATTGACACAGAAAAGATTGAGAACCTATTTGAACGAACAGGATCTGAAAAAGTCGCTTACTTATTTATACCGTTCTTCCAGAGTAGCTCTGGAGGAGAATGGGGCAAACACCTTATATCTTGCTCTGGGCTTGTTGAGATGGTATGAAACCGAACATAGTGAGCGTCCCCGCTATGCACCTATCTTGCTGCTTCCTGTTGAGATGATTCGCAAGTCTGTGTCCAAAGGGTACATCATCCGTGCCCGTGAAGAAGAGAGTATGCTCAATATCACTCTGTTGGAGATGCTGAGACAAAACTTCGGCATTACTATTTCCGGACTCGAATCGTTGCCGAAAGATGAGAATGGTGCCGATGTGAAACGTGTCTTTTCTATTTTCAGGAAGGCAGTGATGAATGAGAAACGCTGGGATGTGGAAGAACAGGCTATTTTGGGTACTTTTTCGTTCAGTAAGTTCATTATGTGGAATGACATTCATTCAAATGCTGAAGAGTTAAGTAAAAATAAGATAGTCGGGAGCCTGATGAGTGGTAAAATGGAGTGGGAAGTTGCAGATGTCGATGCCAGTGCCATAGAGCTGGACCACACTTTGACGCCTGCTGATATTGCTCTGCCTGTCAGTGCGGATTCATCGCAGCTTGAAGCGGTTTATGAAGCTGTGAGTGAAAAGAGTTTCATTTTACACGGCCCCCCCGGAACCGGTAAGTCGCAAACCATTACGAACATTATAGCCAATGCATTGTATCAAGGCAAACGGGTGTTGTTTGTGGCCGAAAAGATGGCTGCACTTTCTGTGGTACAAAAAAGGCTTACAAATATTGGCTTGGCTCCTTTTTGTCTGGAATTACATTCCAATAAAGCACGTAAAACAGATGTGCTCAGACAGTTAAAAGAGTCAACAGAGATTTTCCGGTATAAAGAACCGGAAGAGTTTAAGGAAGAGTCGGAGAGACTGTTTAAAATGCGTCAGCAGATCAATGGATATGTAGAGGCGCTGCACCGGGTATATCCTTGCGGTATTTCCGTTTATGAAGCGGTCACACGTTACAGTTCTATTGACGAAAAAGAAGAAATAATGATACCCGCTTTTCTGCTTACCACATTGACCAAAGAACGGTTGAACGAGTGGAACCATGCTGTGGAAGAATTGGTGGGAGTTGGAAAAGTAAGCGGACATTCTTATCATCATCCCCTCACCGGAATTAATATAAAGGAGTACTCTTCGCAACTGAAAGAGGAAACGGATAAGCTTTTGAAAGAGTATATAACTCTTTTACAGGTGATGGAGAAAAAGGTGGAAAAGTGCTTTTCAATATATGGAATAGGTAATAAATATACGGAGAAGTTGTTGGAGAGTCTGGTTCGGTTTATTCGTATCTTAATGCAACTTCCGGGGATGACTGCCAATTTGGTATTGATGACCGAGCCAAATGAGAATGTTGAAAAGATACGCCGTATCATTGAACATGGGCGAAAAAGGGATGCTGTCTACAGTTTGCTGAAACAATCGTTTGAAGATGCTTTTTTTACTTTTCCAGCACAGCAAAAGTTGGCGGAGTGGAAAGAGATTACACAAAGTTGGTTCCTTCCCCGTTGGCTGAAGCAACGTAAGTTCTGTAAAGAGATGTCTCTCTTTTCGTTGCAAGGGCGTATAGGCAAAGAACAGGTACTTCCGGTATTGCAGCAATTGCTTTCTTATCAGCAAGAAAAGCAGGAAGTGGACAGCAAAAGCAGTTGGCTGCAGAATTTGTTTGGTGCTAAGGCCCATTCAGGCGAAGAGCAGTGGGCTGATATAGAAGCGATGAGTGAGGGACTGCTTCAGTTGAACAGATTGTTGATGGGATTAGCCGAAGATGCGTCATCAGTACGCTTGGTTAAGGAGAAGTTGGCAGAACAGCTTTCAGAAGGCTATTCTTCATTCCGGCAAATGAACAAGGAACAACTTGAGGGAGTGGTACAGGACTGGGAACGTGAAAAGCAATTGGAGGAATCGATGCTGCAACTGCTGGGTGTTTCCAAAGAGGTGCTTCATGTCAGTGAAGACAATTGGCTGGCGGGAGCGTTACATCAGTGTGAAATTTGGGCAAAGAACACGGATAAATTGAAGGACTGGTATCGTTGGCTGAATGTGTCCCGTCGGTTCGAAGCTTGTGGCTTGGAGTCCGTATTTACAGCGTATACGGAGCGTAACCTGCCTACCGAACGGATGATGAATATTTACTTGAAAGGATTTTATCGTAGTTTTACGGAATATGCCATTGGTACGGAACAGGTACTGCAGTTCTTTAGTGGAGAGTTGTTCAATGACAGTATTCTCCGTTTTCGTGAACTGAATGAACAGTATCAGGAATTGATAAAGAAAGAACTTTATGCAAAATTGGCTTCTAACATTCCATCGTTTGTGTATGCGGCTGCCCAAAGTTCGGAAGTGGGAATTTTGCAGAAGTGTATCCGTAGTAATGGGCGTGGGGTACCTATCCGTAAACTGTTTGATTCTATCCCTAATTTATTGCCACGCATGTGCCCATGTATGCTGATGAGTCCTATGTCTGTAGCGCAATATATTGATGTGAACCATGATAAGTTCGATTTGGTTGTATTTGATGAAGCTTCCCAAATGCCTACATGCGAAGCTGTTGGTGCCATTGCCCGTGGAAACCATGTGGTCGTTGTAGGTGACCCGAAGCAGATGCCGCCAACCAGTTTCTTCACCAGTAACTCTGTAGATGAAGAGCATATCGAGATGGAAGATCTGGAAAGTATCCTGGATGATTGTCTGGCTTTGTCTATGCCTTCCAAATATTTGTTATGGCATTATCGCAGCAAACATGAGAGCCTGATTGCTTTTAGTAATTCACAGTATTATGATAATAAATTGTTGACTTTTCCGTCTCCTGACGATCTGGCTGCAAAAGTTACGCTGGTATCTGTTGAGGGATATTATGATAAAGGAAAAAGCCGACAGAATCAAGCTGAGGCACAGGCAGTAGTCGACGAGATTGTTCGTAGGCTTTCCGATCCGAAGCTGAGTCGTCAAAGTATTGGAGTGGTAACATTCAGTTCTGTACAGCAGACTCTGATTGAAGATATGTTGTCGGATGTTGTTATGCAAAATGCCGATTTGGAGAATCTTGCTTTTAACCGTGAAGAACCTGTTTTCATTAAGAATCTGGAGAATGTACAGGGAGATGAACGGGATGTCATTTTGTTTTCAGTAGGTTATGGTCCGGATATCAACGGACGGGTCAGCCTTAATTTTGGTCCGCTGAACCGTGATGGTGGTGAACGTCGTTTGAATGTAGCGGTATCTCGTGCCCGGTATGAGATGAAAGTCTTTTCTACATTAAAGGCTGATCAGATTGACCTGAAAAAAACATCTTCCGTAGGAGTGGCAGGTTTGAAATACTTCCTCGAATATGCCGGTAAAGGCACCGGTGTTTTGAATCACTCTAATGCAATGGCGTCCGAGAGTATTGATATCGGTACACTGGTGGCCTCAAAGCTTCGTGAGAGGGGGTATCAGGTAAAAACTAAAATCGGATGTTCCGGATTCCGGGTAGATGTAGGTGTTGTCGATCCGGATAATTCTTCCCGTTATTTGCTCGGAATTTTGTGTGACGGTGAAAATTATCGGGCTGCGAAAACTGCCCGGGATCGGGAAATTGTGCAAAGCAGTGTCTTGAAGATGCTGGGATGGAATATCTGTAAGGTATGGACAATGGACTGGTGGGAAAATTCACAAAAAGTGATTGACCGTATAGAGGGAGAATTGGAGAAAGCACGTTGCAGTAAATCGGAGATTCCGGCATCGGTTTCTCTTCCTGTTCCTGTATTGAATCAAGGACAGAAAGCCGGATTGCTATGTAGTGCACAACCTTGTTTGGTAAACGTTCCGGAACAGGTGATTCGGGAGGGAGTAAAGTCTGTGGAATCGGAGATCTATGAAACAGCTTCTTTGGTTTCAGTGAATCTTTCTTCCTGGGACTTTATGATGCCTCGACGAGAACCCCGTATCAGAAAACAGTTGGATGAAATTATGCATACAGAAGCGCCTATCAGTCGTTCATTGTTGAGTAACAGAATTTTCAGTGCTTATGGAATTCTTCGTAAAACAGCCCGTTTGATTGCCTGGATGGATGATATATTGAGTAGAACCCCTTATTACAAGCAAGAAGTTGACGGACTAACTTTTTATTGGAATACGAAAGAGGAAGCAGAGGCATATACTAAATTTCGTATTGATTCCAAACGTGAGGTGGCAGATTTACCTCCACGTGAGGTGGCCAATGCAGCTCTGAGTATATTGGAACAACAAATAGCTTTACCTTTGACTGACTTAATGAAAATAACTGCCCAGTTATTAGGTTATGCTCGTTTCGGACTGAATGTGGAGACTGCTATGCGTAGGGGAGTCCAGATGTTGTTGGACAGGGAAGAGGCTAAAATTGAAGGTGACAAGATACTTATGAAGTAGTCCGGCGCGGTCCGTTAGTCTGGGATTCTTGTTGGGGTGTTTCTTCGTTTTTTAGTTTATGTCCGCAATATTTACAATATGTTGCATTCTCTTCATGCCCCGTTTTGTGACAGTTGGGACATTGCAAATCTTTAAGTTTTTTGTACTCTTTCATCATAGATACAGAGACGATACCTGTGGGTACGGCAATAATAGTGTAGCCGATCAGCATAACGCAGGCGGATAGGAATTTGCCGAGGGCGGTAGCGGGGGTGATGTCTCCATAACCGACGGTGGTCATGGTGACGATGGCCCAGTAAATACTGTTCGGGATGTTATTGAATTGTGTATTGGGCTGAGTTCCCTCGATCATGTACATCAGCGTACCGATGGCGACGACGAGGATGACGACAAAGAGAAAAAAAACGGCTATCTTTTTACTACTTTCTTTGAGTGAGGTGAGCAATCGTTCGCCTTCAAGCCAGAAGTTAAAGAGCTTGAAGATACGGAATACCCGTATGATGCGGAAAGCACGGATGATAAGCAAGTAACGCGCACCGGGCAGAAAGAAGGCAAGATAGAGCGGTAACGTAGCGAGCAGGTCGATGATACCGAAAAAACTGAAGATGTATTTCCGTGGTTGAGGCGAACAGTAAATACGGGTGACGTATTCAAAAGTGAAGAAAGCCGTAAAAAGGTATTCGAGTACGATGAACGGAGCCGAAAGCCAGGAAGGAAGACCTTGCAGGCTTTCGATAATGGCGAGCAGAATACTCAATAGGATACATATGATAAGGGCTACATCGAATGCCTTCCCTGCGGGTGTGTCGGATTCGAAAATAATGACGTACAACTTACGCTTCAGAGCCTGGTTGTGTAGAAAACGATAGAGCCAAGAATCACTTTTCAATGTGTTAATATGTTAATGTAACTGCCAGAGTCAATTATTAATCAATTACCCATTTCCGTTCGTATGGAACGGTCTTTTTCGGGTCATAATTCATACCTTCTTGTGTGGGTATATGGATAACGTATTTCTTTCCGGTTTTGTTTTTCAGTGAAGAGCCGCGTAACCAGGGATTAGCGTCACGTAATTGGGCATAGGTGATGCCTTGTTTCTGTGCAAAGTCGCTCAGGTCACTGATTTCGGTATTTACCGTCACTTCTTTGTAAGGAATGACGGGATAGAGATGCTCCCGTTTCAGCAAGAAGCCAAAGCGTTGCGGGTTGCCGAATACCTCTTTCACGGCCAGCAGGCGGAACATATAGCGGGAAGTCTCTTCTACCAGCCAGAGGTCCATGGCATGATCAGCCAGCTGCTTGTCCAGTTGCGAAGAAATGCGTCCCTGTCCGGCATTATAGGCAGCGGAAACGGCCATCCAGTCACCATATTTGGCATAAGCCTGCTTAAAATAGCGACAGGCGGCTGCAGTGGCTTTCTCGATGTGGTAGCGTTCGTCTACGTTATCGTTGATTTCGAGACCGAATTCGCGGGCGGTGGCGGGCATAAATTGCCACAGGCCGGCGGCACCTGCCGGGGAGCGTGCGATAGGGTTGAGACTGCTTTCTATCACCATCAGATATTTGAAGTCGTCGGGGATACCGTTGGCTTTCAATAGTGGTTCGATGATGGGGAAGTAGCGGTTGGCGCGTTTTAACATCAGCATGGTGGTGGAGTGCATATAAGTGAACGACATCATTTCACGGTCCATGCGTTCACGTCGGTCGTAACGACGGAGGTCGATGGTGTCGCCATCGAAGATTGCTTGTTCGGGGACGGTAGGCGGAGTGACACAGTATGGTACTTCCGATTGTACAGAATGTTGCTCGCTGAGGCAAGTGCTCCCCACGAGGACAGGAATACTGATACCGGCGCCCAAGGCGAGGGCAGTAGTGAAGATATAGTTGATAGATATATGTTTCATGACAGTTTTTTTATTAGTTGGTGGGGTAAAGATAACCAAAAGGATTAAACCAAAAAGGATATTCATACGTTAATTATATGTAACGGGGCTCGAAAGTGTCTATCCCGATACTTATTTTCGCAACCTCAAAAACGCGCATGAAGAAGTTCATATTAATCATCCTTACGTTATTATATGCTGTGGTGTCATCAGGCATTACAGTCAACGTTCATTACTGCATGGGCCGTATGGCAGATGTGGAATGGGGGAGTGCATCTGCTTGCACCATGTGTGGACAGAAGAAGACTTCGGATTGTTGTAAGGATGAGGCACATTACATCAAGCTGGCGGTAGATCAGGACGTGAACCATGTGGTGGTGACGAACCTGGTACCTGTGGTGACAGAACTGTTACCGGTGCTCTATGCAGGATTTCTGTCGTTGGAGGTGGAAGATACCTGCCAGAGTTTTATTGCTTTTGATTCTCCACCCAAGCAAACGGGAGTTCCTCTGTTTGTTTATCATTGTACTTATTTGATTTAGTATTCACTTTACTTCCTTTCCGGAGAGAAGAAAAGAAGTTATTCCCCTCTGATTTTCAATGTGGGACAGGAATTGGTATACCCTTTTGATGCATTTCATTAGGGAATATCCTATTCTCTGGGACATTCTGTCAGGGATTCCCATATCCTTTTGGGCATTCCAAGTGTTTACTATTATACAATAAATATCTTTCTATATGATCAACAAAATAATCCGTTATTTCCTCGAAAACAGGGTAATAACCATGCTCCTGCTGGCGCTGGTCGTGGTCTGGGGAGTCTCTACCGCACCCTTCAACTGGCATGGGGGCATCGTGCCGAGAAACCCGATTCCGGTGGATGCTATCCCCGACATCGGTGATAACCAGCAGATTGTGGCCACGGAATGGATGGGACGTTCGCCCAAGGACATCCAAGACCAGATTACGTACCCGCTCACTACCTCGCTGCTGGGCATACCGGGGGTGAAAACCATCCGTAGCTCGTCCATGTTCGGGATGTCGTTTATCTACATCATCTTTGAGGATGATATCGAGTTCTACTGGAGCCGTTCGCGCATCCTGGAGAAACTGAATTCGTTGCCGCCGGGCACGCTGCCCGAGGACATGCAGCCTACGCTGGGCCCGGACGCTACGGCGCTGGGGCAAATCTACTGGTACACGCTGGAGGGGCGCGACCCGAAAACGGGACGACCCACCGGAGGCTGGAACGCCGAGGAACTGCGGACGATACAGGACTTTTATGTGAAGTACTCCCTGTCCGCCGCCGAGGGCGTGTCCGAAGTAGCATCTGCGGGCGGGTTTGTCAAGGAGTACCAGATAGAGCTGAACCCAGACGCGATGTACTCGTTCAACGTGTCGGTGATGGACGTGATGAACGCCGTGAAGAAGAGCAACCTCGACATCGGCGCCGAGACGATGGAGGTGAACAAGGTGGAATACCTGATCCGTGGGCTGGGTTACGTGAAGAATGTGGCGGACATCGAGAACACCGTCGTCACCGTCCGGGAGGGGGTGCCGGTGCGCATTTCCGATATCGCTTTCGTGAACATCGGGCCGGGCACGAGGCGCGGCGGACTGGACAAGGAAGGTGTGGAGGCCGTGGGCGGCGTGGTGATTGCCCGCTACGGGTCGAACCCACTGGAAGTGATCGACAACGTGAAGGAGAAGATTCATGAGATGGATGCCGGTCTGCCGCAAAAGACGCTGGCGGACGGGACGGTATCGAAGGTGACCGTCGTCCCCTTCTACGACCGGACGGGACTGATCAAGGAGACGATCGGCACGCTGGAGTCGAGCCTTTCGCACGAGATACTGATCTGTATCATCGTGATTATCGTGCTGGTGCTCAACCTGCGGGCGTCGGTGGTGATTGCGAGCATGCTGCCCATCGCGGTGCTGGCTACATTTATATTGATGCGGTACACGGGGATCGAGGCGAACATCGTGGCTCTGTCCGGTATCGCCATCGCCATCGGGGTGATGGTGGACGTGGGGGTGGTGTTCGTCGAGAGCATCATCCGGTATATGGAGATGCCGGAGAACCGGGGGATTACGAAGGGGAAGGCGCTGGCTGGACTGATATACAAGGCGGTGAGCGAGGTGTCGGGGGCAATCGCTACGGCGATGATTACGACGATTGTCAGTTTCCTGCCCGTGTTTGCTATGCAGGCGCAGGAGGGGAAGATGTTTTCGCCGTTGGCTTACACCAAGACGTACGCGCTGGCTTCGGCTTTCGTGCTGGGGCTGATCCTGTTGCCGACACTGGCTTATTTCCTCTTCTCGGTGCGGATCGACTCGAAGATGATCCGGCGGGGGATGAATTACGTGCTGATCGGGATGGGCGTCGCGCTGTGCTCTATCTACGGCAGCATCCCCGCGCTGGGGCTGACGGCGGTAGGGGTGAACAATCTGCTGGCGGGGCGCTGGAAGAATTCGAAGATAGCCAACTACGTCAACATCGCCATCGCCCTGCTCGTGGCGCTCTTCTACCTCTCCGAAGAGTGGTTGCCGATGGGCCCGGCGCGGGGGCTAACGGTGAACGTGCTCTTCGTGGCCGGTTGCGTGGCTATCATCCTGGCGATGCTCTGGGCGCTGGTCATCTTCTACGAGCGCATCCTGCGCTGGTGCCTGGCCAACCGTTGGAAGTTTATGATGATCCCCGTGGCGACGGTTGTCTGCGGGTTCTTCATCTGGCGGGGCGTCGGGCAGGAGTTCATGCCGAGCCTGAACGAAGGCTCTTTCCTGCTGATGCCTACCAGCATGCCGCATGCGGGCATCGAGCAGAACCTGGACTATGTGGAGAAACTCGACAAGCGCCTGGCCGCCATCCCGGAGGTGGAGACGGCCATCGGCAAGTGGGGGCGGATGAACTCCGCCCTCGACCCGGCGCCGGTGCAGATGTTCGAGAATACGATCAACTACCGTCCCGAATATATCCTCGACGAGGACGGGCGACGGGCACGTTTCCGGGTGGACGGGGACGGGGCGTTCGTGTTGAAGGACGGGGGCACGTATAATCCTGCCGACGGTTTCCGCCTCTTGCCTGCCGACAGCCTGGTGGCCGACCCCCGGGGCGACTATTTCCGCCAGTGGCGGCCGGAGATCAAGAACGCCAACGACATCTGGCAACAGATTGTCAACGTCACCCACCTGCCGGGGCTGACTTCGGCGCCGAAGCTGCAACCCATCGAGGCGCGGCTCGTGATGCTCTCCACAGGCATGCGGGCGCCGATGGGGGTGAAGGTGTATGGCCCCACGCTGGAGGACATCGAGCAGGGGGGTAAGCTGATCGAACAGGCATTGAAGTCGTCTCCGTCTGTCATCCCCTCGTCCGTGTTCTACGACCGGGCGGTGGGCGCTCCTTACCTCGAGATTAAGCTCAACCGGGAGTCAATGGCACGCTACGGTGTAGCGGTAGGTGACCTGCAAGAGGTGCTCGGAGCTGCCGTGGGAGGGATGGCGCTCACCCGCACGGTGGAAGGCCGCGAGCGTTTCCCCATCCGGCTGCGCTATGCCCGTGAGCTGCGCGACAGTCCGGAGGCGCTCTCGATGCTGCTCGTTCCCACCGCCACCGGGGCGCAAGTGCCGCTCAAGGAGTTGGCGGACATCGAATATTCGCGCGGCGCGCAGATGATCCAGAGCGAAAACACGTTCCTGGTGGGCTACGTCATCTTCGACAAGCTCTCCGGCCGTGCCGAGGTGGACGTGGTGCACGAGGCGGGGGCGATGCTCGACGCCAAGGTGAAGAGCGGCGAACTGGTGCTGCCCAAGGGCGTCTCGTATAAGTTTGCCGGGAACTACGAGCAGCAGCAGCGTGCTACGGACAGGCTGATGATTGTCGTCCCGCTGGCGCTGCTCATCGTGTTGCTGGTGCTCTACTTCCAGTTCCGCACGGTGACGGCTTCGCTGATCCATTTCTCCGGCGTGTTTGTCGCCTTCGCGGGCGGGTTCATCTTGCTGTGGCTCTACGGGCAACCGTGGTTCATGAATTTCAGCATCGCCGGTGAGAACATGCGGGATCTCTTCCAGATGCACCCCATCAACCTCAGCGTGGCGGTCTGGGTGGGCTTCATCGCCCTCTTCGGCGTGGCTACGGACGACGGGGTGCTGATGGGGACGTACATCCATCACGTCTTTCTGGAGCGTGACCCGAGAACCCGGCACGATATCCGTGAGGCGGTGGTCGAGGCCGGATTGAAGCGAGTCCGCCCTGCGGCGATGACGACGGCGACGACGCTGATCGCGCTGCTTCCCGTGCTGACATCCACCGGAAAAGGGGCGGATATCATGGTTCCGATGGCTATCCCGACGTTTGGGGGGATGCTGATACAGTCGATGACGATGTTTGTGGTTCCGGTGCTGCAATGCTGGTGGCGTGAGGCGGTGGAGCGTAGACGGGAGAAGAAACGGAAAGGAGCATACGGTGAGTAGTATCCCCCCATAATATATAGGGGCTGAGTACCCCTCGCATATGGGGTCCGTATACTCCCCACATATGGGGGCTATATACCCCCCGGGTAAGTCTCACCTTTTTGCATAATAATATTTCATAAGTAAACGATATCATATAGTAATGAACAGAAAATATAAATATCCATTGGTCATAGCAATTAATATTTTGCTTTGTCCCGCTGTTATTCCCGTTTCTGCGCGGCAATCCGCTTCACCTACCGAAGGACAGCAACCGGTCGACAGCTTGTCGGTTTATCTGGAACAGGCTGCCCGCAATAATCCGCAAGTAAATGCGGACTTCATGCTCTATAAAGCTTCATTGGAGAAGATTCCTCAGGCAGGTGCCTTTTCCGATCCCGAATTAGAGATCGGCCTTTTTATCAAACCCATGGAAACCTTGATGGGTAAACAGGTGGCCGACTTCACCTTGATGCAAATGTTCCCTTGGTTCGGTACCCGTAAAGCAGCCCGTGGTGAGGCTTCCGAGATGGCACGTATGGCCTATGAACAGTTTCGTGATACTCGCAACAACCTTTGGTATGAGGTCAAAGCCCAGTGGTATCAGCTCTGTAACCTCAATGAGCAATATCGCACGATGAAGACTAATATTCATCTTCTCTGTCAGCTTGAACAATTGGCGCTGAATCGTTTTTCTGCTTCGTCGGCACAGGCAACCTCTTTGTCTGTCTCATCTTCTTCTTCTTCTGCTGCTGCTAAATCGATTTCCTCGATGCCACTTGCGTCAGCTTCCGGTAACGACATGGCCGGTATGGGAGGAATGGGAAATGCGGCGTCTGCCATCGCTTCTGGAGCTTCAATCGGTACTTCTTCAGGTGGCATGTCTGGTATGGGTGGAGGATCGATGGGGAGTACTGCTACCGGTAGCATGTCCGATGTTCTTCGTATCCAGATGGAACGTGCAGAACTGGAAGATAACCTTGCCACTCTTCAGTCCGCCCGTCTGACTGCTGAGGCTCGCTTTAATGCCCTGCTCAACCAGCCGTCTGATGCTCCTGTCCATGTACCTGACTCTTTGACACAGCGTTTCTACCGTATAGATGAGCATATTCTGATCGACAGCATTCTTACACATAATCCTATGATTACTATGCTTGAGGCAGAAGGTGAAGCTTTTCGTGCCAAAGCAAAAATGGAGCGTCGTATGAGTTATCCTATGATCGGTATCGGACTGCAATACTCTTTGGTCAACAAGGTGGCCGATCCCATGGGGATGCCCGACATGAATGGTAAGGATATGGTAATGCCGATGTTAAAAATCAGTCTTCCTTTGTTCCGACGTAAATACAATGCACAACAACGGGAGAGCCATAATTACCGCGTGGCAAGTGAATTGAAGCGTGACAATATACAAAACCAGTTGCAGGCCGAATATATAAATGTCCGTCAGCAACTTGATGATGCTGCTCGTAAAGTGTTGCTCTACGAACAGCAGTACTCTTTGTCACTTTCCACGTGGCAGCTGATGGTACGTGAATTTTCCGCCGGGCGTCAGTCGTTGACTGACGTCATCCAGGTGGAACGTCAGATGCTTGATTATAAACTGAAAAAAAGTGAAGCTATAGCGGCTTATAATACTATGGTAGCGGCTATGGAAAAGCTAATAGCCCGCTGATAATATAGATATAGAACCACTAAAAACGATAACCATATGAAAAAGATATCAGATATTCTTCGTAAAAAGCAAGTACTTTATCCATTGATAGCCTTTGCCGGCTTTATCTTGGGGTGGCTTTTGTTCAGTCCTTCCTCTTCATCGGGAACTACCGAAGGGATACTGTCTGAACCTCCTATTCACGACACTCACGGATCATCCCATGACCTTGTACAGGACGAATCCGGTGTCTGGACCTGTTCCATGCATCCTCAGATTCGTCAGGATAAACCGGGTAAATGTCCTATCTGCGGTATGGATCTGATCCCTCTCAAGAAGAATGTAGCCTCTGGAAGTGATGACGCTATCGATCCCAATGCCATTCGGATGTCCGAAGAAGCTATGGCACTTGCTGATGTCCAGACCACCCGTGTCAGCCGGAGTAATCCTGTGAAACAGGTTCGTTTGTACGGTAAGATTATTCCTGACGAACGTAGTCTTCAGTCACAGACTGCTTATGTTGGCGGGCGTATCGAGCGACTTAATATTGAGTTTACCGGTGAGACTGTACGTGCGGGACAAACCCTTGCAACTCTCTATTCGCCTGAGTTATTTACTGCCCAGCAGGAATTACTTGAGGCCATCCACATGCAGCAACCTGCCCTTGTGCAGGCTGCGCGTGAGAAACTTCGTCTTTGGAATCTGACAGATGCTCAGATCGATGCCATCCGCGATTCCGGTCAGGCATCTCCTATGGTAGAAATCAAATCTAATACGAGTGGTATCGTCATAGCCAAGCGTATCAATCAGGGGGACTATGTTTCACAAGGCAGTGTACTTTTTGACATAGCTAATCTCTCCCATGTATGGGCTGTTTTCGATGCTTTTGAGGCAGACCTTCCGTTCCTTACCAAGGGGGACCTCGTGGAATTCACTCTTTCTGCTTTTCCCAGTAAGAAGTTTTCCGGTCGCATCTCCTTCATAGATCCTATCATCAATGCTACCACCCGTACTGCCCGTGTTCGTGTGGATGTAGCTAATTCCGCTCAGGAGATGAAACCTGAAATGTATGCCACTGCCCGGGTTTTTGCCCCTTTGAAAGGTTATAAAGATCAGATTATTGTTCCCCAAACTGCCATTCTCTGGACTGGTAAGCGTGCTGTGGTCTATGTACGTCAGCCTGGTACGGATATTCCCACCTTCCTGATGCGTGAGATAACTCTTGGTCCTTCCCTTGGTGGAGCTTATGTGGTTCTCGATGGACTTTCTGATGGTGAAGAGATTGTTACTAACGGAGTTTTCTCTATTGATGCCAGTGCGCAGCTTGAGGGCAAACGCTCCATGATGAATGAGAACGGTTCGGGTACTGCTCCGATGGTCGGACATGGAGGACATAATATGTCTGGTACGCATGACAGTCATGCCGGCTCTCAGAACAATGAGCATACTATGTTCACTGTTCATGGTTCCTGCGGTATGTGCAAGGAGCGTATTGAAACAGCTGCTAAACGTGTTCCCGGTGTCCGGACGGCAGACTGGGATCAGGAAAAACAAATGATTCACTTACAGTTTGATCCATCTAAAACCTCTGCAGATGCCGTAGCCAAAGCTATTGCTAAAGTTGGTCATGATACCGATAAATACAAAGCCGATAAGGCTGTTTATGATACCTTGCCCGGTTGCTGTAAGTACCGGGATAAGTGATACTCTCTTAAAGTAAAGAACGGATGGGGCTGTGTCGAAAGTCTTTTCACCACGGATTGCACGGATTTTCACAGATTATCAATATGGATAATTAATAACTTGAAATTCACTCTGTGTCATTCTGTGGTGAGTTTCGACACACACCCATTCTTTTTATAAGATGCCTTTAACTTAATATATGCCGAACTTTTTCTTTTCCCAATTGTTGTAATCCAGCAAACATCTTCCAGATGTAGTACTATGCAATTGATCGGATAATAGACCTATATAATAGATTTAATTATAAAACAACTCAAAACCATCTTATTCATAATCATTACGGAATGACGAAAAAACATCGGAAAGAGAGCCTTGATGCCCTTTTTAGGGAGAAGGTATTACTGGAAATGCTGAAAGTGGCAGGGGTCGGTATGTGGACGTACAGTACCGAAACGGGGAAATTGCGTTACATTGGATTTGCCGATACGATACACCGGCACGACGAATTACAGTATGTGGATCCATTGGATTATCTGAAACTGATGAATGGGGAAGATGCACAAATAGTCACTCAATTTATGGCTGCCCTCCATGCCGGACGTCCTCCTCAGGAGGGTATTCGCTATAAGGTGCATGGTAATGGAGAGGACTTCTATCTCGAAAATCATGTCGTGACCTGCCAACCGCTCGGCAACGGGTTTTATTACCTCAAAGGATATGTCAAGAATATTACCGCACAGGTGATGGAGATGAATCGACTGCATATCGGGAAAGAACGTACCGAACAGGCGGATCGGTTGCGTTCCGCTTTTTTTTCCCATGTCAGCCGGGAACTTCGGGGACCTCTTCAGGCGATGGAAGAGCTTGCGTCGCGGATGGTGAATGCCGGAAGCCGGGAAGAACGGGAAGAGTGCTTCCGACAGATACAGGAGAGTAAACGGGCGGCTATGAAGATGGCCGATGCGTTGCATACGGTATCACAACTTCCCGCCAGTACGTATGAACCTTATCATTCACCTATGCGGCTCTGTCTGATGTATCGCGACTTGCTGGCGGAAAACGGTTGTATCCACAACTCCGAAGACGGGGAGCAGGAGGCTAACTTTCTGTCGTTGCTCTTCTCGTAATGAAAAGGACACAAAAAGCTTTGGAGAATGAAGGACTGACTTCTTTTCAGGGTTGTTCTGAACTTTTTTTACCACAGAGTAACATAGAGTCTCACAAAGAAACTTTTCTTTCTTACATATCCGGATAAGTAGTAAATTAGAATTCTGTGCCTTCTGTTGTGAAATCGTATTGCTTGACTCCCCACAGGGTACATAGAGGCTTTCTTTCTCTTGCTTGACTATATTGGTTAAAACTCTGTGAGATTCCGTGTTACTCTATGGTGAATTGGATTCTAATCGTTGGGATATAAAAAGTCTTGGAGAATGAAACGCAAACTTCCTTTTAGGGTTGCTCTGCTTCTTACAGACTAATCGTATAAATCACTCCCGGCTGGAAAGTGCCGGAAGTGGGCTTCACCAGGTACGTCCGTTTTAGCAGCGAAAGCAATAGGACGACTTCCACCTTATAACTTGCCACGCCGGCAGGAACCATCACGGCATCGGTCACTGCCCCCAATAGAGGAATAGTCAGTGCAATGTCTGTTACGGAGCTGTCATAAGTGACACCTCCGCTGCCGATGTTAAGCGTTCCTTTATTGGATACCCCTACCAGTTTGATGCTGGACAGCGAACCCAGAAGGGAAGTGTTCAGCCGGAGCTGGGTCAGCACATGGTTGAACGTGAGGCTGACGGGCGAAGTGCTGGTGCTTCCCGTGGGAGTGCTGACGGCATACATCACATCCTCCGCTCCTGTCAGTGTGAAATGGTAGGTGGGGGCGATGCCGTTGTCCGGTGCGGTGATGTAATTGTTGCCGGCGGTTGCCGTTGTCGTTGTACGGGGATAGTAACCGTAGAAGATGACCCGCTTTCCTCCCAACGGATAATAAAGCTTGGGGTTGAAAGAGATCTGGTTGCCGCTGATGCCACTGGGTGTCAGGTTTAAGGCGAAAGGCGTGGGTGTCCAGGGATATTGACCGGCAGTACTTCCTTCCCTGACTGCGTAAATGCCGACACTCGACAGATTGGAAGCGTCGATCGTGGTGACAGGTGCCCGTGTGGGCAGTTTTTCTTCCGCGATTGCCATCCGTATGGGCACGGGTTCTTCAGGTGGCAGACAGTCGTCTGCTACTCCGTAGCTGCACCCTTGCGAGAGCAGCATCCAACCCATCAGAGTGAGGATAGCCCGTTTCATCGTCCTTTCTTTTTTGGCGTGGCACAGATTGCGTAGACAGGTATATTCTACAGTCTCCTGTGTAAATTCTTATGTCCTGCAAGGCTTCGGCTGTACGGTTCAGGCATGTTCCACAGTCTCCTGCGTAAACCTTATACTGTGCAATCTGCGTATTATGAAAGTATATTATTGTAACGAGGATGATCCTTGTCCTCCTACCTGCCAGGCTGTTACGCTGATGGCGGCTGTGATTTCTTTAGGCGTGAAGGTCAGCGTAATCAGGTGCGACTTTCCGGCCTCGGTGGTTATGGAGATGGCAGTTTCGGGATAGGTCACTCCGTCGCTTGTGGTAACGGCAACTGACAGGGCTTCACCGCTTTTCACCATCGGATAATTGCTTACCGTTGCCCCGGCCGTTGTGATGGGAAAGGTTCCCGAAAGCGTAAGATCTTTGGTAGTGTACGTCATGGCGGCTGTATTCAGGTCCAACGTGGCAGGTGCCTTCTGTTGTTTGATTACGAGGCTGGTCACGTTGACGCCCGATGCGGGATATCCCGTGCCGGATACGAACTTGAACTGCAATTGCGTCAGCAGGTGGTTGAAGATGAACGACAAGGGGGGGCAGTCGCTTTCGTTCCGGAAGCCTGGGCGGTGATCATCACATCCTCTGTTCCGTCGGCTGCGAATGTCACGCTCTTTCCTGCGAGTGTTCCTGCCGGATAGTAACCTTTGATATAGATGGTCGAACTATTCACCGGATAATAACGTGCCGGACTGAAAGAGAGCGCAGACGTCGGTGTGGGGGAGGCTACGAATGTCACGGTAGAGTTCCATGCGTTCGTCGTATAGTCTCCATCGGTAGTGGATGCCACGAACGAGGCTGTAATGTTATCATTCGTCGACACCGGTGCACGGGTTGCCACGCCCAGGATGCCGGCATTTAATTTGATCTCCGTGGCATTTTCTTCAGGCTGGGGATTTACAGTGGTGCAATCATCCTCCGAAGAGCAGCCCGACAGGGCCATCGCGCAAGCTATTACAGCAAACATTAACTTTTTCATACTTCTGTTGTTTTAGGTTATCACACATTAGAATTTACTATTTAGAAATTAAACATCTAAGATAATGCGGTAATAACAAAAGAGGTAGGGGTTGGTTCTCGAAATTGGCACAAGATAATTGAAGACAGGCCGGAAAGGTATATATCCGGTTCATCGCTCTTAGCGTCCGGAGCGATGCGGGTATGAATCCCATTGTTTATCGTTGAGTCAGATACACCGATCCATCCAGATTCTTGTACTTTGCGTCTTTGTAGATCTCTTCCAGCCATGCGGCATATTTTTGGATTACCGCATTCGATTCTTCAGACAGGTTCGCTCCTAAAACGCCGCTCCCCAATACGCCCGGGTTGCTCTCTGCGATGTCTTCCTTTATCATCTTCAGGGTCAGTTCTACTCCCGTCGCGTTTCTGATATTCGCTTCCGGTAAGCTTTGGGCGATTAATTCCTCCAGATGCCGTTTATCCTTCAACGTCATGTAGCCGTACCAAAGGAAACATCGCATCTCTGCCTTGGCTGCTTCTATGAACACATCCAGATAAGTACGGCCGTTTCTGCCGGGCTTGTCTATCTCGTAAGGATCGATGTGGAGGAACGACGATGCGGGGAGGGAAGAAAGCAGTTCAAGAGTCCCCTCGATGGAATCACGATTGAACAAGGTTATGCATTCTTTCAATCCCTTTGTGCCGGCATACTGGCTTACGTTCTCCAAGGGAGCCGATTCGATATCGAAGAAAATATAGCGTGCCGTATCTCCTAAGATATTCATTGCCAGTCCGGGTGAGCCGATGTAGCGGTTTGCCTGCATTGCGTCGCTCTCCTGCTGATAATAGGCCGATCGGCGGAGCGCCCCTTTGGGGTGATAATATTCAGTACGCTCGGGTATACATTCTTTTTCTGCGGCTTCGGCTCTCTTCAGAAAGTGGTAGATGCCGTACTCCTGTTCGGGCGTTCTTTCCAAGGCGTATTGCGCGCAGGCAGCATTGGTTTCTACGTAGACCTGCGGCTTTTCGATGCGTAGCAGTTCACACAAAAGGAGATGTTTCAGCACATCCGCCTGCTTTCCGAAGTGTGTATAAGTCATGTCTTTCTCGTTAAGAGGTTATTCATAAGTTCGGTTGCAATATTCGTTAAATGTGGGGAGAAATGCAAGCCTTTGGCCGTTTATTCGTTTTATAAGCGTATTTTTGCAGGGATTAAAAAAAAGAGAGACATGCAGGAGATAAAAGTGATCGCATTCGATGCGGACGATACGTTATGGGACAACCAGGTGTTTTACGACGAGGTGGAGAGTGAGTTCTGCCGGTTGCTGAGTGAATATGGAACGGCGGAAGAGGTCTCCTCCCGCCTGTTCGACATAGAGATGGAGAATATGGATATCTATAAATATGGCGCTAAGCCGTTTACCCTTTCGATGGCGGAGGCAGCCGTGACGATCAGCCGCAACCGGGTGCCGGCCGAAGTGATCGGACGCATTGTGGAGATGGGGAAAGAGCTGTTGGAGATGCCCATCCGGCTGCTCGGCGGGGTGACGGAAGCGCTCGAAACCTTGAAAGACGATTATAAACTGGTCGTGGCAACCAAAGGCGATCTGCTCGATCAGGAACGGAAGCTACAGCGTTCGGGCATTGCCCATTACTTTGACCATACGGAGATTATGACCGACAAAGCGCCGGAGGATTATCAGCGGTTGATCTCTTCACTGGACGTCGCTCCGCAATCCTTCCTGATGGTGGGCAATTCGTTGAAATCGGATGTGCTCCCGGTTCTGTCATTGGGTGGGCAGGCCATTCACGTGCCGGCTGAGGCGATGTGGAAACACGAGGAGATTCATCCGTCGGGGAAGGAGTATCTGATGATCCGTTCGTTGGCGGAATTGCCGGAGGTGCTGAGGGGATGAACTTCCCCCTCAATGCGAAACCATCTTCAGCCCGATTATTGAACTGATCAGCATCACTATAAAGAAGAGCCTCCAAAAACTGGCGGGTTCCCTGAACACAAGGATACCTACGAGCACCGTACCCACAGCGCCTATCCCTGTCCACACGGCATAAGCTGTGCCGATGGGCAGATTCTGGGTGGCTTTCACCAGTAGTAGCATACTTATAAAAGTTGCGATCAGGAATCCGGTGAACCACAGGTACATTTCCGTTCCGGTTGTTTCTTTCACTTTCCCCATGCAGAAAGTGAACAGCACCTCAAAGCATCCGGCAATCGTTAGGATAATCCAATTCATATCGTTTGTTTTTTGATGGCAAAGATCGCTAATAATCGGGAAGAAACGCTTAACAATTGATAAAAAAAGACTTAACCGTGCTATGCCGTAGATGAAACAAGGATCTGTTGTGTTGTTCAATTGATATTTTTATGTCTCGTTTGTGGCCAGCGTTACATTCTGTGGACGAGATAAAAGTTCTCACCTCTTCGTTCATAGAATACCGGGTAGATGCCTACAATTCGGGCTATGGCTTTGAAGTGCTTTCTATATATTGGTTCACGATCTGCTTGGTATGCTCTATCAGTTCGGTTCCGCCATAGTTACCATGTCCGGGCACGACGTAGCGGGCCGAGGGGAACTTGGCTTTTACCTTATCGAGAGTTTTCGGCCATGCCGTCACGTCCGCGTCCGAGATGTTGCCGATGCTTGTCGTCTGGTTGTCTTTAAGCATACATCCGCCAAAAAGGATATTCTCTGTCGGCAGCCAAACCACGATATTGTCGGTCGCATGCCCGCCTCCTAAATAATAGCATTGGAGAGGCATGCCGTCCAGACTGACGGTCAGTGAATCGGTGAATCCATGTTCCGGTACGGGCAATCCTTTTTCCTTGGCGAGGTCTATCGTCATCTGGTTCGCGTATGATTGGACACCTTTCTTTTGCAGGTAACCCAGTCCGCCAATACAATCGCCGTGCCAGTGGTTCGGGATAAACGTGGTGACTTTGGCATGCAAAGAGTCTGTCACCCAGTTGACCAGCGTTTCCGTTTGTGCGTCATTGATCGGTGTGTCCAGCAACGCTGCCTGGTGGTTGTTGATAACAATCATCCCGTTGGAAGGTACCATACCCCATCCTTCGATTTCGGCGAGGGATACATAAGTGTACACTTTGTCCGAGAGTTGGGTGATACTGATGTCATCGGATATTTTTACGCTTTTCTGTGCCATAACTGCGACAGGGAAAAGCATGGAGATAAGGATAAATACTGTTTTCATTTTATTCTTTTTATATGCTGTATTCAAACTAACATCTATATCTTATGGTTGTTTTTCCGATGTTGGGAAAGTTTAGTAATGATACTTCTTTTTATAAGTTCGTGTGCCGTCTATATCCTGTTTGTTTTTCTTTCTTTTATGATCTCTAAGCATTATCCGGCCACATCCGCAAGCTCCTCTATATCTCCTTTCATAATGGCAGGCAGGGCTTGGCGGATCTTCTCAACTTCCCAGTCCCACCATCGTAAGCTTTGCAACCGGAGGATGGTCTCCCGGTCAAAACGCGGACGTATTTCTTTTGCCGGAGTGCCGCCTACAATTGTATAAGGAGGCACGTCTTTGGTTACGACTGCCCGGGAAGCGATGATGGCTCCGTCGCCGATGTGTACGCCTGCCATGATGACGGCTTCATAACCGATCCAGACATCGTTGCCGATGACGATGTCCCCCTTGTTGTCCCAGGCGGAAGCGACATCTTTCTTGTCCAAATCCCACTCCTCGAAAAAGAGGGGGAAGGTGTAGCCCGACAATGATTTCAGACTGTGGTTAGCACTGTTGAAAAGGAACTTAGCTCCACAGGCGATGGAACAAAACTTGCCGATTATCAGGCGGTCTCCGTTGATCGGGTAGTGATACAGCACATTGTTCTTTTCGAACAGGGTAGGGTCGTTGACAAAATCGTTATATATGGTATAGTCCCCAACCGTGATGTTAGGATTCCGGATGACCGTATTCAGATAGATTGTCTGGGAGTCATTGGTGCGTGGATAAGTTTTTGCGTTCATGATTTTAGTTCTGATTTATATTCCATAGGTGTAAACCGGATGCCGTTCTCAGTTTTCTCTCCGGTGACGGCGGTGAAGCCCAGCCTGCGATAAATCCCGATGGCGTAGGGAGAAGAGTTGACGGTAATCGTCTCTGCGTGCCCGCTTCGTATCGCAGTCTCGAACAGCCGCTTGCCGATGCCTCGCTGCTGATACGTTTTGCGCACAAAAAAGAGGGAAATGTGACTGCCGGAACTGCGGAGAGCGATCATTCCCGCAAGTATGTTGCCATCGAAGGCACCGTATACTTCCATTTCTCCCACCATTTCTGTGTTGTCGATAAAACTTCGGAAATGATCTGTCCCTTCCTGCGGATAGTCCGGTCCTTCAAATTCGATAAATACTTCCCAGGCAAGGTCCATCGCCATCCTTTTTTCCGATTGCGTTAACTTTTTGATTTCCATTTCATTTGTGCTTTGTAAAGTCAAGGTGCAACAAAAGTACAAATAAATCTGTGATTCGAAGGAACTTCTTTACTTTTGTGCCGTACAACCACGGCTCTTTCATTTACCCCGCCTTCCTCTCATACAAAAAATACGTTTCGATCTTCCATCTTCCACCTTTTAGAATGCATATCGTTGATTGTAAGATGTATAGATTGGTGGAAGATGCGGTTTTTATGCCATTTATCTTCCACCCCCATCTTCCATCTTCCACCCGCTGTTTTAGGGAACATTTTAGTATTAACTATTTGGAAAACAAATGGATATATCCAATTTCTTATCCGTTTATCTCTCTAAGAGCATTTCATTTCCCTTACTTTCTTTAGTGCAAATGGTCGGATCTTTATCTCAGCCCGGGCATGCGGGCTTATCGGCCCAGGTATGCGGGCTCATCAGCCCGGGCATGTGGGCTCATCAGCCCGGGTATGCGGGCTGGGATAAAGAGTTGTATGACAATGGTTAATCTACTACACTTCTCCGGTAATAGCCGGTCGGATTCTTTCTTAAAAAAGAAACAACGAAGCACTGCTTCCGCATCGCTGTGTGCGAATGGAGGGTTTTGTGGGGGGGGGACAAGGGAGGAAGGCGGTTGTTAAATGAAAGGGCCGTGCCGTACAACAAGAATACATCCATAAAACAAACCCTGCTCCCCGCACAAAGGATATGAAAGAAGAAATAAGAAAGTTACTTGCCGGAAAAATACTTATGGTAAAACCAAGCGGGGATATGATACGGTGGATTGTAACCGATGCCGGACCATTTGTCCCATGCGACTGTTAAAAGATCCACCAGAGCAGGAGTGCCAGTACTGCCAACACAGCCAGAAAGATCAGTGTGGAGCGGAGATAGTATTGCGTTTCCGCCTTTTCTTTTTCCCGGGTGGCTTTTTCTATCTTTTCCAGCTCCTCAACAGTAATATTCGGATTCTGAAGCGTTCCTTTCCGGTACATTTTACCTTGGAGGTCCTTCATCCGTTCCCGGCGCAAAGTAAGCAGATCCCTGTTTTCCTTATTGCGCCTGATCATATCAAAAATAAATCCCGAGAAGCTCATATACAGCAGTTTTTATTAGTGAATTAGCATTACGAATACAAAAATAGAAAATAATTCGGGATTCTCTTTGCTTATTCGTAACCTATTGCTTTTTAGCCCTTTTAAAATTTTACTGTCTTTTTAAATCTTGCTGTCTTTTTAAGGATTGGCTGTCTTTTAGCCCTATTACCTTTTTAATTTAAGCTCTCTTGCTTTTTAAATCTCCTGCTTCTACTGCTTATCATTCTTTAATACCCAAATCTCTGTTGTCTCCTGTTATTTCTCCGCCCACTCCAAAATGGTCGGACTCTTTACATTCACCCCGAACAGGTGTGCTTTGGCGAGAATATTCCGTGCCAATTGCGCTTTATATTCTTCGGGTGCATACCTGAAATAAGCTTCTGCCGCACGTACATGCGCAGCGTCATGGATAGGAAACTCCCTCAACTCAGGAATACCGAACTCAGAAGTATCTAACTCTTTACGTTCATTGCTCGTCAGCTTATCGGGCGGCTTTCGGATGAAATCGGACATAATAATAAGGATTTGATGTTAAACTTAGAGATAGTAACAAAAAAGAGAGGATTATGATTACATAGAGGTTGGGATTTACGGTTAATTTACTATGTCTGCAACCGTTAACTCTGAAAATCACTATCTTTGCGGTTCTTTATTAGACTTCATTATGGACAAAGCGAAAAAGATCAGATACGTTTTCTCTGTCTTCATGGTTATTCTGATGGTAGGTCTGGCGGAATGGGCAGGGGAGAAAGAAATTATTTTTCCGGAGATGGCAGCACTCACTATAGGGATGTGGGTGATTGATAAGAGAGTTTGGAAAGTCAGGCGTTGGCAAATGATATGGATGATGACGGCAGGAGCCGTTGCAGGAGTTTGTATCGTGCGTTATTCTCCTTTGCCGTTGCTCTGCAATTTATGTATGGCTTTTACCTTTGCTGCCTGTTGCCTGATGTTTAGCCGGACCACATTGATCCCATTGATTTCGGCTTGCATGCTGCCTGTGTTGCTGCATACTGAGACATGGATCTATCCGACAGCCGTATTTTTCCTTACCGTGATTCTTGTCAGCGGGCAGAGACTTATGGAAAAAGTTGGTTTGCGTAAAGAAACCAATTATGCCGTACCGGAGCGTGAGTGGAAAAAAGAGAGTTGTCGTTGGGGAGCTTTGCTGTTTTTTGTTTCTCTGGTCGCTGCCTTTTCGCTTTTCTGCGGATATGCTTATTTCATTATTCCTCCGTTGATTGTCACCTTTACCGAGATTGTCAATTCCAAAGCGGGCTTCAGAAACCGTCCCATGCAGGTGTTTCTGTTTTTGGTGACCGGAGCCAGTCTGGGTACTGCCTTTCAGATCGTCGGACACTCTTATTTGCATTTGCCCGAAACGATTGTCGCCTTGTCTGTCATCTGTTGTTTGTTTGCCATCTTCGAATGGACCGGAAAGTATTTTGCTCCTGCCGGTGCGTTGGCACTGATACCGTTGATCATCCCACAGGAGGGAATACGTTGGTTACCTTTGCAGGCTGCCATAGGTGCCGCTTTGTTTATTACTATTGGCATGCTTGTCTTTCAGCAGTGTTATAAATAGAGCAAGGCTCAGTTAGTGTTTTGCTTTACACCTACCCTGTTGCGGAGGTATCTGAACCGCAGAAGGAAGGGGTGATGGGGTATTGCAGGCCCGGTACGGACAATTATCGCCCCATCTTGTCACGGCGGCAAGCCAGCATTTCGGCAAAACGACGCATATGTTGCTGGTTAGTGCCGCAGCAGCCCCCGCAGATTTTTAACGGGAAATCCCACAAAAGTGTCATCAGCCTGTCTGCCAGTTCTTCCGGCGGAGAGGAAATCAGATGCTCACACCCGTTCAGTTCTTCCGGACTAAGGTTGGCCGCATTGGCCTGGATACCTTGGAAGCGCTGACGCACCAGAGGAGTGTCATTCCGAGGATGGAGCAATGCCTGATGCAGGATATCGGGGTGTATACAGTTGGCCATATAACATAGAGGCTGGGTGGAAGTCTCCTTTTCGATAGCATCAATGGCGTCATGGATAAAGGTTCCGTCTATCAGGCGTCCGTCACGGCATACCATAAAACTGATAATATAAGGTAACCCGGTTGCCGCCATGGCATTGGCCATTCCGATGGCTTCTGTCAGCTGAGGCATGATGCCGGCAAACAGATAGTCTACTCCTGACTCCGCCATCGTGCGGACTGCCGGAAAATGAAATTCCATCGCTTCTTCAACGGACAGGCAATAACGGCCGTCGTACGCGTCGCCGCGGCATCCGGCTAACCCACCGATGTAAACCGGAATGGAAGTTCCGGTGCGGAACCTGGAAAGGAAAGATACGTTATCTGCCAATACATTCTTATGCCGGTAGTCCGATTCTGCGATTTGTTCGATATTGGCTCTGCGGGTAGGAGTCATCAGCATCAGCGGCAGGCGGAAGTCTGCGGCAATTTGCAGATACTGGCGATAGATTTCCGCCAGTGTCTCACGGTAAGAGTCATTGTAAATCAGGGCGGCATGGACGATATGTTTGTCCAACGGGATCTGGAATTCGTGACGCAAACGTTCTACAATAGCGCCTTCGGTGAGAATGAAAGGGGAAGTCCGGAATGATTCTACAAAAGATAGCTGATCCATAAGAATGACTTTAGAAGTTTTACTTTACATCCGGAGACAAATATAGGATTAATCAGCTCATTCCGGTTATCTGTTCCTGCTGTGTTCACATCCTTTTGTAATCTTTCAGAAAAACAAGAGACTCGGCTTTATTTATAGTCCTTTATAAACCCTTCCATCAACCATTTGGCAAGTGCCTGCCGATTGGAAGGGATCACCAGACGACGCTGGTCGAGAGTATTCTGGATGTTGCCCAGCTCAACGAATACAGAGGCGGGTGTGGTGTGTGCCAGAACATACAGGTTGCGTCCGCTTACGGTACCCGAGAAGCCACGGTTGGGCTGGTGCTTGCCGTATTTGGATTCGAAAGTTGCTTTCATATTCCTGGCGAGACGTTTGCTTTCGGCCTTGCGGTTGGAGTGATAGAAGAAGACGTCGGTTTGGGTGCCTTTGCTGCGGCTGTCTACATGGATGAAGATGGCCCGGCAGTACTTGAATTTCTTGCGATCCTTCCGGTAGAGGGTGTTGATTTTATCGCAACGCTGCTGAAGGCGTTGTACCTGGTTCAGAGGGATGGGAGAGCCCATGCAGGTTTCCCGTTTGCTGTTGGACAGGTAGGCCTCGTCGCGGATACCGTCTTTGGCATCCTGAATGATGATGCGTACCTCGGCACCTTCCTGCATCAGGTTGCGTGCCAGGCGCAGGGCGATGTCATAGGCATATTCGTCTTCGTGAAGTTCGTGTTTACCAACACGGCCTATGGCACCGGGGTCGGGGCCGCCGTGTCCGCTGACCACATAGAAACAGGCACCGGCAAGGCGGTCGGAGGTTACCTTGACATTAGCCAGCCATTTCCCGAACAGCGGTTCGTTGACTTCCGTACGTTTGGACCGGTGTGCAGACCCCGTTTCGGATTCTTTCTCAGGGGTGGTGTCCGATGCCTTTTTGACGGGAGGAATCAGATAAGTGACACCCATCTTCAGAGTTCTGCTTTTGCCTAATCGGGTTTTGTTGAGTTCGATAAAGTCATCATAATATTTCTTTGGAGCACGGTTGTGGCGCAGGAGGAAGGAAGAGATTCCCTCACCGGATTTAGGAGTGGCTTTCTGCTGTGCCCATAAAGCAGGGGCAGTAAATAAGGAACAGAAGAACAGGAGAAGACAGAGTTTCCTTTTCATATTGCTACGTATAAAAGATGCAGGCTTGGCTGCTGTACCTAATTGTTTGACTTCTATGGTGAATTTTTGCTTTTTCGCCCGCAAAGATAGCCTTTTAAACCAATAATTTTCTCTACTTTTGCGTCGATATAACTTTTTTAAGGCAATATAATCGTAAACTCAATAACATTATGGCAAAACAATTCAAGCCCGAAACCCTGTGTGTACAAGCAGGATGGACTCCGAAAAAGGGCGAGCCGCGCGTGCTGCCCATCTATCAAAGTACTACTTTTAAATACGAAACCAGTGAGCAGATGGCCCGTCTGTTCGATCTTGAAGAGAGCGGTTACTTCTATACCCGCCTGCAAAATCCGACGAACGATGCCGTAGCTGCCAAGATTGCCGCCCTTGAAGGAGGTGTGGGAGCCATGCTGACTTCCAGCGGCCAGGCTGCCAATTTCTATGCCATATTCAATATCTGCCAGGCAGGCGATCACTTCGTCTGTTCGTCGGCCATCTATGGCGGAACGTTCAACCTCTTTGGGGTGACAATGAAAAAACTGGGCATCGACGTCACATTCGTCAGCCCCGATGCCGATGAAGAAGAGATTTCGGCTGCTTTCCGCCCGAACACGAAAGCGCTGTTTGGTGAGACAATCTCCAATCCGTCGCTCGAAGTGCTCGACATTGAGAAGTTTGCCCGCATTGCCCACAGCCACGGAGTGCCCCTGATCGTTGATAATACCTTCCCGACACCGATCAACTGCCGTCCGTTCGAATGGGGAGCGGATATCGTGGTGCACTCTACCACCAAGTATATGGACGGGCACGCCACCAGCGTAGGCGGCTGTATCGTGGACAGCGGAAACTTTGATTGGGAAGCCCATGCCGATAAGTTCCCGGGACTTTGCACACCGGATGAATCGTATCACGGACTGACTTATACAAAGGCTTTCGGCAAGGGTGCCTACATGACCAAGGCAACCGCTCAACTGATGCGTGACCTGGGCAGTATACAGAGTCCGCAGAATGCCTTCTTGCTGAATTTGGGTCTGGAGACGCTGCACCTGCGTATGCCTCAGCACTGCGGCAATGCACAGAAGGTGGCCGAATACCTTGCACAGAACGATAAAGTGGCTTGGGTGAACTATTGCGGTCTTCCGGGTAATAAATACTACGAACTGGCGCAGAAGTACATGCCGAATGGCTCTTGCGGTGTGATCTCTTTCGGGTTGAAAGGCGGACGCGAGTTGTCCATCAAGTTCATGGACTCGTTGAAACTGGCCGCCATCGTCACCCACGTGGCCGATGCGCGTACCTGCGTGCTCCATCCCGCCAGCCATACGCACCGGCAGCTGACAGACGAGCAGTTGATCGAAGCCGGTGTCCGTCCGGACCTGATCCGTCTGTCCGTAGGAATCGAAAATGCGGATGACATTATAGCGGACATCGAACAGGCACTGAACGCATAACCCCTTTCCCTCGTCTTTTTTTACATCCTGTTTTATCCCTGTCCGATGAAGCAGGATGTTTTTGTTTCTTCTTCTCTTTCCTTTTCCTTTTTACTGCTTTCTCACTTTCTTTATCGGGTCTTTACAAACATTCTTATCTCAGTGCCGTTGTTCTGAGACCACATGGCGTGGTGACTAAAAAAACATAATTGATTTATGAATGCAATGAAGAAGAATGTAGAAGAGGGGCAGGCCGTTTCCCAGGCAGCCTCCTTGCAAACAGAGTTTTGCATGCAGGCGGAAGTTTGCGCGCGAACGGGAGCGAGGAGCATTGCCCCGGAGGTTTGCACGCTCCCGGCAGCGGGAGTAACCGACCTGCCGGTTTACATGCAAGCGGTGATCGAGGGATTGGAGGAGAAGAAGAAGTATGCGGCGGTGCACACGTACCAGTGCACGCTGAACTCGTATACCCGCTTTGCGGGCGGGGAGGGGACGCCGATGCCGATGGAAGACGTGTTCAGCGCAGGGCGGCTGAAGGGCTACGAGGAGTGGCTGGTGAGGGTGAACGAGCGGAGCTGGAACACGGTGTCGACGTATATGCGGACGCTGAGGGCGGTGTACAACCGGATTTCGCCGCCGGGAAGCGCGGGGCACGACCCGAAGCTGTTTGCCGACGTACATACGAAGGTGGAGTCGAGGACGAAGCGGGCACTGACGGGGCGGCAGGCACATGCGCTGATGAATGCCGACTTTGCGACGTTGCCGGAGGAGCAGCGCCGCGTGCTGGCTTATTTCTTGCTGATGTTCCTCTTCCGGGGGATGCCGTTCATCGACCTGGCGCACTTGCGGAAAAAGGATGTGCGAGGGGGCGTGATCGTCTACCAACGGCACAAGACGGGGCGGCAGATAACGGTGAGGATACCGAAGGAGGCCGTGCCGCTGATGAAGAGGTTCCGGGGGACGGGGGACGAGTCGGTCTACCTGTTCCCGATACTGCCGGGAGCGAAGGAGGAGGGCAGGGAGCTTTACCGGAGCTATCTGCTGGCGCTGAGGGAGTTCAACAAGGGATTGGCGAGGCTGGAGGCGGAGTTGCTGCCGGGGACGAAGGTCAGTTCGTACACCGCCCGGCATACGTGGGCGACGTTAGCTTACTATCAGGGCACGCCGGTGGGGATCATCAGTGAGGCGATGGGGCACTCTTCCGTCCGGGTGACGGAGACGTATCTGAAACCTTTCGGAAACAAGCGCATCGACAGGGAGAATAATAAATTAATTTCTTCTGTTGTCCGATGGAAAGAGAAGGGAAGAGAGACCCGCAGTGCTTTGTAAAGCAACGGATTGGACAAAAATTACTTTCTAAGTAACGGCAGATATTGACCGCAAAAGTGCTAAGATTATTGCAGATACACAAATATTATCGACAGTTTTTGCCACGAACCACTAAAATTTATTGGAAAAGACAACCTTAAGATTATACAAACACATATTGACACAACACCTATCCTGCGAAAGCACGTAGACACTTCCTTCCATTTTCAGTACTTAAAAACGGATAGCTACCTTATTGTGGAGATGAACCGGCACCGGTTCCGGATGCACGGTATTTTCGATACATCCCTCTTCATTTCTGCTTCATTCGTGCCGCCGGAAAACGCTTTTTCCCGCACGACGGCCTCCCCGACTGCCGTTACTTAGAAAGTAATTTTCCGGAACGGTCAAAGATTTAGAATCATGAACCAGATCAAACAGCCTATCAACATAACCGCTTGCCGGTATCGTCCCCCCCTGCATTCCATCGGCGCCTACCTCCCTCCCCCCTCCGGCTGAATTCTGACATACGCATATCTTATTAATATATGAACATTTAAAGAACTAATGAAGCTTATGAAGACAAGAAACTACAAGATGGACCTGGCCCTGATGGCCTATCCCAACGAACTGACTCCCGATATCGATACGGATTATATCGTGAAAGTGAACACCCAGAGCCAGAGCCTGACGTTGGAAGAGATAGCGGCGGACGTGGCCGCCCGTTCCGGAAAATTTGAGGCTTCGGAGGTGAAGAGCCTTTTTGAGATGGGCTTCGAAGCCATGGCGCAAGCGGTGGCAAGCGGCTATTGCGTCTCCACCCCCCTCTGCTACGTGCGCCCCATGGCGAGCGGCGTGGTGATGGAAGAGGAGCTCTCGCTTCCGGTAAACCGGGAGAAGGTGAAAGTCTACGCCAGTTTCAGCCAGGGCTCCGTCATGAAGGAGGCGATGGCTCAGGCGCATATCACCCTCTTCACCCAGCCGGCAGTGACCGGACCGTACATTGCCGGCATGACGAGCACCGCCTATACGGATGCCGCCGCCACCACCCGCGCCCCGATGGCAGCCGGAAAGATGGCGGTCATCACCGGAGAGGGATTGAAGGTGGTGGGCACAGACCCGTCGGTGGGCATCACGCTGACTTCCGTCTCCACCCCTTCGAAATCGTTCGCCATCGCGCCGGGGGATATCAGCCCGAACACGGCAAAGAAGCTGCAATTCGTCCTTCCCGCCGGAATAACGGATGGCGATTGGCGGGTGAAGGTGACCACCCAGTATAGCAAAGGCGGCAAGGTTCTGACAAAAACTCCACGTACCTTTGAGTTGCCACATCCCATCACGATAGGCGACAGTGTAGATGGGGGCATTGTAGATGATCCGACAGCATAATGACCGCTCAACTCTCTGGCGGGAATCCGGTACTCCCTCAAAATGGCATTTTAACCTTTCCTCCCGTAGGCGGATGCCGGGGAGTACCGGTCTTCTTATACGAAGCACCCTCGTCCGGGTATGCGAAGCACTGGCATTAATTATCTTTATATGAAACCACTAATAGAAACATGATACACTTATCCCCCCTATATGCTCTTATTATTCTCAGCCTCGTATTGATCCTGGCTGTCTTCCTGGTGCTGATGGTCAGATGCCGGCGGAATATGGTCCGTGCCCTGGCGCAAGCCCGGAATACAATGAACCTGGAAAAACTCCGCACCGATACCATCCTCGGCAATCTCCCTGTCGGTATAGAGATTTACTCAAAAGAAGGAATCCTGGTAGGGATCAACGACTGTGCCTGCCGGATCTTCGGCGTGGTGGACCGCCAAGAGGTGATCGGAGCGGCTTCCATCAGGGAGAATCCCGTCATTCCGGAAGAATTGAAGGAGGCCTTCGAACAGCAAGAGGAGGTGGAGGCGGAGTCCTACTACGATTTCTCCGTCGTGCGGCAGACGGGATTCTACAAGACCACCTGCGGCACGGCGATGAAGCGGATCAGCAGCAAAGGAGCGCCCATTTTCGACCCTGACGGAGCCATGCAAAACTATGTCTTCATCATGAACGACATCACCCGTGAGCACGAGCAGGAACTGCAACTGAAGGAGAACATCCAACTGGCGCGGCAGGCCATACAGGCCGCCGACCTGGTGCACTGGCGGTACGACAACCGCACCCATCTCTTCACCTCGCACAACGAGCCGCTGACCCATTACGACGACAACCTCCTGGTCAGCCCGGCCGATTATACCCAAGCCATCCATCCGGACGACCTGGAGTGCATCCGTCGCTACATCCGGATGATGGAGGAGGGAGTCGACTTTGTCGACGAAACCTCGGTGCGCATGAAATCGGACTATGACGACGACTGGCAGGACTGCGTCGTTAACGCCACCCCTTTCCTGCGCGACGAAACGGGCAAGGTGGTGCTCTACACCGGCTTCCGCCGCAACGTCACGCCTACTAAAAAACTGCTCAAAGAGCTGAGCGACGCCAAGGAGCGCGCCGAAGAGTCGGACAAGCTCAAATCCGCTTTCCTGGCCAACATCAGCCACGAGATACGCACACCGCTCAACGCCATCATCGGCTTCTCAAGCCTGCTGATGAATACGGACCGGAAGGAGGAGATGGACGAATACAAGCAGATCATCACGTCGAATACCGACTTGCTGCTCCGGCTGGTGAACGACGTGCTCGACCTGTCGAAGATCGAGTCCGGCACCATCGACGTTAAACTGGCCGAGTTCGACCTGGCCATCTACTTTGAGGAGTTGTGCAACTCCATCCGCCCGCTCGTAGTCCGCCCCGAAGTAAAGTTAGTTTGCGACAACCCCTACAAGCGTTTCATGGTGCTGCTGGACAACAACCGGCTGGCGCAAGTGATGCTCAATTACGCCACGAACGCCATCAAATGCACCCGGCAGGGGACTATACACGTGGGCTACCGCTGCGAGGGCGAGGGCATCCGCTTCTACGTCTCGGATACCGGTATCGGCATCTCGGAGGCGAACAAGTCCCGCCTCTATCAGCGCTTCGAGAAGCTCAACGAGTTTGCCCAGGGCACGGGGCTGGGGCTGGTCATCTGCAAGGTGGTCACCGAAGCCTCCGGCGGACAGGTAGGCTTCGAGTCCGAGGAGGGCGTGGGATCGACCTTCTGGTCATGGGTTCCCTGCGAATACAAACGTCCGGAAGAGGTGGAGAAAGCGGCCGGTGCAACTACCGACGCTGCTTCCTGCATGTCCGCCGAACTCAACGAGGAGGAGATGGCGATGCCGGAAAGTATGCGGGCATCTGCCATCGTGAGCGGACAGCAGCCGGCGCTTCCGGAGCCGGTGGACGTTCCGGAATGTCCGGGACTTGTCCGCGAGCCTATGGAGACAAGTGTTAATAATGATATAGTTAATTGAAGCGAGTGAGCGGAAAGAGAGACGAGGGAAGAAGCGACTGAAGTACGTGTCGATTTGCAAAGGTGGGGCAAAGGGCTGAGAGGGACGAAAGCCGCGTTCATCTGGTTTGGTCTGTCGTGAGACAGGAACGTTGCGGTCTATTTCCTCTCGCATGGCCCGGCTCCATCAGCTTCTTTCCCTCGTTCTTGTTTTTCCCGTATTTTTTTCGTGAGTTCCTCTTCTTAACTTCTCTTCCCTTTCCTTTGTTCTTTCAGTCAGAATGGAAATGAAACCCTGGTATGATAACTACTGCTTCGCAGAAGAGTCTTTGAAACGTGACCCGGGAATGTTCGACTCGCTGAAAGATACCGAAACCAAAGCCGAAGCACAATGGCAGGAAGCCGTTGAGCGGATAAGGGTTTACCACAAAATGGCACAGAGTAGCACAGAGTGGATGTCAAGTCGTTGGTTATCGGCTTGACTCCCTCTGTGCTACTCTGTGGTGAGTTCCTCTTCTTAACTCCTCTCTCTTCCTCCCCCCAATGCCTGATACAAGGTGATGACCCCCTGGATTTCAGTAAACCGGTTGGCCACTTGCGAGAGTTGCGCATTGAGCAACGTCTGCTGTGCGGTGAGCACTTCCAGATAAGTCGTGTTGCCATGCTTCATCAGCAGTTGTGTGCTGCGGGCGGCGTTTTCGAGGGAAGCCACCTGCTTCTCGAAGTAGTTTGCCTTGTCCCGTGCCGTCTGATATTGCACCAGGGCATTGTTGACCTCGCTTCCGGCGTTGAGCAACGTCTGTTCGAAGCTGAGGCGTGCCTCCTCCTGTTGCGCTTTGGCTATGCGGAGCTGGGCGATGTTCGCTCCCCGGTTGAACAAAGGCTGTGTCAGCGAGGCCACGGCGGTGGCAAGGAACTTGCCCGGGTTGACGATCATCGCACCTGCCGAGTTTGTCCAGCCGGCGCTGCCGCTCAGCGTGATTGAGGGGTAGAAGGCGGAACGGGCGGCGTTGGTAGTGTAGAATGCCTGTGCCAACGACTGTTCGGCACTGCGCACGTCGGGGCGGTTGGCAAGCATCTGCAAGGGCACGCCCACCGAAAGGTTCTCCGGCAGGCGCTGCTCGGCGAGGCGTCCGCGGGGAAGGGTGCGGGGGACGTCGGCAAGGAGCAGCGAAAGGGCGTTCTCCACCTGGTTGAGCTGTTCGCGCAGGTCGAGCAGGGTGGTACATATATTGTAGTATGTGCCCTCAGTCTGCGAGAGGGCGGCTTCGGTCACCATTCCGGCAGCTTTCATGGCGCGGGTGGTGGCAACGCTCTCTTTCCAGGCGGCTTCGGTGGCGGTGGAGATCTCGATCTGGGCGTCGAGCATCAGCAACGTATAGTAGTTGTTGGCGACGGCGGCAATCAGTTGCGTCTGTACCGCCTGTTCATAGTCACGGCTCTGCGCCACGACAGCTTGTGCACGCCGCTTGGCGTTCGTCAGCCGGCCGAAGATGTCGATCTCCCAACTGGCGCTGACGGGCAGTGAGTAGGTTTGCGAGGCTTTCCCGCCGTCGAAGCTGCTGGCCGTTCCCTGCGGGGAGAGGGAGAAGGCGGGCAGATAGGAGAGTCGGGCGGAGAGCAAGGTGGCTTCGGCCTCTTTCACACGGAGGTGGGCCGTACGCAGGTCGGTGTTGCGCACGAGGGCGGTGTCGATCAGCGTGCGGAGGCAAGGATCGGTGAAGACCTCCTGCCAGGGGAGGCTGCCGAGGTTGGAGGCGGAGTCGGAAGGATTCACGCCTTCTTGGCCGTAAAGGCCGTCGGGAACCTCGGTAGCGGATTTGTATTTGGAGTAAATGCCGCAACTGCTGAGTGCCAGCGTGGCGGCAAGGGATATGATTAACTTTTTCATGATTGCTTGTTTTATGGGAGCCTCCCTCCCCCGGGTTCCTCCGGTGGAAGAGGAGGGGAGGGGGCTGCTAATGATAAATAGGGTTGAACGGGGGAAGAACTCTTTTCACCACTCCATATCACAGAGTGATATGGAGTGGTACGGAGTCATACAGAGCGATACGAAGTAAAGTATCGCGGAGTAGTACAGAGTATCACCGGGTAGAGTATCACCGGGTGAATCTTGCTCTTTTGATCATTCATACCAATAACCTGTCTTCCTCTGTGTCACTCTGTGTTCCTCTGTGGTGAAAAGAACCCTTTATTCCTTCAAAGCCCCTCCTTTCGCTTCCTTCTTTTCCCGGTCGCTCACTGCGATCTCTTCCTCGATCTGCCAGTCGTGCGTCGGTTCGGTCTGTATCGGACGAATGCGTTCCTGCAACCACTGGAAAGCGATGAAGAGCGACGGCACGATGAACAGCAGTGCCAGCGTACCGATGACCATACCGCCCACGGCGCCCGTTCCCAACGAACGGTTACCGTTTGCCCCTACGCCACTCGCCACCATCAGCGGGAACAACCCGAAGATCATCGTCAGTGCCGTCATCAATATCGGGCGCAGACGGGCTTTGGCGGCGCTCAGCGCGGAGGCTATCAGCCCCATGCCCGCTTTGCGGCGTTCGGCGGCATACTCGGTGAGCAGGATGGCCGTCTTGGCCAGCAGACCGATCAGCATAATCAGTCCCGTTTGCAGGTAGATGTTGTTCTCCAGACCGAACAGGCGGGCGAAGAGGAACGAACCCATCAGTCCGCACGGCACGCTCAGGAGCACCGCGAAGGGGATCAGGAAGCTCTCGTAGAGCGCGCTCAGAATCAGGTAGATCATCAGGAAGCAGATGCCGAAGATGATCGCCGTCGTGCCGCTCTGCTCCGTCTCCTCACGGGTGATGCCTCCGTAGTCGTAGCCGTAGCCCTTGGGCAGGGCGGTGGAGGCTGTCTCCTGTACGGCACGGATGGCGTCACCCGTACTGTAACCGTCGGCCGGCATGGCGTTCACGGCGATGGAGTTGTACATGTTGAAGCGGCTCAGCGACTCGGCTCCGTACGTGCGGGTCAGCGTCGCGAACTGGCTCAGAGGCGCCATCTCGCCGTTCGACATCCGCACGAAGGTGTTGCCCAGCGAAGCTTCGTCGAGGCGGTATTGCGGGTCGGATTGGATCATCACCTTATATACTTTCGAGAAGCGGTTGAAGTTGGACACGTACTGCCCGCCGTAGTAGCCCGAGAGGGTGCTCAACACCTGGTCGGGGGTGATGCCCGAGCGCTTGCATTTCGACGGATCTATCTCAACCAGCCATTGCGGGTAGCGGACGTCGAACGTGGAGTAGGCCATGGCGATCTCCGGACGCTGGTTCAGCGCGCCCAGATACTGCTGTGTGGTCTGGAAGAAGGTGTTCACGTCGCCTCCCGTCTTGTCCTGCATGTGCAGTTCGAGGGCGTTACCCATACCGTATCCGGGGATCATTCCCGGTGAGATGGCAAATACGGTGGCGTCCTTGATGTCGCCCGTCCGTCCGTATACCTGGCCGATGACCGACTGCACGTTGTCTTCCTTTCCGGGGCGTTCGTCCCACGGTTTCAGTTTCAGGATCAACATACCGAACGAGCTTCCCTGGCCCGCCAGCAGTCCGTAGCCCGCCACTTTCTGCACGTGTTCCACTTGCGGGATCTGTTCCATGCGCTGCTCGATGCGCTTCATCACCTCGTCCGTCGTGCGCAGCGAACTGCCGGCGGCGGTGCTGACGTTGACAAACACCACGCCCTGGTCTTCGTCGGGCACGAGGCTGGTCTTCGTCGTATTCATCAGCACCACCAGCAGGGCGATACTTGCCACGAGGAGTCCGCCCGTCAGCCAACGGTGCTTGATGAAGAAGAGCACGATGCCCTTGTAACGGTCTATCACCACGTCGAACGCCGCGTTGAACGCTTTGCGGAAGCGGGCGGCGAAGTTCTGCTTCTGCGTGCCGTCCTCGTTGATGTACGGTTTCAGCAGCAGCGCGCAGAGAGCGGGGCTCAGTGTCAGGGCGTTCACGGCGGAGATGCCTACCGCTACGGCCATCGTCAGTCCGAACTGCGTGTAGAACGTCCCCGATGTGCCGGACATGAACGATACGGGGATGAACACCGCCATGAATACCAGCGACGAGGTGATGACGGCGTTCGAAATGCCTTTCATGGCGTCGATGCTCGCCATGTAGGACGATTTGTAGCCCACGTCGAACCGTGCCTGCACGGCCTCGACCACCACGATGGCGTCGTCCACCACCGTACCGATGACCAGTACCAGCGCGAACAGCGTGATCAGGTTGATACTGAATCCCGCCATCGCCATGAAGGCGAACGTACCGACGAGCGACACGATGATGCCCACCAGCGGGATCAGCGTCGAGCGGATGTCCTGCAAGAAGATGTATACGACGAGGATCACGAGCAGGATGGCTTCGAGCAGCGTCTTCACCACCTCGTGGATGGAGGCGTAGAGGAAGTCGTTGCTGGACATCAGTTGCGTCAGTTCCACTCCGCGGGGGAGGTCTTTGCGCGCCTCTTCAAGGAAGTCGTTGATGCGGTTGTTCACCTCTGTGGCGTTGGAGCCTGCAGTCTGGAAGAGCATGCACGAGATACCGTTGTGCCCGTCCGTCGTTCCGCTGTAGGCGTAGCTTTCCTGTCCTAACTCGATGGTGGCGATGTCCTTCAGTTTCAGCACCTGCCCGTCGTCGGTGGAGCGGATCACGATCTCGCCGAACTCCTCCGGGGTGATGCGGCGGCCTTTGTACTTCATGGTGTATTGGTACGTCTCGTCGGAGTTCTCGCCGAACGATCCGGTGGCAGACTCGATGTTCTGTTCCGCCAGCACCGCCGAAACGTCCGAGGGGATCAGGCGGTATTGCGCCATCACATCCGGTTTCATCCAGATGCGCAGGCTGTAGTCGCCTCCCATGATCATCATGTCGCCCACGCCCGAGATGCGGAGAATCTCCGGCTTGAGGTTGATACTGATGTAGTTGGCCAGGAAAGCCTCGTCATAAGAGTCGTCCGGGCTGTGGAGCGAGAACATTTGCAGGATACTCGTCTGCCGCTTCGAGGTGGTGACACCCACCTGGTTCACCTCCGAGGGGAGCTGTCCCGTGGCTTTGGAGACCCGGTTCTGCACGTTCACCGCCGCCATGTCCGGGTCGGTTCCCTGTTTAAAGTAGACAGTGATGGAGACCGTTCCGGCGTTGGTGGCGCTGGAGGTCATATACGTCATGTCCTCCACTCCGTTGATAGCCTCTTCGAGCGGGGCGATGACACTCTTTTGCAACGTCTCCGCGCTGGCTCCGAAGTAGCTGGTGGAGACCATGATGGTTGGCGGGGCGATATCCGGGTATTGTTCGACGGGCAACGTAAACAGCCCGATGATCCCGACCACGACGATGGTGATGGAGATAACGGCCGATAGGACGGGCCGTTCGATGAATGTTCGTAAGTTCATAATTATAGGGTTATATGTTTCCTTTGTGCCACTCTGTAGTGAGCCTTGTTCTTTGTTTTATTGCATACGATGAGCGTTCACCGTTCCTCGTTCACCGCTTTGATCTCCGTTCCTTCCCGGAGCAGTCCGACGCCTTCGGCCACGATCACGTCACCGGTCTGTAGCCCGCTCTCCACGATGTACTCCTGTCCGCCGTTGACGCGCGTCACCTGTACCGGAGCCGATTGCGCCTTGCCGTCCACTACCTTATATACAAATACCTTGTCCTGTACTTCGAATGTGGCCGCTTGCGGAATCACCAGCGCTCCCGTCTTCTCCGTCGGCACGATCACGTTTCCGGCGCCGCCGCTATGCAGCAGCCCTTCCCGGTTGGGAAACACCGCCCGCAGGCTCACCGTTCCCGTCGTGCGGTCTATCACCCCGCTGATCGTCTCGATCCGTCCCGCCTGCGGATAGTCCGAACGGTCGTTCAGTTGCAGGCCGATTTCCGGCATCTGTTTCAAGGCTTCCTCCTTCGATCCGTAACGGCGGATCAGTCCTAAGAGCTGGTTCTCCGTCATTGAGAAGTAGACGTACATGTCCGAGTTGTCCGAAACGGTAGTCAGCGGTTCCGGCAGGCTGGCGCTCACCAGTGCTCCCACCCGGTAGGGCAGCGTGCCCACTACTCCGTCCGCCGGACTCTTCACCAGCGTATACGATAAGTTGTTGCGTGCGTTCACCTCCTGTGCCTTCATCTGCGCCAGTTGCGCCTGCGCTGCCAGGAGGGAGTTCTTTGCCGTGCTCATGTCGAAGGCGGACACTACGTTCTGCCTGTACAATTCCTGCTTGCTGTCATACGTCAGTTGTGCTGTGGCCAGCGACGCCTTTGCCGCCTCCACGTTTGCCAGGGCAGTCTGCAAGGCAGCTTCGTAAGGCACTTGGTCGATGACGAACAGCGACTGTCCCCGTTTCACCCGTTCCCCCTCGCTGACACACACCTGCGTCAGCGTGCCGCCTACCTGCGGATAGATCTCGATGTCTTGTCGTCCGCGTATCGTTGCCGAATACGTACTCGATAGCGTCCGGTCGGCAGGCGCGAGGGTCATCACTTTGTATCCCGACTCCACGTTTGCCTGCGGTGCTTGCTTGCATCCCCCGACGGCCAGACAGCAGGCCAGTATCACGGCCTGTTTCACTTTACTTACCTTTTCAATCATAGTTCCTATTTAATTTTGTCGCGGCAAAGGTAGAGCGTTTTCCCCTTCGGCAGCTTTTCATACCCGCCTCACTATTGTTCATAATCGGAACAACTTTTCGCCTAATTCACTAAAAAGACCTACCTTTGCAGGCGAAATAAAGAACACGATATGGAAAAAAGTAATCTGCTCACTCTCACTCTCGACCAGCCTTTCGTGGCAGGAACCGACGACTTCGCCCCTTTCTACAACCGGCTGCACAAGCTCAACTGTGCCATCATTCTCTACTGCCGCAGCGGTCATGCCACGCTTGCCATCGACCTGAAGAAATACGAGATCACCCCCAATACCCAGGTTGTCCTCCTGCCCGGCTCCGTCATCACCCTTGAAGAGAAGAGCGACGACCTGCAGATCTCCTTTTTCGCCTCCCACATCGAGATGTTCCGTGAAGCCTGCATCCGCTTCGAACCTTCCTTCTTCCGCTTCCTCAAGGAGAAGCCCTGCTATACGCTCCCTCCCGAATTTACCGCCCCCATCAATGGTCTTCTGCACGCCACCGGCGCCATCTTCGCCGACACCGACCACCGCTTCCGCAACCAGATAGCCCGCAACCACCTGCAAAGCTTCCTGCTCGATGTATACGACAAAGTGCACCGCCTTTTCACCCATAAAGAGATCGAAGGCGGCAACCGTCCGAACGAGCTTTTTCATAAGTTCGTCACCTTGGTGCACGAGCATTGTTGTTCGCAGCGCGACGTTGTGTTCTACGCTGACCGTCTCTGCATTTCTACCAAATACCTGACGAGCATCTGCCGCTCCCTTATGGGCGGCTCAGCCAAAAAAGTGATTGATGATTTCACGGCCTTGGAGATCAAAGTCCTCCTCCAGTCCACCGACCTCAGTATCCAGGAGATAGCCGACCGCCTGAACTTCCCCGACCAATCTTATCTTGGCCGGTATTTCAAACGTCACGAAGGGGTTTCGCCGATGGAGTACAGGGCGAGGTTGGCGGGTCTAAAATAGGAGTTCTCTGGGAAATGCGTAGTTGCGACATCCGTCCCGGTAATCTTGATAATCAGCAGATTGTATTTACCTATATTTTTCTTTCAATGTAAAACCGTTTACCCCGGCACGTAAAGCCATTTACCCCGGCACGTAAAACCGTTTACCCCGGCACGTAAAACCATTTACCCCGGCACGTAAAACCGGTTATCCCGGCACGTAAATGAAGTCGGCATTTAAGGTAACAGATGTCCCCCCTGTTAGGATGCGCATCCAAACGACGCATTCTCCGGATGGAACCGAAGTATCCGGCTCTTGTGTGTGATTGAATAAAAACAGGAAAGGCGGTTGCTTATGTATACCAGATCTCGTTATACACAGGCCTTGTCCGGCTTTCTGCCGGAGTCGCCTTCCATACCTGTGAAGAGGCATCTCCACATCCTTTTTCAATTGGCGACTGTTCCAACAGAGTCGATTCCAGAACAACTTTTCTGCCCGGTGTGCTGTTGATAATGACTTCGGAATGACTGAAACTGAAATTCCGTGTAGTTTTCATTCCGGAGAATGCTTTCATTTCTTGTGACATAAGCGGTAGTTATTTATAGTATGGTAATGAATAACACCGGAGGTGCGAAAGTGTTTGCTAAATGGCGTTGTTTTCTGTTAATTTAAAAGCAGGGATGCCGGTTTTCGGGTTAAATCTATAAGGAAAGTATGACGTAGTCCGGTTTGTATTACCTTTGCTGGTGAACTAAAGAAATCAGGCTATGTCTGTATTGTCAGAACCTTTGGGCATATCCGATGCCGCCTTGCAGCAATATGCCGGCCAACTCCGGAAAGGGGGACATACGTTTGAGACTTATCAATAATATCCGTGCCTGAATGGACGGACGGCAGAAGAATTAGGATACTGTGAAGGGATAATTGAAAAAAATACCCCTGTCCCTGTCACATAATTAAAAAGAAAGATGTAATTTTGCATGCCAAAAAACAACTTATCTTATGGCAGTTTACGTAGAAGAAGTATCAAGAACTTTCGGTGAATATTTACTTATTCCCGGTCTTACCACCAAACAGTGTGTACCTTCCAATGTATCTTTACGCACCCCGCTGGTGAAACATGCGGCAGGCACACAAGCAGCAATCGAATTGAACATTCCTTTCGTTTCGGCAATCATGCAGTCGGTTTCCGGTCCCGAACTGGCTATCGAGCTGGCACGCAACGGAGGACTCTCGTTTATCTTCGGCTCGCAACCCATCGCCAGTCAGGCGGAAATGGTGCGGAAAGTGAAGAAATTTAAAGCCGGTTTCGTGACCAGTGACTCGAACCTGACACCGGAACATACGTTGGATGATGTACTTCGCCTGCTTCGTCAGACCGGACACTCTACCATCGGAATCACGGATGACGGCACACCGAACGGACATCTTCTGGGATTGGTAACCAGCCGCGACTATCGCCTTTCCAGAGATCCGCTGGACAAAAAGATCAAAGACTTCATGACCCCTTTCGACAAGCTGATTGTAGGCGAAGTGGGACTGACACTGAGCGAAGCGAACCAGATTATCTGGGACCACAAACTCAACACTCTTCCCATCATCGACAAGGACGGCCGTCTGGCTTATTTCGTTTTCCGCAAAGATTACGACAGCCACAAGGAAAACCCTAACGAGGTGTCAAGCCCCGATAAGAAATTGCTGGTGGGTGCCGGTATCAATACCCGTGACTATCAGGAACGTGTACCTGCTCTGGTAGAAGCAGGAGTGGATGTGCTTTGCATCGATTCTTCGGACGGCTATTCGGAATGGCAATGCGAGACCCTGCAATGGATCAAGCAGCAGTATGGGGATAAAGTACTGGTAGGTGCCGGTAACGTGGTAGATAAAGAAGGCTTCCTCTATCTGGCGGAAGCCGGTGCGGACTTCGTGAAAGTGGGCATTGGCGGTGGATCTATCTGCATCACCCGTGAACAGAAAGGTATCGGACGCGGACAGGCGACTGCCTTGCAGGACGTGGCTCGTGCCCGTGACGAATATCAGGCACGCACAGGCATCTATGTGCCTATTTGCAGCGACGGCGGACTGGTGCACGACTATCATATGGTGCTTGCCCTTGCCATGGGGGCCGATTTCCTGATGATGGGCCGTTACTTTGCCCGTTTCGACGAATCGCCTACGAAGAAGCTCTGCATCAAGAACAATTATGTGAAAGAGTACTGGGGAGAAGGGTCGAACCGTGCCCAGAACTGGCAGCGCTATGATATGGGCGGAACGGAATCTTTGAAGTTCGAAGAGGGAGTCGATAGTTACGTGCCTTATGCCGGTAAGATGAAAGATAATCTGGCTGCCACACTGAGCAAGATCAAAGCTACGATGTGCAGTTGCGGTGCCGTTACCATTCCCGATTTGCAGCAAAACGCCAAGATTACGTTGGTTTCGTCTACCAGTATCGTAGAAGGCGGGGCACACGACGTGATTCTGAAGGAAAAAGGATAATAAACTTTTCACTATCCGCACAGAGACCATCCAATAAGTGCGACTAATATAGGACGGGCGGACGGATACGGGGTTTGAGATGACTGTATAGTTGTTGAAACTCGTTTCGGTCCGCCTGTTTCGTAGGTCTGACCTTATTTCTCTGCGTTCCGGAACTTCTGTGGGGTCATCCCCACTTGCTTCTTGAAAAACTTATTGAAGAACGCCGCGTTGTTGAATCCCAGGTTCAGGGCGATGTCTTTCACCGGAGTGGGTGTGGTTCGCAGCAGGGTTCGGGCAGCCAGGATCAGGATACTGTTGATGATTTCCATTGCTGTCTGTCCGCCCGATTCTTTCTTTATGATGTGGCAGAGGGTAGTTGATTTCATTCCCATTTCGGCCGCATAAAACTGTACCTGATGTTGGTGGGCATGATTCTCCTGCACCAGTCGGACAAACTGGCGAAAGACGGCGGAATGTTTGTTGGCAGGCGCTACCTGCGACAACGCTTTTCGCTGACTGAGCTCTGTGAACCCCTGTAGGAGTGCTTCAAGCATAGACTTCAGTGTGGCATGGCTGAAGAGGAACGGTGCATCTTTATGGATGTGTGTCAGAAGCGCGAAAGTCTGGACGTAGATGCCGAAAATTCTCGGGGACAATGGGAGCAGGGGGTGTTCGTTGATGATGTAGAACGTATTGATGATCGATCTGTCCAAGTGGGTTTCGTGAATGAATGCAAGTGAAAAGAGTACCGCATGCATCTGCACATCGTCCGATGTCTTCTGCACTTGTATGAAACTTTCTGAGGGGATAGCGATCATCGTACCGGGACCGATATTGTATTGCACCAGGTTGATCATCGCTTTGATACGTCCCCGCATACAGAGGGCAAAAATAACAGCTTTCGTCTTTTTGAGTTCGGCGCAATATGTCCACAGTGTTTCGCTGCTGATGCGGTCGGCAGTGGTGAAATTGTCTGATATATGTAACTCCGGAGTAAGCATGTTCTTTTGTTTGCTATAACGCTGAGATCCCTTTTTGGTTGCAAAAGTCATTATATTACGGTCTATTATAGTTAATGACTTGTTAATTCTGTACGGGGCTTTTCCTGTCATAGTTAAAAGTGGTCAATCCGTACACGATGGAATATTTTGTGAGAATAATAGAATATTATTTCCAACCCGATCCGTTGCCGATAACTGATATTAGTACGATCTTTGTGCCTTGACACAACTGAATTTATATGAACCGATCTTCATTCAACACCTTTGTTTTTCCTGTCTTTTTTTCTTCTTTGGCTATTTGGGACAATAGTCTGATTACGGTTATTGTTTTGCTGCTTATTGTCGTGTTTGCCTTGTGTGTGGCGGTGAAGTGCCTCTACGGGCAGAGGCGGGCGCTCAAAAAGGCGCTGGTGGGAGATGCCGTATGCAGGCAACTGTTTGATGTGTGGCCGCTGAGCATTCTTGTCCTCGGCGCTGACGGGAAGATAGAACGGATGAACAAGTTGTTGCTGGAAGAGCTGCAACTGGATTTGAAGCAGGTTGCCGGGCGACAGGCGGTTGAGATCATCGAACTGATTCAGGACAAGGAGAACCTTTTGCCTCGGTTTCTGAAAGAGATACAGAGCGGAAAGCGCAACATTTTGTTTTCTACCAATTGCTTCATTCGCGAGCCCCGTTCCAATATCAGCTTCCTGATTCAAGGCGGCATTGTGGGGATTTATGAAAGCGGCCGCTTGATCAAGATGATCGTCTACTTGCGCAATGTGCTTGAAGAACGGACGCAACGGCATGTACTGAATATCGCCCTGAGCAAAACACATATCTTTTCCTGGTCGTTCGACATGGAGCGGAACCTGATGGTGATTGACCCGCGTTATTTCGACTACCTGAAGATTCCGACTCAAGATTATACACTGACCATGGAACAGTTTTCCGACTTGGTGCATCCCGATGACCGGAAGGTACTTTTCGACGCCCTTGCCGGGCAGTTGACGGGAAACTTGTACGAGGCACCCGTACCTTATCGTCTGCGCCGGGGAGACGGGGGCTGGGAGTGGTTCGAGGGGCAGTCTACTTATGTGGGGCAACTGTCGGATCTGCCGTTCCGTATTGTAGGTATCTGCATGAGTACGCAGCGGCATAAAGATATAGAGGACAGGCTGAACGATGCCCTCCGGAAGGCACAGCGGAGCGACCGGTTGAAGAGTGCTTTCCTGGCCAATATGAGTCACGAGATCCGTACTCCGCTGAATGCCATCGTGGGTTTTTCCACACTGCTGGTGAGCGAGCAGTCCGATTTAAGGCCGGAGGACATCGAGGAGTATGCTGCGTTGATAGAGAAGAACGGGCAGTTGCTGATGTTCCTGATTTCGGATATTCTGGATCTTTCGAAGATTGAATCGAACACCATGGAGTTTAACGTTTCGGTTTTCTCACTGAACAAGATGTTTGCCGACATAGCCCGCATGCAGCGTCTGAATGTGAAGCCCGGTGTAGAACTGATTGCGGATCTGCCCGCAGAGGATGTGTCGATTACTGCGGACCCGGTAAGGCTGGAGCAGGTGGTGAACAATCTGATCAATAACGCGATAAAGTTTACGAGCCGGGGCAGCATCCGGATAGGCTATCGCCGGAGGGGGGAGAAGGACGTAGAGCTGTTTGTCGAAGACACCGGGAAGGGAATGTCGGAGGAGGTGATCGCGCATGTTTTTGAGCGCTTTTATAAAGGAGATTCTTTTGTTCAAGGAACGGGGTTGGGACTTGCCATCTGCAAGACGATTGTGGAACATTTCGGCGGAGAGATTCGTGCGGAGTCCGAAGCGGGTGAGGGGGCGAGGTTTGAAGTCTGCCTGCCGGTAGGAGGAAAATAGAAACGGGGAGGACCCGAATGAAACGGGGAAAGTCACGTTGCGCGTTGTCCCATAACCGCTTGTGATTTCCCCGTTTCTGTGTTTATTTTAAGAATGCCCTCGGGCATGGAGTCAATACACGCTTGCCCCCTTAATCACGATCTTTTCCAGCAATTCCTGCATCTTTCCGATCACCGGTTCCGCTTCCAGCCCGTATTCGGCCGCCATCACCTGCATCTGTGGGAAAGTGGCCCATACACTGCCGTTCTTATCCTCCCAAACGGAGATCTTCAGCGGCAATTCGATCGAGATGCTCGGATTGTCCTGCATCAGCTTTGTGCCCACTTTCGGCGAACCGAAGACGATCACCTGGTTCGGGCGAAGCGTCAAGCCTACCTCTTCCGCATTCTTTCCGTGGTCGAATTTGGCGAAGACCGGGATTCCCATTGCCCGGAGCGTCTGCTCAATGCGTCCCATGGTTTCGTCTACGCTGAACTGGCTCTCGTAGGTGTACAGCAGGTTGTCGTTGGCTCCCGTGCCCATCTTGGCGCTGTCGAAAGCGGCGGCAATGCGGCGTCCCAGGTTCGTCAGGTCCACTCCCTCCTTGTTGGCGAGCAGGGTGACGCATACCAGTTCCGAAGCGTCGGTGAAACGGCTCAGGAAAGCCGAATGTCCCGATACGTCGCCTTTGATGTCCATCAGCCCGTTGTGGTTATAGAACTGCCAGCCTGCCATGGCGGGGACCACCTTGCCGTTGGCCAGCCGGGTGGGTTTGTACACGATGTCACGGTTTTCCGGTTTCTCGATCAAGGCGCTTCCCGCCAGTCCGATGTCCCAATGGGAAACGTTCTCCGCCGATGCCCAGATGTCGGAGAAACCTTTCAGTGCCGTAGGGCTGACAGCAGGCGCTGCGACGAGACGGCCGTCTTTTTCAACGTATCCGGTCGTTGTTTCCGAGGGGTTGATATAGTCCCGGTCCTTCTTGAATGTCTGGTGCACGTTGCCCGTAGTGGTCACGTCCTCCTGTTTTACTTTCGCCAGGTCTTCTCCGAAGAAAGTCTGCCGCAGTCCCAGGTAGTCAATCTGATACTTCTTCACGAAATCGTGGTAAGGCATTTTGCCCGCCTTCTCAATGATGGAAGTCAGCAGCAGGAAGTTCGTGGCGCTCTGCTTCACATCCGTTCCCGGTTCGAAGGCCAGTGGCAGTGCGGCTACGGTCTCGATCAACTGTTCCGGACGATAATCGGCAGAGACGTCGAAACCCTTCTGCGCGCGGTAGTCGGCGATGCCCGAGCTGTGCTGCATCAACTGGAGGATGCTGACCGGTTTCCAGCTTTCCGGCACATCTTTCAGGTACTTGCCGACGGGGTCGTTCAGGTCGAGTTTGCCCCGTTCGTAGAGTTGCATTACCGCCACGGCAGCATATCCTTGCGAGATGGGGCCGATGGGCCAGAGCGTCTTGGCGGCGGCGAGGTTTCCTTTCGTGAAATCAGTCACTCCGTAGCCCACCACCCGAGGAATGTAAGGCGCCTGTACGATGGCAAGCGTCATGCCCGGTATTCCCTGTTCTTCCATAAAATCGTAAATCATCTGGTCGATGGCCTTGCCTTGGTAGGCAACGTGCACATTTCCCCTGCCGGCTTGCGGCAATTGGTTCTCATACTTCTTCATAATGGTTCCTCCGTTCTGTGCCGAGATCGTTGCCGAAGTCAGCAGTGCGACTAAAATTAATAAATTCTTTTTCATAACGTTCGCGGGATTGTTTTAGTTGTTTAAATCTGATGTTGCAAAGATCGGTGCTTATCGCTGCTCGGGAAAGAGCGATATCACACTTTGAATAGGCAATTGTTCCCGAAGGCGGGGAAGAGTGGCGTTTCCATTCTCTAAAACCTGTTTGTTATAAGCCTTTTATATATAAATAGGTGTCTCCGTTCCCTCTTCTGATCCATTTCCTTTCCTTATAGGGTAAGATAGCATGATTTTCTTCTTATTCGGGAAGAATTGCTAACTTATCCGGCCATATGGCCCTTTCCCGCCCTGTGTGGAATGCCGATCTTTGCAAAGTCGGAAAACAAGCGGTACACCGACGCCGCACCCTGAGCTAAAAGGAGTATAAACGTCTAAAAACAAAAAAAGATTATGGAAGGTATCAACACCCCGTTCGTCATCGACGGACACACAGCGATTGTAATGACAGACCCGCAGAACGATTTCCTGAGCGAGAACGGTCTGGGCTGGGGCGCTTTCGGAGAGAATATACAGAAGAATGGCACGGTGGAAAACCTCCGCCGCATCTTCGAGGTGGCAGCCGCAAAAGGCATGCTGGTATTCATCTCCCCGCACTATTACTATAAGCATGATCACCAATGGCTTTTCGAAGGTCCCATCGAGAAACTGATGCACGACACGGGCATGTTCGAACGCCGGGGACAGTTGACCGGCGAGGGTTTCGAAGGTTCGGGTGCCGACTGGCTGGAACTCTACAAACCCTATATCGACGGGGGCACGAATATCATCGTCACGGCACCCCACAAACTGTACGGGCCGGAAAACAATGACCTGATTCTTCAACTCCGCAAGCGTGGGGTGAACAAGGTAGTGGTGTGCGGCATGTCCGGCAACCTCTGCGCGGAGTCCCATCTGCGCGAGTTGCAGGAACGCGGATTTGAGGCAGCCGTCGTCTTTGACGCCACGGCCTCTGCCAAGCTCCCCGGACTGGACGCCGATACGGCAGCGTTCATCAACTTCACCCTGCTGGCGGAGAAGGTCTACACCACCGACGAGTTCGTGGCAGAGATGCGGGAGAGGTGAGCGCGGGGTTATATAGACCGTTAATCGGGGGGGCTCTCTGAACGGAGTTCCTGAAAGGATAATCATCCCGAAAACGGCCTTCCGATAGACGGAAGATTCCCTTATCTCAACTTTCTCAATGGATGGGAAAAGCTGGGATAAGGGAATTCTTAGTATAAGTAATGACGGATTATGAACCGAATCTTACATTGGATAAACGATGACCCTGCTGTTGGGCAGGTCCGGAATATACATCGTTCCGGAGGCTACCGTGATATCTGCCGGGCCGGACAGCGGTTTCTCCGGGTTAATGTCGAGTGGCGTGATCTTTCGGGTATTCATGTCGACGGCACAAACTTGTGCGGGTGTCCAGTTGGTGATGTACATCGTTTTCTTGTCGGCAGAGAGGGCGATACCGTCATATTGTCCCGGGGTGGTGATGAACTTCTCCGGAACGGGTTTGCTCAGGTCGGTAATCTGATAGATGACATTGTTGTCCGTTGTCTTCCCGTCAGCGGGATAAGAGGCGACGTACATGGTTCCGTTTTCGATAATCAGCCCGTTAGGTCCGGCGATGCTCACCCATTCGGCAGGAATCCCTACTGCGCCCGGGTCACTGATGTCGATGCTGAAGATTTTTCCTGTATTGGTGACAGAAGCATAAAGTGTATTCCCTTCCGCCACGAGGTCGTTTACGAAAAGGTTGCCTTCGGGCAGCAGGACGACTTGCGGTGCTTTCTCCGGTGCTTGTAGGTTGTAGACTACGATTTTGTTGACGTCGCAGATGAACAGGTGCTCGTCACGAACAAACATTCCTTTCGGTCCGGAGAGGTTGCCGTCGGCAGGAATCAGGATTTCCGTCCGGTTATCTTTATGGTAGGCGATGTATCCCCTGCCTTCCGTGTTGAGTGGATTGAGCTGCTCCGTTCCGAAGTTGGCGATCAGGATACCTCCCTGATAGGGGTACGTGCTTTCGCAGAAACGAATGCTGTCACTGATGATCGTTGTTTCCGGTTGCTGTGCCTCTTCCGTCGGCTGGTTTTGTTTTTTGCTTTGGCAACACAGAGCGGTAGCCGAGAAGGTGATCAATAGGATGGGAGTAAAGAATTTAGTTTTCATAAGCTGATCTTGTATTTCATAAGATGAATTTCATGCAGCAAAGATACAAGCAAATAGAGAACGGGTTGTTGCCCGTTTGGTTCAGTCTCCGGTCTGTTTGGTTCAGGGTACGTTTACGAGTGCTTCGTTCCGGCAGCTTCCCACACCTTATATATAGGTCTTCGATCATCTCCATTTCTCACTTCTCGTCCATCGTTCATCGCTTTTCGCCCATCATTCATCATTCCTCCCCCTATATTCAGTAGGTGTCATCTGATATTGCTCTTTAAAGAGCCGGGCAAAGTGTGCCGCACTTACAAATCCGCTCGCGTCCGTTACTTCTTCGATCGTTTTGTCCGACGTGTCGAGCAGATAAGCAGCGCGTTCCAGTTTTTTTCTGCGTATCCATCCGCGGGGAGCTTCACCATATTCCTGGGCAAACTCCCGCTTAAAGCTCGACAGGCTTCTGCCGGAAAGCATAGCCAGTTCGTTGACGGTGGCCGGGGAATACAAATGCCGGTCGAGCACGGCTGACAGTGCCGGGCTTTCGCTTCGTGCCGCATCCAGGAGGAAGGAAGCTATTAGTTGCCGGTAAGGACTGTCCAGAAGCAGGTATACCAGTTCGGTAAATTTCAGCCGGATCAGTTCGCACATAAACGGACTCTTACTCTTGCTGTATTCCTCCAACGAAGAAAACAGTTTCTCTATTTCCCGGTTGTGGGGAATGATCTTTATGGCTTCTCTTTTTGTCGGCATCCTTTCCGATATACGTTCCGGCAAACATCCGCTCAGTTGTTCGGCCAGTCCTTGCGCAACCCGTTTGCTGAAAAACAACATCAGGCTGCGGAACCCATGTTCGCCGGTAATGTATTCCGACATCACGTACTCTCCCCTTGGTATCAGAAACAGTTCTCCGGGGCGGATGTCAAACTGATTGCTCCCTACCTTGATCTGCTTCACCCCGGAGAGGATGTATACCAGGGCATGGTGCGTCAGGAAAGCGTCGAAGTTTTCCTGTGTGGTAGAGTTGACGTATTGGAGCAGGCGTATGTTCTTGTTTTCACCCGGCTGTGCCGGACGGAGAATGTCATCGGGGACGAAAAGGCGCTTAGTGGGCATAAGATGAAAGGTTTTGGAGTTAGCTGACACAAATATAGGATAAAACTTCCTGAAAAATGCGGGGAGACGTGCGAAATCTTGTTCCGGTCGCCTTGCCCCCGCGCATATACCCTCTCTCTGCTTGGTCCGCCTGCTGTGCCTACAGCGGCATGTTTCCGTGTTTCTTCGGTGGATTCGTCTGCATTTTGTTTTCCGTCATCTCCAATGCCTGTATCAAGCGTTTACGGGTTTGCTTCGGCAGGATGATCTCGTCGATGAATCCCAGTTCGGCAGCCTGGTATGGAGTGGCAAACTTCTCTTTGTAGGCATCCAGTTCTTTGGCTTTGCTCTCTGCGTCCGCCTTGCGGAACAGGATGTTTACAGCTCCCTCGGCACCCATCACGGCAATTTCCGCACTCGGGTAGGCAAAGTTCACGTCCGCCCCCGTCTGTTTGGAGTTCATCACGATGTAAGCGCCACCATAGGCCTTGCGGGTGATCACAGTCAGCTTGGGCACTGTGGCCTCGGCAAAGGCATACACTATTTTGGCACCGTGGCGGATGATGCCGTTGTTCTCCTGCGTATATCCCGGCAGGAAGCCCGGAACGTCTTCGAACGTAATCAGAGGAATGTTGAAACAGTCGCAGAAGCGGATGAAACGGCTTGCCTTGTCGCTGGCATCGATGTCGAGCACACCCGCCAGGTATGCCGGCTGGTTGGCCACGATACCTACCGAGCGTCCGGCTAAGCGGGCAAAACCGATGATGATGTTTTTGGCAAAGTTCTGCATCACTTCAAAGAAGTAGCCCTCGTCAACAACCCGTTCGATGATCTCTTTCATATCATACGGTATGTTCGGGTCGGCGGGGACAATGCTGCCGAGTGATACATCTTCGCGGTTGATGTCATCGGTGCAGTTCTGCTTGCGCGTTTCGTCCATATTGTTTTGCGGGAGGAAGGAGAGCAGCTCGCGGATCGACATCAGCAATTCTTCCTCGGTGTTTGCTATGAAATGCGTTACACCACTCTTGCTGCTGTGCGTCATGGCACCGCCCAGTTCTTCTTTGCTGACTTCTTCGTGGATCACCGTCTTTACCACATCCGGTCCGGTGACGAACATATGGCTTTTCTCCTTCACCATAAAGATGAAATCCGTCAGTGCCGGAGAGTAGCAGGCACCTCCGGCGCATGGACCGAGGATAGCCGAAATCTGCGGGATCACGCCGCTTGCCATCGTGTTCTGGTAAAAGATGTCGGCATAGCCCGACAGGCTTTCGATTCCTTCCTGGATACGTGCACCGCCCGAGTCGTTCAGTGCGATGATCGGCGCGCCATTCTTCAAAGCCAGTTGTTGTACCTTGACTATCTTCTTGGCATTCGATGCCGAGAGCGAACCACCATAAACGGTGAAGTCGTAAGCGTAGACAAACACTTGACGGCCGTCGATCTTTCCGTAACCCGACACCACACCGTCGCCCGGAACCTTGTTACGGTCCATGCCATAGTTGGTGCAGCGGTGCACCATCAGCTTGTCAAGTTCCACAAATGTTCCCTTGTCCAGTAACATATCGATGCGTTCGCGGGCAGTCATCTTTCCGCTCGCATGTTGTATTTCAATCTTGGCAGCGCCTCCGCCTTGGGAAGCGATACGGTCACGCTCTTCGAACGTGGCATAGGCTTTATTTACTTCTTCCATTGTCTTTCTATTATTCGTTATTCTAACGTTATCAGCGTCTGGTCTCCGGCGATATTATCACCTTCCTGTACCAGAATCTCTTTAATCCGGCAGTCCGAAGTCACCTTGTAGTTACTCTGCATCTTCATCGCTTCGATGACGATGACAGTTTCTCCGGCTTTCATCTCCTGTCCCACACTGACGGGGATTTTCACTACCTTGCCCGGCATGGGCGAAATGATGCGGTCGTTCTGTGTTTCTTCACCTTTCTTGCGCATCCGCAGATATTTTGCCTGACTGTCCACAATCTCGACGTTGAAACTACTGTAGTGTGTATTCACTTTGTAACTCTTTCCGTTCTCTTTGCGAATCAGTTGGGCGTTGGAGCTTCGCCCATCCATCAGGATGTTGCAATTCCCGTTCTCTGCCATGACAACGTCCGCTTCGAACGTTTTTCCGTCGATGGTGAGTACCACTTTGTTATCTTCTTTGCTGACCAGTTCTATCTCGGCCACGCGATTTCCTATATGTATTTCCATACTCTTCTATATTCTTAATACCCCTTTGTGCAATCCGAATTCTTTCCATTTGCTGATCGGGCGGTTGTCCGCAGCCAGTCCGCTGTTATTCTCCTCCAGGTTCATCAGGTAATCCATGTAAGCGGCAATCAGTGCGATGTTCTCTGCACGTTCGCTGGTACGGGTGATGCAGTGTTGGAGCACTTCTCCGTTTTTGCTGATGAATCCCGTATCGTAATGTCCTTCCACAAAGTCGGGAGTATCCATGATGGCGCGCAGGTAACTGATGTTGTTCTTTACTCCTGTCAGTTTATATTCGTGAAGCACACGGCGCATCCGTTCGATGGCGTATTCGCGTGTGGTTGCCCATACAATCAGTTTGCCGATCATTGGGTCATAATAAATCGGAATCTCGTAACCTTCGTATACATAGCTGTCGATGCGCACCCCGATGCCGTTTGGCTCCGTAATCTGCTTGATGACACCCGGGCTGGGCATGAAGTTCATTTCTGTATCTTCTGCGCAGATGCGGCATTCGATGGCATGTCCGCGTTGCTGGATATCTTCCTGTTTCAGTTGCAACACCTGTCCTTCGGCCACTTTAATCTGCTCTTTCACTAAATCTACGCCGACTACCTCTTCGGTAATCGGATGTTCCACTTGCAGGCGCGTGTTCATTTCCAGGAAGTAATAGTTGCGGTGCTTGTCCACCAGAAATTCGATGGTTCCCGCTCCGACATAGTTCACGGCTTTGGCGGCGGCCACTGCTTTTTCTCCCATATCCCGGCGTAGTTCAGGAGTGACGAACACCGAAGGGCTCTCTTCCACAATCTTCTGGTTGCGGCGTTGCACCGAACATTCACGTTCGCACAGATGAATCACGTTGCCATGCTTGTCGCCCAGAATCTGGAACTCGATGTGATGCGGTTCTTCTACAAATTTCTCCAGGTAAACTGTGTCGTCGCCGAATGACGAAAGTGATTCGCTCTTGGCGGTTGTGTAGGCCTCTTCCACTTCATCTGCACGATGAATCAGCCGCATACCCTTTCCGCCACCTCCCATCGAGGCTTTCAGCATTACCGGATAACCGATTTGATTGCAGAGTTCTACCGCTTCTTCAAGGCTCTTCAGGTTTTCTTGAGTACCCGGAACCACCGGTACACCGGCTTCTATCATCTTGATACGTGCCGAAATCTTATCTCCCATCGCCTCCATGGTTTCCGGGTCCGGACCGATGAAGATGATCCCCTCTTCACGACAACGACGGGCAAAGGTTGCATTTTCGGACAAGAACCCGTATCCCGGGTGGATAGCGTCTGCGCGGCACGACTTTGCCACTTCGATAATCTTTTCTATATTCAGATAACTCTCTTTCGATGCTGCTGGGCCGATGCAGTAAGCTTCGTCGGCATAGAGCACATGCTTCGCTGTTCGGTCCGCTTCCGAGAAAACGGCAATGCTCGTTATTTCCATCTCCCGGCAGGAGCGCATCACCCTCACGGCTATTTCGCCGCGGTTGGCGACTAAGATTCTTTTAATCATATTCATTTCTCAATTAAATGGAATACACATATTCATGCTTTCCACCCTGCGGACATGAGTCCACCCGATGAAAACACAGTATTTCTACGATTTGGGGCTTAACAACGATGCTTTCTTTCCTAACCCACGAGGTAAAAAAGCTCTTATTCATTGAATGGCAGGTCTTCTGACTGACTCTACATCTTATCGGACCTTCCCGACGTTTCCTTTTCCGTCAGTGGTTTGTAATTGGTTTATTGATAAGATGTTATACAGAGCTTCACAGCAGCGGGACTGTCCGGGATTTACACCCGATTCCCTTTTAATCTTCGTCCGTTGACCACGGATTCCGAACCAATTCGGGGACAAATATAGAGAAATATTGGATAGAGTGGATACTTTTTGCACGAAAAGTTCAATTTTGTGCAATGACCAACGGCGCTTTGTTTCAAAATAAATGTCATATAGACGAAACACAAATAGACTGTCGATTGTTCTTTTTTACAAATAAAAGAGCATAAACGGAATGAATTACTAACGAAATATACATGCCATGTCACACTTACCTACCTTAATTGCCGACCTTGCCCTAATACTGATGTCCGCAAGTATCATTACCCTTTTGTTCAAATGGTTGAAACAACCCTTGGTACTGGGATATATCGTCGCAGGATTATTGGCGGGACCTTACGTGCAGATTTTCCCGACTGTAGGTGATATTGAGAACATCAATATCTGGGCTGAGATAGGAGTTGTTTTTTTACTTTTCGCCCTTGGGTTGGAGTTTAGTTTTAAGAAATTAATAAATGTCGGGTCAGCTGCCTTTATCACGGCAACCACCGAAGTTATCAGCATGTTGCTGATCGGTTATATGGTAGGACATCTGTTAGGCTGGAGCACAATGAATTCTATTTTTCTGGGAGGTATGTTGTCTATGTCGTCAACAACGATTATTATCAAAGCGTTTGATGATCTCGGCTTACGTAACCAACGCTTCACGGGTGTTGTATTCGGGACATTGGTAGTTGAAGATCTGATCGCTATCCTGATGATGGTCATCCTTTCTACAATGGCAGTGAGTAAGGAGTTTGTAGGTGAAGAGTTGTTGATGAGTGTGTTGAAGGTTGTTTTCTTTCTGATCCTATGGTTCCTGATTGGGATATTTATCCTTCCGTTCTTTTTGAAAAAAGCAAAACGGCTGATGAATAACGAAACCTTACTGATCGTTTCGCTGGGACTTTGTCTGGGAATGGTTGTGTTGGCTACCCGTACAGGATTCTCGGCTGCACTGGGTGCTTTCATTATGGGATCTATCCTTGCCGAGACGGTTGAGGCCGAACACATAGAACATATCATCCAGCCGGTGAAAGATCTTTTCGGAGCTATTTTCTTTGTCTCTGTCGGTATGTTGGTCAATCCGGCTGTCTTGGTGCAGTATGGCTGGCCGGTGGTCATCATTACTTTGGTAACTCTTGTGGGTAAATCCATATTTTCTTCATTGGGAGTTTTATTATCCGGTGAACCGTTGAAGGTTTCCGTCAAGTCAGGATTCAGCCTTGCCCAGATAGGAGAGTTCGCTTTCATTATCGCAGGGCTGGGGGCTTCACTCAAAGTACTGGATAGTTTTATCCCTCCGATTATTGTTGCGGTATCGGTGATTACTACATTCACAACTCCTTATTTCATCCGGTTGGCAAATCCGTTGGCCGAATGGCTTTATAAAATACTTCCGCCTAAAACCAGGGAAAGTCTGGACCGCTATGCTTCCGGTAAGAAGACGGTCAATCATGACAGCGATTGGAAGCGGTTGTTGAAGACGATTGTCGGAAGAGTGATTATCTATAGTGTTCTTCTCACGGCGATTTGGTTATTGTCTGTGCAAACCGTTTATCCCACGATAAACGAGATGTTCGATGCTCCCGGGCGATGGGTAAACATAGGGATGTGTCTGGTCACACTTCTGTTGATGACACCTTTCCTGTGGGCACTTGTTTCAGATAAGTATAATTCCCCGGATGTATTTTTAAAGTTGTGGAATGATGATAATTACAATCACGGACGGTTGGTCGCGCTGATTTTGTTTCGTGTGTCGGTTGCCGTCTTTTTCATTGCAGGGGTCGTTATCAGTTACTTCAGCCTCAATTATGGGATAGGCATTGTGATAGCCGTTGCCGTATTGGCATTGATTCTTATTTTCAGGGAGAACCTCACGCAATATTCGCATCTGGAAACACACTTCCTGACCAATCTGAACGGAAGGGAAGAAGCTGCCCGCAAACGTTATCCTCTGAAAAGTCGTTTTAACAGTGAGTTTAATGACAAAGATGTTGAGCTGACTTCCGTTTGGGTGTCTCCTTATTCGTCTTATATCGGTCAGTCATTGGATGAACTCCCTTTCAGGCGGGAGTTTGGTGTCAATATAGTAAGTATTGTCAGAGGGGAGCGGAGAATATACATTCCACAAAGTTCCGAACGAATTTATCCGCAGGATAAGTTAGTAGTGGTCGGAACAGGCGGACAGCTGCAAGAGTTCCGGACGGAACTTGAGAACAGACAGGATTTGCCGGATGAAAAGAACATAAAACAAGATGTGACGCTTCATTCATTCACGGTAGATGAAGATTTTCCGTTTCTGAACAAAAGCATTGCCCAGTCCCGGTTAGGAAAAAGATATGATAGTCTCGTCGTAGCCCTTGAACGAGAGGGTGAATTGGTTCCGGTGAATCAGGCTATAGTTTTCCAATTGGGAGATTTGGTTTGGGTGGTAGGAGACAGGGAGAAGATCAGGCAGTTTTTGGTGCGGAAGAAGTAAGAGTGGTAAAGAGCAGAGGAAAGGAAAACGGCTGAGGCGAAAATTTGCATTTTGACAGATACACAATGAAGTATCATTCTGTATTTTCAATACGGTCTGTATTCGTTTCTTTCCGGCCTCGTTTGCGACTGCTTCCGAAAAGACTCTTATTTTCCCATCAGACAGAATCAAAATGATGTGATTTTACCTTTTTATCAAGCATATGGTTGGTGATCCTTGTTTTTAGACATCTTCTGTCGTTGTAGGTCGGATTGAACCTTTAAAATGATAGTTGACACATATCCCTTCTGAAGCCTCCGATAATTTCAGGAAACTTGTATTTTACGCCTTCTTTTGCGTTATTAACTTCTTTCGGACAAAAGATTAGCTTCTTCCGAGCAAAAGGCTAACTTCTTTTCGGGAAAACACTTACTTCTTTTTGGAAAAGAGTAAGGTCTTTTGTTATATGAAATAGCATATTTACTCAATATGATGCAACTTTCTGTATGTAAATGTCATATCTATGCGTTGTATTCTTCTGCTGCACCGGTTTTTAATATAAAGTGTGTTGTTCAAAAAGGGAAAATAGTTTCTTTTTGATGTTAAAATAGAGATATATGCATCTGTTTGTTTTTAGGCTTTTAAAACTCTGACTTTCTATGAAAAGTTAGTAGATACTATAATATTATTATTAAGTATAAAAGTTAAGATGCCGGTTGTTGATTTCTACTTTCATTGGCTATATTTGTGTATGTCTAAAATATAAAGTACTATGAAGTCCATTTTATTATCTGTTATTTCATTCTTATTAGTCATGAATGTCTGTGGTAAGAATGATGTGGATATGAGAACTTATTTGAAAAAAGTTCTAAGTAATCTTGATAAGGTAGAATCAGCTTCTTACCATGAACAATCTCAGTCCTGGCAACCCGGTGATACGGCTGCTATAACTAATTCTTTTCGGTTTATTAAAGAATACACTAATCCTTCTGATTCGACTATCGGTGCAAGTTATGTGGCTCTTAACGCCAAAGATACGACGCGATTTGAATTTGGTTATGATGGAAAAGTGAAAATGATAAGTTTTCATGAGCATAAAGGGATTATGATCGATGATTTCACGACCAGAAAACTTCCTTTCAGGTTGGTGGGTCCTCCGTTTTTCTGTTACAGCCGGAATATCATCGGATATGCTTTGAGTACGGGGGATAGCATCACAACCGAATGGAAGGATTTAGGAGAAGCGTATTACTTCAAGTTGGTGATACATGAAGACAGACAGGTTGAATTTTTTGGAAAAGCGTACTACATACCGAAACCTCCTTTTGACTTAGGGGACCCGACCTCGATTTACGAACTGTGGATTAATAAATCGGATGATTTGCCTTATAAAGTCCGCAGGGAAATGTCGCATCAGATTTCTGCCAATATATGTTCGGATGTAGTGTTGAATCAATTGTCAATGGCCGATTTTAACTTATATGATTATTTGCCTCAAGACTATGAAATCCGCAAGTATGGTGAGAAAGGAAAGACTACCCAACTTTCGGCAAGAGAACTTATAGGGAAGAAAGCTCCCGACTGGATGTTGAAAGATATGTACGAGAATCCGGTGTCGTTATCTAATCTTAAGAGTAAAGTGCTTTTAGTGAATCTGACCGGTATCGGATGCGGTGCTTGTCATGCATCCATTCCCTTTCTGAACGGGCTGAAAGAGAAGTTCAATGCCGATGAATTTGAAGTGGTTTCTATAGAAACCTGGGGACGCAAACCTCATTCGCTGCGGACTTATGCGGATAAGAACCAGATAAACTATAGATTCCTATGTGGTGATGAAGGCATTGTCAAGTCATACCGGACATATGGCGCGGCACCTTTCTTCTTTATATTAGATCAGGACCGCGTGGTCAGAAAAGTCATTCAGGGATATGGAATGGAGAAAACCGATAAAGAGATAACGGACGCTATCAAAGCATTGTTATGATGAAATGTATTTGCGGTTGGAGTTTATTCCAGCCGCAAATCGTATAAACAGGCACGTACCTCTTCCGGGCTGCCGATATGTTTCCCTATGTCATCTGATAGCTTCACGCATTCGCGCCATTCTTGATTCAGGTTCATCTTGCACTGCGATAGCTTCATGACGATGTTTGATGGCTTGAATCCGGTATCATTAGTCAGGTTTGTGCCGATACCGAATGAACAGCGGATTTTTCCCCGGCAATACTCCTGAATGTCCAGTGCTTTGTCAAAGTCCAGTGCATTGCTGAATACGATTGTCTTGGTAGTCGAGTCAATGCCTAACTCTTTGTAACGGGCAGTCAATCGGTCGATAAACCTGAATTCATCGCCTGAGTCACATCTTACACCATCAAACAATTTGGCTTGTTTGCGACTCAGGTTGCTTAAAAAGATGGCAGATGTATAGGTGTCGGACAAGGCGATGCCGAGGTCCCCGTCGTATACATTTACCCAATTTTCAAGAGCCATGTAATTGGCGTGTTTATAACCGAATTGTGCTCCATGAAACATGAACCATTCATGCGGATGTGTACCCATGGGTTTCATGCCGTATTTCATGGCGAAATGGCAGTTGGAGGTGCCGATGCAATAGCGGGCTGTTTGTCTCAGGTGTCCGATGACTTGATCCTGCACGTCGAATGAGAAGCGTCTCCGTGTTCCGAATTCAGAGAAAAACAGTTGATGCTTGTTAGACAGTTCTGCCTTTTCGGATAGTTTACACAAGATATCTCCCATACTGGCGATATTGCCGGATGATTGATTCTTTATCTCGGAAACGATGGCAAGTAAAGGTACTTCATAAAGCGTTGCCTTATAAAGGTAATCACTGATCTCTATGTGGAGGTGTCGATCTTCGTCCAAACGGACTTCTATTTTTTCCGGTTGGAAACGGAAAGAAGAGAGCCATTCCCAATAGACTCTGGGGAGGAAACGGCAGTTCTTCACCATGTACTCCAGTTCTTCTCCAGTCAGTGCTACATGCGATAAGCGACTGATTTCAGTTTTCAGTCTTTCTACAAACTCGTCGCTGTATTCAGTTTCATCCCTGTCTTTGAAACTGAAAGTGCCCATCGCATACGGGAATAGTTTAATGTAAGCATACGAGGTAGTGAATTTGTAAAGGTCTGTATCGAGTATGGTACGAATAATCATTGGATTCTTTTAATTGGTAAAACGATATTTCAGATTTAAAATGTAGGGCGAAGATACTAACAATTGTCTAAAGGTTTAGGTTTTATAAAAGGAAGTTTTTAGGGTATCAGTACTTCATGAAGATTTTTTCTTGGCGAGTAGGGCATTGGACTGCTATATCCCATACGGAGTAAAACGCCCGGTATTTCAGTTTTTTTATTGTTTAGCAGTTCTCTTTGCATTTGTTCAGAGAGGATTTCCACTTCGCATGGTTGATTGATAAAAGCGGTGGACACACCGATTTCCGTTGTTTTCAGCAGAAGGCACTCTAAAGATCTTCCCAGATTAATCCAATCTTTCGGAGTATCTTTCTCGGTACAGAACAGCATGATGTGTGAAGACGATCGGAGCTTTTTTTCATCACTTTTATTTTGTATGTTGGGAGTCAGACAAGCATTCATGATGCGGCGAGATAACCATTGTGGTAAGTTAGGTGCACCAAAAACGGCATAACTTAAGCCATCTTTGGTCGATTCTGCATGCTTCTTATTGAACCTCATCCAGTTTTTCAACTCATTCTTGAAGTGGAAGTCGGTCATCTGGATTGTATTCCCCCTCAGAACATAGTAACGAACTTTGTCGAACTCAGGCGTTCCGATTTTCCAGCAATGGAGGTGTACTGTTGCTGCTTTCGGTATTGAAAGCAACTTGTGTATCATTTCTTCCGGAATCAGTTGTCCTGTATATATACTTCTGTTGGTTTGCCGCTTGCCAATTTGTATAATGATAGAAGAAGGGGTAATTACGCCTGCATTGGGCTGGAGTTTTACTGTGATATTCCCATTATCTGCAATGTTTACTTGGGCTGAATATCCTTTAGTTTGTGCAGCCAGGCACAAATTTTCAGTTGCACATCCCAGAGAGATGAACATTTCACGCTGGTTTCCATCCACAATTGATAGTGTTTTAGTTTTATCCGGATGAATCTCAATACCTGCTTCTACGATACGAAATAACCAAGGTTGGGTGTTATGTCCCGAAGGAGCTTTAGTGGCTTGTTCTATCATGAATAGATAGTCATCTGTTATTGTTTCCATAATTAATAGGTCGATCTGAGATCATTATTGCTGTATTCTATTATATCTTTATTGCATCCGTTGAGTAATATTGCCAGTATGCAAATTCCAAACGTTATCATCTTTTTCATTTTTTGTTATTGCTTTTCTAACCATAGGTCCACTAATATGTTGATTCCGTCTTCCAGTTCTTTCCAACCGCTCTCTTCCTGAAGTTTGAGACCATTGAAGGTAGAACAGTTTTCTTCCAGCAACGTGAGATAACTGATGGCTGCTGTAATGATAGTGGCAAGGGCTGCTATTTCTTTTTGCGGGTGTTTTGACAGTTTGCTTACAGCATCTATCAGCCAAATGCCTTTGGCTTCTCTTTTCTCGCGGAGGTCTTTTATAAAATTGTTGTCTGACGTGAGTTCCCATCTGTATAGCCGTTTCAAAGTGTAGCTTTTTCGCATTATTATGATTTGTTTCCGGAACATCTCTTTGATGAATTCACCAAGGTGGTTTTTATCCGGTAGTGCTCCGTCAAAGTTAATCCAATAATCATGTTGGCCGATATATGCTGCTATCAGACCTTCTAAAGAGTTGAAATAACGGTAGATCAACATTTTTGATACTCCGGCTTTTGCTGCTACTGCATTGATGCCTAATCCTTCGAAACCTTTCTCTTCGATTAATTCGTCTACTGCTTTGATGAGGATTAGCTCTGTTACCTGTCTGTTTTTGATAAACTCTTTTTCCATGGCTTTATATTATTGTTACTGATCGGTCACAAAAATATGTTTCTTATCGGTAACATCGAGAGGAAAAGAGAAATATTTTTCCCAAACAGCACTTTTCTACTGTTTGGGATATAATATGTTTGGGGTAAAAGGAGAATCTTTTATGCCAGGTTTACCGTTGGATTGTGTATGGTCAGCCCGCCGTCTACTACTATTGTTTGCCCGGTAATGTATCGCGCGTCTTCGGAAGCCAGAAAAGCAATTGTTGCGGCGATGTCTTGCGGTTCTCCTAAATATGGTGTCGCACATTGTCCGAGAAATACGTTCCGTATATCTTCATTCAGGTTGTTTAATGCTGCAGGTGTGAGAATCAGTCCCGGGGCTACAGCATTGCATCGTATGTTTTTCTTTCCTGTTTGTGTCGCAATGTATTTGGTCAGATTGATGACTCCTGCTTTGCTTGCTCCATAAAGAGTGCCGTTCGCATCAGCTGTAATTCCACTGACTGAGGCTACGTTCACAATATTGCCACCGCCATGTGCGTTCATTATGGGGATAACCAGTTGGGACAGGTACATGGTACAAGATAAATTAAGATGGAAAGCTTCGTCGAAGTAATCCATGTCCAGTGTCTCAATGTCGGTATCCCGTTTAGGATTTGTACCTCCTACGTTGTTTACCAATACATCTACCTGCCCGTATTCTTTTATGGCAAAGGCGATCAACTCTTTGCAACTCTGCAATTCTGTTGCAGAAAAATAGATCGGACGTACATCTGCTCCTAAAGCATTGAGTTCGGTAGCAAGTTGTTCTGCTCTTTCTTTTGAATGGTCGGCTATAACAACTTTCCCACCTTCGGATACAATGCGGCGTGTGGTTGCTTCGCCAATTCCACCGGCAGCGCCCGTGATAACGGCTGTTTTATTCTCAAATCTGTTCATATAGGATTATTTTTGAGGATTATTATCCTCAAAAACAGTTTATTGGGGAATTTGTTATCCGAATAAACCCTCTTTAGCACCATTTGCCTGACTTTAGCATCTATGTATCTTCTATTTCGCTAAATCTTTATAAGTCTGTTAAATGTTAACAAAAGAAAGGCTAAATGTTAACGTCATGGCTCTTCTATTAAACCATGTTATAAGATATCCTGTTTTGCTTTGCAAATTTGCAAAATTACCAGAAGTCCGTATCTTTGCAATGTGTTTTTCATAGTATTAGATTTAAGGTTAACAAAAGATTGGCTGTCTGGGATAGATAGCCTTTTTTTATTGCCATATATGAAGTGGTTAGCATTAAAATACTTATTATTAAATTATTGGTGAATAGGGAATTAACCGGGTGAAAGGCAGGAATAAACAAAATAGTGGATAACCTCTATTCTAATGCAAGCTGTTATGTAGGCAAAAATTAGCCTACATAAGTTTTGGTACAATCTCAAACTATCGTCACTAATAAGGATTAATTGCTTTTTATCGGCTTCTATTTGCCGATGCAGCATATTATGCTAATTGACTATCAATATTTTATGGCTTAAAAGATAGAAGGCTCAAAAATTTACTTGTTTTTTCGCCGAAAATCGAAGATTTAACGATTTTAACCTTAGTTTGTCTTCAAACGAAGGGAAAAAGAGGAAAATGGCTCTCTTTTGTTCCGAAACCTCCGGTTCGCAAAGATAAGGCATATCGGTGATTATTTCGCCGATTGTAGCTGTAAAATCAGAGATGGATTCACAGATTTTCTGGTTGTCTTTTGTAGCTTGACAAGGGCTCGAATCATATCTGTTTTGTGAGCAGGATTTCTGTGTATTTTGCAACCAAAAGAGAAAGTCGGCAGATATGGTTCGGTTCGGCTTTAGCGAAGTCATCTCTTTTCTCCCTTTGTTAGCTTTACTTTAATGCACGTATACATGAATACGAGGATAAAGTAAAGTTAGTTTTCATTTTGAATAGCCAATCTAATCTTGAGATTTGTGTTTATGTAACGAATAATATATTGTTTGTTATATGGGTGTATTGGCACTTACAAACAATATGATAACATTTACATTTTTCCAAAGCAAAATCACCTTGTCTTTCGCACTTTTCCAAAAATGCTTCTCGGAATCTGCTGCAAAGACATTGGATTCGCTTGGAAAAGTGTTGTATAATGGTTGTGATTCGTTTGAAAAAGTGTAGAACTGTTATATTGTACTTGTTTTAGCCATCTCTTCTAGTTTTGAGATTTTCCCTTTTAATACATCATTAAATAGATAGAAAGTAATATCTTTGCATATTATATGATAGGTTGACTATGGCTAAAAATACAATGGGGACTAAGCTGCCCCGAAAATTGATGCAGAAGATGTCGATTGTGGGAGAACAGATTAAACTAGCTCGTTTGCGCAGGAATTTGAGTGTGGCTCAGATTGCGGAACGCGCTACTTGCTCTCCTTTGACTGTGTCCCGAATAGAGAAAGGTGCATCAACAGTAGCAATCGGAATCTACTTGCGTGTGCTGTATGCTTTGCAACTTGACGATGATATTCTGTGGTTGGCCAAAGAAGACAAATTGGGAAAAGCTTTGCAGGATTTGAGTTTGAAGACAAGGAAACGAGCTTCAAAAAAGGTATAGATGCGTATGTTCTCCTATACATTAATTGTAATTTGTTCTGTTGGGATAAAAAACATGGTTTTAAATTTTGTGTTATGTAGTAAAAACATTATGTTTGCAATGCATAATAAATAAGGCGTATGAAATTCGTTGATAGAATAGATGAAGCAGCACGACTGAAAGATGCTCTTGCGAGAGAGAAATCCTCGTTAGTCGTGATGTACGGTCGCAGACGGCTGGGTAAGTCAACGCTCATTAAAAGGGTGTTGTCAGAAAATGATGTTTACTTCCTTGCTGACCGTTCTGAAGGGCAACATCAGAGAGTATTGCTAGCAAAAGTAATAGCACAAGTGTTCCCGGATTTCGACAAACTGACATATCCGGATTGGGAATCTATGTTTCGCGCGGTCAATTATCGAACAGACAAGCGTTTTACTTTATGTTTGGATGAGTTTCCGTATCTTGTAGAGCAATCTTCTGAACTGCCGTCTGTGCTGCAAAAACTGGTTGATGAAAAGCAGTTGAAGTATAATCTTGTGCTTTGCGGTTCGTCACAAAATATGATGTATGGATTGTTTCTTGATTCTACTGCACCTCTCTATGGTCGTGCTGATGAGATCATGAAACTTGCACCGATACGTTTGCCATATATTCAAGAGGCTTTGAGCCTTGATGCGATGAATGCCATTGAAGAATATGCTGTTTGGGGAGGTGTGCCGCGTTATTGGGAACTAAGGGAAAACCAAAATTCACTTAATGATGCTTTGTGGCACAATATCCTTTCTGTAAATGGGACTCTTTACGAAGAACCGATAAAATTGTTTCAGGACGATGTAAAGGATATTGTTAAGACTTCGACGATAATGTCTTATATCGGTACTGGCGCAAATCGGCTTTCTGAGATTGCCGCAAGATGCAATGAGCCTGCAACCAACCTGTCGCGTCCATTGAAGAAACTTATTGATCTCGGATTTTTGGAGAAAGATGTTCCGTTTGGGATTGATGAAAAGAATGCGAAAAAGAGTCTTTACAAGATAGCCGATCCGTTTATGGCGTTCTACTATCAGTTTGTTGTTCCTAATCGTTCGTTCATTGAACTTGGTCGTCGTTTACCCATAGAACAGGCTCTGACTGCTCATTACTCTGAGTATGTGAGTATGCAGTGGGAAAAACTGTGTCGGGATGCTGTCACAGGAAATCTTGTTAATGGAGTAGTTTATGGAAAAGCAAAACGTTGGTGGGGCTCTGTTCTCAATGAGGATAAGAAGCCGGAACAGGTCGAGTTCGATGTAATGACTGAATCGCTTGATAAAAAGTCTCTGTTGGTCGGAGAATGCAAATGGACAACAGGAGAGAATGACAAACAGCTAACTGCTGCACTTCTCCGCAAAGCTAATCTGCTGCCGTTTGCTAAGAACTACACCATCGTTCCGGTGCTGTTCTTTAAGAACGCTCCGAAAGATGATGCTGGGAATGCAATGTTGCCGGAAGATGTTGTTGAGTTAATGAAATAAAGGAATCTCAAATCCACTATTTGACAGAGTTATTAGATGGCAAAAAAAACAATAAATAAAGAACTTACAGGTGCACAGGACTTATATAATTTTTTGTTTGAGGCCTGTAATATAATACGCGGTCCTGTAAGCCAAGATAATTTTAAGGATTATATCACGCCTTTGCTTTATTACAAGCGGATATCTGATGTCTATGATGAAGAAACAGAAGAAGCTTTAATATCAAGTGGTGGTGATAAGGAGTATGCATCTCTGCCAGAGCAACATCGTTTTGTTATTCCTGATGGTTGTCATTGGCAAGAAGTCCGAGAGCGTACAGAAAATTTTGGAGCTGCCATAGTCGGTGCTATGAGGCAGATAGAGATAGCAAACCCAGATACATTGTATGGGGTGCTATCTATGTTTTCATCTCAGAAATGGACTAACAAAGCAATTCTCAATGATAGCAAGATTCGTGACCTGATAGAACATCTATCAAAACGAAAACTTGGTAATAAGGATTACCCTGCGGACTTAATGGGTGATGCTTATGAAATATTATTGAAGAAGTTTGCCGATGATAGTAAGGCTCAAGCTGGAGAGTTTTATACTCCTCGTTCTGTTGTGAGATTATTAGTGCATATTCTCGATCCGCAACCGGGGGAAACTGTATATGATCCTGCTTGTGGTAGTGGAGGAATGCTTATCGAAGCTATACGATATATGCACGATGATTCTCTTTGCTGTGGAAGTATATTCGGACAAGAGAAGAATGTCGTGAATGCGGCCATTGCTAAAATGAATCTATTCCTTCATGGTGCATCTGATTTTAATGTAATGCAAGGCGACACATTGAGGGACCCAAAAATTCTTCAAGGTGGTAATATCGCCAAATTCGATTGTGTTATAGCAAATCCTCCATTTTCTCTTGAAAATTGGGGAGCAACAGAATGGAGTTCAGATAAATATAAGCGCAATATATACGGTACACCGAGTGATAGTTGTGGCGATTATGCATGGATTCAGCACATGATATGTTCTATGGTTTCAGGGCAAGGTCGTATGGCTGTTGTAATGCCACAAGGAATTTTGTTCCGAAATCAAGAAACTGAAATACGAAAGCAGTTAGTCGAAAGTGATTTGATTGAAGCTGTTGTGACTTTAGGAGATAAATTGTTTTATGGTACTGGACTTTCACCGTGCTTTTTGATAATACGAAGAATGAAACCGGCTCATCATTCCGGACGGATTTTGATGATAGATGGTTCCAAAATTCTAACTCAAAAGAGAGCGCAGAATATTTTAGAAGAGAATGATATAGATAGGTTATATTCACTTTATCAAAATTACTCCGATGAAGAGGACTATTCTCGAATCGTTACATTGCAGGAGATAAGAGATAAAGAGTATAATCTTTCGCCCAATCGCTATGTGGTTTACCACAAGGAGGAAATTCGTCCTTATGCGGAAGTGTTGGCTGAGTTCAAGCACGCATATGAAGAGGTAAAGCGGTTGGAGGAAGAATTTTCATTACTCATTAACGCATAATCAATATGGCAGAAAAAGTAAAACAATATCGTCATCCGGACGACCCTATTACGCTCGATGAACTTAAAGGTTTTCTTTGGGCAGCTGCCACTCATTTGCGTGGCCAGATTGATGCGGCTGGATATAAAGAGTATATTTTCCCTTTGCTTTTTTTTAAACGCATTTCCGATGTTTATGATGAACAGTTTGAAGGTTTTGTGTGTGAAGGAGGAGTTGAGTATGCAGGTATGCAAGTAGAAGATCTCCCCATCCGTATTCCTGATGGTGCGCACTGGAGAGATGTTCGTGAGGTGACGGAAAATGTTGGTAATAAATTAGTCGAAGCATTTATTGCCATTGAGCAAGCCAATCCTGCTAAGGAAATGGATGGTAGAAAAATCGGAGGATTAGAAGGTATTTTCGGACCTAAGGATGGCTGGACCAATAAGGCGAAGATGCCTGATAATATCATTACTTCGTTGATTGAGGATTTTTCTAAATATACGTTGAGCCTAAAGGCTTGTCCTGCCGATGAGATGGGGCAGGCATACGAATACCTTGTTGGAAAGTTTGCCGATGATGCCGGAAATACTGCTCAGGAGTTCTATACGAATAGAACAGTCGTTCAACTTATGGCTGAGATACTGCAGCCACAACCGAATGAAAGCATTTATGACCCAACTTGTGGTTCCGGGGGTATGTTGGTTAAATGTTTAGACTATCTTCGCAACAAAGGTGCAGAGTGGCAGAGTGTACAGGTGTTCGGACAAGAGGTGAATGGCTTGACTTCTTCTATTGCACGAATGAATCTTTATTTGAATGGAGTTGAAGATTTTTCGATTGCATGTGCAGATACGTTGGAGCATCCTGCATTCTTGGATGGCAGCCATCTTCGTAAGTTCGACATTGTTCTGGCAAATCCTCCTTATTCAATCAAAGAATGGAATCGTGAAAAATTCATGAATGATAAGTGGGGACGTAATTTCTTGGGAACACCTCCTCAGGGAAGAGCTGATTATGCATTTCTTCAGCATATCATAGCTTCAATGAATGAAACTCAGGGAAGATGTGCGATTCTTTTCCCCCATGGTGTACTATTTCGTGATGAAGAATTAGAATTACGAAAGAAACTCGTTGAAATGGATATACTTGATTGTATAATAGGTTTGGGAGCAAACTTGTTTTATAATTCTCCTATGGAAGCTTGCATATTAATATGTAACTGCTCAAAGGCTAATAGCAAAAAGAATCGAGTTTTGATGATAAATGCTGTGAATGAAGTTACAAGAAAAAATGCAGAGAGTATGTTGTTGGCAGAGCATATACAAAAGATTGTAAATGCATACCAGCAAAATAGAGAATTGGATGGCTTCTCAAGAATTGTAAGTAATGATGAAATTAGAGAAAAGAAGTTTAATCTGAATATATCATTGTATGCATATCAAAGTGTACTACAGGATGCACTTACTGTCTCTAAAGAGGATGCTATAAATGTTTGGATTTCCTCTCATAGTCAATGTATAAATGAAATGGATGAGTTAATTAAGTTGATTAAATAGTATGGGTGTAGTAAAATTAGGTGATGTCGCTCGTGAAAGTCGACTTAAATGGACAAAAAGTAAACAGGATGTTCCTATAGTTGGTTTGGAACATCTTATCCCTGATGAAATACGTTTTGATGCATATGATATAAATACAGATAATACTTTTTCAAAAAGGTTTGTAAAGGGACAAGTCTTATTTGGTAGACGTCGAGCTTATCAACGTAAGGCTGCAATTGCTGAATTTGATGGTATATGCTCAGGCGACATAACTGTAATAGAAGCAATAGAAGGGAAAATGGTGCCTGAGTTATTGCCTTTCATAATTCAAACACCTGTATTTTTTGATTATGCTAATAGAGGCTCTGCTGGATCTCTATCACCTCGTGTAAAATGGGAGCATTTGGCTGATTATGAGTTCGAATTACCTCCATTAGAGGAACAAAAAATTCTTGCTGATAAATTATGGGCAGCCTATCGATTGAAGGAGGCCTATAAAAAGCTACTTGATGCCACTGATGAAATGGTGAAATCGCAATTTATCGAGATGTTTGGAAATCCTCTTTCTTCAAAACAGAAGAATGAGTTGAAGAGGTTAGGACAATGCTGTATTATTAATCCAAGACGACCTAACATTGCTCTTTGCGACACAGATAAAGTCTCTTTTATTCCTATGCCGGCGGTAAGTGAGGATGGATATTTGGTAGATATGGCTGACGAAGAATATGGAAAAGTAAAAAAGGGCTTTACATATTTTGAGAATAATGATGTCTTGTTTGCCAAGATTACACCTTGTATGGAGAATGGGAAAGGTGCTATTGCTTATGGACTTACAAATGGAATAGGAGTGGGATCTACAGAATTTCATGTATTGCGGCCAATTAACGGAATATCTAGTCCTTATTGGCTGTTAACATTAACACGAATGCCTATATTTCGTGAGCGTGCTGCAAAAAATATGTCTGGAACAGGCGGTCAGAAAAGAGTTAGTGCTTCATATCTGAACCATTTTATGGTTGGGTTGCCTGCGATAGAGGAACAAAGGCGTTTTGAAGCAATATATAGACAAGCCGACAAATCAAAATTTGAATTGCGTAAATCAATAGATGCAATAGATAAAGTAATTAAAAGTTTAATTAACAATTAAAATTATAGCCATATGATTGACAGAACAGTAAAATTTCCCCAAATAGGTGATGTGTCAAGTACACAATCGTATGTGCTTGTTGGGGCGAATGGTAGTGGAAAAAGTCATTTGGGAGCATGGATTGAAAAAAATAATGATAAAGTTTTACGTATCTCTGCTCAACGTGCATTATCTATTCCTGATACTATTAACATTATAAATGAAGAGGCTGCATGGAAAAATATATTCTATGGCAATCCCACTCAAACAGATAAAGGTTATAAATGGAAGTGGGGAAAAGAAACATCTACACTAGTAAATGATTATGAAAGTGTTTTATCAAGTGTCTTTTCTAGGGAGACTGATGAACTTCGAGTATTTAAGGATTTGTGCGATAAAGGGGATAAGCCCAATAGATATGAGACAATAGTTGAAAAAATCAAGATGATTTGGAACCAAGTATTACCACAAAGAGAGCTTGTTCTAGAGAAATTTGAAGCAAAAGCAAAGTACAAAGAGGAGTTATATAAGGCAGGTTCTATGTCTGATGGAGAAAGGGTTTGTCTCTATCTTATTGCGCAATGCTTAATAACTCCTGATGATTATATTATTGTTGTTGATGAACCGGAAATTCACCTTCATACATCTATAATGAAAAGGCTTTGGGGTGAGATTGAAAGGTATTGTCCCAATAAGACTTTTGTTTATATAACCCATGACTTAAATTTTGCAACCTCAAGGAAAACAGCAACCAAGATATGGGTGCAGTCATATGATGGACATGATAGTTGGGAAATTTATCAGATAGAAGATAATGATGACATTCCAGAAGCTCTTTTCTTGGAAGTATTAGGTACTAGAAGTCCCATTCTGTTTGTGGAAGGGGGAAAAACTAGTTATGATTTGCCTTTATATAAAGAAGTTTTCGGTAATTATTTGGTCATCCCATGTGATAATTGTCGAAAAGTTATAGAGTTGACAAAGGCATTTAATAATGAAAAAGTAAAGTCTTTGCACACATATGATGTAAAGGGGTTAATTGATCATGACTTTTTAGCTGATATTGAGAAAGATAGTTATCTAAAACAGAATATATATACATTGGATGTGTTAGAAGTGGAGAACTTATTTCTCATAGAACCTTTGATTAAACTTGCGGCCAAGCAAATAGGTGATAATGAGAATGAAGCATTTCAAAAAGTAAGTGATTTTCTTTTTGAACAAATGGAGCAAGGTAAATATGACATAGTCAACTCTATTTGTATAAAAGAAATAAGACACAAACTAAATTGTTTTTCATCTAAAGGCAATAAAGGCGAAGATATACAAAACGACTTAAATAATCATATTTCTGAAATTGATGTAAATGCGATATTTGTTCAGACTGAAACAAATATCTCAGATATTATTGCAGAAAGGGATTATAAAAAAATGTTGAATGTGTTTAACCATAAGGGAATGTGTCAACGAGTTACTGGTATAATCGGTCTTAAAAAGAAATATCCGCAAGTAGTACTTGATTTGATAAAAGGAGAAAAACGAGATGAGATTATAAGTGCATTATTGGGATACTTGCCAAAGATTGATTGAATTTAAGTTATTCCCTTAGAATAAAGAGCTTAATAAACGGCTAGAATAGATAGATACGTTGATACTGCAGCTTAATTGGATAACTAATTTATTAATAATATGATAGAGAATCTGATTAATGACATAGAGCAGGCTATGCTGGGAGTTTTAAACAACGAGCAAATGAGTCAATTGCGAAAGGTATTGGATTATACTTTTCGTGATATCAACGTATCTTCTAAGAACAATGAAGAGTGTAGTGGAAATAGTGAGTTGATAGATATCTTTTTATCGGCCAAAAGAGTTGAAGGATGTTCGGATAAGTCGATGCACTATTATCGAAGTACGTTAAATAATGCAATCAGGAAAATAGGAAAAAATATTCGTCATATTACGACGGATGATTTGCGTAGTTATCTAAATGACTACCAACTAACAAGTGGGGCAACAAAGGTTACGGTAGACAATATACGTCGCATTTTGTCAAGTTTCTTTTCATGGCTTGAGGATGAAGATTATATTGTCAAGAGCCCGGTACGTCGGATTCATAAAGTAAAAGTCGGGAAAACAGTCAAAGAAACATACTCCGATGAAGCTTTGGAACAAATGCGAGACCATTGCGAAGGCATTCGCGATTTAGCCTTGATAGATTTGTTAGCTTCTACTGGTATGCGTGTCGGTGAGTTGGTCAAACTTAATAGGAACGATATAGATTTTGAAAATAGGGAATGTATCGTTACCGGTAAGGGAGATAAACAACGCCGAGTTTATTTCGATGCTCGTACAAAGATACATTTACAACGTTATTTTGCAGAGCGGATAGATGATAATCCGGCTCTGTTTGTCTCGTTATTAGCACCTTATGACCGCCTACAGATAAGTGGCGTGGAAATTCGGTTACGTCGATTGGGACGTGAATTGAATATTCCTAAGGTACATCCTCATAAATTTCGTCGAACGTTGGCAACAATGGCGATAGATAAAGGTATGCCTATAGAGCAGGTGCAGCATCTCTTAGGGCATCAAAGTCTTGATACAACATTGCAATATGCTATGGTGAATCAGACAAATGTAAAAATGTCTCACCGTAAATTTATTGGATAGTATGTCGCAATTTATCGAGATGGTGGGTGATCCAAGAAACAACCCGAAAGGCTGGCCAACAAAAAGACTTTCAGAATTGGCAGAATATTCCATAGGCTTAACTTATAAGCCCGAACAAATTTGTGATGATGGTACCATTGTGCTTAGGTCTGGTAACATACAAGATGGGAAAATATCCTTTTCAGATATTGTCAGGGTTAATGCGCCAATCAAAGAAAGCCTCTTCGTGAAAGAAGACGATATCCTGATGTGCAGCCGTAATGGAAGTGCTTCACTTGTAGGTAAAGTGGCTATGATTCCCGACATTAATGAACCAATGACTTTTGGTGCGTTCATGACTATAATACGTTCTGCCGAGGCAAAATACTTGTACCTCTATTTCCAATCTCAAGATTTCAGAGAACGTGTTAGTGAGGGAAAGTCCTCAACAATGAACCAAATCACGCAAAAGATGCTTGATAAAGTCGAGGTTCCCTTCCCCGACAAAGATGTTCGAGAGACTTTATCGGCCATCGCCTCTCAGGCAGATAAATCAAAATTTGGCGACTTCAAATCGCAATTTATCGAGATGTTTAAGGGCGATAATCAAGTACCTCTTGGAGATATTTGCAATATCGAGAAAGGTGCTACGATAACAAGAAATGATGTTCTACCTGGAGAAGTTCCTGTCGTGGCAGGAGGTCAAGAACCTAGTTGCTATCATAATGTTGCAAATCGAGAGGCTGGTGCAATAACTGTTAGTGCATCTGGCGCTTATGCGGGATATATTAACTTCTGGAATTGCCCTATATTCGCTTCTGACTGCAATACAATCATCTCTAAAGATGATGAGAAAACCGATCAGACTTTCGTATATTTTGGTTTAAGGGCTATGCAAAAACAAATATATGGTTTGCAAAAAGGTGGTGCTCAGCCACATGTGTATGGAAAGGATTTGCAGAAATTTATGTTTCCATGCCCATCCTATGCAAAGCAGATCGAGTTTTCCAAGATGGCAAAACAAGCCGATAAATCAAAATCTGTCATTCAAAAAGCTTTAGTATATTTGAATGACATACAGAGTGACGAATTAAGGAAAATCGCTTAATTATTAAATTGATAACAATAAAAATCATAGATATGTTTAACGAAGACAATACAGTGGAGCAAATGCTCATAGAAGCTGCAACCCAAAGTAGTTGGCAGTATGTAAAGTCACAGGATATACCTCGTAGTTCTGATTCTGTCCTTGTTGAATCATGGCTATTGGAAGCTCTTGTCAGGTTAAATCCAATAACACGTCAACAAGCGGAGCAAGTTATTTATAAACTCCGTGCTGCTATTACTTGTGGAGGTAATTATGATGAATTGGTGACTGCCAATGACCGTTTTCGTACATTGTTATTTAATGAAAACACAGAGCCTTTTGGAAAGGATGGTGAATATATACCTATCAGATTCTTTAGCGAAGATGCGGTCGAAGATTATTGTGTAGTGACCAATCAATGGGAGTTTCCACGTAGTTCTGTTGAAGGAGGTAAACGTTTGGATTTGGTTTATCTGATAAATGGAATTCCGGTTTGTGTTGGTGAAGTAAAATCTCCTGTTCGTCCTCAGATAACATGGGCTGACGGAGCCATTGATATGCTGCATTACGAAAAGAGCATTCCAGAAATGTTTGTTCCGAATATATTAACCTTTGCTACAGAAGGCAAAGAACTTCAATATGCCGGCATCTGTGCCCCTGTTGACAAATGGGGACCTTGGTTTAAAGATGAAAGTCGTCAGCATGGTACAATAGAGTCGGTTAAAAGTAACGTAATGGGGTTGGCTCAACCAAACCGACTGCTTGACATATATCGTTACTATAGTGTTTTTACAGGAACATCATCAGGCAAAAAAATAAAAATAGTTTGCCGTTATCAACAATATCTAGGTGGTGAAGCTATTGTTCAGCGTGTCTTAAACACATATCGTGAGAAACAAGGTCCGAAGAAAGGTCTTATTTGGCATTTCCAGGGTTCGGGAAAATCATGGTTGATGGTATTCGCTGCCCAAAAATTACGTTTGCAGAATGAATTACATGCTCCCACTGTTGTTATCGTTGATGACCGTATTGATTTGGAAGATCAGATAACGGGCGATTTTACTCGTGCTGATATTCCCAATATAGAACCTGCAAAGACAAAAGAAGAGTTAGTTGCATTTTTCAAGCAGGATCAGCGCAAGATTTTGATAACGACAATTTTCAAGTTCGGAGATGTTGATAGTGTACTGAATGAAAGAGATAATATCATTTTATTGGTAGATGAAGCACACCGAACTCAGGAAAAGGATTTAGGACAAAAAATGCGCAGTGCACTACCTAATGCATTTTTCTTTGGCCTTACCGGAACGCCTATCAATAAACGAGATAAGAATACTTTTCAATCTTTTGGAGCTGATGAGGATTTAGAGAAAGGTGGATATATTTCAAAGTATACTTTCCAAAATTCTGTTGAAGATGGAGCTACGCTTGAATTGAATTTCCAAACAGTGCCGGTAGAGATGCATCTTAACGAAGCTCAATTACAAGAAGAGTTTGATGAACTGACCGATCAAATATCAGAGGAAGAAAAGAACGAATTAGTAAAACGAACTTCTGTTGAAGCATTTTTTACAGCGGAGAAGCGAATTAACGATGTCGCACGTTATATTGTAAATCACTTCAAAGAGTATGTAGAGCCCACTGGAATGAAAGCTCAAGTCGTGGTATATAACCGAGACTGCTGTGTGAAATATAAGAAAGCGATTGATGCTCTTTTGGGTTCGGAAGATGCAACCACTATCGTTATGCATACGGCTGGCGATAAAGCTGATGAGTATAAGGCATACTGTCGTGATAGAGAACAAGAAAGAAAACTTCTTGACCAATTCCGTGATCCATTGTCACCGATTAAAATGGTGATTGTCACTTCAAAGCTGTTGACAGGTTTTGATGCTCCAATTTTGCAATGTATGTATCTTGATAAACCAATGAAGGATCATACGTTGTTACAAGCTATTTGCCGTACGAATAGAAAGTACAATGTTGATAAGAAATGTGGTCTGATTGTAGATTTCGTTGGTGTATTTGATAATGTAGCCAAAAGCCTTGCTTTTGATGAGGAGACGGTAAAAACGGTTGTAAAGAATATTGATGAGATAAAAGTGTTGATACCTCAATTTTTGCAAGAGTGTATTGACTTTTTCCCTGGTGTAGACCGGACAATCGGTGGTTGGGAAGGTTTGCAAGCTGCCCAGCAATGTTTACTTGATGAGTCTACAAAAACGAATTTTGCAAAACATTTTTCACGATTGGCTAAAGCTTGGGAAACAGTAAGCCCGGATGCAATGCTGGCTGCTTATCAGGCGGATTATACTTGGCTGGCTCAGGTATATCAAAGTGTACGTCCTGTTAGTACCGGAGGATCACTCATATGGACTTTATTGGGTGCTAAAACCATTGAAATCATTCATCGTAACATTGATACAATTGATATTGGGACTCCACTTGAGGATCTTGTGGTAGATGGAGATGTAATTGATATGGTGTTGGAGCAAGCCAAAGACAATCCTAAAAAGATATTGGAAGTGGAAAAAATGCTTCGTTTGAGGTTAGGAGAGCATCATGGAGACCCTAATTACAAGGTATTTGCTGAGAAGTTGGATGAACTGCGCCGTCATATGGAGGAGAATCTTATAACTAGTATTGATTTCCTCCGAGGATTGCTCACCCTTGCCAAAGAAGTGCTTGAAGAAGAAAAAAACTCAAATCAACCTCTTGACAAGAGGGAACAAGCTAAAGCTGCTCTTACGGAGTTGTTTGAATCAATTAAAACTGAGGATACACCTATCATTGTAGAACGTGTAGTTGCTGATATTGATGAAAATGTAGTAGCTATTGTACGTAAGTTTAAAGATGCTTTTAAAAGCATTACAGCTCAGCGAGAGATAAAAAAGAAACTACGTTCTATTCTGTGGGTTAACTACCAGATTAAAGATCAAGAAGTTTTTGATAAGGCTTATCAGTATATTGAGATGTATTACTAATCGGTTGATAAAATGAATTTGTTATGGCTGTTGAATCACACGATAAGAAACTTGATGACCTCCTAAAAATGGTTGAAGAAGGTAAGGCTCAATTACCCGACTTTCAACGTAGTTGGGTTTGGGATGACACGAAGATATGTAAACTAATAGAAAGTATCACATCTGGTTTCCCAATGGGTGCAGCGATGTTTTTGGCTAATGGTGGTGAGCATATCCGTTTTAAGTATCGCACATTTGAGGGAGTGAATTCTATATCAGAAGTTACACCTGAGTGGCTTGTGCTCGATGGACAACAGCGACTCACAACCTTATATCAGGTCTTGAAGAGTAAGAAAGCAACTAATACTCGATTAGAGACCAATCGAGATACAATTATCAAACGCTATTATTATCTAGATATTCGTAAATGTCTAGACTCTACTGCGGACAGATTGGAAGCAATCATATCTGTATCAGAGAAGAAACAGCTTACAACAAATATTGGTCGTGATGTAACGCTGGACTTATCCACAAGAGAGAAGGAATTTGAGAACCTGATGTTTCCCCTAAATATTACGTTTTCTCATAATGATACGGAAGATTGGCATTATGATATGGAAGACTATTACAAAGGTGATAGAGAGTATAGAAATTTATTCCGTGATTTCTCCCAGCAGATTCTTCGCCCAATTTTAGAGTATAACATACCTATAATTCAGCTTGATAAAGAAACCCCGAAAGAGGCTGTTTGTCAGATTTTTGAGAATGTAAACACTGGTGGTGTACCTCTTACGGTTTTCGAACTCGTCACAGCTACATTTGCTACTGAAGGACATGAATTGAGAAAAGATTGGGAGACCATTCGTCATATTTTTGCTCAAAAAGTAAATGGCGAGCTATTGAAAGAAATCACTGGTGCTAATTTTTTGGCGGCAATGACTCTGTTGGTATCATATTATAAAAGAGTGGTTTCAGGTGATGATGAGCGTGTGGCTGTAACATGTAAGAAAAAAGACATTCTTAGGCTTGAATTGAAAGATTATTTGAAGTATCATGATGCTTTGATTAAAGGTTTCTGTGATGCAGCTGATTTCTTAGTACATCAGGGGATTTTCCGTTCCAGAGATCTTCCATATTCGTCACAACTTATTCCACTTGCTGCAATCTTTGCATACGACAACGAAAATAAAAAAATGTTGCATCTTGGAAGCAAACAGGAATTATTGTCTCGTTGGTATTGGTGTGGCGTAATGGGTGAACTATATGGCGGTGCCAATGAAGCTAGATTTGCAACTGATATAATGGGCGTATTTCGTTGGATGGAAGGTGGTGAAATGCCAGAAACTGTATATCGTTCCAATATACAACCAACTCGTTTATTGACTATGCAGACTAGGAATAGTGCAGCGTACAAAGGTATTATGGCACTTATCTTACAAGACTCACCGCTTGATTTTATGACAGGGCATCGTATGGATATAGCATCTTACATTGATGAAGATGCTGATATTCATCATATATTCCCTCAAACTTATTGCGAGAAAAATAAACTTCCACGTATAAAATGGAATTCTGTCATTAATAAGACTCCAATTTATGCATCTTCCAATCGCTCAATAGGAGGACATGCACCAAGTACCTATATAGGTACTATGGCTAACAAAGGATTAGACCAACTTAAGATTCAAGAAGCAATAGAATCTCACAAGGTAAATTATATTTATCTTTCATCAGATGATTTTGATGCTTATTTCATAGATCGAGCAATCAAGTTATTGAATCGTGTAGAAAAAGCAACAGGAAAAGTAGTTACCGGTCGAGATAGTCAAGAAACTGTGGATGCTTATGGGGTTAGTTTGCTTTAACAAGATTGTCATTTTAAATAGCTAATAAATTCTGTAAATAATATTTATCGTATCTATGGTAATAACTGAACTACATATAGAAAATATAAAAGGATTGCAAAATTTTGAGTTAAAGCAATCTATTCAACCTAATCGTCCTAATATTTTAGTTGCGCCTAACGGCTTTGGAAAGACTTCTTTAGCTATAGCATTTAAATCTCTTAAAAATAGTAAATTAGATCTTGATGAAAGTAGTTATTATAATGGAGATAATTCTAATAAACCTATTTTAAGATTAAAGTTAAGTACAGGAGAAAATTTAGAAGCAGATGACAGTCATAACTCTATATCAAGTAAATTTGATATATATGTGATTAATTGTCAGCTTAAACCTAAAGCTACTGCTCAACGATATGGTGGTAGAACTATAGCAAGAGCTTCGAACGATATTAGTCCGACTGTAATGATCCAAACTATTCCCCCAAAAATAAACTTTGATTATTCACTTCCTAGGAATAAACGAGATTTTGGAATTAATGGAAAACTATTAACAGACATCTCCAATATTTATAGTCAGTATAACTTAATAATACGTATCTCTGAGAATATAAATTTTGAAGAGTTTAGTTTGGTTCGTTTTAAAACTCCTTTTAATGCAATAATAGCGAAAATTAATAGTATCGATAATAGAAAAACAGCCCACAGTATTAAGGATGAAATTATTAGAGAGAATATTATAGATATCAATAATCAAGAGTTAACTAATTTATGTGATATAATAAGACAAAATTCAGCATTTGATAATATAGTAGATGTCTTTCTTGTCGCTTGGCAAATTATTCATGTTAGAAATAGCATGGGAGTGAATTATAGAAAAGCTTTGGCGTACGCCAACTTTCTAAAAAAACAAGTAGAGATAGACTCAACTCTTGAAAAGATAAATCCTGTAAGTGATAGATTTGAAATTAAGTCTGCAATCAAAGATCATTCTTTAATAATTGAATGGCCAAAAGCTAATATGATTTCTAATGGTCAACGTGATATTCTTACTTTTATATCTAGGTTGATGGAATGTCATTATAAGGAATCAAAAGCTTGTATCCTTGTTATTGATGAATTCTTTGATTATTTAGATGATGCAAATCTTGTCGCATTCCAGTATTATATATCCACATTAATTGATAGTTATAGAAAAAATAGGAGAATTATATTCCCTATTCTACTTACTCATATTGATCCTAATTATTTGAAACATTTTTGTTTTAATGATAAACGGTTGAATATATGTTATCTAAAAAACTACAAGGGGAAAATTAGTGATAAAATGGCTCAATTTATAGGTGCAAGGGAGAATTTATTAATTAAAAATGCCGTAGATACATATTATTTACATTACCATCCTAATATTGATACGATTGATATTACGGAAGAATTTAAGCAGTTGTCTCTTAACCTTGATTGGGGAACACCAAGAATGTTCAAAAAGAAAGTTGATAGAGAATTGCGAAAATATTTATTAGAGCCAGGTAAGACATATGACCCGTTGGCGGTATGTGTCTCGATTAGAATTAAGATAGAAGAAAATGCTTATAATTATATTGATGCTGATGCCCATAAACAAGAGTTCCTCATTACACATGGTACAACCGAAAAACTTAATTATGCTCATGACCAAGGAATTGTAGTTCCTGAAACCTATTATTTACTAGGTATTATTTATAATCACCCATTACACATTGCTGGTGATAATGATATGTCAAAACAGCTGAGTATGAAATTAGAGAATGAGACTATAAAAAGTATGATTAGACATTTATGGGAGTAGTTTTTTCAAAAAGCTATATGTGTTGCATCATTTTTTAGATCTACCGTTTTTTTATCATATTCTATTTAGTTAAGCTCCTTATTATGTTACAAGAAATACAATTCATATTATACAATCTTCCGGAAAAGGAAGGAAAGGTGCAGGTAATCATCAGGGATGAAACCCTTTGGTGTACCCAAAAGGCGATGGCTCAACTTTTTGGCGTGGATAGAACGGTTGTTTCCAAGCATCTCAAAAATATATTTGAGTCAGCTGAGTTACAGCAGGATTCAGTATGTGCAAAATTTGCACATACTGCCGAGGATGGCAAGATATATAACACACAATTTTATAATCTTGATGCTGTTATCTCGGTTGGTTATCGTGTAAATTCACTACAAGCTACTCGTTTCCGTCAATGGACTACGAAAATCCTGAATGAATACATTAAAAAAGGGTTTGTTCTTAATGATGACCGTTTGAAGCAAGGTGAAACGGTGTTTGGGCAGGATTATTTTCAGGAGTTGCTTGAACGGATACGTTCCATCCGTGCCAGTGAGCGTAGGATATGGCAGAAGATTACGGATATATATGCTGAGTGTAGCATTGACTATGACAAAGACTCGCCAACAACACACGATTTCTATGCGATGATTCAGAATCGGTTTCATTATGCAATTACAGGGCAGACGGTAGCCGAAATTGTGTATCACAATGCGGATCATGCCAAAGAGCATATGGGTTTGACTACTTGGAAGAACTCTCCCAATGGACGTATCTTAAAATCGGATGTTACTGTTGCAAAGAACTATCTGCCAGAGAAAAAGATAAAGGAATTGGAGCTTGCTGTATCAGCATTCTTCGAATATATTGAAAACCTTATTAGACGTCGGAACACTTTCAATATGGAGCAATTCTCTGAAAGTGTAGCTAAGTTCCTCTCATTTATGGATTATCAGATTTTGCCAGATAAAGGACGTATTTCTGCTGTTCAGGCAAAAGCCAAGGCGGAACAGGAATATGATATTTTTAATCTTACTCAACCGATTGATTCTGATTTTGATAAGCAAATCAGAGGGGTGTTAGAGCAAGGGGAGTAAAAGTTAGCTTTTGACACAATACAGAATAAAGTCTCAACCGATAGCAATCCCTATCCGATTGAGACTTTTCGTTTATTTGCCTCTATCCGAAAACTTCTGTATAACTACAGCTATACCAATCCCCAAAACAGCCATAAGAATACAACCAATAACAGCCTTCCAAATCAATCCGGAATGCAAAATCTCTGCATTAGCCACTATCATGCACACGAAAAAAGAAGACAGAGCGACTACAATGATAATCAAAATGTAGAATGCGGTAGCCGGGATATGGATAGCATTGTCGGCTTTCTTTATTCTCCGCTCGGCTTCCTTGCATTTGCTTTCAATCTGACCAAGAAAATTGCAGAGAAGTGTTGCTCCAAATTCAACTGCCAACTTCTGCATTTCTTCAGAAATGATAGGTTTGCACTCTCGTATAGAGCCGGACAGATTTTCAACTTCTGTTCTCAGCTTATATACATTGTCATTCAGGCTGGCAAGTTCCTTGGCATTTATATCGAGTAGCCGTTTTTCTTCTTCCAGATATTCATTCTTGGGAGTGGTTTTTATGGATTCCACTTCACTCATTTCTGCGGAAAAATCGAATTTCTTTTTCATGTTTGGCTTCATAGGCTTATCGTTTTAGTCCTGTTTTCGGTTTCTTCCCTAACGAACGACTGGCAGCACGAGCGCATCTGCGTGCCCATTGTAAGTCGTCTTCGTCCTTGTCTCTCCACGGGAGATCGCTTTGTGAACCTCCGCCACCTCCACCGGTTGTTACATTGGGGGTATCTATCAGTCCGACAAATATAGCTACAGCCATATCGGTAAGTTCCTGACAGTTGGCAATAAACCTGTAATCAAATTCGTCATTGAAACAGTCAAGTACTTTTTCCGGGATATAGAATTTGTAATCCTTGCCTTCATGACTGAGGGCATAGGAAATCATATCCTGACTATATGTGAGATATTGGGTATAGTCAATAGGGGCAACCTTCTGTATCGCTGCCTGTTGAACGGTTGGGGGAGTATTATTGCTAATGACGGTAGCTGGCTGATGGTGCAGTTTCTTCCATGTCGCAGGAAGTTTCGAGACCATCAGGTTCCTGCCGATTCCCAATTCGGAAGCTTTGTATTTAGTGTTCCCATTCATGAGGGCATAACCACGAAGAATACCTTTCTTGTCCTCCCTTTCATGGACGGTATAACCTTTCTGTATAAGAGCATTCTTGTATTCATCCCATGACCATGATGACATTGCTTTCAATACATTCATGCAGTCTCGGTTCACTTGTGGAATGTTTCGATTTCTGATTTGTGCCGCAGTCGTCCAGCCTCGTTTCTTTGCCACTCGTTCGGCAGCACGTTGCGCCCGAAGATGAATGTTGTGGTCATTGTTGATGTTGCCGTTCTCATCCAGACGGCAGACCGCAGCATGTAGATGGGGAACTTCGCCTTTGGATTCCGTATGAAGCCAAACCGAGTACTTGCTGCCTGCCAAATTGGTCGGATAGGAACGGACTTTTCCATCCTTGCCGGTAATCACCTGTTTGTCGAACTCCTCGGCGAAATCTTGCCAAAGATTTTGCCAATCTTCGATGTCATAGAATTGGGTATGTTCGGGCGATGGACTCAGCTCGATTCTGATAACGGAGTTCTTTATCGGTTGATGCTGGGATAGGGTCAACTGCATGGAGTTCCATATCCCCATAGCATCCGGTTCTGAGGACAACAGATTATCCAATACCCGATAGATTTTCTCCGGATGCTTCTTATGCTGTGATTCGCCGGTAATGTAACGGAGGTCGTTTATGCCGTGCGATATGGCTTTGGCTTTCGCAATCATTCTTCTTCGGATTTAGGGGTGGACGGAATTTTGTTCTTCTCTTTTACAGCATTCAGGAACTGGCAGATATTTTCAGCCACATTACCTAATTCTTTCAGCCAGCCCACCATAAACGGAACCTGATTGAACATTGCCATGCGCTGCTTTGTGGACATTCCGTGTAGGGCGGAGGTGTATTTTACGAGGTCTGACCGACAATCGTCCAGATTCTGTAACAGTACCGCTTCTTCTTTCGTGAGCCTTGCTTTTGGCTTGAAGTTATACGCACGTGATAATATGTAGTCACTTACAGTCATGCCGCATTGTCCGGCCAGTGATTTTATATGCTCCTTCTGAGTAGGAGTGACTTTTGCTCCGATGAAGACACTTCTGGTTTCTTTCGAGGAGTCCGATGTATTTTCAATATCTTCTTTCATCTGAATCGTTTTATAATGGTTGAATAGGTGCGAGCTTGCGAGTACCGCACCGGCGAGGGAACTGAGCAGGCGAGAGCGCCAATGTACAACCGTAACGTAGTGAGGTTATACCTTGGCATATCTCGCAACAGTTACCTGTTGATGCTTCACGGCAAGCCATATCGGTTGCGTATAGTGAACTGGCACTCGGATAGGAAACATAGGATGATACTAGCCTCTAAAAGAGGGGAGAATATGAATATCTCACATGATGTCTTCCTCCGACTTTGCTTTATTCTTATATATACGCCCCAACAATAAAGTAAAGTTGAACTCAATAATGGTATTCTGGATTGAAGGCATAATCTTTCCCTTCTTTTATAACCATTTGTTTGTCGCTGAGCAATGTTGCGACCTTTACCGCCTTGTTATAACCGAGTTTTATACCCTGTAATCCGTAACCCTCTTTCAAGCGTTCTATATAATCATCGTAATTGTTGATGTTGCCATTGGCAAAAACGGCATCCAATGCTGGACGATGTACATTCTTTGGAATCTCCTTGTCTGGATCGAACGGTCCTTTGGTTGGTCGTCCGGTCTTCTTCTCTTTTGGCAGATAGGACTCTACTGGTTCGGGCATGGCTTCCTCGTTTATGCGGAAGGCGAAAGGCTCAAACTCACGGTCACGGATATGGACGGCTTCGACCACGCTTACAGTCTTGTCCTCTTTGTCCACTTCGACCTGCATGATGGTTTCTGCTTTGTTGTTGAGTTCCGTGCCGATGTGACCACGGGCATGTTCATCATTCTTGTTCTGATGCAAGACGGTATGGATATGGATTTGCCTGTCATCCGTCCACTGCATGAATTTGGAGATGATGTCGGTGGATTCGCTGGAGGAATTGATGTCGTAAAGGAAATCACGAATGCCATCTATGATGACCAATCCCAAATCCGGTATTGTGCCAATGGCCTGTTCGACTATCGCCAGACGTAGTTTAGGGGAAAACTTGCGCAGAGCCAGCATAATCAGATTATCCGGATTCTTGTATTCCGGCAAGTCGGCCAAACGTAAGATGCGTTTCAATACCTGTTGGCAATGATACCGCCCCTGCTCTGTGTCTATATATAGAATCTTCCGCTTATTCTCAGGGAACATAGACCGGTAATGAAGAACGGTGCTGCCACTCAATGCCGATGCGACAATGGCTGAAACGTTGAAAGTTTTCTTGCTTTTGGCTTTCCCGATGGAAGCGCTGAAGTTTCCCAATGTTCCGATAACAGTATCGTCCACCATCAGAATCACCGGGGAGTGTTCGTATGTACTTGTTACGCTTATTGTTGACTCCGCCATATAAGCGGCCAATTCTTCCGGAGAAAGAATAATAGTGTCCGTCTTTTCCATCGCTACCAGTTTTTAGAGTTCGGTTTACGGCGATGGGAGGCGAGCAAGGACTCATTCTCGTCCTCGAAACTTTGCGGAACTGGATTCTTCCGGGAAGATTCCAGCCATCTATCCAGTTCGTCACGATAGATGTAGAGATGCTTTCCTTGTTTTATAACCGGAATATCGTCCTTCTTGACCTTGTAATAAAAGGTCGACAACGGCATTTTAAGATAGTTGCAAGCCTCCTGTACGGTCATGGGGACGTGCGTGTTCTCTTTGGTTTCGTACTGCTTGGAAAGTTTCTCCGTAAGCAGGATTTCCATACTTGCGATTCTGTCGCATAGTTCGCCTACCACAGTCGGCAGGTCGTTGAATGTCAGTTGGTCTTTTTCCATATTATGACTATTTTAATCGTTTAACATGCTGCGAACCAACTCAATGAAACCTTGCAGAACAATACAGACCGGATTAATTATTTCGTCTGCATATTTTTTTTATTGCGAGTCATCATTATCTACATCTAAATGGAAGCGATAGTCGCCTTTATCTGGTACATCAATGGGAATCTGGCTTGAGACATTATCCCGTAAATTAAGTTTAAGATATTCAAGGGTCGCGTTTACGAGTTCGTATGGAAATGATTTCTTGATAAAAACGGCTCTTTTCGCTAAGGGCACTCCCAAGCGTTCACCGACATTCCATGCCAAATGGCGAAGCCCCGGCGACCTCAGCGGATTGTCTATATTGGAACGAATCGGTTTATATGACTCAGGTTGACCGTAAGCCATATGCTCTATATTGGAAATGAGGGTGGCAATATCCTCTTTGGAGAGATAGGGGGCAGTCTTGACGGTTACGTATTCCCGAATCGCATCCATAATTTCCGCTTGCCTTTCAATTTCTTTCTTTTTGAGTTCCACCAATATGGAATCATATTTATTCAAATGAGAATCTTGCGGACAATCAGAGTTTACAGTATTTTGATTTGACTGTTGGGACGGAGGACACTCCTGTTCAGCCAAACCCATCGATTGCTCGATAGACAGTGTTTCAGTAGCATCCATAGATTCTATGGCGTTCTCTGATTTTACAATAGGGGTAGATGGCTCGCCAAAAGAGAAGTTGATAGGATTTTTTGTCAGCCATTTATAGAAAAATTTGTGCAGGAGTCCGCACAATATGATAGCTATTACCAGTTCAAGGATGACAGGAGTCGTTATGCGCATGATATTGATGTCATGGCAAAGGAAAAGATAAGTGTCTATGGCCGCATAAATGATAACGGACAGTGCGAGGATAAAACTTATCTTTTTAGTCTGAATTTGTTTTTTATTCGTCATGGTCTGCAAGTATTTGGAATCGTTTTGCGCTAAAGATATAATCGATATTCCAGATAGTTGCAATAAAAAGATTGATAGTTACCACGTATCATGCTAAATATCACGGTCAGAGTATGATTTTTCACCTAAAATCATACTCTGACCGCAGAAATCGGGGACAAAGCAGCTGTCAGTCTTGTCGTGTCAGGGTAATTTTCTTACTGGCTTCACGTTTGTTGGCATCCACGACTTTGATATACCTTTGCGTGGTGGTGATACTCTTGTGCGCCATGATGCTCTGTATGGTACGGATGTCCGTCCCGGCAGCTGCTTGTAGCGTTGCAAATGTTCTCCGGTATGAATGAAATGTTATGTTCTTGGTAATTCCGGCAGAACGAATCCATTCTTTCATCGGTATTTGCGTCCAACTACGCATAAGTCCCTTGAATACCAAACCTTTCTTTTCAGAACTATAACCTATCAATCCCAATGCTTCTTCGCTGATGGGAATGATGTCTTCCGCTTTGTTCTTCTGCGTAATGATGTGTACGCATTTCCCACCGGCAGAATAGTCCACGATGTCTTCCCAACATAGCGAGAGAATATCACTGATACGCAAGCTGGTCATACAGGAAAACAGCGATGCCGTTTTCAGAATAGGCTTCTTACAAGGTGTCTCGGCCAATTTGTACAGTTCCTCAACAGACAGGGCCTCTTTCATTACATCTTCTGTCTCTATCTTTTCCAAGAAGTCATTGACATTGGTCTTTATCATCCCATTACGGTAGAGTATTTTCAGGAAACCTCTGAAAGTAGACCAATATCCTGATGCGGAGTTCCGTGTGATACGTCCATTACGCCTTAGCTTCTTGGCACTCAGCAGATATTCCCGAAACTTGTTACAGAGGTCGATGTCAATCTCTTCAAAGGTGCATTTGCCATGTACGAAGTTATTGAAATGCAGATAGACAAACTCCCATTTCTGGTCATGCTTACGGAGCTGCTTGCGATAATACTCCAGAAAGTCTGCCTTGAGTTTGTACTTGTCAAAGAAGTCATACCGTTCATTGACTACCGACTCGAACCTGCGGCAACGGATAGCTTCGGCTTTCTCGGTCATTACCTCGTTGAAATTCTGTTCACGTTTGTTTCTCGGATTGGCATAGATATAAATACCAAGCGATTCATGACGGATAACTTTCATTGTCTCTTTGTCTCGATATCCCGGATAATAATCCAGATAGAAAGACATCATCCTGCCTTTTAGCGGACGTGTCCTTAATGTCACAGTCTTGCATTCATGCATAATGTTATATTTTATGGTTATTATTAATTCGTCGGCGAAACTCTATAATGTAATCATGCAGATTACCTACAGCAGGGATTAATTTTTTGAATAATTTACGGATAGCCATAAATTAGACTATTTGCGGACACCCATTACCCGGTCAAACTCCACTTTCAGGAATCTGACGAATCGTCCGTTCTTCTCACGGTTGATCTGATGGAATTGCAGAATACCGTAAACTGAATCACGAGAGAGTTTGAATTTCTCCATCGCCTCCTTGACGGTGTAGTATTCCGCCTTGCTCTCCTGTTCGGAACTCTTCGAGAGGTCGAAGTGGAGCTTTGAGTAGAATATCTGCCCATGCTCTTTCTTGGAGGGAATGTTGTTCCGATACACTTGCGAACGGATGGCGACACGTGTCATGCCGTACTTCTCCTGAATCTCTTCCGGTGTGTACCATTCGGTAAGGTCGGAATCCACCTCGTATTTGGCAAAGGCGGCATCGATATGTTTCTTGCTGTAATAGTTGAACTGGCGTATTCTCACCTTCGGCACTTTATGTTGCCGTGTGTAAGTCCACACCCATTTGGCGTTGACTTTATATTTTTCCGCAATCTCTTCGGCGGTGTAATACTCGGAGATGTTGAAGTCGTTTTTTGCAACCAGTCGTTCGTAAGGTTTGCTTTTGAGCATTAACTCTATGTCTGCACGCCTTACCAAAGCCATTCTTCCGCTAATTCGGGATGCTCTAAGTTTATCCTCTTTGACTAATTTATAAATGTACTGACGGCTTACGCCCATCAATCGGGCAGCCTGCGAGAAAGTGAAATATTCCTGCTTCTCCAGACTGGAGCGCAGCTCCTGCATTTCTTGAATATGGCGCAGTTCCATTTTGCGCTCCTTGATACGATGTTTGTAACCTCGCTTCGAGCATTGAGGGCTACAATAACAGGTCGTTGTTTTCTGTGCGATGAATGGTTTTCCGCACCATTGACAAATTCTCTTTACTTCCATATTTCCTATATCATTTTCTCTGTTTTTTTATTTCCCTTTTTGTCTACACATGTAAACCATTGTCAACACACGTCAACTAATGCGTCACTGTGACATTCGGGCTAACCGTGAATTTCTGTCGCGGTAGAAATATGATAGAAAAATATGGATAAAAACCGTTATCTCCAAATACGGACTGGAAAGTGTTAAAATAGAAAAGTCGCTGATATACAGCGACTTTATTCTAAATGATTATAGTTGGTTACGGCTGTTTCCAAGCCATCATTTGCCGATGCAAAAATGTGCAAATATATTCTGTAGCACCATATCATTGGTCACTTCCCCTACTATATCGGATAAATGGAAAATACATTCACGTATGTCTTGTGAAAGAAAATCCCCGGAAATATTTGCATCCAATCCTTCTTGTACCCGGTGAATTGCATCCAATGCACGTGTCAACGCTTCGTAATGACGGACATTCGTTACAATAACATCATTCTGTGTGACTGTTGGTAAATGGGCAGCTGCTATAAGTTTTTGTTGGAGTTCATCCGTGTGCTGACGTTGTTTCGCAGAAATAAAAATAGATTCTATTTCCGAACCGACATGCTCGGAAAGTTGTGAGGTAAGTTCATTTTTCTGAGTTTCATTTATCAGTTCTACCTTATTAAAGACTAAAATCAATTGTTTGTGTTCACAACGAGGAAGAATCTTATCGGAGAGTAGTTTTAGCTGTGAGATTGCGTCTGCTGAATCAATTATCCATAGTACAATCTCTGCCTGATCGAGCTTTTGAAAAGTTCGTTCGATACCCAGACTTTCAATCATATCGTTAGTTTCCCGAATGCCGGCTGTATCGATAAAGCGAAAAGTGATACCACCTATATTTACAGTATCCTCAATGACATCGCGTGTTGTGCCGTGAATGTCACTGACAATTGCCTTATCTTCGTTCAACAGAACATTAAGTAAGGTAGATTTTCCTGCATTGGTTTCTCCGATAATAGCTACCGGAACACCATTCTTTATAGCATTTCCTACACTGAACGAGTCTACCAGGCGTGCAATCACCTTCTCAATTCCGTCAGCTAACTGGCGCAAGGCAGATCGGTCGGCAAATTCCACATCTTCTTCACTGAAATCCAATTCCAGCTCAATCATTGATGTGAAGTTCAATAGTTTCTCGCGCAATATTGCCAATTCCTTGCTAAATCCGCCACGCATTTGACTCAGAGCAAGACGATGGGTGGCGGCAGAAGATGAGGCTATTAGGTCGGCTACAGCTTCGGCCTGACTTAAATCCATCTTACCATTGAGGAAAGCTCGTTGAGTGTATTCTCCCGGCTGTGCAGTACGGCATCCGTTTTTTATCAGCAATTGCATTACTTGCTGTAGAATATAGGATGAGCCGTGACAAGTGATTTCAGTACTGTCTTCCCCCGTATAGGAATGTGGGGCCCGGAAAAGGCTGACGAGAACCTCGTCTATCAGTTCTTCTCCGTTATAAATTCGGCCGAAAGTTAGCGTATAAGGCTTTTGTTCACTCAGCAGCTTTCCGGGTTTAGCCGGAGTAAAAATACGACTGGTGATGGTTATTGCTTCAGGACCGGAAACACGAATGCTTCCGATGGCTCCTCCTTGAGCGGTTGCTATGGCGCAAATTGTGTCTTGATTCATTATCTATTTCATTTTGAGTGGCAAAGATAGAGCTTTCTCTGTAAAAAACAGAGTAAACAGATAGAAGTTATGCTTTATTATTTTATCTTTGCTCGCATACAGCAAGACAAATTTTATGGCTATGGGACACGCAAAAGATTCATTTTCGGGGATGGAGAATATTGAAAAATTAAAAGAGGATTACCAGAAGATCACTTCTGTTTTGGCCGGACATCAGATTGCATTCTGGGAATACGATATTCCCACGGGCGAATGTAATTTTACAGATGAATATCTTAGTATCTTGGGTTTAAAGGAAGCAGGAATTGTTTTCAGAGAAATTAATGACTTTTATCGGTTTGCTCATCCGGATGATGTTACTTCTTATCAAACAGCTTTTAACCGCATGCTTGAGTCGGATACAAAGACTTCTCAAATAGTAGTGCGTTGCTTGGGAGAGCATGGAGAAACAATTTGGCTTGAAGATAATTTCATTGCGTATAAGAAGAATAAGGAGAATGGTTCTGATAAAATTATAGCATATACTGCCAATATTACTTCACGCTGTGAAAAAGAAGTGCAGATCAGACAGCTTGAAGAGCGAAACCGGAAAATTATTGAGGCACTCCCTGAGTTTATATTTATTTTTGATGATAATTTCTTTATCACGGATGTATTGATGGCACCCGGTACGGAACTATTACATCCGGTAGAAGTCTTGAAAGGAGCAGATGGGAGATCTATTTATTCAGCGGAGGTCAGCGAATTGTTTATCAGTAGTATACGTGAATGTTTGAAAAGTGGAAAACTGAAAGAAATAGAATATCCTTTAGATGTAGAAACCGGCAGACATTATTTTCAGGCGCGTATTGCTCCGTTTGAGGGGAATAAGGTATTAGCTCTGATTCATGATATAGGTGACCGGATACAGCGCTCGCAAGAATTGCTTGATGCTAAACGGCGGGCAGAAGAGGCAGACCGGATGAAATCGCTGTTCCTTGCTAATATGAGCCATGAAATACGTACTCCTTTGAATGCGATTGTCGGTTTCTCGGAGATAATAGCTCTGACTGAGGATGAAAAGGAGAAAGAGGAGTATTTAGGGATTATCCAGCAGAATAGTAATCTATTGCTGCAACTGATCAATGATATTCTTGATTTGTCACGCATAGAGTCTGGTAAATCGGAAATGCACTGTCAGTTGACAGAAATAAGCGGGCTGGCAGATGAAGTGTATAAGGTACACCGTCTTAAAATGAAGAAAGGGGTCGAACTAAATGTGATTCGTCCATCAGATGAAATCTGGATTTCGACGGACAGAAATCGTGTAACACAGGTATTGTTTAATTTCTTATCGAATGCAATTAAAAATACGATTGAGGGGAGCATCACCTTTGGACTTGTAAAAGAGGAAGAATGGGTGAAATTTTATGTGGCAGATACCGGTTGTGGCATTTCTAAAGAGAAGCTCCCTTTGATATTTACCCGTTTTGAGAAGTTGAATGATTTTGTACAAGGTACAGGATTGGGTTTACCTATCTGTAAAAGTATTGTGGAACGGTTAGGAGGTCGGATCGAAGTGGAATCCGAGCTTGAGAAAGGGAGTACTTTCACTCTTTATCTGCCCAATAAGCAAGAGCAAAAAGTAACGGTTGCGGAAAGAGGAAATGCAACCGTCACTGTGGGACTGAGCAACCGGCAGAAGAAGATACTGATAGCGGAAGATGTGGAGTCCGGTTATCTGCAGATTAATGCCTTTTTGAAGAAAGAATATACAATTCTTTGGGTGCCAAATGGAGAGGAAGCAGTAAAAAGTTTCATGCGTGAGAAGCCCGATTTGATTCTGATGGATATCCGAATGCCGGTGATGAATGGTATTCAGGCGACAACTAAAATTCGTGCAATTTCGCAAGAGATACCGATTATTGCGGTTACAGCATATGCATTCTGTCCGGAAGGGGAGCAGGCTATTGAAGCAGGGTGTAACGAAGTGATTGCGAAACCTTATCCTCTGGAAAAGCTGAGAGAAACTATCGGAGCTTATTTGCAGGAGGGAAGATAAGCCTGTTTTTCGATGCAACAATTTATGATATAGAGTGTTATGTAGAAAACAAATAATACTATATAGATAAATTGAATTATGAAGAAAGTTGTGATAATCGGAGCCAGCGGCTTCGTGGGTTCGGCTATTCTAAATGAAGCTTTGAACCGTGGATTTCATGTGACGGCGGTAGTTCGTCATCCTGAAAAAATTAAGATTGAGAATGAAAATCTGGAAGTGAAGAGAGCCGATGTCTCTTCATTAGATGAAGTTTGTGAAGTTTGTCAAGGTGCCGATGCCGTGATTAGTGCTTTTAATCCGGGTTGGAATAATCCTAATATATATAAGGAAACCATTGAGGTTTATCTAACGATTATTGATGGTGTGAAAAAGGCTGGAGTCAACCGTTTTTTAATGGTGGGAGGGGCCGGTTCATTGTTTATTGCTCCGGGTATTCGTCTCGTTGATTCGGGAGAAGTTCCCGAAAAAATATTGCCCGGGGTGAGGGCTTTAAGTGATTTCTACCTTGATTTCTTGAAGAAGGAAAAAGAGATTGATTGGGTCTTCTTCTCACCGGCAGCAGATATGGCTCCGGGAGTACGTACCGGAAGATACCGTCTGGGTAAGGATGATATGATTGTAGATATTGTGGGTAACAGTCATATTTCCGTGGAAGATTATGCCGCTGCCATGGTTGATGAACTTGAAAAGCCGGAGCATCATCAGGAACGTTTCACCATAGGGTATTAAACGGACGGTATCTCTCAAGATAATTAAGATAAAGTTTTGCACATCCCCGGGCGTCGGAAAGGGCTTCGTGGTGCTTAAGTTCAATTCCCTCCCGTTCGCAGCAAGCACTCAGATTGACTGGTTTATATCCCAAAGAACGGTAGATTCGGCAGGTACATTCCCAATGTTCCGGAAGTAATAGCTCGTCATAGTCCAGTCTGTACATCCGCATGGTGCGTTTTAGTACATTACGGTCGAATTGCTCATTATGTGCAACTACTACTTTTCCTTGCAACCGCTTTTTTATTTCAGGATAAATGGCATGAAACCCCGGAAGTGATTCCGTCATTTCCGGGGTTATTCCATGTACGAGGATATTTGCACGCCAGTATTCATTCTCCGGTGGTTGAATCAGGCTGTAATATTCATCCGTAATTTCTCCGTCGGTAACGGTGACAATACCTACGGCACAGGCACTTTCCATGTATCCTGTGGCTGTTTCGAAATCGATGGCGGCAAATGATAGATTCATCAGATTCGGTCAAGAACAGTTTTTATTAATGTATCGATGGTATTTTTATAGCCCGTATTCGCTTCTTTGATCAAACGGTTGGCTATAACCATACAGACTGTCATGGCTTTGTGTCCCATCAGCTTGCCGAGGCCGGCAAGAGCGGAACTCTCCATTTCAAAGTTAGTTATTTTATAACCCTTGTATTCAAACTTTTCGATTTTGTCATTTTGGTTGGGATCAGCCAAAGGAACACGAAGTTCACGTCCTTGCGGTCCGAAAAAACCTCCCGCTGCAATGGTAACTCCACGTACCATATCATCTTGAGCAATACGGTCAATCAATTCAGCATTGGCATCAATCACATAAGGGGCAGGAGCGCATATATTGCCAGACCAACCCATGTGGTTTAGAAATGCCCGCTCAAAAGGAAGATCGCAAACGGCATTGCGTCCGGCATAAAAATTCAACAGACCATCAAAACCGATTGATTTTTCGGAACAGACAAAAGTTCCAACCGGTGTATTGGGTTGCAGTCCCCCACAAGTACCGATACGGACTAATTCCAATGACCGAAGGTGCTCTTTTTCTTCCCGTGTCTGAAAGTCGATATTTGCCAGAGCATCCAGTTCATTAATCACAATGTCGATGTTGTCGCAACCGATACCTGTAGATACGACCGTTATTCGCTTGCCTTTGTAAGTTCCGGTTATTGTCTTGAATTCGCGGCTTTCCACTTCGCATTCTTTGTTTTCGAAGTGAGAAGCTACGAGAGCCACCCGTCCGGGATCACCTACCAATATAACTTTGTCTGCCAACCATTCCGGCTTTACATGCAAATGAAATACCGAACCATCTTCATTAATGATTAATTCGGAGGAAGGAAAATACTTTTTCATGTTATTGAAAGGTTTTAGTTTTATAAATAAGTTCACCACAAATTACATAGATTAACCACTCTTTTTAAGAGATTATTCTTCTCCAGTCAGTTGTGGTATGCTGTGTAGTTTGTGGTGAATGATTTCTCTTTAGTCACCCAGTGGTTTGCTGGTAGATCCGCCAATCGGCTTAGCTATATTTTCACGCATTGAGGTGTCAGCCTGGATGTTTTTCATCTTATAATAATCCATAATACCAAGATTTCCATTGCGGAAAGCTTCAGCCATGGCTTTGGGGACTTCTGCTTCTGCTTGAATCACATTAGCTCGGGCTTCTTCTGCTTTGGCTTTCATTTCCTGTTCGGTAGCCACAGCCATTGCGCGACGCTCTTCTGCTTTAGCTTGCGCAATATTCTTATCGGCATTTGCCTGGTCTATCTGTAGAGCAGCACCAATATTCTTACCTATATCGATATCGGCGATATCAATAGAGAGGATCTCAAAGGCAGTACCTGCATCGAGTCCTTTGCGTAGTACCAGTTTTGAGATAGAATCAGGATTCTCAAGTACTGACTTATGGTTTTCAGAGGAACCGATTGACGAAACGATACCTTCGCCTACACGTGCCAGGATTGTATCTTCACCGGCACCACCCACCAATTGACGGATATTGGCGCGTACCGTCACACGTGCTTTGGCTATCAACTGGATACCGTCTTTGGCAACAGCTGTTACGGGAGGTGTATCAATAACTTTCGGATTAACTGACATCTGTACGGCTTCGAAAACATCACGACCTGCGAGGTCTATAGCAGTAGCCATCTGGAATGGAAGTTCAATATTGGCTTTTGATGCCGATACCAGCGCATGAACTACCCGTTCCACATGACCGCCTGCCAGATAGTGTGCTTCAAGTTCGTCACGGGTTATGTTACTCAATCCCGCTTTATGTGCTTCGATCATACCGGGTACGATGATGTAGGGCGGAACATTACGGATACGCATCAGGAAAAGTTGTACCAGTGAAATATTAACTCCCGATACTTTGGCTGACAACCACAGGAAGAAAGGTACATAATGAAAGAAGAGAACCAGGAAGATAATACCTCCTGCTATCAAGAAGATAGTCAGATACATGGGTTCGACATTCATAATTGTGCTTGATTTTAAATGAATATTAGGATTTTAGTTTTTCGACAAAGATTATTCCATCAGTGATCCGATTGACTATAATCGGAGTTTTTTCATTCAGTAAACCATCCATTGATTTTACTTCTATGATATTCCCATTGATTTCAGCATTGCCAATCTGAGCCAGGCGGGTAACTGTGATACCCGTATCGCCCACTTTTACTTTTTCGGCAGCACTTCGGTCTATTTTGGATGTTATATCTTTCTTCAATGCGAGCTTATCCAGAGTTTTCGATCGCATAAACCAGACAAGCGAACCGATGCAGGCGACTCCTGAAATGATAAGTGTTGTGAATCCCGCCCCTGTCCCCAGATTGGCAAAAGCGTAATAGTTGGCATAGATGATGCAAACCAAAGCCGAAATACCGGCAAGGCTGATACCCGGAATCACAAACAGTTCAACTAAAAAGAGTATTACTGCTGCAACAATCAATGCAATGATGATCAGTACATCCATAATTGGGTTATTTTAAATTTTGTTTTTCTGCGTTCCGGACTTCAATAGCCTGTTTATCCAGTTCTTTCGACATTTGGAATATCCTTTTCTCAAGATCACGGATAGCCGGAGCCATTTTCGTTTGTTCGTCTTTGTTAGACCGTGCAAATCCCTCACGTTGGTTAGTTAGTTTGTTAGTTTGCTGACGGTAGTCTTTCTCCATCTGTTCGTATTTCAAATACAGTTGTTTGGCTTTAGGAGATTTGAAATCCGTCAAATGATGATAGGTAGAATGGTCGTCAATAACAAACTCAAAATCGAAGTTTTGTTGTATGTCAGGTTTGTGGTTAATAGCTGCTTCAAGGCGTTGGCGGGCATTATCCACTATTTTCTGATCTTTCCAGGTACTCTCCAAAGAATGGAGTTGAGCTAACCCGATTATTTCTTCCGGATTCATTGCTTCGTAATTATAGGTCCGTTTGGATTCATTGGGTACGAAAACGTATATACAAACCTTGTCCTCGGGTTGGTGACGGTCGGAAGCGAACCATCCCAGGTTATTGTATTCATCGATGACATACATATAATCGTTGTAAGGAGAGTTGAAAGGCATTCCTACATTTTCCGGAACCAGATAGGTATCAGTATTAGTGTTATATCGGGTTACAAAAATATCGTATCCTCCCATAGAACCATCACCGTCGGAAGCATAATAGATAGTCACTCCATCCGACAATACGTATGGGTAATTGGCGTTTCCCGAGGCATTAATACTTCCCGGAAGTGGTTTCCCTTGACTCCATTCATCCAACATTTTGGTCTTGGACAGGATATTCAGGTTTTCTTCTCCTTGTTCGCTGTAATAAATGCGATTTCCGATTTCTGTTTCATAAACCGTTCCCGGATGATAACCTTTGGCTTTGAAATAATCATTGTAAGTGAAAAGTTTACCTGCCTCTTCACTTATTTTATAAGCTTTCAAGAAGTCGACCTTGTCTACTACAAAGCTATCGATGACACATACGTCTTCTACTCCTTTCAGCATGCGAAGATTTCCTTTTGCCTTTTCCAGCAGTTGTTCCGCTTCTTCTGTGGGTTTCTTCCGTTTTGATAGGTCAGCTATGTATGTTTCATAGCAGTCTACCGCATCTTGAAATCGGTATAGATCATTGTAAGTTTGCGCAAGGTACAACTGCCCGCTCGGAATTCGCTTTTTTACTGCAGTTTCCAGATACTTCAACGCTTCAGCTGCATTACCGGTTTTAAGACAACATACGCCATACCATAGATTATAATTACCGTTTGCCGGTTGCGATTTAACATATTTCTGGAAAACGGGTTTGGCTTCAGCATATTGTCCTTTACCGTACATGGCCCTTGCTTGTTCCAAGGTTTGTGCCGATACGCTTGTCAGGAGAAAGCATAATAGAAAGAATAGAATATTTTTTTTCTTCATAAATGGTCTCGGGTTATTATTCGGAAGTTCAAAAATACAAATTAATTGGAAATAAACCTTTTTTCTCTTCTTCTATTATGTTAATTCTTCTTTAAATCATTCTTTTCTCTTACTTTTGCAGCCGATTTTTAAAAGAGTTATGGCACAGATTACGGAAGAAGAGAAAACCATTCGGCGTATCGAAAAACGGTTTAATAAAGGGATAGTTCAATATGGACTGATAGAAGAGGGAGATAAAGTGCTTGTCGGTCTTTCGGGAGGGAAAGATTCTTTGGCATTGGTGGAATTATTAGGTAAGCGTTCACGTATTTTCAAACCTCGTTTTTCGGTGGTGGCAGTACATGTGGTTATGAAGAATATTCCCTATCAGAGTGATTTGGATTATCTTCGTGCACATGCTGAAAGTTATGGAGTTCCGTTGGTTGTTTATGAAACCTCATTTGATCCTTCTACTGATACCCGCAAATCTCCTTGCTTTCTTTGTTCGTGGAATCGGAGAAAAGCCTTGTTTACAGTTGCCAAAGAACAGGGGTGCAATAAGATTGCTCTCGGACATCACATGGACGATATTCTGGAAACACTATTGATGAATATTACATATCAAGGAGCATTCAGCACAATGCCTCCACGGTTAGTAATGAATAAGTTTGATATGACTATTATTCGTCCGATGTGTCTGGTGCACGAAGCAGACTTGCTGGAACTCGCGCAGATACGTGGATACAGGAAGCAAGTAAAAAACTGTCCATATGAATCGCAGTCGAGCCGTAGTGATATGAAAGGAATACTCCGCCAATTGGAAAAGATGAATCCGGAAGCCCGATATAGCCTTTGGGGAAGCATGACGAATGTACAGGAAGAGTTACTGCCTAAAGAAGTAGAATTTTAATTTCAAATATAAGTATGAAAGGTGTTTATGCAATTTCGTTATTGATTGTTTCCAATATTTTTATGACTTTTGCCTGGTATGGGCATCTGAAACTGCAGGAGACAAAAATGATCAGTAATTGGCCTCTGTATGGCGTGGTTTTGTTTTCATGGGTCATTGCGCTGGCAGAATATTCTTGTCAGGTTCCGGCCAATAGATTGGGGTTTAGTGGGAACGGGGGACCATTTTCATTAATGCAACTCAAAATAATACAAGAAGTGATCACTTTGATCATATTTACTGTCTTTTCTACTTTACTGTTTAAAGGAGAGTCATTACATTGGAATCATGTGGCTGCTTTTGTCTGTTTGATAGCGGCTGTATATTTCGTGTTTATGAAGTAGGCAGTTTGCGTCGGTATCTCCCGAAAGAATATCTCCGGAGAAAGGATATACATATTTCTCCGGGGATATTCTTTTTATTTATCAAGATATTGTTCCATGTTTTTTGTGAAATAGCTTTTCAACTCCCCTTTTTCATCACTGTAGATAAAATAAGCACCTATGTTTGGGTGTGATTTTGTAAATGCCTCCGCTTCATCCAATCCCATTACCATAAAGGCTGTAGCCAATGCGTCGGCAGTCATGCAATCCTCTGCAACTACGGTTGCCGAAAGAATGTTGTGTTGTACCGGATATCCGGTACGGGGATCGATGGTATGGGCATACTTTTTGCCATCTTTATAATAAAAGTTACGATAGTTTCCGGAAGTAGCAATGCCGACATCTGTCAACTTGAGCGTTGTTTGTATCTCTTGATTGAGGGATAACGAATCGTCTACCGGTTTGTTAATGCCGATTCTCCATACTTCATCTTTGGGATTCAGTCCCTTTACGACCAGTTCTCCACCTATATCGATCATGTAGTTCTTAATACCTTTGCTATCCAGATACCGTGCTACCACATCTACTGAATAACCTTTGGCCACTGCACTGCAACTTAACATCACTCGGGGGTCTTCTTTTATTACTTTGCCGTCTTCCAGTTTCACTTTTTGGTAGCCTGTGATTTGGAGCAGGCTGTCTATCATGGTTGAGTCAGGGAAGGCACCCTTCTTGAAACCGAATCCCCATGCGTTGGCCAACGGAGCTACTGTAATATCGAAAGCTCCTTGGGTTTCGGCTGAGATTTCCATGGATCTGTTGAAACAGGTTTGGAAGAAACTATCCGTTGCAATTTCTTCGTTACGGTTGACACGGGTAATAACAGACGTGTCATTGAAAGGGGAGAGGGAACCGTCGAACCTCTTTAATTCAGCGTCAATTTCTGTTTTCAGATTACCGTCATATTGGTAAGTAATATTATATACAGTACCGAATACAAGGCCGTTGATACTGTTGTAAGGTACCTGTTTATTGCGTTGAGCTAATATCCAGATCGTTCCCAGCAGAAGGATAGCCAGCCAAATAAAGCTTTTTCTTGTTTTCTTTTCCATAATGAATAAAAGTATGCAAGCGACAAACCTGTTTATGATTTTCCAGAGTCTTGTGGCTTGTGGTTGATAGCTAATTATTAAAGAATAAGTGTTCTATTAATATTTTGGTTCCGATAAGGATCAGTATAATCCCTCCCCATAATTCAGCACGGAGCTTTCGGGCAATACCACATCCAAAGCGGATGCCGAAGATGAGCCCTATAAGAGACATCAGAAAGGAGACAAATCCGATAATGCCCACCGGGTAAAGGATGGACGAGCAACTCTTAATACCCAGAAAAGCGAAAGACACTCCTATAGCCAATGCATCAATGCTGGTTGCTATAGCCATTGTTATCACAACTTTCAAGCTTGCCGGATTAAATCTTTGGCAACAATCTTCTTCTTTAAAGGATTCTTTAATCATCCGTCCTCCCAGGAAAGCCAAGATGGCAAAGGCGATCCAATGATCAACCGATTCGATAAGATGACTGAATGTACTTGCTCCCAGCCACCCTAATAGAGGCATTATAGCTTGAAAAAGTCCAAAAAAGAATGCCATGACGAGCATGGGCCGCCATTGGATACGTTTTAAAATAATACCGCTTGCAATAGAGACAGCGAGACAGTCCATCGCTAAACCAATTGCAAGCAGCCAAATTTCTAATCCTGTCATGTCGTTAAAATGGTAGTTTATAAATCAGGGTATATGTGATACCTATGTTTGAAGAGTCATATTCACCGAAACCCGGTACATACCATGGATTTCCATGTTCGTTGACTGAAGCCGAGGTCTTGAACTTAAAGCGTAAGGTCCATCCCATATAGAATCTTTTATAGATTTGAACGTTTACTCCGGCTACTAACTCAAGCCATTGCATATTGGATTTTAGTCCATTGTAATGATAAGGTACACTTCCTCCCCAGATACCGTCTATTAATCCCGGATTGGCCATACTTCCACCATAAATAGGGTCGGAAAAGGGTGTACTTGAGATGTCGTATTTGAAACTGCTGAATCCATAACGCAGTCCCACATACAAATATTCTTTAACGACATTATAATCTACTCCGATACGGAAGTAAGGGGCTGCACTTTTGTAATGGATACCATTATCGCTCCAAGTATCTGTCTGTCCGAAACCTATTTCTGCTGTGGGGATAAATTTCCTTTTTAAGTTCACCCGTACATTTACTTCGGAACTTAGAAAATCCCCTCCAAGTAGTTTACTGCCTAACCCAAATAAGTCTACACCTACATACGTACCATTATAAAATGGAATTGTATCCACTTTTATCTCCTCTTTAGCTTTCTCTTTAGTGGAGGGACGTGCATTCGGTCTTTGTTGTTGTGCATGGAGCGGAAGACTGAATGCAAGACACAGCAGACTAACGATTGTAGCGGTAGAATATTTTAAGATTTTCTGTTCCATTAATGTTAGCTGCATTTGATTTGATATATATGGAGTCTATGCTATGATATTTCTTTTTATTGGTATCTGTATAATCGATCGGATGAATACTGATAATGTTTTGTTTCATACTGTATCCACAATCCATAGATTGGAAGTAGGGAGTATTGGTTTGTCGGATAACCATTGTATCTCTTAACAGGCGGGTATAATGAAACACAAGAATGGTAGAGTCACTTGTGTAGCGTAGAGGAAGGGCGATATCATGAACCTTTTTTTGATTATTGATGATAATTGAGTCAGTTCCGAACGCTGTTACAGTCAGAGAGTCAAGAGTGTCGTTCAGTACGGCTTTTGTTTCCGGATTGATGGTATACATATTGGCATAAACCATCGGACGTCCGGTCATGGAGCAGTCGCTCTCTTCCGAGCAAGCAGAAAAGATAGCACCGGTCAGTGGGTAAGCTATCATCAGGAAGAGTATCAGTTTTATTAATTTTTTCATCGTACAGGTTTCATTTATCATTCATTATATTATTTTTTCTATCAGGTAATTGTTGCGTTCCGGAGCGTTTCGTGAGATCAGTTCACCAAGGAAACCAGCCAGAAATAGCTGTGTTCCGATAATCATGGCAGTCAGTGACAGATAAAAATAAGGGGAGTCTGTTACCAGGCGGTAAGGCATGCCGTGATTCATATTGTATAACTTGCTGGCTCCTACAATAACCACTGAGATGAATCCCAGTATGAACATCAGTGAACCTAACAATCCGAAAAAGTGCATCGGCTTAATGCCGAATTTGGAAAGGAACCAGAGAGAGATTAAGTCAAGATACCCGTTGAAGAAACGGTTCCACCCGCCAAATTTGGTCTTTCCGAATTTACGTGCTTGATGATGTACCACCTTTTCGCCGATCTTCTGAAATCCGGCATTTTTTGCCAGATAAGGGATATAGCGGTGCATTTCTCCATATACTTCGATGTTCTTCACTACGGCTTTACGATAAGCTTTCAGTCCACAATTAAAGTCGTGGAGGTTATGTATTCCCGAAACTTTGCGTGCAGTCGCATTAAATAATTTGGTAGGCAAAGTTTTCGATAGCGGATCGTATCTTTTTTGTTTATATCCTGAGACAAGGTCATACCCTTCTTCGGTAATCATGCGATATAGTTCCGGTATTTCGTCGGGACTATCTTGCAAATCAGCATCCATAGTGATTACTACATCGCCCTCGGCTCGTTCGAATCCGCAATATAGGGCAGGTGATTTCCCGTAATTTCGTCGGAATTTGATACCTTTTACTGTGCTCGACTGTTTTTGGAGTGATTCGATAATCTCCCATGAACGGTCGGTACTACCATCATTTACAAAGATAACTTCGTACGAAAAGCCATTGGCTTTCATCACTTTCTCAATCCAGGCATAAAGTTCCGGGATGGATTCTTCTTCATTGAACAACGGTACTACAACAGATATATCCATTTTTTATATGAATTAGATATTATAAATTATAGAGGTTGTACCTCCGGTGATTTGGGCTTTCGCATTACAAATAAGGCAGTGGGGACGGCTAATATGCTGCCATAGAACACATTTTGCGACATCAGTTGCATGGTAATGTCTATCGGTGTCAATGTACTGATCATTTCCATCACTTCTTTGAGTTGTCCGATATAACCTTCTACGCCTGGTACATCTTTATTAGTCAATTCGTCAAACATTCCCATATAGGTGTTTACAATAAAACCATGGTCGATGAACCGGAAATAAATATAATGGGCTACTGCCGTAAGGAGTGCCGCAAACATATACATAAAGACAATAAATACCCATGCTTGCAGAAAACGGATGGAACCGCCACATACTTTGTCGCGATAGGTACGTGCGTAATAATATCCCATAAACGGAACTCCTAAAGTCAGTCCGAAAAACAGGAATAAAAGAAATGGAATAGATAATCCCAGTGGGAATAGAATGAACTTAAGTATCCAGTATACTCCCATATAGGTGCCAAAATGCATGGCATATTTTTGTAAGTTACTTCTGCTCTCTGTCATTTTATTAATAAATAGCGCACAAAGGTACAAATAATATTGGTTGGTATGGAATTTATGCCTGTTAAAGTTAATAAAGCTATCCGGACAGAAAAAAAACATTTTTTTTTCGATTTTAAATCTCTGAAAAGTAGGTGCTTACTGATGAACCTTACAAAAAAATGCAAGCTCCCTATTGCAGGTTTAATAAAAATACCTACCTTTGCACCCGGGTAAGTCCTATACGGCCAGCTCCCTTCGAATCCTCCAGGGCTTGATCGCAGCAAAGGTAGTTGGTTGTAGCGGCGCGATATAGTAAGCTTACCCACTTGCCTCTTTAGCTCAGTTGGCCAGAGCACGTGATTTGTAATCTCGGGGTCGTTGGTTCGAATCCGACAAGAGGCTCAAAAAAAGAAAAGCATCTCGGTACTGAAAAACCATCTGTTTTTTCAGATCAGCCTTCTTGAAGAGCAAAAGTGAGAGTCGCCAAGTTAGAAATACTAACTTGGCGACTTTTCTATTTTTTTTTAAAGCGAGTTCTTGAAACGCTTGATAGCCTCGTCCGTATGGGCAGGCAAACACTTATCTTGATTAATTATGTAAAAAAGCAGCTTTCCTTAAATTAATTTGAAGATCCTCTTGATATTTGCTGCAAAGATGACCATAGCGCCTTGCGGTTGCATACAAAAGATCCCGTACGACAATGCCCTGTCGTATCCGAATACCTGCTTTAGTTCCGCGTTTTTCGGTTCTGTTTTATACCTTATACGGGACTTGGCTTTAAGGTCTTCCATATCTTGAAAGATCAACTGCGAGCCCCCGTATGAGTAGCATCAACTATGATGGCTTTCGATTTCATAATGCCTTTCTCGATTGCTATGGACACAGTCTTGCCGATTAGTTAGAAGGATCAGCAGATCTTTGGACAAATCAAGAACCTGATCCTTAGGAGGGTGCTTTTTCAGTGCCCTGAAGATTTTCGGGGGCAGCTTTTTATTTGGAGTATCATTTAAATTAGGGACAAGGACCGATCTTTGTTTTGAAAATAAAGTGTATCATGAAGCAGGAAAGTGGAGACGGTTTTAGTACATTATACCATATTCCATTTTACTTCTGTATGTTTGGTTTGGAACTATATTATTCCGTGTAAATCATCTTTTTAGTCATCCCTCCGTCAATCGTGATATTTTCACCGTTGATAAAGTCATTTCCTTCTTCACAAAGGAATCTACACATGCGGGCTATATCTTCCGGTTTACCGACTCTTCTTGAAGGGTGTTGTGCATGATCCTCCGGACGGAGACAATCGTAGTCATGGGTTTGTATCCAGCCCGGCGCAATAGAATTGACTGTGATATGAAATTGAGCAAGTGACAAGGCTAACGCATGTGTTAGTGAATAGATTCCCCCTTTAGAGGCTGCATACCCCTCGCTGCCGGATTCACTCATTAAATATCTGGTAGAGCAGATGTTGATGATTCTTCCGTACGGATTGGGTGTTGTTTGTGATTGACGGTGGACAGCCATGAAGTGTGAAGTAATAAATACCGGGCGTAGATTAATGGATAGAATCCTGTCGAAATCTTCTACGCTTGTTTCAGTGATAGGAGAGAAGTCACTGATGCCTGCGTTATTGATCAAGACATCAATGTCATCCCATTCCTCAATGATGCGTTGCATGCAGTGTTCAAGCATATCCTTGTCACTTATGTCAACTTGATGGAAAATGGCTCCTGTTTCTTCTGCGGTATGCTTTCCTGCTATTTCGTCTTTGTCACAAAATGCCACCCGGTACCCACTTTTGCAGAATATTTCTACAATAGCTTTACCAATTCCATTGGCTCCTCCCGTTACAAATACTCTTTTATGATTATGGGGCTCTGTTGTCGTTTGAGCCGCTTGTTCCCTTTTAGCAGAGTGAGTGATACTCGTTTTCTTTTTGCCATATTTGCGTGCTTTTTCCCAGGCCGCTTTTCTGGCTTCGTATTGCTCGTATTGTCTTTCGATATAATTGTCTGCCATAATATTTAGGTATTCAAATTGGGTATAGGGTAATGATTCTTAGGTTGTTTATTTGCACCGATGCTGCATATTGGACTAATTGATTACCAATAGTTTGAAACTTAAATGGTAGAAAAGTCCGTTTTGCCCTTCTTTTTCTTCGCTGAACGAATGCAAAGATAGTGCGTTTTTCTGTCATAGGAAAGCAAGTGAAAAATACTTTTGAGAAACATTGTGTGAAATCATGTTTCCGGACATTGATTTACAGGTGTTGTTGTGGATGAATTGCAAAGTATAACTGGTAGTGTTTATGATGTGGGTTCAACCCATCTCATGAATCTTACGCAGTGCAGGAAAAGACAATCTGATATATATATGTATGATATTATCCTATATGCTGCAGATTCGCATCAGCGAGAGAGAGACTTGTTTAAAAATGAGTTTTATCGTTTAGCTGATTGATATCGTCCTAAAACGAAAAGTATATCAGAGAAAGCTTGCCAACAATATAATAAACTTGTTACCCAAGGCAGTATGCTATCGAAGCATTTATAAGATTCTTACATTATTGCTTTAAGGGGGATTAGGATAATCATGAGGTTGATAGTTAGGTTTTTAGGTTTATAGTGTCTTGCTTGTTCTGACTTTTCTTATGGCATTTCCAGATTGTGAACAGGTTGGCAAAGTAGCATCACGTTTTGCCAACCTGTATTCTTTGAAATTTATTCGACCGGAATGTAGATTTCGGTTAATAATTCTTCGGGAAGAGTACATGAAGGATCATTAAGGTATCTTTCAGCACTGGGTTCATCTCTCAGGGTACACTCCATTTCGGGTAAATAATTGCCGTAAATTGTATCATATACAGCTTGTAACTGATCGTATGGCCCCTGGTAGAGGAAAGTTGCATAACGTCCCGCAGGCAATTGTTTGAATCCGACATTTCCCTTTGGAGTTGCGCTTGTTGGTAACAACATACATACATCCGTCCGAAGTTTTCCGGCGGGAGTCACTTTAGGATCATCATGGTAGATGCAGAGAGGTGAAGGATCTCCCATCGGAAGCTTCTGTTCTTTCACAAACTGAATCAGACGTATCCAGGTGCCTGCATAGTCATTGAGTTTATAGTCGCCGAAGAGACGGATGTAAATTGCATTTCGTTGGGGAAGTTCCCTGATTTCCTTTTTCAATTCCAGATCCGGTTTGATAATGGCTGGTTTCATAATTACAAAGTTTTTATTATTACGATATTCTGTTGGTGAAATACCATACATCTGTTTGAATATTTTGGAGAAAGAGGATGGAGAAGCATATCCGATCCGATAGGCAATATCAGCTATCGGAGCGGATGAGTAGCGTAATAGGCGGGCTGCGGCCTCGGTGCGTGTCCGGACGATAAAAGTACCGACGGGCTCGCCTAAAAAAGCTTTCATGATGCGGTGAAAATAAAAAGGAGAGAAATGGGAAATCCTGGCCAGTGATCTCAGGTCAATTTCTTCACCTAAGTGGAGATTGATATAATCTACCACTGCGTTCACACACTTCTGATACTCTTCTTGCGTTGTCTTTTTTCCTTCCATGATTCAATTGGTATTTCAATGCTGCAAAGATAGGGTGAAAAGAGAGAAAGGACTTGTCCGATGTTGCGGAATACAAATAAAAATGCGATTGGTCTTATTCGGGAACAGGGCTTGCCGGATTCATTTAGGGAGCGCGGCTGCCGGTTACTTTCTATTCGGGTATTCATAGGCTTGGAGCAGAATTGGTTTTAAGAGATATAAAAAGAATCGGGAATAAATCTGATAGGATACGTCAACGGGATGTTTTAAGTTTAAAAGTTTGATATAAAAGATTGGATATGTATACTCGGATTTACATCCTAAAAAAACAGGACAAATGGCCTTGGATTCACTTGCCCGGAAGTTAACCCCCAACCCCCGGACGTACCTTACTAAAGTTTCTTTTGTCTCTTGGATAAATTGTTGTCTCCACGTCGAACTCTTCATCTTAGCGGCTAAGATGTGCATCTTGGCAGGCAAGATATACATCTTGGCGGCTAAGATATGTATCTTGCCAGCCAAGATACAGTTTAATTGCTTCTTTTAACAAGTTTTCTTCCAATACTTCAGAATTCGGGGTAGAATGATATCCTATTTAATAATTTACGATTCAGCCTCCTCCTGCCTTTTTTGAAGCTTTCGGTGCTTTCTGAAAAATAAACAAATAAGCCCGTCTTGCAAAAAATGATTTGATATGGGAATATCCGAAGTATTCATAAGATAGATTGGTACACAGCTGCCTTGCCTCCAGATGTTACTCTTTGATCATTGTCAGCAACATCTTAAACCTTTCAATAGCTGTCAGTGCATGCGGCGCGTTGGCCGGAAACACGATACTTTCTCCGGCTTTCACCGTAAACTCCTGACCGTTTACTATCATATTTGCACTTCCTTCCAATATTTGTACCAAAGCATCGAACGGGGCACGATGCTCGCTAAGTCCCTCTCCTTTGTCGAACGAGAATAGAGTGATATTCCCGGCAGGACTCTTGATCAACTGTTTACTGATAATTCCTCCTTCGGAATATTCCACTAATGAAGGCAGGTGGAGTACGGCTCCCTTTTTAAAAGACTGTTCCATATTCAATATTGTTTTTTGAGTAGATACGAAGATAGAACGTTTGAAGAAAAAGATTGTTTATCTGTTTCTTTTTTCTACCTTTGCCGCATATTTATTATTAAGTCATTGATCTTCCGAATGAAACTCTGCATATAGCTACGCTCAACGAATAGCTCCCGATTTATAAAGCTATTCAGCTATCGGACAGATGCTTCGGCGTCTTTCCCCGAGTTTTTTATATCCATTTATTTACCCGTTACGTACATATAGGTACAACCGGACTCGTATGTCTGTTTGATACCTGAATGTGCCGTTTTCATTCAATTGAGCAATGAATTATACTTATCAACAAATAGGACTTATCAATTATCCTGTGATGCTGAGCATCCTGATGGAACAGTTAATCAATATAACCGATGCTATTTTTTTAGGACATGTCGGTGAAGTGGAATTGGGAGCTTCCGCTCTTGCCAGCATCTATTATCTCGCTGTTTACATGTTGGGATTCGGCTTCAGTCTGGGTCTGCAAGTGATGATCGCCCGCCGTAACGGTGAGAGGCGTTATGCCGGAACAGGCAGAACCTTCTTTCAAGGGTTGTTTTTCTTAAGTGCGCTGGCTGTCCTTCTGAGCTTCTCTTCTTATTTCTTTTCACCATTTATCCTGAAGTATTTCATTCACTCGCCTGAGATCTATCGTGCCGTGACCGATTACCTGGATTGGAGATGTTTCGGCCTGCTGTTCTCTTTCCCGTTTCTGGCCTTCCGTTCTTTTTATGTTGGCATCACCCGGACCAATGCTTTGTCGTGGGCGGCGATGACGGCTGTTTCAGTCAACATCCTCTGCAACTATCTGTTTATTTTTGTTTGGGGTAAGGGAATAGCAGGTGCGGCCTTAGCCTCTTCTCTGTCTGAGGCTGCTTCTCTCCTGATCGTTGCCGTTTATGCTTGGGTGAAAGTGGACGGGAGAGAGTTCGGACTTAAACCACTATATGACAAACGATTGTTGGTCGAACTGCTGCGTCTCTCCCTATGGAGCATGTTACACGCTTTTATCAGTGTTGCTCCGTGGTTTCTGTTTTTTGTAGCAATTGAACGGTTGGGGGAGGCGCAACTTGCTGTTTCCAATATTATAAGGAGCGTTTCTACCGTCTTCTTTGTTATTGTCAATTCGTTTGCCGCTACTACGGGGGCACTGGTCAGTAACCTGATCGGAGCGGGGGAGAGGCGATTGTTGTTTCCGCTCTGCCGGAAAATTGTGAAGTTAGGTTATGCAATTGGTTTTCCTCTGATAGTATTGGCTGCGTGTTTTCATCGGCAGATTGCCGGGCTTTATACGGATAGTACCCGACTGATAGAAATGTCAGCCGTCCCTTTTATAGTGATGTTGTTTAATTATGTGTTTGCCTTGCCGGGATATGTGTATATCAATGCGGTGACGGGTACGGGAAAAACCCGTACCGCCTTTCTGTTTCAGTTGACAACGATTGCTGTCTATCTGGCCTATTTATATCTGCTGAGCCGATATGCCGGAGTCCCTTTGGCTGTTTATCTGATGGCGGAATATCTTTTCGTGATTTTGTTGGCTATCCAGTCTGTCCTTTATTTGCGGGCGTCATCGTAACATTTCCTTTTTCAGGTAGAAGCATAAATGATCGTATATATGGCCGTCATAAGTCGTTTCCGCTTCGTGGAGGATACCTTCGTATACAAATCCGTGCCGTTCCAGCAAATGTCGGGAGCGGGTATTATGCGGATAGCAGTTTGCCGAGATCAAATGCAGCCCCAGTACGTTAAATCCATAATTCAATACGGCATGTGCTGCTTCCGAAGCTATTCCTTTTCCCCAATGGCACTCCTTCAGCCAGTATCCTAACATGCGTGTCCGGGGATTCTCCCGTTTAGGATCGGGAATAATGCCGATAGAACCCACCAGAGAATTATTCTCTTTCAGAATCATAGCAAAGACTCCTTCATTCCTCATAAATACCGTATGCAGGATTTCTTTGGAGTCTTCGATACTTTTGTGAGGTTCCCAACCGGCGTTATTTCCCAGATTCGGGTTCTGGCAGCATTCAAAGAGTTCCTGTAAGTCCGTTTCCCGGAAAGGTCGGAGAAGGAGGCGTTCGGTTTTTAAAGTGATGGTGTCCATAAGATTATAATTCATATTTGGAGTACAGTGAAATTGGATTCTTCTGCAAAGATGGTATTTTTATTTCTAACCTTGCACGGTCTATCTCTTTTTTATTATCCGATTTACCATATCTTTGGCGGAAAATCCGGAAAAACAATGGATTCAATTTCGGAAGTGTAAGCCCTCGTTTATAGTTGACAAAAAAACAAGTATCCCGGCTTTCCCCCGAAGAGTCCATCCATGAGGTGAAGAAGCGAATTTTAGAATAAACCATCTGAAAATCAATATCTTTAAAAAGTAAGATTTCTATCCTCAAAAGCTTTGTTTTAACACAGAGTTAAAGCTTGTTCTTTGGATGTGAATAACAAGTTCTTTAAATGCAAAAGACTTATTATTTGCACATAAGAACCTGACAACCTGCAAAAGGCGTTAACAATGTTAATTGAAGAAAGGTATAAGGATGAAGATATCGGTTCAGACGGCACAAATTCACTTCTGAAACTTGAGTTATCTTATTCAGCCGGTGTCTATTTTTTTTAAGCAAGCAAAAAGGACAATTATCAACTTGAAAATAAAGAAATAAAGAATTTACCACCAAATTTGAAGAAGAACCTCTAAACTAAACAATACATGATTTAGATAATGTAGAGAGAATTTATGATTCTAATAATGAATGTATCATGTGTGTGTCAAAGGAAACTGCTTCTGAAAAAAACGTCATTATAAGCTCTTTATATTAAATATTATTATCTATATTTGCGTTCATAAATCAGATGGACCCTTTCATAATGGAGCTATGTGTAGTACTTGAAAAACAAACAAAACAGTAGCTCTGATAATTGGCTGCTTGTCTTTAAAAGCATATCGAGTGCACCTTATTGAAAAAAGATGTATGCTGACTGTAAATGTACTTGCGATATACCCATATATATATAATAAATGCAAAACTTAAGCCCCAACCAACTAATATGCCCTTATTATTCTCCGGATTATAAGGTTATACCTCAGTACATCGAAATGAAAGCCGGGGAATCTCTGGAACTATGCAGTAAAACAAGTAATTATTTTGTTTTCTTATTTACGGGAGGTATTATCATTGATTTTAATCACTATATCAACCGTCCTATATCTGAAAATGAAATGTTCTTCTTACCCAAGAATAATAAATTTAAATGGAAAGCAATTACTAAAACAACCCTGATGCTTACAGGGTACAATGCATCGGTTTTTCCATGTTCGAATGTGAAAAATAAAATACTTTTCAAGAGGAAAAGTACAGTGAAATTCCTATGCCGGGGTATTCCTATGAAAGAGGAAATGAAAAGTCTGGTTTATCAAATTAAAAACTATGTAGATATTGGAATAAACTGTCACCATCTATACCTTCTAAAATACAAAGAAATGCAACTGTTGTTCAAGCATTTTTATACTCAGGAAGAAATAGCACAGATATTTTATATGTCATTGGGTAACAGTCCGCTTTTTGTCGAAATAATTTTAGGTAATTACTCAAAAGTGAAAACCTCAAAAGAATTAGCTCACTTGTTGGGATACAGTATGAGACAATTTGAGAAGCTTTTTAAAGAGAACTTTGATGAAACCCCTTATAAATGGATGCAAGAACGTAAAGTCAAGCAAATCCTTCAGAAACTAAAGGATCCCGATATTCCATTAAAGCAAATCATGTACGAATTTAAATTTAACACCTCCTCACACTTTAATTTCTATTGCAAGAAGCATTTAGGGGGGACTCCGATGCAGGTAAGAAACGGACATAAAGACAATCTTATATCTAAATAGATTACCCGTTGTTGATTCGCAGTATTTCTGCGCTGATTGGTAGTCTATATGTGGATCTATAGGGTTATATTTGCAACAATTTAAGAAGTGATCTTAAACGATTGGGAAGATTGTTGCAAATTAGCAACTCTGCAATGATGGTTTTGCTCGATCCATGAGCAAAAACCGGTGTGATAGGATCCAATTTCAGGCCATTACCTTTTGAACAGCGCCTGTCCTAACAGAGTTTCCGAAAGCGCTTGTTCAGAACATTTGTGACATATTTTTTTTCTCGGTGTTAAAGCATAAAAAAAGGACGATGCTTGTACTGTGCGTATTTGTCGAAATCACCTTTCTTTGTTGCCGAAAAATTAATTATGTTATACTCAAATTAAAATTTATGGCAACAGTAAAATTAAAGCTAAACAAATCGAGAGCATTGAAAGACGGAAGTTACCCTGTGGTATTCCAACTTCTTCACCAGAGAAAAAAAGAGATTGTATATACTAAATACCGTATGAAGGAAAATGAATTTATACCAGTTTTAGAAAAGGTCAGTTCCAACAATTACGCCGATTGCAAGATCAGCCGGGAACTACATAAGATGACCAGATCGTTCTATCTGCAGATAAAGCGGCTTGAAGCGACTGGAGATGAATATACCGTGAAGGACATAGCTTCCGCTGTTGCTCACAAATCTGCGGGGAAATACATCTTATTAGATTTTATTGACTCACAGATAGCCTGGAAAAAGTCAATGAAAAAAGATGGTATTGCGGCAGCCTATCGTAGCACACGTTCCTCCCTGGCAAAATTTGTCGGCTCAAAGCAGGTGAAAATGTCCCAGATCAACCAACGATTCGTAACCTGTTACAAAGACTTTTTGTCTTGCAATGGAGTCAGTGAGAATACAGAGGCATATTATATGCGTAACTTCCGGACCCTATATAACCTGGCTGTAAAAGACGGCTTCGTGCCTAAATGCACTTATCCGTTCAAAGACATTTGCACCAAACCGTGCAAAACCGTAAAACGGGCCTTGGATAAAGAGCAGATGTTACGGTTAACGCAATCCGATCTTGGAGCCAATCCGGAACTGATGCAATCCCGGGCTTTCTTTTTATTTGGCTTCTATGCCCAAGGAATGGCTTTTGTAGATATTATTTTTTTAAGATGGAAAAATATTTGTGGAAATTCAATAAGCTATAGGAGGCATAAATCAAAACAGACTATTCAGATAACAATTACTCCCCAGATTCAAGCCATTCTGGATGAATACGGGATTAATAAAGAGAATGTGGATGGCTATATATTCCCTATAATCCAACCTGTGATTAACCCTCAAACGGATAAAAACGAATATGAACAATACCGCGTAGCTTTGGGGCGGACAAACAGACACCTGAAAACCATATCCGAAAAATTGGGGATTGCTCCGTCACTGACAACATACCTCGCGAAACATCATACAATCTCTATCTAATTGAAAATTAAACTGTTATTTCTGTTTAATTAATATCAGGTAACGATTTAGAAACGAGCGAATTACAATATTCTGTTTTCTTTTGCCTCTGTCAAAGAACGATTCTTTCAATGCAAATATACACTTTACTTGTGACAAAAGCAATCTTTTTCTACATTTAATCGACTTACAGTCAGCCTTAAAGAGGGTATCTGGTCTCATTCCATCTTCTTCCTCAAAAATAACATAGCAGTCTAAATTGGTTTATGTATGGGATAGGTCTTGTTCATTCGATCCGGTAGACTACTATACATAAAAGTATAAAGGCGAGATACGACAAGGAGATGCCATGCTTTTGTGTAAGGGGAATCTCTCTTAGCTTATCGCAGACCATGTATAGCTAAGTGTTTTGAGAATAAACAGTCTGTAAAAAACGGAAAGACACCGATTATGGGCCGTATCACCATCAATGGAACCCAAGCCGGTTTCAGTTGTAAGAAAGAAGTGTCCCTCGCTTTGTGGGACGTCAAAACCAACCGGGCCAAAGGCAAGTCCGAGGAGGCCCGTACACTCAATCAGGAGCTTGACAATATCAAGGCGCAAATCACCAGGCACTACCAGTACATCTGCGACCACGACAGTTTTGTTACAGCCAAGAAAGTCTATAACCGCTATGTCGGCTTCTCAGAGGAATGCCACACCCTTATGAACCTTTTCAGGGAACAGCTGGAACCGTATAAAAAGAAAATCGGCATAGAGAAAGCCGAAAGCACCTACTGCGGTCTGGTTGCCGATTACAAGAGTCTCCTGCTTTTCATGAAAAGCAAGAAGAATGCAGAGGATATTGTCATCGAAGAACTTGAGAAATCATTCATCGAGGATTACTACAACTGGATGCTCGGTACATGCGCTTTGGCAAACTCCACTGTCTTCGGGCGTGTCAATACCTTGAAGTGGCTGATGTATATCGCGCAGGAAAAAGGCTGGATACGGGTTCATCCGTTCGCATCATTCGAGTGTATGCCCGAATACAAGAGGCGTTCTTTCCTTTCCGAAGAGGAACTGCAAAGGATAATCCATATAGAACCGAGATACAAACGCCAGCGTGCCATGCGCGACATGTTCCTGTTCATGTGCTTCACCGGTCTTTCCTATGTGGACTTGAAAGCCATAACATACGATAATATCCATACCGACTCCGACGGCGGTACATGGCTGATGGGCAACCGTATAAAAACGGGAGTGGCGTATGTCGTAAAATTATTGCCCATTGCTATCGAACTGATTGAAAAATATAGGGGTACGGATGAAAAGAAAGACTCCCCGAATGTGTCTTTCCGGTAGGTGAATACAATGCCATGCGGCTCAGTCTTGGAATCATAGGCAGGAAATGCAACTCCGGGGCGAGGTCACCCCGCACATCGGACGCCACGCATTTGCCGTTCTGGCCATACTCAAGGGGATGCTGCTGGAAACTCTTCAGAAAGTGTTTGGGCATAAGTCCATCACATACGTCCTGCGCATCCATTCACTTGTCCGGCGCAGGCGGGGCAATCTTTTTCTGGAAGTCGCCCATCTGTACGACCAGCGTGCTGACCAGCTTTCTCAACTCCTAATACGCGCTTGTTTCAATAATTGTCAGTTCCATACTAAAATTCTTTTTAAGATTCTGAATATGCGACAAAGTAACGCACATCCTATATCCTTTCCAAACAGATAATATCAGAGTCTTCCGTTGGCGTGCATTGGCGTATCCAACGTTAAAAGAGAAGGTCCTTCACCTGCATCCATGCGGCAACGGAACTTCCATTCCCTTACTTGTTTTCCATAAATTTATAGGATTAATTTCTGGTGCATGATATTAATAGTCATTATTCTGTCTGCTTTTTTTGCTTGCATAATTGCAGCTAACAGTTATCTATTCCAGAACGCATTGTTATGGAAAATGGCAAGCTGTTTTGTTGGTTTATGGATATTGTGTATGATAATTACCGTCTTCGTTTGTCGTAAACTTGAATGCTCTAATTAAAACAGTACGGTTGTCATGCTTTGTGTGTTTTATTATAAATATTATGAATTATTTGGAATTGATATGTAATATAGATAATTTTGCAGTCGGGAAATGGTTTCGGGAGGTTTACGCCTTCCGAATGAAAAGGGAACCCGGTGAAAATCCGGGACAGTACCCGCTGCTGTGAGTCCACAAAAACGGACATCGAACTTTTGCCACTGGTGTAATACCGGGAAGGCACGATGACCGGGACGAGTCAGAAGACCTGCCATGACCGGAATGAGATTTACACCTGCGGGATATACGGGTCGTAATCAAATAAGGAATAGCTCATCGGCCATTCAATATTTGAAGACAGACATATTCCCGTTCGTGTAAGTCCGCACGAACGGGAATTTTTTGTGTTTGTTAATAATATGTTTTACATTAAAATGAGTGACCTATGAAAAGAAAATTACGCTTTCTGGCAGGTGCCTGTCTATTTACCGCAACCGCCTTGTTCTCTGGCTGTAGCTCGGACGATGACTTTTTGATGGACCCGGTTGATTCCGGAACTTCGCAAACCCGTGCTGTGACAAATTCGGACGGTACTTTAACTATCACTTTCGATGATTTCGATCCCGGCATGTTAGCAGGACCTACCTCGGCCGGAGAAAATCTTTATTCGTACCAAGGGTATCCTCAAGTAACCACCATTTACGACAATACTCCGGAAGAATATCTCTTCCTTTCAATGTTTAATACTGTAGGTGGAAGCACAGAGTATTCCAGCGGCGGCATCGCACTTTCCAACTGGAACATCCGCTCCAATCAGTCGGGAAATACCGGAGACTGGTGGTATTCTTATCTAAACCAATGTTCTGTCTATAACACTGCGGTGGAAGCGGAAGGACAGAATAAGGAAGCCGGGCACAGCGGTTCCAATTTCGGTGTCGTTTACGGATATGTGGATGCTTACAATCAGGCATGGATGGCTAAACCAGAATTTTATTTCAATGTTCCCCGGAAATTGGTCGGCCTGTGGATCTGCAACACCTCATACACTTATGGTGTCATTACTTATGGTAATCAGTTCGGTTCTACGGGGGTAGCGACTCCTCTGAAAGAGATGAAAGGGTATTTCCAAGTGAATCTGGAATGTTATGATGCGAATGGCGGTCTGATCCGCACTTACAAACGTCTTTTAGCCGATTATCGTAACGGCCAACAACAGGTTGATCCTATCACGACATGGGATTATTGGGAAATCAATGCCGAAGGGGTGCAAAGTGTGAAATTCAACTTCGAGGGTTCGGATTCGGGAGCATACGGTTTGAATACTCCGGCTTATATCTGTATTGATGATATCACCATACAATAAAAAGAATACAAGGATATCCCTTCTGTCGGGGGTATCCCTGTTATTTTTCTAAAATCCACACATCATGCATCGTTTTCACTATTTTATTATTTCTGCCTGTATGCTGTTCACCTCCTGCAACAAGGATGAAGTCATTACCGAAGAAGTAGGAGGACAACCTATAATAGAACTTGACAGCGAGACCGGTATTTACACGGTCAAGGTCGATCACGAATTGACTATCGCCCCGACATACCAGAATGTTGAAGATGCTCTTTTTGCTTGGACGATAGACGGTACGCTGGTTTCTTCGGGTCCGTCTCTTCAACGTACATGGAATGAATGCGGGGATTTTTATGTCAAACTAAGAGTAGACAATGCGGAAGGCTATGCCGAAGAGGAACTGAAAGTAGAAGTGAAAGAACTCACCCCTCCGGTCATCTCACTGGCACTACCTTCGCAGGGGCTAAAAGTCGTCCGGAATACCGATTACACATTTACTCCCGATATTCAGCATTCGGATGTCGAAGGGTTCAAAATCGAATGGGTACGGGAAGGAAAAATCGTTTCCACCGAGAATACTTATACTTTCAATGAAAAAGAACTCGGTGTTTATACGGTGACAATCAACGCTTCCAATATAGATGGGACAACAACGAAAGACGTAAGCGTAGAGGTCGTGGAAACGATGCCCTACGTTGTCAAATTCCCGACCCCGTCTTACCTGCAAACATCCACGGACAGGTACACTTTTGCCGACCGTCCTGTTTTCCTGCGTCCGTTGTTGGAGTATTTCGACAATCCCCGTTTTGAGTGGAGTGTGGACGGTCAGGTCATGGAAGGAGAAGTGGAACGCATGTTCAAGTTCACGCCGTCCGCACCCGGAGAATACACCGTCTCCTGTACTGTGTCGGAAGACACACCGACGGAAAAAATAAGCAGGAATATCGACAAAGGGAAAACGGCTGTCACTGCCACCGTAAAAGTCGTTTGTGTGGACAAAAAGGAACAAGACGGCTTCCGGGCTTCGGGAAGTTCCAAGCTCTGGAATAAAGTCTATGAATATACCCCAGCTCCCGGCCAATTTATCAACGAGACGAGCACGATAGGCGGTATGACCGGCAACGAAACATCCCCTGAAGCGGCTGTCGCATGGGCAACACAGCGTTTGAAAGACAAACTGCACGTCTCTTTAGGTTCTTTCGGGGGTTATATCATCGTCGGCTTCGACCACAGTATTCCCAATTCGGGTAACCAATATGATTTCTGTGTTCAGGGGAACGCCTTTGACGGCAGTTCCGAACCGGGTATCGTATGGGTCATGCAAGATATAAACGGAAACGGATTGCCGGATGACGAGTGGTACGAACTGAAAGGATCTGAAGCAGGCAAGGAAGAAACAATACAGAATTTTGAAGTGACCTATTACCGTCCGGAAGGCAAAAAAATGGATGTCCAATGGATCAGTTCCGACGGTAGAAACGGCTGGGTAGACTATCTGTCCGCTTATCATACACAAGACTATTATTATCCGGCTTGGATTTCGGAAAACAGTTATACCCTGACAGGCACTTGTCTGGCCGCCCGCAACACCCAAGATTCTCAAACCGGTTATTGGGATAATCAGAGTTATGACTGGGGGTACGTGGATAATTTCGGAAACGACCAGATAGAAGGCGGCAGTACGGTGGATGGAAGCGGACAAAGGAACGGTTTCAAAATTTCCAATGCCATCCATGCCGATGGAACGGAAGCCAATCTGCAATATATTGACTTTATCAAAATACAATGCGGTGTTCTGGCCAAAAGCGGCTGGCTGGGCGAAGTTTCTACGGAGGTATTTTCTTTTGAGGATCTAACCAAATAATAAAAATTACAAGTATGAAAATTTATTTTCTTCCCATGCTCCTATCCTTGTTCTTTTTGGGAGCGTGTGACAAAAACGATGAAATTATACCTGAAGATGCAGATGAAAATTTCATCACATCGGTCGTGATGACCGTGGACGGGAAATCGTACACGGCCGACATTACGGACAATACAGTAACAATAACCGTTCCCTATACGGTATCGCTGAACAACGCCGAAGTGGAATTCAAGTACACAACTTCTGCAACAATCATACCTGATCCTGAAACGGTAACGGACTGGGATAACGAACGAACCTTCCGGGTGACATCCTATAACGGAGATGCCCGCGAATATACCTATAAGGTCGTGAAAAGCGAGATAGAATCTGACGGAGATGTGGAGTTGAAGACCACCGAGGAGGTAGCTTCTTTTGCCGCAACCAAAACAACCGTTGTCAAAGGGAACCTGATTATCGGCTCTGATGCGGAAGAGGCAGAAAAAATCACTGACATATCTGCATTGGCATCTTTGAAAGAGGTTACTGGCAACATTGTCATTCGTAACAGTTACAACGGTGCAGACTTGACAGGGTTGGATAATATCGTTTCTGCCGGAGGTTTACAGGTAGGTTCGACCGATGTCGCCTCGAAAGCTACGGAACTTCACATGATTTCCATGAAAGCATTGGAAACGCTCTCCGGAGACATATCGGTATATAACGACCAAGTGACGTATGTCCTATTCGAGAAACTGGCAACTATTGAAGGAAGCGTGATGTTCAATGCGTCGTCGTTACAGAGTTTTGAGTTTCCGGTTCTGACTACTGTAGGTCAGGATCTGAATCTTCAAGGACTCAATGAAGAGAACACAGCAGCCGGTTCGATTGCGTCTTTGGAAATACCGGAACTGACAAGTGTCGGAGGGGTCTTGTCCGTAAACAATCTTGCCAAGCTGACTTCCATGAGCTTCCTTAAGCTGAAAGAGACCGGTGGCCTTGATTTCCATACCGTCCCCGTGATGTTGGAAACCATCAACCTTCCGGAAATCGAAACAGTAAACGGAAGTATTATTATGGAAGCCAATATGGAAGCTCCTCCTACCGGTAGTTTTGTTCCCCAACGAAATGACGTGCTTCAGGCTTTCGGTGGAATGGACAAACTGACAACGATAAAGGGACAGATAAAGATAAAGAATTTCACGGCACTCAAACAACTTCCCGACTGGAGCAAGATCACCACACTTGGAAGCATCACGCTGGATTATCTTGAAGATGTGAGCGGAACACTGCTGTTGCCGAACGCCCGATTTGAAACCTTCGGAGAAACAGCGCCCCAGATTGAAATTATAAACAAGGTGCAGCTCTCCAAAATTGAAACAGCCGAAGATTTGTCAAATGTAAATTTTGTCATCACCAGTCTCACGAATAATAAGTTCCCTGAAATCACGTTCAAGAATATCAAAGACTTCACTTGTAAGCCAACCACCAACAATACCGATTATACCATATCGACAATTCAACATGTATATGGAAATCTAAATGTGACAGGCCAAATGCGAAGCAATGCCAAATTTCCCGACTTGGAAATCATAGATGGATATGGATATATCCAAATACCCATGTTTGCTTCAATCACAATGCCAGTCTTGAAAGAAGTGGGAGGACAGTTCTATTTATCTGGAAATTTTACCAGTTGTAACTTGCCCTTACTATCCAAAGTTTGTTGTTCAGCTTCTCCTGTATATTATAAAGAGGGAGAGGGTTCGTTAGCAATATCTTTACAAAGTAAATCGCTGGATATTCCGGAATTGCTTCACGTAGGAGGTGAAGGGTTGTTCGTTAATAAAGCAACAGGCATTACTTGTGATAAATTACAGACTATAGATGGTACGCTACAGATAAAAAGTGCGACTTCTCTTTCTCAGGAAACACTTTCCATGGAGAAGTTGGAGACCTTGCATGGGGTTGTTTTTGACGGTTTGACGAAATTTACCGACTACACTTTCTTCGGCAAGTTTATAGAAAACGGAATGATTACGGGGGAAAGTTGGAGCGTGACGAAATGTGGGTATAACCCAACCTTCCAAAATATGAAGGACAAACAATATACGCAGCAGGATTAAACCTTATACCTTAACCAGAGTACCCGTAATGATTCGGGTACTCTTTTTTATCCGAATGACAATGAGCAGAACAATACAACGGATTTGCCTTTTTCTTTTCTGCCTGCCAGTTTTCGGCAGTTGCATGAAATGGGATTACGGAGAGATGGAAGATTTCTCTGTATCGGCCTCTGGTCTTTTCATTACCAACGAGGGGAATTTCCAGTACAGCAATGCCACGCTTTCCTACTACGATCCCGCCACGTGCGAAGTGGAGAATGAAGTGTTTTACCGTGCCAACGGGTTCAAGTTGGGCGATGTGGCCCAGTCTATGGTTATCCGGGACGGTATAGGCTGGATCGTGGTGAACAACTCGCATGTGATTTTCGCCATCGACATCAATACTTTCAAGGAAGTGGGCCGTATCACAGGTTTCACCTCACCCCGGTATATCCATTTTCTGTCGGATGAGAAAGCCTATGTGACGCAGATATGGGACTACCGTATCTTCATCATCAACCCCAAGACATACGAGATTACCGGCTATATCGAATGTCCAGACATGGACATGGAATCGGGTTCCACCGAACAAATGGTACAATACGGCAAGTACGTCTATGTGAACTGCTGGTCGTACCAGAACCGCATCCTGAAAATCGACACGGAGACGGACAAGGTCGTGGACGAACTGACCATCGGCATACAACCTACTTCGCTGGTCATGGACAAATACAACAAGATGTGGACCATCACGGATGGCGGTTACGAGGGCAGCCCATACGGTTACGAGGCACCGTCTCTCTATCGTATAGACGCCGAGACTTTCACCGTAGAGAAACAGTTCAAGTTTAAGCTGGGCGACTGGCCTTCGGAAGTCCAGCTCAACGGTACACGGGATACACTTTACTGGATCAACAACGATATTTGGCGAATGCCGGTGGAAGCCGACCGTGTTCCCGTCCGGCCTTTTCTGGAGTTTCGGGACACCAAATACTACGGCCTTACGGTCAATCCCAACAACGGGGAGGTATATGTGGCCGACGCTATTGATTACCAGCAACAAGGTATCGTGTATCGCTATTCGCCGCAAGGCAAGCTGATCGATGAATTTTACGTGGGAATCATTCCGGGAGCTTTCTGCTGGAAATAACGAGGAAGGAGGACAAAAATGAAAAGACATCTTATTCTATTGTTCGTGGGGGTAAGCCTGCCCTTTCTGCTTGCCGCCCAGCAGAAAAATTCCGTCAGCATTACCAAAAGGGTACTACGTATTCCGGAGGTTACGGTGGTGGGCAAACGACCTATGAAGGATATAGGCGTGCAACGAACCCGTTTCGATTCCATCGCCATGAAAGAGAACATCGCCTTGTCTATGGCCGATGTGCTGACATTCAACTCATCCGTTTTTGTCAAGAACTACGGACGCGCCACGTTATCCACCGTGGCTTTCCGGGGTACCTCTCCCTCGCATACCCAAGTGACGTGGAATGGTATGCGCATTAACAACCCGATGCTGGGCATGACGGATTTTTCCACCATCCCTTCTTACTTTATCGATGATGCCTCGCTGCTGCACGGAACGTCATCGGTAAACGAAACGGGCGGCGGCTTGGGTGGTCTGGTCAGGCTCTCCACTTCTCCGGCCAACCATGAAGGGTTCGGGTTGCAGTACGTGCAGGGAGTGGGGTCGTTCAGCACGTTCGACGAGTTTCTCCGCCTGACCTACGGTGACAAACACTGGCAGTCCTCCACCCGTGTGGTGTATTCCTCTTCCCCCAACGACTACAAATACCGAAACCGGGACAAGAAGGAAAACATCTATGACGAGGACAAGAACATCATCGGTTCCTATTACCCGACGGAACGCAACCGCAGCGGGGCTTATAAGGATCTGCACGTCTTGCAGGAAATTTATTATAACACGGGCGAAGGCGACAAGTTCGGGCTAAACGCCTGGTATATCAATTCCAACCGGGAACTGGCGATGCTCAGCACGGATTACGGGAACGACATGGACTTCGAGAACCGCCAAAGGGAGCAGACGTTTCGCGGCGTCCTCTCGTGGGATCGCGTGCGGGAGAAATGGAAGGTCGGTGTAAAAGGCGGCTATATACACACATGGATGGCCTATGATTACAAGCGGGACAAGGGAAACGGCGAAATGGCTTCGATGACCCGCTCACGCAGTAAGATTAACACGTTCTACGGAAGTGCGGACGGGGATTATGCTCCTTCAGAGAAATGGCTGTTCACGGCCGGTGTTTCCGTACACCAGCATTTGGTGGAAAGCGCGGACAAAAATATCATCTCGCAGGAAGGTAACAAGGCTGTTGTCGGGTATGACAAGGGACGTGTCGAGTTTTCCGGTTCCGTTTCTGCGAAATGGCGGCCTGTCGATCGTTTTGCCGCCTCGCTTGTCCTTCGCGAGGATATGTTCGGTACGGAATGGGCCCCGGTTATCCCGGCTTTCTTCATCGACGGGGTACTGTCGAAAAAAGGCAATATCGTGGCGAAAGCATCCATCTCCCGGAACTACCGTTTTCCCACGCTGAACGACCTCTATTTTCTGCCGGGCGGTAATCCCGACCTGAAAAGCGAGCACGGCTTCACATACGACGTGGGGTTGTCGTTCTCGGTGGGGAAAGAAAATGTATATGCTTTGAGCGGTGGTATCAACTGGTTCGATTCGCACATCGACGACTGGATCATCTGGCTACCCACAACCAAGGGATTCTTCTCCCCCAGAAACCTCAAAAAGGTACATGCTTACGGGGCAGAGACCAACGCCCACCTTGATATAATGCTCGGAAAGGACTGGAAACTGGATATGAACGGAACTTTCTCGTGGACTCCCTCGATCAACGAGAGCGAACCGATGAGTCCGGCAGACCAATCCGTCGGCAAACAGTTGCCATACGTGCCGGAGTTTTCCGCAACGGTGACCGGACGTCTGTCATGGCGGACATGGAGCCTGCTTTACAAATGGTGTTATTACAGCCAGCGTTATACCATGTCGAGTAATGACTATACCCTGACGGGCTATCTGCCCCCTTACTTCATGAATAACGTGACACTGGAAAAACAGCTCTCTTTCCGATGGGCCGATCTGTCGCTAAAGGGCAGCATCAACAACCTGTTCGATGAAGAATACCTTTCCGTATTGTCCCGTCCCATGCCGGGCATCAATTTCGAGATATTCATCGGCATAACACCCAAGTTCGGAAAAAACAAAAATAGTAAACGATAATCTGCATCAATATGAACGCATTAAAGAATTTAAGCCTGATTTTGTTGCTTTCTCTGGCATTTACAGGCTGCCACAACAAAAGCTCAAAAATCAATGATTTCAACCTGCTGCTTTATGCTCCCGAATATGCCTCCGGCTTCGACATCAAAGGGGCGGGCGGGAAGGAAAGCGTACTGATAACCGTCAGGAATCCCTGGCAGGGAGCGGACAGTGTAACCACATGGCTGTTTATCGTCCGCAACGGTGAAGAGGTTCCCGAAGGGTTTGCAGGACAGGTACTCAAAGGAGACGCCAAACGTATCGTGGCGATGTCTTCCACTCATATCGCCATGCTTGACGCAATCGGTGAAGTCCGGTGTATAACCGGCGTTTCGGGAATCGACTACATTTCCAACCCAGACATCCAAGCCCGCCGCGACAGTATTGGCGATGTCGGCTATGAAGGGAACATCAACTACGAGTTGCTGCTCTCGCTCGATCCCGACCTCGTTCTGCTCTATGGGGTGAACGGCGCAAGCGCAATGGAAAGCAAACTCGAAGAACTCGACATACCGTTCATGTATGTCGGCGATTATCTTGAAGAGTCGCCTCTCGGCAAGGCCGAATGGATGGTAGTGCTTTCAGAAGTCACAGGAAAACGTGAGAAGGGTGAAAAAGCCTTTGCCGCAATCCCGGTCAGATACAACGCCTTGAAAAAGAAAGTGGCCGACAGTACCCTCGGCACTCCTTCGGTTATGCTTAATGTTCCCTATGGCGACTCGTGGTTCATGCCTTCAACCCAAAGTTATGTAGCCCGCTTGATTACTGATGCGGGAGGCCGCTATATCTACCAGAAGAACACGGGAAACGCTTCTATCCCCATTGACTTAGAAGAAGCATATCTGCTCGCGTCGGATGCGGACATGTGGTTGAACGTGGGAATGGCGAACTCCCTTGACGACTTGAAGGCATCATGTCCGAAATTCACCGATACCCGATGTTTCAAAAATGGAGAGGTGTATAACAACAACGCCCGTACCAACACAGCCGGGGGTAACGACTATTACGAGTCTGCCGTCGTGAATCCTGACATCGTGCTCCGCGACCTCGTGAAGATATTCCATCCTGAACTGGTGCAGGAAGAGTGTGTGTATTACAAGCAACTGAAATAGATGCGTTCCCGTTCGACTATATTATTCTCCATATTGATTACGCTCACGGTCGGTCTTTTTTTACTGGACTTGGCCGTGGGAGCTGTCAACATTCCGATCCGCGATGTATGGGCAGCACTGACCGGGGGAAATTGTTCCCGTGCCACGGAAAAAATCGTACTCAACATACGCCTCATAAAAGCTATAGTGGCACTGTTGGCCGGGGCTGCCTTATCGGTCAGCGGTCTTCAGATGCAGACCCTCTTCCGTAATCCTCTTGCCGGTCCCTATGTCCTTGGCATCAGTTCCGGTGCAAGTCTCGGTGTGGCACTTGTGGTACTTGCCGGGATCGGTTCATCAATAGGCATTGCCGGAGCAGCGTGGGTGGGTGCGGCTGTCGTGTTGCTCGTGATAACTGCCGTCGGACAGCGAATAAAAGACATCATGGTAATCCTGATTCTGGGCATGATGTTCTCATCGGGCGTAGGTGCTGTCGTGCAGATATTGCAGTACCTCAGCAAAGAGGAATCGCTGAAAGCCTTTGTCATTTGGACGATGGGGGCTTTGGGTGACGTCACCTCCGGACAACTTCTGATTCTTGTTCCATCGGTGTTTGCCGGACTGCTGTTGGCTGTACTGACCATCAAACCGCTTAACCTCCTGCTGTTCGGAGAGGAATATGCCGTAACAATGGGACTGAATATTCGGCGTTCACGCAGCCTGTTGTTTCTCTCGACAACGCTGCTCGCCGGAACGATAACCGCTTTTTGCGGTCCGATAGGTTTCATAGGTCTCGCTATGCCTCATGTCACAAGAATGCTTTTCCAAAATAGCGATCATCATGTCCTTCTGCCCGGAACAATTCTTTCGGGAGCATCGATATTGCTTCTTTGCGACATCATTTCTAAAATATTCACCTTGCCGATCAACGCCATTACAGCTCTATTGGGAATCCCAATCGTCGTATGGGTGGTTTTACGCAACAAATCCATCACCGCATGATAGAATTACAGCATTTTTCCATAGGTTACAAAGAAAACTCGTTGCTCCACGAGGTAAATGCCACGATAAAAAAAGGTCAACTGACAGCCCTTATCGGAAGAAACGGGACAGGAAAATCGACGTTGCTCCGCGCCATAGCCGGTCTGAACCGGTGTTATTCCGGAAAAATCATTCTCGACGGGCACGACATCGCCTGCATGAAAACCGAAGATATGGCAAAAACGCTGGCTGTCGTCACGACCGAGCGCACGCGCATCGCCAACCTGCGGTGCAAGGATGTCGTAGCCATAGGCCGTGCTCCTTATACCAACTGGATAGGTAGGATGCAAGAAACAGATAAGGAGATAGTCATGCAATCGCTCATTTCGGTGGGAATGGAGGCTTATGCAAACCGCACGATGGATAAAATGTCGGATGGCGAATGCCAGCGTGTGATGATTGCTCGTGCATTGGCACAGGATACTCCTATCATTCTCCTTGATGAACCGACTTCCTTTCTTGACATGCCTAATCGCTACGAACTTGTGGCGTTGCTTCGTAGGCTTGTCCACGACGAGAAAAAATGTATCATGTTCTCGACACATGAACTTGACATCGCGTTGTCCATGTGCGATTCGATAGCATTGTTAGATACCCCGAATTTAAGTTGCTTGACCGCGTCTGAAATGCAGAAAAGCGGATACATTGACAGACTTTTCCAAAATGAAAACATCCGTTTCGACTCCTTATGCGGTACAATGATTTTGAAACAATGAGTATATACACTGTAGAAAATTTTACTTCAGACATCACTGTTGAAGGATACATCGCCGAATTCCGTGACGAACCACATTTTCTTGAACTTTGCAAACAATGTACCAATTACGGTAAAAGTTGGGGGTGTCCTCCATTTGATTTTGATACGGAATCGTTTCTCCGACAATACAAGTATGCACATCTTATGGCAACGAAGATAATCCCTGAAGACAAAGATATTCCGATTGAATATACACAAAAACTCATTTTACCGGAACGGATACGAATCGAGAGCGAATTATTGGATATGGAACGGAAATATGGAGGGCGTTCATTTGCCTATATAGGTAAATGTCTTCACTGCTCAGATAACGAGTGTACGCGTAACTGCGGCACACCATGCCGACACCCGGAAAAAGTGCGTCCGTCACTCGAAGCCTTCGGATTTGACATAGCCAAAACGCTTTCTGAACTTTTTAACATCGAACTTCTTTGGGGAAAGGATGGCAAATTACCTGAATATCTTGTTCTCGTAAGCGGATTTTTTCATAATGAATACGAACTTTGCAACATAGCATACTAATGATTCGGACATGAAATAAACAGACAAACTAACCACATTCGGTTCAATCTGTTTTGTGATTTCAAATGAATTATAATTAGATATGTAAAAAGCGACGCTGGAGCTTGAAATAAGTAACGGTTTATCGGTGTATTCTCCGTTAAACCGTCCTGTTTTCGTTAAACGAAAACACAACTTGCTGTCCGCAGGAGCGGACCACATTTATCCAATAATTATTGTGTATTAGCCCATTGTATGGCTATTCTCCTGTGATTTACGAGGCATTTCCATCAGGTGTTTGCCGGCTGCTCTCCCCATAAAAGGGTGGATATCTCTCCATAATCATATGACTTACGTCCATAATTCGGGAATAAGGAGGCGAATATACGGGAAATCTGCCCTTTACATGCCCTATTGTCCATTAATGGATTGTTACTTCTACACATCTACAAATGGAGAGCGGCAGTGAGCCGTATATGGTTTATGGTTTTTCTGCATTATCTTCATTAATGGATTACTACTTCTACACTTCTGCAAATGGAGAATGTAGCCGTGTACACCTTATGGTCTTCCTTCATAATTCTCCATTAACGGATTAATACTTTTACACTCCCATAGACCGATAATTTAAGAATCCGTATCCGGACGGATGCGCGCTCTCACGCCTGCCCATAAGGATTAAAAAGGAACGGTGGACAAGGAAACGGAATCCCGCTCGCTTTTCCACACCACTACGGGCCTCTGATGTCGCCTCCGCATAGGAAGAACCGTCCGAACGGAACGGCATCTCCGTCCCCCCCGTCATGTGTATCATGACAATAACTGACTTTGGATGACTATAAGTGACAGGTGGTTTCATCCTGTTCTCTTCTTCCTTTATTTTGTATTCCGAGACAATACCAGTTGTGTAATTTAATAATTTAAGATTTTAAAATATGGATTCAGAAAAGGAAAAGAACCGGCTTTCCGATATCGTTCTCGAGAGGGTCGGACTCACGGGGAACCTTCTGTCAGCTCCCGTTTCCCCATCCCTGGAACCAGTGGTGGAGATACCAAGTCATGGAAGTCAGGTCCGGGCAGGGAAAGTGACAGGTCCGGAGGAATACAAGAGGAGGTTTCTGGTTCCCGCTCCCAGAGCCGCTGAGTGGAAGACCGCCTACATTGATGGGAGACTGCACCGCCGGATCGCCATGCTGGTCAGGGCCGCCGGCTGCGGCAGCATCTCCGGTTTTATCATCCGGTTGTTGGAACTCCATATGGAGGAACACAGGGAGGACATCGCCTCCCTGCTCGGTGAGGTCTACCGTCCCTGGGATGAGGACGGACAGCCGGGAGGAACACCTCGCCGATAAAACGTTGTCATTGTCCAAGAAGGCATATCATGACAGGAAAGAACGTAAAAGAGCGGATTGGTCTTGGCGGGATGGACGCGGACCGCATCCGTGAGATCATGGGGGAAGCGCCTGCCTGTCCCCGGAAGAGACGTGGAACGTCCGGTAACGACATTATACGTCCCGCAAGGAAAAATGGCCCCATGCAACCGTCCGTCTACGGGGAGGAATACCTGCATGGCATTGCGGGCGTGCAGCGTCGGTCGCTGCATATTCCCGCCGCCCTGCACCGGAAACTGTCCATCCTGGCGGGAGCCTCGAGAAACGGAAAGGTCACTCTGGAGGGGTTCATCAACCACCTTGTCTCGCGGCATCTGGAAGAATACAGGGAAACGACGGACATGATTCTGGAGGAGTCCCTGCCCGGCCCGGTCATAAAGGCTCGTCCCCCATGACAGGGGATCTCCCCCGATGGGAGCATTATTTTTGTTTCTGAAACAATAGTGTTTAACTTTTAATGAAAAAGAAGTATGATGAAAAAAGAAAAAGAGTTGTTGGTTGCCATCGCCAGCCAGAAGGGTGGCGTGGGAAAATCCGTCTTTACGGTACTGCTGGCCAGTGTCCTGCATTACCGCAAAGACGTGCGTGTGGCGGTTGTGGACTGTGACTCCCCGCAGCACAGCATCGCCCTGATGCGTGAGAGGGACATGGAGAATGTCATGAAAAATGACGACCTGAAGGTGAACCTGTACCGGCAGTACGAAAGAATCCGTAAGCCTGCCTATCCGGTCATCAAAAGCGACCCGGAAAAGGGGGTGGAAGACCTGCGGCGTTATATGGACGAAAAAGGGGAGACTTTCGATATCGTGCTCTTCGACCTTCCCGGAACGCTCCGCAGCGAGGGGGTGGTTCATACCGTTGCCGCGATGGACTATATCTTTGTCCCGCTCAAGGCGGACAATATCGTCATGCAGAGTTCCCTGCAGTTTACCAAGGTGCTGGAAGAGGAGCTGATCGCCAAGGGGAACTGCAACTTGAAAGGAATCCGGCTGTTCTGGAACATGGTGGATAGAAGGGGACGGAAGAATTTGTATGATGCCTGGAACCGGGTCATCCACAGGATGGGGCTGCGGCTGCTGTCCTCACACATTCCGAACACCCTCCGCTACAACAAGGAGGCGGACCCTGTCTGTAAGGGTGTCTTTCGTTCCACGCTGTTTCCACCCGATCCCCGTCAGGAGAAAGACTCCGGCCTTCCTGAACTGGTGGAGGAGATATGCCATGCCATCGGTCTGGAGGAATCCGATACCGAGCGGTAGCGGATGATAGGATACAGACACCTTGAATAAGGGCTTTTAGCCTAAGATAAAGTAAGATAATTGCATGATAATAAGTTTTTTACAGATGTGACTTCTCCTATAAAAGCATTACCTTAGTAGTGTAATGTGCGCCAAGAGGTCACACAAGTAATTGTTCAGCATCGTGTCTGAACCTATTGTTCCATCAATAGTAGCCTGAAGAGGCGTACGTGACTGGCAACGGTCGGGTGCGAAGCTCTCTTGACAACGACGTTCCAACCTAAGCATCATAGGCGAAGAATGTCAAAGCTGACTGATATGAGTAACCTAAGTGAATCGCCGTACCATCGTGACTATGAATTAGCTCACGGATATTTATGGGCCATTCCAAAAGGCAAGCAGTCAGGATAGTACGCTGTTACATCGTGCTACACGGATGTCGCACTGCTGGTGGATAGGCGGAGTCTAAGTCGGTCGTCAGTTATTTGTGCGAAACTTGGTAAGCCCGTATCTCTCCCGTCAGCCAATAACCGATGGGTGGCCAATTGTAAGAGCGGCCGAATGAGGTGCGGGTAAAGGATTGTGGAGAAAGCGAATGCCATGGTGTAATGCCCTGGATAAAGGTTTCAACGTCACCCTACGCGAAAGCGGGCAGACTTCCACAGGGTAATTCTTTGTGAAACGAATTGTAGAACTTCAAGTATAAAGAAACAGCAAAGGAACAAGGCGCAAGCCGAGTGTGCATCTTCAGCCGGACGCAAAACCGTGTGGAAAGGAATAGACTTCGCACGATGCGAACGTAAGGTATCAATCGTTCACTGACTGCTATGTTCGGTATTAATGCAGACTGAATCCTTAATCATTTATCCAAACTCTTGAAATATCAAAGCCTGATTTAAGTGCAGATAACTGATAGAGTTTGGATAAATGGAAAGTTTGAATAAAATACATTATTATCAATTTCTACAGATATTTTTCCTTGCGCTCACACCCCACTGCATATTTGAGAAAACAGAATGATTTAACATACTATTTTTCATATCCAATCTTTTTTAATACTCCCCATGATAATACTCACTATAAAAAGTCCAATCGAATAATTTTACGCGGTGATAAATGAAATTAATAGAAAGCGATTACCTTTGAAGAAAAAGTCTGTAATTTGGTCAAGAGAAAAGTACAATAGGTCAAAACATGGATATTATAATTCGCTTTATTTGCACTACCATTTTAAATCTAATTGTATTAATCCTTATTATAAACTTTAATATCTGCACTATGAAGAGAAAAGTACTATTAAGCACATTGTTTCTAATACTACATTTCACTGTAGCATTAGCACAGCAAGTAACTATTTCAGGGCAAGTGTTGGATGAGAAGAGTGAACCTCTTATCGGTGCCACGATAAATATCGAAGGTACCACCAATGCAGTAATCACCGATTTAGAAGGAAAGTTCACGATAAAAGTACTTCCTTCTGAAAAACTGGTCATCAGTTATCTGGGATATAAGCCCAAAACTATCACTATCGGAAAGAACCGAAGATTTGATATCATTCTAGACCCTTCAGTCACAGAGATGGATGAGGTGGTTGTTGTAGGCTATGGTAGCCAGCGAAAAAGTGATATTGCAACCGCCGTTGCTTCTGTGAATATAAAAGATATTGTAAACAGTAGTTCTACGCAGACGTTGCAAGCACTACAAGGCAAAATCAGCGGAGTACAGATTATCCCCACAGACGGTTCATTGTCAAGCGGAATGACTTTCAGAATCAGAGGTGTCAACTCCGTCACAGGAGGAACCCAGCCTCTCTTCGTCATTGATGGTGTACCAATGCCTACTCAACAGATCACCAATGAAGATACCGAAACGGTAAACAATCCTCTGCTGGGACTGAATCCAAATGATATTGAATCCAATTTGAATTATTGGAATCCTCGTCCTATCAAAAAGGATAATCCATATTTGACCGTCCAAAGGAAGCTCTCTCCACAGACTGTGGAGGATTTCGCCAATAGACTGTTCATCTACCAGGTAGGAAAAAACAATCATATCGGCTTTCCATTCCGCAAACCCTCCCAGATGGAAATCCTTAACTTTGAAATGAGGAACTATTTTGCAGAGACCAATACCAATTATAAAGCCTTTGCCACGGGTGGTGACAAGGCGCAAAGCTGTTGGATGGCCAATTTTGTTCCTTTTGACAAGGTTACAGACATATATCTCTTTGAATCCGCTATTGACGCAATGAGTTTCTACGAAATAAACCATTATACTAAAGAAACCACATGCGCATTCATAAGCACGGGGGGATATGTCACCAAATCCCAAATAGAGAATATAAGCCGTATATTCCCATCTGATAAGGTAAAGTGGAATTGTTGCTATGACAATGATGCCAGCGGTAATGGTTTTGACATCACCACAGCATATTATCTCAAAGGTGAGGAATGTAAAGCTTTTGCAAGGACCAACACTGGAGACACATATAAGACCATCTATTTAAGTTTCCCGGATGGAAACACACAGACCTTCAAAGAAGATGCATTTTCCTCCGGCGAGTATCTTAAACAACATGGTATAGACAATGTAAATATCATCAAACCTTCACGGTACAAAGATTGGAATGAGCTTCTTGTCTATTACAAAAGATTTGATTTGAACCTGGGTCCAGGAATGAAATTCATCCCGGCTATCGAAAAGACCATATCCCAACTGAATCTAAGAGGATATGAACAATTGGCCAATAGTATCAGTTCTTCCACAAAAGAACTGGTGGATTCTCTGCTTGAGCAAGCCAATTACTGCATTTCCGCACCTCTTGCCGAGAGCGGCGCTTATACTCTTATGGTAGACTGTAATATCTTCATGGGGCTGGACACGATGGTACCGGTACCAAGCAACTTATATGTTATAGAAAAGTGCACGCAAAAAAAGATATCGGCACATGCCATAAATGAATTTCTTAAAAAAGAATATATAAACATTTTTAGAGACATGAGTTCATCTGATTTCAAAAATTTTCTAGAGAAAGACATCCTAACTTATACAAAGGGTGCTGTAGAAAAGAATTTTGAGAAAGTGATATTGACTTTCGGATGGAGCCTTAAACCTTCAATTCTAAAAAAAAAGAGTTTTGACTTAGAACATGGTATATAGCATAACAATACAGCATGATACCATAATAGTAGCTGTTTCAAGCAGACATGTTGTCACAATTCCTGCCAGGTTTAATGGAATGATTCTCGGGCTTTGGAACTTGATACAGATTTTCGTTGCCTACTGTAATGAGAATCCGAATTGGGTGAGTAATGTCCGGTCACTGTGGGGTGACCGATTCAAATAGGGACAGGTATGGAACGGATGCCTATTCATGCCCCTATTATAGCTGACACATGGACTTTTATACATTCTTGCACTTTTTAAGTGGGTAAAAAAGTACTATTTGTATTTTATACAAAAAATTGTTTGCTTAATGAAATGGAACATACATTGCCAATGATATTTAATACCTATATATAGGTATTAGATGCGTTTTTATACCCAAAAAATGGTATTTTTATAATCTTTTGTAATATCTAATTTTGCGTCCTAAAATAGATCTTTTATCGAAGAGAGATACAGTTTCCTTATATTTGAACTGGGGCTTCTGTAAAGTGCGATAAATATGAGGCTGGAACGGAGCTATCAGAAGAATTTTGGAGAAAATCCGTTTTTTAACTTAGTTAGATCTATCAATGAAAATATAAGTATTTATCTGCGTTGTATTAAGATATAGCATATCAGAACTACAACCATCCCGTTTTTTATTTAGATTTGCAGTTTGCTTTTAATCACTCAAGATCCGTATTACTATGTATGGAACTTAAATAAAGTACTAATATATATTGGATTTTCCTAAATATAATGCAGTTGCTATATTGTTAGACAACAGACGGTTGAGGTCTGTGAGATTATGCAACGGCACCAACAAAAACAACATGTATTTTTAATAATTTTAGTTTTGTTACACACAATGGTTTGTTTTAATTTAAAATTTACATATAATTTTGCATTATTAATAAATATGATGTTACTTATGAAAAAAGGTATTTTGGGGTGTAATATTATATACTTGTTTATACTTATTTGCATAGGAATTGCCCTCCCTATCAAATCGCAAAACAATTACAAAGTAAAACTTACAGGCACTGTTTATGAGTACGACCACAACAACAAGCGTTTGCCTTTAGAATTTGCAGCTGTGTCTATTCCTGAAATTGCACTAGGGACAACCTCTGATGAAAATGGTAGATACATACTGGAAAACGTACCTACTGGTAAAATTCGTATGCAAATTCAATATTTGGGCAAAGTCTCCATTGACACCTTAATAAATGTAAATAAGGATTTGGTTCTTAATTTTACAATGAGGAATGAGGATTTTAAGTTGAAAGAAGTTACAGTAACTGCAACCAACAGCCGTTCAGGCAAATCCACATCTTCTCACATTTCCCGCTCTGCTATGGACCATATGCAAGCGACCAGTTTATATGATGTAATGTCATTGATGCCAGGTGGAATTTCACAGAATCAAGATATGAGTTCGGCACAACAGATTAACATCCGTCAAGTTTCCAGTTCCAGTGGTCCGGAAGCTCCGATGAATGCTATGGGCACCGCAATAATTCGTGATGGTGCCCCCATCTCAAATAATGCTAATCTATCTGCGATGAGCCCTACGGTATTAAGTGGTACGGAAACACCCGCTTCATTGGCCGGAGGTGCCTCGCCGGCTGGTGGAACCGATGTTCGTAGTATTTCTACTGAAAATATAGAGTCTATACAAATCGTTCGTGGTATCCCTTCTGTTGAATATGGTGATCTGACCTCAGGAGCAGTAATTATTAATACAAAAGCTGGTCGTGAGCCGCTACGTGTCAAAGCAAAAGCCAATCCCAATATCTATCAGGTGTCTATGGGAACCGGTTTTGAACTTGGAAAAAAGAAAGGCGCTTTAAATGTAAGTGCAGATTATGCTTATAATACGAATAATCCAATATCCAGTTACCAGCACTATCAGCGTGCCACAACAAAGTTGCTCTATTCAAATACTTTCTTTAATAATAAGTTACGTACCAATTCCAGCTTTGATTTTATTTATGGTAAGGATCAACGTGAACGTAATCCTGATGATGAACAAACTAAAACAGCTTCGGAAGGCCGCGATATAGGTTTTACTTTGAATACCAATGGTACATGGAATATAAATAAGGGCTGGTTAAAAACACTACGCTATGTATTGTCAGGTACGTATATGGATAAAGACAGTTATTATGAAACCGTATACAGTTCTGCTACATCTCCTTATTCCATGACCACTACAAACGGTGCGGTACTTAGTAACTTTGCAGGTCAGCATATCTATGATGCCAATGGTAATCAAATTACTAATTTTGGACCGGAAGACATAAATCATTATGCTGTTTATCTACCAAGCAGCTATTTGGGACACTATGAGATCGATAGTCGTGAAGTTAATTTGTTTGCTAAAGTGACGAGTTCTCTATTCAAGGCGAGCGGTCATGTAAACAACCGCATCTTGATTGGTGCGGATTTCCGGAGTGACGGTAACGTTGGTAAAGGAAAAACTTATGACCCAAGTACTCCTCCTTATCGTAGTCAATACGGTCATAATTCATCTTTCCGTCCACGTAACTATAAGGATATTCCTTTCATTAACCAATTTGGTGCATATGTGGAAGATAATTTCAAATGGTCCATAAGCGGTACGCATGATTTGAACATTCAGGCTGGTGTGCGTTATGATCATACCTCAGTAGTAGGAGGCATTTTCTCGCCACGTGTAAATGCATCCATTGATTTGATTCCGAATCTATTAAGTCTTCAGGGAGGTTACGGTATTGCTGCAAAGATGCCTTCTCTTCTCTATTTATATCCAGAAAATGCATATTTTGAATATATCAATATAAATGAGCTTACCAATGAAAATATTCCGGAAAGCCAGCGCTTGTTTATGACTACCACAGAAGTTCGGCAAGTAGATAACTCAGATTTGAAGATTGCCCAAAATCATAAAGCAGAAGTCGGTTTTAATTTACGAGTGGGTAAAACCAATCTGAATGTAATAGCTTATAAGGAGCGTCTGAAGGATGGTTATGTAATGAGCCAAACCTTCAACACCTTCAATACATTTATCTACAATGAATACCAGCGCACAGAAAACGGGATAGAGCTTAGTAGTAGCCTACCGGTATTGTCTACTTATGCAAAACCAACTAATAATTTAAATATAGAAACTAAAGGTTTAGAATTTGATTTGAATATCGGACGTATTGATGCTATCCGTACGGCCTTCCAAATAAATGGCTCATGGATGCGTACTAAGAGTTGGCGTCAGGGTTATAGCTTCTATGACAATAGCGAAGATGCTGCTTCAGCCCGTAAACCGGTGGCCATTTATTCTCAAGAAGGCAATGCAAGTTACAAACAACAATTTGTAACGACTTTACGTGCCACTCACAATATCCCGCGTATCGGTTTTGTTGTTACGATGACAGCACAAGCTATTTGGCAGCAGTCTAATTGGAATACATTTGGAAACGATTCTATACCTGTGGGCTATTTAGCATTGGAAGATGCGTCTGTAAATATGTTTCCCAAGGGGAAATATACCACTACCCAGCAAGTAAAGGATGCAGGATATGGATATATGTTGAATAATGTAAGTCATAATAATGCTATAAAAGAATCATACAGTCCTTATTTTTGTTTTAACTTGAATGTAACTAAAGAAATTAGCAATATGCTACGTGTTTCTTTCTTTGCCAACAATATGTTCAGAAGTTATCCGCGCAGAGAATCCAAACGTAATCCGGGTTCATATATTCAATTGAATAACCGATTTTTCTTTGGGCTGGAATTATCACTCACTTTATAATGTTTAGGAAGTTATGAAAAAATATTTAATATATTTGTTTACATTGGCAAGTACCCTTTTGATAGGATGCGATTCGTTCAGGGACATGTCTGGCACAGCAGAAGTGAATCCTATCACAGTGGATGTATATTTGGATATTACCGTTGAAAATATATCCACACTGAAAGATCTGACTGTAAAGTTCGACAATTACGATGAAGATTTACATTATGTAAAAGAAGTAACTGATAATAGTGTGAAAGTTGACGGAATTATCCCCGGAATTTATTCGGTAACAGTATCCGGTACAGCGATCGATACAGAAAACAATGAATACTACATCAATGGCAATTCTGTAAATGCGGCATTATTTAAGCATGGTAGCGCATTGAATATTGAAGTACAAGGGCTTAAAGTGAGCCCATTAATATTCAAGGAGATTTATTATTGCGGTAGCCGTCCGGAAAAAGGAGGAGTCTATTTCCGAGACCAGTTCTATGAGATATACAATAACTCTGCTGACATTTTGTATTTGGACGGTATTTATTTCGCAAATTTAACTCCGGGTACAGCTACCACTAAATTACCTATTTGGCCGGAAGCGGACGGTAATAATTATGCATATGGAGAACGTGTGTGGAAATTTCCAGGAAATGGAACCGAATATCCGTTAGCGCCAGGTGAATCTTGCATCATTTCTCAATTTGCCGCTAACCATCAGTTGGACATCTATAACCCTCAAAGTCCTATAGACGGCAGTAGTTCTGAGTTTGAGTTTAATATGAATAATCCAAACTTCCCTGACCAGGCAGCTTATGATATGCAACATGTTTTCTACCAAGGAAAAGCAGAGATGGGAAGTATACCACAATATTTGACATCCGTATTCGGAGGTGCTTATGTGATTTTTCGTGTTCCTGAAGGAGAAGCTTGGGATCCGGTCAACGATGAAAATATGAAGACAACAGATCTTAGCAAACCGAACAGCAATGTTTATTATGCAAAAATACCTATTAAATATGTATTGGATGCTGTTGAAGCAGTAAACAATGAGTCAAAGATGAATGCAAAACGTGTCCCCGGTGTACTTGATGCAGGTATTACTTGGGTAGGAGCTACTTATTGCGGTTTAGGTATTGCTCGCAAATTGTCCACAGACGAAGAAGGTAATCCTATTATTCGCGAAGAAACAGGTACATATATATATCAGGATACAAACAACAGTACGGATGACTTTGAACGTGGCGTTGTTCCTGTAATGCGTCGTAATGGAGCAAAAATGCCTTCATGGAATCACACATTGTAATAATTAACTAAAAAGACAGAACAATGAAAAAACAATATATGAACTATATGAAAAGCTGCCTGCTGGTAATGATAGCCTGCCTTGTAAGTATGGTGGGAGCGGCACAGGGCTTCTCTCCCGCCGCTATGGAACAATTGAAAACAAGACGACTATGGTCTCATTCACAGAATGCTGCCGGTATGCCATTCGATGATATTCAGAATTATTCGAATGTTATATTGGGATATGACTTACAGGACGGAAACTATTGCCGTCCGCAAGAGGGGCAGAAAGAGGCTATCGTAGGTGTATCCAGTGAAGGCTTTATCAATCTGAAAAATGCATATGTGTGGGGAGCATTTAATTTTGCACAAAAAAATCTGACAGATGCCGGATATAACGCCTCCATTGCCGATCCATTCAGGGGAATGCCTTACTATGTCGCAGACCAGCACTTAAGCAAATGGAGAAATCAATATTACGATCTGAAGTTTCGTGCAGCTACTCCTTTACTTGGTAATCATTGGGCATTGGGGTTGGAAGGTAATTATGTAGCTACATTAGCTGCCAAACAGCGCGACCCGCGTGTGGATACCCGTTTTTATACGCTGGGACTGACGCCGGGGATTACTTACAAGTTGAATAATTCACACAAGTTTGGTGCAAGTTTCAAGTATAGTTCTATCAAGGAAGACTCAAGAATGAGTAATGTCAACTCTTATGTGGATCAGGACTATTATATATTATACGGTTTGGGAACAGCCATAAAAGGAATAGGCAGCGGTGTAACCAGCAATTATATTGGAGACCGTTTCGGTGGAGCTCTCCAGTACAACTTCAGTATGCCCTCTTTCAATTTACTGCTTGAGGGCAGTTACGATGTAAAAGCGGAAACTGTTCAGCAGAGCTATACGACTCCTAAAAAAATAGCCGGTGTAAAAGATAAAACTGCTCATGTTTCTTTAACGATGATTCAGGAAGGAAAGGACTATACCAATTATATGAGAACCACATATACAAATCGTAACATCGATGGTATTCAGTATATTTCTCAACGCGATAACTCTGAATCACAAAGTGGCTGGGTGGAATTATATAATAACATCCGTTCTACGTACAAGGCACAAACCGCTTCTCTTAATTATGCATTAAGCAGAAACCGCGGGAATGAATATAGTTGGAAAGCAGAATTAAATGTGAATTATACCAAGCAAGACGATGAATATTTAATGCCTAATTCTGTACAGAATGCAGAAAATTTATCTTTAGGCTTAGGTGGCAAAAAAAATTTTGTTTTAGGCAATAGTTTGAATCGCAGGCTTTTAATAGATGTTCATGTTGCGTATAACAATAATCTGGGAGGTGAATATGTATATGGTGGCAGCCATGCAGACTATCCAACTGTAACCGAATTACAACAAGGGCTGACTAATTATTATACCTGTGATTACTATCGTATTGGCGGGTCGATAACGTATTCGCAACAAGTCAGAGAAAACAGACGTATGAACTTATTTGCAAAAGTTGTATTCGATCGTGTAAATACCTCTGACTATGATTATGATGGGCGTACTCATTTATCGATAAGTTTAGGATGTAATTTTTAATGCTACATAACGAAATCTATATTACAAAACATGCGTAAATTAATAACTGGAAGTTTGATGCTCTGCAGCATATTATCTCTGCGGGCACAGACATTTGTTAAACCGGCTGTGAAAGTAAAGGACACCTCTTTTGCTGTAATTACAGATAAAGGGACATTTCAGGCTTGTGAAGCCGAGCTTAAAGCCTATCAGGAGATTCTAGGAATGGAAGGGTTGCCTACGTTCATCGTATACAATGAATGGAATAAACCGGAAGATGTAAAGAAAGTTATTGTTAAGCTCTACAAAAAGGATAAATTGGAAGGAGTGGTATTTGTCGGTGATATCCCTATTCCAATGCTCCGCAAAGCCCAGCATATGACTTCCGCTTTTAAAATGGATGAGAAAAACAATGACTGGAGAGATTCTTCAGTGCCCAGCGACCGTTTCTACGATGATTTCGACCTACAATTCGATTTTTTGAAACAGGACAGTGTCGAAAATAATTTCTTCTATTATAATTTGGCTATAAAATCTCCACAGCAAATTCGGTGTGACATATATTCTGCACGTGTCAAAGCTGTTGATAACGGCGAAGAACCGCATGCGCAAATCAGCCGCTATTTTAAAAAAGTGGTGGCTGAGCACCAGATAAACAATAAATTAGACCAATTCTTCTCCTATACAGGTGATGGCTCTTACTCTAACTCATTGACTGCATGGACACCGGAAACCTTTACTATTCGCGAACAAATGCCGGGCGTATTCGATAAAGAGGGACGGGCCCGTTTCATCCGTTATAATTTCAGCGATTATCCCAAGGACGATGTCATTAATATGCTGAAACGCACAGATCTGGACTTGTCTATTTTTCATGAGCATGGTATGCCCGAACGTCAATATCTTTCCGGTAGTCCCGCTACTAATAGGTGGAATGCTCATGTAGATGCAATGAAGTACTATTATCGTGGTTTAGCGCGTAGAAAGCAAAACAACAAAAAGTCTTTCGACGAAATGCTGGATATGATGAAAAACACATACGGTTTGGACACTACTTGGATTGCAGGCTATGATGATCCCAAAGTAATTGCAGAAGATTCTTTACTAGACCTGCGCACCGGTATTATCCTGTCGGAAGTTACAGAGTTTAAGCCTAATAGCCGTATGGTAATTTTCGATGCATGCTATAATGGTGATTTCCGGGAAAAAGATTACATTGCCGGACGTTATATCATGTCGGAAGGAAAATGCGTAACTACTTTTGCCAATTCAGTCAATGTACTGCAAGATAAAATGGCAAACGAGATGCTCGGCCTGTTAGGTATGGGAGCACGAGTGGGGCAATGGGCTAAATTGACGAATATTCTCGAATCGCACATTACCGGTGACCCTACTCTACGTTTTCAATCTATCAATGAGGTAGATGCCAATGCTTTGTTCAAAGAACCATATAGCGAGTCCCGCATGTTGGAGTTATTACAGTCGCCCTATGCCGACATACAGAATTTTGCTTTGCACAACCTTTATCGCAATGACTATCCGGGTATTTCTGATTTATTAAGAAAAACTTTTGAAACTTCCTCGTTCATGATGGTACGTTTCACCTGCTTGGCATTGCTTGAGAAGATTAGTGACAAAAACTTCCGGGAAGTCTTACACTTGGCCATTACGGATTCCTATGAATTTATTCGTCGCACCTCTGTTCGTATGATGCAACATGTGGGACTGAACGAGTATGTTTATCCGCAAATCAAAGCCTATGTAGAAGACAACCTATCCGAGCGTGTGGCATTTAATGTGAGTTTGGGGCTTCAAGTCTTTGATCAGGCAGCCGTACAGGCGGCAATTGATAAAGTAATGGCTGAGACCTATGTGTTGCAAGACAAGGAGGAGATGCGTAAGGTTTTGGAGAATGCCAATAATAGTCGTAGCATGCAAAAAGAGTTATTAAGCAAAGAAACTTCCGAACGTTGGCGCATCCTTTATTGCAATTCTCTGAAAAATCATATGGCACATGCCTGTGTAGACGGCCTCTTGGCTTTACTTACCGACTCCAGTGAAAGTGAAAAGCTAAAAACCTGTTTATTGGAGGCTTTTGCTTGGTTCACTCATTCTTATCGGAAGCCTGACATCCTTCGGGTATGCGATCAACTGAGAAAAGATAAGAGCTTATCCGAGAACCTTCGTGAAGAAGCCGACCGTACATATTACAGACTTAAAAATTAATTGGCCATGATTAAAAAAATAATATATCTGGCATTTCTTTTGCCATTGGCAGGAAATGCACAAACAACAGTCATAAAGCCATTGGTCAAACAACCTACCGCTTTTGCTATCATAACAGATAACCAAACTTATGCAAATACCAAAGATGCCATGCATCAGTACAAAACTGCGGTTGAAGATGATGGTTTGGCAACTTATCTGATCAGCGGTGACTGGCAAAATCCAGATCAAGTCAAACAGATAATCATCAAAACATATCAAGAATGCCCTTCATTGGAAGGTCTGGTTTTAATCGGCGATGTGCCTGTCGCATTGGTACGTAATGCGCAACACATGACTACTGCATTCAAAATGAATGAGAAAGCCTTTCCTTGGGATCAGTCTTCCGTACCTACCGACCGCTTTTATGATGATCTGAACTTAAAGTTTGAGTTCATCAGGCAAGACTCAGTAAATCATCAGCATTTCTACTACAAATTGACAGAAGACAGTCCCCAGCGGCTAAATCCTACTTTCTATTCAGCTCGTATCAAGTATCCGGAAAAAAAGGAAGGGGATAAATATGCGGCCATTGCCTCATATCTGAAGAAAGCTGCTGCTGCCAAGGCAGATAAGCATAATCAATTAGATCGGGTATTCTCATTCAATGGTGCTTCTTACAATTCCGATTGCCTGATTGTATGGATGGATGACGAAAAAGCTTATATGGAGAACTTTCCATTAGCTTTTGGTCGTCAAATGGGATTCAAACATTGGAACTTCCGAATGAAACACCCTATGAAATATAAGTTATTCAGCGAATTGCAACGAAAGGACCTTGACTTATTTATGTTTCATGAACATGGAATGCCAACAGGGCAGCTTATTAATGATGAATTGGCATGCACTGATTTCAACAATCGTTATAAAATGTTGAAGAGTACACTTTATAATGCAGTCATGTCCCATGTTGGAAAACGTGACAAAGACACCTTACGTATTCAGATGCAGGAAAAACGACAAGTGAATGAGGTGTTTTTTAAAGACCTGGACAATCCTAAGTTCTGGGAAGCAGACTCTCTTCACTACGCTGATGAACGTATCGTAACGGAAGATTTAATGAAGAGAAATCTTTCCACTAATCCGAAGATGATAATGTTTGATGCGTGCTACAACGGTTCTTTTCACGAAAACGACTATATAGCAGGACAATATATCTTTAATGACGGTCAGACATTAGTAGCACAAGGAAATACCCGTAACGTATTGCAAGACCGCTGGACTATTGAAATGATTGGTTTGTTGTCCCATGGTGTACGAGCCGGGCAATACAATAAGCTAATCGTATCACTTGAAGGTCATTTGTTTGGTGATCCCACTTTCCGTTTTGCTCCTATCGAAGCCAATACTTTAAGTACCGATATAACAATACACAAAGATGACAAAGCCTATTGGAAGAATTTGTTAAACAGCCCATACGCTGATGTACAAAGTTTGGCCATGCGTATGCTGGCTGACGCCGATACCCAAAAGGAATTATCTCCGTTGCTCCTGAAGAAGTACCGGGAAAGTGGCTTCAATACGGTTCGTATGGAAGCTATCAAGTTGTTGAGCCGTTATCAGGACGACAACTTCATCGAAGCATTACGCGAAGGTTTGAACGATACTTATGAAATGGTAGCTCGCCAAAGTGCCATTTATGCTGGATTTGTAGGTGACGATTCCTTATTGCCCGCTATTGTGGAAGCATTGGTCGAACATAATGAACGCTTACGCGTACAAATGAGTGCCAACAAGGCTTTAAGCCTTTATCCGAAAGAGAAAGTAGAAAAGACAATAGAAGACTTTTATGCAAAAGTTGACCGTTTGAATGAAAACGAAGAGAAAAAACGATTACTAAGAAGCCTGGAAAGAATGTTTGTACAAGAGGCAAAAGTCCATCAGACCTTGATGGATGTAGCTGCACCGGAAGCAAAACGTATCAGTGCAATCCGCAATGTGCGTAACTATACATTCCATTTCCACGTGGATGATTATTTGAATGTAATTCGTGATGCCGGTAATCCACAGGAAGTACGTGTAGTAATGGCCGAAGCATTAGGTTGGTTTACTAATTCTGTACAACGGCCACACATTCTTGAAGAAATAAAGAAGATGCAACAAACAGCCAATCTTCCGGAAGATTTAAAAGCAGAGCTTGAACAGACAATCAAAAGATTAAGTTTATAAATATGAATAAATACATCCTTTTGGCAATTACCGCTTTGTGCTTACAGGATATGCAGGCGCAAACAGTTGTACATCCTAGTATAAAAACAAAGACTACTTTTGCAATTGTAGTCGATCAGAAAAGTTATGATGAAGCGAAAAGTGAAATTGATGCTTATCGTACCAGTATAGAAAAAGAAGGTTTAGGTACTTACTTGCTAATTGATGATTGGAAAAGGCCCGAACCTATTCGTGAGCAACTTGTCAAATTGCATGAGAATGAGAAAACGCCTTTGGAGGGTTGCGTATTTATAGGTGACATCCCTATTCCAATGATTCGTGATGCACATCATCTATCTTCGGCTTTCAAAAGGTCTCCCAAAGCCAATTGGCAGAAATCAAGCGTTCCTTCCGACCGTTATTATGATGACTTCGGATTAAAATTTGATTATATTAAACAAGACAGTTTGATACCTGACTATCATTATATGACATTGCGTGCTGATTCTAAACAGTATATTTCACCGGATATTTATTCGGCCCGTATCCGTCCATTACATTTAGAAGGTGAGAACCGTTATCAGATGCTACGCGATTACTTAAAAAAGGCAGTTGCCGAAAAAGCAAAGCAAAATGCATTTGACCAACTGACTATGGCCCGTGGCCATGGTTACAATTCTGAAGATCCTTTGGCATGGAGCGGTGAGCAAATAGCCTTACGTGAGCAATTGCCGCAAATATTCAAATCGGGTAATACAGTGAAGTTCTATGATTTTAACATGCGCTATCCGATGAAACCATTATACTTGAACGAGATTCAGCGCGAAGGATTAGATGTCATGCTATTCCATCACCACGGTGGCCCCACCATGCAGTATATCAATGGCTATGAAAATGGTTCCGGTATTAATTTGAGTATTGAGAATGCCAAAATATTCTTGCGAAGCAAAGTGCCTTCATACGCCAAGAAACATGGGCGTGAAGCTGCTATCAAAGAATATGCCAAGCAGTATGGGGTGCCTGAAAGTTGGTGTGCGGAAGCTTTCGATGAGGAGAAAATAAAATCGGATTCCATTGTAAACCGTAATATGGATATCTATACTGAAGATATTCGTCTTTTGACTCCTAATGCGCGTTTTATATTGTTCGATGCTTGTTTCAACGGTTCTTTCCATTTGGATGACAACATTGTAGGCTCTTATATATTCAATAAGGGTAAGACCATTGCTACTATGGGATGTACGGTTAACACCATTCAAGATAAATGGCCGGATGAATTTCTCGGCTTGTTAGCTGCCGGTATGCGCATCGGGCAGTTCACTCGTTTTACCTGCTTCTTGGAAAATCATCTGATCGGTGACCCGACTTTTCACTTCACCAATAATGCCGGGCTGGATATGGACATCAACCAAGCTTTAGTTGCGCAGGAAGGAAATGTTACATTCTGGAAAAAACAGCTGAATTCCCCTATGGCTGACATGCAGGCAATGGCGCTCCGTCAATTGTCAATGGCAAATTATAGTGGTCTCGTTGAGTTGCTGAAGAAAAGTTACCACGAATCGAACTATTTCGTTGTGCGGTTGGAAGCATTACGCCTATTAGCTTTGAACTATCCGACAGAGGTTGCCGATGTATTGCAGACAGCCATGAACGACAGTTATGAACTGATCCGTCGTTATGCGGTGGAATACGTTGAAAAGAATTGCAATCCGGAATTGTTGCCGGCATGGATAGAAAGCTATTTATTACGCGGACATGAAAACCGCCATCGTTTCAGAATTTTTAGTGCTATCAACACGTTCGACCATGATATGGCTTTGAATGAATTGAAGAAACAGGCTGCCGATTGGTCTTTCTACGATTCTTCCTATGTGAATGAATTGTTAGAATACCTTCCTCGCCAAAAGAAAGGACTTGAAAGAGATTTTGCACTTATTGACAGTCCGGAAAGTACTACCAAACAGATACAAAGCGAAATAAGTAGGTTCCGAAATAAACCTATTGCTAAAGCTATTGAGCCATTACTGAACATTATAAAAAATGAAAGCCAAGAAGAAGAACTTCGCATATTGGCTGCTGAAACATTAGGCTGGTATAATTTATACTATAATAAAGCAGATATAATCAAAGAACTTAACACATTTAGAACTTCCAATCAAAAGCTAATGAACGAAGTTACCAAAACAATTAATAGGCTGAAAAGTCAAAATAGGTAGAATCATCCAAACGATGAGATAGACCGGATCCAAAGGGCGGTTCTGCCATTCCTGAGCAGCCTGGTTGACTTTGTTCGTGATGATGGAAATAGCTGATGTGGACAGTTCTATCTCATAGATTTCACGCATCTCCTCTTCTATGTCTGACACGCTCATTCCTTTGGCATATAGGGAGATAACAAGTTTTTCTTTAATATTATCGACACTATACAGGGACATTCAGTAAATGTCTATAGTATAACTCCTCAACCAGTTCCAGACACCAATCATTAAAACAGGGATATTCCTAAAATAATAAAATTTAAGGCAACTAATTCATTGCGAGTTAGTTGCCTTTTTTGTATCTTTAAGCATTCCCCCCAAAAAACGGTTTGACGGCCAAAACGGGGGTAATCTAAAATAAAAACACATGGTAAAGATACAAAAAATCTCAGAAATCGAACCTCGTTTAGGTTTTACCGAGTTCGATATGCTAAAAAAATATCGTCAAAGTTTTGCAACGAGTGAATTAGGTCGCCTCCATGCTCTGTTTCCTTTCTCGGAACTGGCCCGACAAATGCATTTGAAGTCCTCTGCTTTGGGTCGTAAAAGTTATTTTTCTCCCGAAGGTAAAATAGCCTTGATGGTCTTGAAGTCCTATACCAACTTTTCCGATGCACAACTGATTGAGCATTTAAACGGTAATATTCATTACCAGTTGTTTTGTGGTGTTCAGATTGATCCGCTTCATCCACTAACCAATCCTAAAATCGTTAGTGCAATTCGTCAGGAACTAGCGCATCGCCTTGACGTTGAGCCCCTCCAGCTCATTCTTGCCGAGCATTGGAAACCTTATCTTGAGAACCTTCATGTCTGTATGACCGATGCCACCTGTTATGAAAGTCATCTGCGTTTTCCTACTGATACCAAACTCTTATGGGAAGGTATTGTATGGCTTCATCGTCATCTGTGCAAACATTGCCAGACCTTGCACATACAACGTCCCCGTAACAAGTATCTTGATGTACGCCGTGCCTATCTTGCTTATAGCAAACTGCGTAAACGCAGGAAATCACAGACTCGTATGATTACACGAAGGTTACTTCAGTTATTGGAAAATTCAATACTGCCAACAGATAATCCAAATGATCGCCTGTCATAATATAACAGGCATTGTTCATTACATAATTGTTGGCATCATATGCAAAAGCCATTTGGTTTCCGATTATTTTCCATACAATTTTTGGCTTAGAAAAATCCTCCCAATAACTGATGCTATCTTGTGTTTCAAACCACTCGTTACTAGTTTTCTTTCGGGCTTTTATTTTTTTGCCATTAACAATATGAGTTTCTCCTGTTTGTTCTAAACGCTCTATGCCAATTGACAGAAGATAATTTTTCACCGCAGGATAACTTTCTATATCATAATGCCGCGAAGGAAATGTGGCTATAATCCACAAGTCCGCCCATTCATATTCATATCTCTTGATATCCCTGCCACGAAGAATCGGTCGTATAAGTTCAGCCGTCCGAACACGTTCATCTTCTGTTTGACAATTCGCTAGTATCTCATCACGCTTTTCGGTAGAAATGATAAAAGCATCATTGAAACCAGTTTTTATCCCATAGTTGATTTGGATGTTCCAATCCTTCAAGGGTATTCCCACAGACTCAATCTTCTGCTTGATGCTCTGTTCAATGGGAGACAATATCACCCATGGGATAGAATCTGCAAAGTTACACTTCACGCCTTGTTGCTGCACGAAATCGCTCAAATTATTCAAGCCATTCGAATCTTGTACCAAACAAGCTTGTGTGTTAAAAATATTTGCTGCTTTTTGAGATAAAAGAATATTTGCTTCTACCGTTATTGCATCGAATATTTTTATACCTGCAAAATCTACCAACATAATAGGATTGGTCTTGCTTGCGAAATAACCTCGCAAGGCTTCACCATACCCTGCACGCATCCATTTATTAGACGTGATATAGCAAAGAAAACCATTGGGAGTAAGCAGGTTCATACCCAACTCATAGAAGAGGCAGTAAATATCACCAGTGCGTGCATAAGTTATGTAACCCATGCATTCTAATACATCGGCACTCTTACCCATAGATTGTAACTGAATGTAAGGTGGATTGCCAATGATACAGTCAAATCCCAAGAAGTTGCCTTCGGCATCGAGTACTTCTGGAAACTCTATACGCCATTCGAATGCACCAAGATAAATTTTGTTGGAGCGTATTTCCTCAAATATATTTTCTAAAGTCGCAATTTCTTTCTTTAAATCGGCAATGCGCTTGTCCGACGCTTTCTTTTCCTTTTTTGTCGGTTCAAACAGTTGAGGCGCTTGTAAGTTTGCCAACTCAGAGCGGCGTTTGTTCAATCTAACCAATCGTGCATCCCGGCGGTTGATCTCTGTTTTCAGTTTCGACTTGATTTCTGTTATAAACGTTTCCAAATCCTGCTTTTCGCTTTTACTTTGGGCATTTTTATATTTAGCTACAGCCTCCTTATATTGGCTGATGCTGATACTAGACTCTCGCAGTACGGTCTGAATACTGTCTGTCAAAGCGAATCGGTGAAGCAAAGAATTTCCACATTTGATGTTAATGTCGATATTTGGTAAGGTTTCTAAATAAGTGTAATTACTTTCAGCCGTATAGTAAGCATTCTTCAACAATCCAATCCACAGTCGTAGGCGGCAAATCTTCACAGAGTTGGGGTTAATATCAACGCCAAATAAACAGTTCTCAATGATTTGACGCTTCTCCTTGAAAAGAGTTTCCTGCATGCGGCGACTTTCCGCATTGAGTGGGTTGTAAGCAAATAAATTACCTTCGGTATCGGTAACAATCAGCTCGTCATTTTCAATGGCAAGTTGATAGTCCGCTTTGCGGATACGCTTACCGGTAGCATCTACCAAAATACCTAATTCGTATTTCAAGAGTATCAGTTCATTGAGAGCAGACACAAGAAAGTGACCCGAACCAACAGCTGGATCACACAGTCGCAAACTGTTAATTAGTTCATTAGCTTCGACTATATTGTCAATATGGTTGTATAGTTCTATACGGGTGGTACAATTCCAGCCATAATAACCATTAAACTTTTGCAACACGGTCTTGGTGATTGCTTCACGGCACATGAACATAGTGATAAAGCCTGGAGTGAATACTGAACCATCCTTGTGACCATTTATTTTCTCGAATATAAGCCCTAAAACAGAAGCATTGATGAGTGTTTTAGCCTCTTCTTGCACTTCTTCACTGCCTTCGCTCGCAAAGTTATAAGCGTCGAGAAAAGCAAACAAATATTGCAGGGTGGGTAATGCGTTGACTTGTAGATTGCGTTTTTTATTTCGTAATACGCTACTCGCCAAGACAGGAAGTACCGTACGTTGTGAAAGGCTGTTTATCTTAATTGTTTTACTTTCCAAATCTGTCACCTCGAAAAGAGAACTGTTAAGATAGGGAACGTAAGCAAAATCACGCATAATGGAGTGTGTGCGGCTGCCCATGTCACGTGCAAGCACTTGGAAAAAGAGTGTGTTGAGATCATCATAGTCATGAATCTTAGTTATTGAAAGAAATTTATAGATTGCATCTCCATTGTGGTATTTCAACATCTGAGCCTCCAACAGTTTCAAGAAAAGGATACGATTCATCCAAGTAATACACAATTCCATTGCAACATTGAATAACCGTTCCTCATAATCATTCCCATACAAACGACCATTTATGTGACGCAAACAATCTTCTGCATCCAGTTGGTTAATAGTATTCTCTAGTAATGAAGCCTCGTCACGCCGTTCCACAGCTTTGCGTACAATCACGGTTTTATTATTCTCTTTGCGTTCCTCAATACCAATAATGTGTAGCAGCTCAGTGTAGAATCCACGGTTGAGCGAATTGCTGTCATTTTGGAACGATAGCTTCAAAAGATGTGTATCGCTGAATATCTTATAAAGTTCGATAAGTTTGCGTGAAGCGCTACTGTCTGTTCTATCAAGCAGGTGTTGATAGTCTTGTAAGTTGAAGTAAGTGTATTCAAGGCTATCTTTCACCTCCTCAATATAGGTTGTTGCAATTTCAGTATAGAAGAAATCGGTTTTGTTACTGGTTTTGCGTCCATCCACAAAGTCTTGAAACTCACGACGTAATTGTTTGTTCTGATAGAATTTGCGTTCAAACTCATGGGCATCAAAAATAAAGAATTCATGAATATTAGTAGCGATGAGATATTTAATATCATTGTTCTTCTTATTGACACGTTCTTTAAGATAGTATAGCAATAATTCCTGCAAAGCCTTACGATTAAGATTGTCATTAGAAATCATCTCACCTTTGTTGGTGGTACTCTTTACTTCAATCAATAACCCTATATTGGACTTGATAGTTTTATCCAATCGGATAGCCAAATCAATATCTTCTTCGGGAGCCATGTAGTATGGCTTGTAGAACGTTTCACTCAGAAAATTACGTAAATGTTCTTTTTGCGTGTGTTCTCTTTGCCCATCCACAATATTGTCTCTCAATGTGCGAAGGGCATTTTTGAATAAGTCAAAATCTGTTGTTTCAATCGCAACCTGTCTATATGCTTTGTTCAAAACTTGATTCGGTTTGAGTAGTCCCATAATGTTTGGTAAATGAGTTAATAAAATACAAAGGTAGTCTAAAAACTTGATAATAAAGAATGAACGTATTGGTTTAACGAAAGTTTGTTCTACTGCCAGCCATTATCAACAAACAATAGCAGCAGTAGATTTGACATGATTCTACTTATTATATTGTAATAGCCAGCCAAAGTAATCTTTTCACATCCGGATCTATCACAGGTTGGATAAGTTGTTAACCTGAAGGTAACCGACCTGATGGTATAGGAACAGGAAGAAGTCTGTAATCATGGCATTTACCCGGATAGAGAAGCCACATTTTTTATTGCCGGACTTCCGGCATTGCCTCATCCATGTGTGAAAAGGAGTTTTTTCTTTCACCACAACGTTCCTTTCACATACCCAAAGGGGGTAGTGGATCCAGACCTGCTTCGGCTTTCTTTTTCCTTCCCATATGACAAAAACCGACTATCCATGACTATTCCTGCCAGTGTGCCGGTCGTGCTTGCCTCTCATGGTTTCTTCCCTTATATTCGCACTGATATTTAAACGAGTTGAAAATATGGAAATATGCTACATCGAGGCCGGTGTCCTTGAGAGGATGCTGGCGCGCGCCGAGAACCTGTCCGCACGTGTGGACAGATTGTATGAGAGAAACCGCTGTAAGGAACCCGGAGAGTGACTGGACGGCCAGGATGTCTGCCTGCGCCTTGACATCTCGCCGCGTACCCTGCAGACTCTCCGCGATACCGGACGGCTGGCGTTCACCCGCCTCCAGCGCAAGTTCTATTACAAGCCCGGGGATGTGGAGAAGTTGATGGTCTACGTCGGCATCAGACGCAAGGAGAAGGAGGTGAGAGAAAGAAGGAAGAACGGAAACCTTTAAAGAGCGGAAGAGATGGAAGGCATTATCGACAAGGAGAACGAACGTGTCCGCAGGTTCTTTGCCCTGCTGGACGACATGGAGAAAAAAGTGGAACGTCTTGCCCGTGACAACCGTCCTCCCTTCAACGGGGAACGGTTCCTGACCGACAGGGAGCTTTCCGGGATGTTGAAGATCAGCCGCAGGTGCCTGCAGGATTACAGGGACCAAGGACGGATTCCCTATATCCAGCTTGGCGGGAAGATCCTGTACAGGCAGTCGGACATCGAGAGGCTGCTGGAGGAGAACTATCACCCTGCATTGGTATAATATCGTATTTAAGTTTAAGGATTGTCGCCGGAATTGCATTTACGATTCCGGCGGCAGTTTTTATTTAGCCTGCGGCTTCCTTGCCGGCCGCGGGCTTTCTTCTTTCCATCAGCCGGTTCATGTCCGAGGATATCTTCCGGTCGGTGACCTGGGCGTAGACCTGCGTGCTGTCGATGTTCGTGTGGCCCATCATCCTGGCGATGCTCTCTATCGGAATACCTGCGGTCAGTGTCAGGGTCCCGAACGAATGCCGGGCCATGTGGTAGGACAGGTTCTCTTTCATGCCTAATGCCACGCCCATTCCATGTACCTCATACCAGAGGACGTCGCGGACCGGCAGCGGGAATACCGGCCTGTCGTCATCCGTGGTGTTGTAAAGCTCCAGTATCTGTCCGGCTATGGGATGCAGCGGGATGAACGCCTCCACGTCCGTTTTGGCGCGGCGGATGCGGATATACCTTCTTCCTTCCGAAGTCGTTCCGATGTGACGGGGATGGAGAGCCCTCGTATCCGCGTAGGCCAGACCGGTCAGCGAGGAGAAGATGAACGTCCTGCGTGCCAGCTCCATCATCGGGTCGGGCAGCGGGGTTTCCATCATCCGCTTCAGTTCACTGCGGCTGATATGCCTTAGTTTAGGTGTTTCTTTCCTCTCGTATGCCACGTCCTCTATCGGATTGGCTCTTAGTATTTCCCGGTCCACGGCGATGTAGATGAGCCGGTTGAGCCAGCACAGGCAGTGGTTCACGTGTCCGTTCCTGTGTCCCAGCTCCTTCTTGAGAAAGACCTTGAACGATTCGGCGAACTCCTCGGTGATGTCCGAAAAGGCGATGTCCTTCATCCCGCGGGATTCGATGAACTGCCTGAGGTTGAGCTGGGTGGTCTTCGACTGGCGGTAGGTGGAAGTGGAGTTGATCTCCTTGGAGCGGACCCTGAGCCGTTCGCGTTCCACCTCTCCGGCCTGCAGGAGGTATTCCGGTACGGAATTGGCGCCTGACACGGTGGTCTTGAGCAGTTCGGCCGTGACCACTCCCTGGTTCCTCAGCAGGTTCCCGTACGCCTCTTCCAACCGGCTGCGGAAGGCGGCAAGGCGGTTGTTCTCCCTGGCTGTTTTGATTTCACACTTCTTGCTGTCCCAGTCCCCGGGTTTGCAATAGACGCCTGTCGTGACTGCCGATTTCTTTCCGTCGATGCTGATCCGGCAGAGGACGGCGGTCGTGCCGTCCGATTTCACCTTGTTACGGTTGATGTAGAATAAGAGCTTGAATGTACTGCGCATGATAATGATTGTTTAGGGATTAAAGGATAAGTTTCAAATCGCGGGTTGCCTCGACGAACCTGTCCATGTCCTCGAACAGCTTCTTCGGGGTTACGCGCGCGTATATCTGGGTGGTCTTTATGTTGGAGTGTCCCAGCATTTTGCAGATGGTCTCTATCGGCACTCCCTCCTCGAGCGTGACCAGCGAGGCGAAAGAATGCCGTCCCATGTGGTAGACAAGGTCCTGGCTCAGCCCTGCCATCAGGCGCAGGGATTTCATATTGGCCCTGAGCGTGTGGTAGTCCTGCGGCGGGAAAAGAGTCTCGCGGGTATCGTCCCGGTATTTCTCAATCAACGCGACGGCTTCCGGAAGCAGCTTGACACGTCCGAGGTAGTCGGTTTTCTTTCGCTGGTATTTCAGCCAGAGGCTGCCCTCGTCATCCCGGAAGAGGTTCTTCCGGGTGATGCTTACCGCATCGGCATAGGCGGTGCCGGTGTAACAGGCGAAGAGGAAGAGGTCCCGGGTGATGACATGTGACCTGCGTTTTTCCGGTATCTCCAGATCACGCAGCTTCTCGAAATTCTCACGGCTGAGTGCTTTCGGTGTTGTCTCCTTCTGCTTGGGCAGCTTGAAGTGGCAGAAATGGTATTTCTCCGAGTGGCCCTCCTTGTAGGCGATGCGGCAGATCTTTTTCAAGATGGCCAGGTAGCCGCGAAGCGTGTCCACGGCATATCCCTTTTCCAGAAGGATGAAATCCTGATAGTCGCGGATGAACTGCTCGTTGAGCTGCCCGAAGACAAGGTCCGGAACCTTGAATTTCGCCTTGATGAATTCGGAAAGCGTGCGGTAGGTGAAGAGGTAGGTCGAGAGTGTGGTGGGCGCACGGTCCACACCGACACGGGCCTTCATTTCCCCGTTATGCCGGTCGAGAAGTTTGAGCAGGGTCATCTGCATGCCCGCATTGCCCTGGAACATGTCCCTGACCGCGGCGGCATCGAAATCCCTTTTTCTTTCCATGAGGGAATTGAAGGCCGAGTGTACGGCAAGCAGCAGTCTTTCTATTTTTTCATTGGTCTCCACCGCTTCCCGGCTCTTGCCGTTCAGCCGGCTCTCACGCGCGTTCCACAGCCCGGGGGTGCAGGAGAGCTTGCAGCTGAACTGCGCCATCGTGCGGTTGAGGGTGATCCGTCCCATGATCGGGGCTTTGCCGGTCTTGTCCGGCTCGCTCTTTTTCAGGTAGAGCAGCACCTTGAATTTTTCCACTTTCATAACGCTCTTTTTTAGGTTGTAAAAATACTCCTTTGAAAAGCGTCCTTTGGCATGCAAAACATTGAGAAACAGTGAATACAAATCCGCTTTGTTCTTATCGGTAAAAATTCGGTTACCTGCCGTCGTTTCCGAAACAGGCGGCTAACAGTCTGGTAACTGAAACGTCGCAATATTTTGTTTTCTTTTGCAGGTCTGTCTGTTCTGCAATTCTCGCAAAATGCTTAATTATAAACGTTTTACGTTTAATTATCGTCATTCTGTTTTTTATTGCATTTCTAAATATTACTTACACCGCCCGTCATACTTGGGCAACATTGGCGAGGGAATATGGCGCACCCGTTGCTACAATCAGCACCGGTTTAGGACACACGAAAGAAGAAATGACCTTGGTATATCTTAAAGAGCTCGATCGGAGTAATCTTAAGAGAATCAATGGTTTGATCAACAGCCTATTATAATGCAGAGTCATCTTATTTTAAAAAGGTGTCTTTTATAACACTCTATTCTATAATAGAGATGCAGGCTACAAAATCATGGATTCTGTATGTTTTATGATGCAAAGATAGACCATCCACTATTTGTATTTATTGCCAAAAAGAATGTTTTTTTTCACATTTTGTACTTATAGGCGTAATTCAGGCAAAAAACTACTGATCCATAGTCTGATACTTTATAATCAATTCTCGTGGTGTACAATCAAAATGCCGTTTGCAGTAATGCGTAAAATGAGCCTGAGAATCAAAATTGAACTCTTCCATTAACTCTCCAATCGTAGTTTCCGATTCCATTACCTTATTTAAAATACGCTGATTACGTTGTTTCAGCAACCATTGTTTGGCAGTTGTTCCGAATACCTGCTTAAATTTACAGTGAAAATTACATTTTCCCATGTTTGAAAGGGAAATAAGTTCATTCACATTATTTACTTTGGCACAGTTCCCGATGATAAAATCTTTGAATGATAACTCTGTTGCTAAAATCGGGTAAAATAAAAGTGTCAATTCTTCTTTGGTATAAAAACAGCGAAGTAAAAAAAATAGCTCTTGTTGTAACAAGCCATGAAAATGTCCGCAATCCATTTTCTGCTTCAGACAATGCGTTACAAGCTCCAGAAAAGGAGGAAGCGGATAACGTATTTCGACCGGTTCAAAATTATAATTGAGCTTATCACAGAGTCCTGTCAACGACTGTAGCGTAAACTTATCACAAAGATTTAAAGGAATGCCAAACGACAACGAGAGCAAGCGGCTTCCCGCCCTTACCTCCATTTTTATCGTGGCCATTTTAGGTAACAAAATGATTGATCCTGCCTGGAATTTTCGGTCTTTGAACTGATTATAGTTGATGACACATTCTCCTTCAAGCATGAATACGATATGATTCCATATAGTCTCCTTTTCCAGTATGACTTCATCTTTTTTAAACTCAATATATTTGAATCCATTTTCCAATTTCTCACGGTAATTTCTACATGACAAATGTTCTTGTATATAGAGCAATTTGTTCAGTGATGTTTTCTTATTCATAGACTTTTCTTTTTATTGTTTTTTTTCGTTTTGTTTCAGCAATGTTTCAACATCATGTCGATAATAAATTCATATAATATTGAAACACTGCTAATTCTATTTTTTATTAAAGTATATCTCTATAATTACTTAATATTCCTTCATAATAGGGAATCTGTAACAAACTGTTAATCATAGTCTTAGAATTGTTTTTATCGGAAATAAGTCTCTATTATAGAATAGAACTTTAAAAACAAACGAGAAAAATAGTTTGAAATATGTAAACATTATAATATTTATTAATTAAACATCAACCAATGAAAGTGAAAAGTTTATTATTGTCCATGTGTGCGATAGCGGCATTGGCAAGTTGCTCACAAAGCGACGATGAAATTCCCGGCGGAACTGGAAGCGATGCTCCGGAAGCGAAAGTTATCCTTAAATTAGAAGGAACCGGCGTACAGGCAACCAGCAGGGCAGCGGGGATACCCGGCGATCTGGATGCAAAAAATGGTACGGTAAGTAATCTTACAGTGTTTGTCTTCAACCGGAGCGGACTCGTTATAACGAAGCAGTATATCGGTACTCCGGCAAGTGGTACCAATTCGATATCCACCACGACGGACGCCAAGAAAGTGGCAGTTGTAGCCAATACTGGAGACTTGACGACTTCAGGTGGGGCGTTTGCCTCTGTTGCAAGCGAGGATGCCCTGAAAGCTGTCCTGTCAGATATGCTTGTCAATCCGGATGATAAAACCGGTGCGGTAACCCATACGGATGCGAATCTCTATATGTCGGGGATAAATGATTTGGGCGCGTTCAGTGATGACGGTAATGGTGGTCAGAAAGCTACTGTAACAGTGCCGTTGCGCTTTCTGTCAGCCAGAATACAACTTAAGGAGATTACATTCAATGGTGGAACTGTTACGGACAATGTATATGCCCAGGCAAATGATTTTGCCACGAATGCCGATGCTAACTTTACCATCACGCGCGTTTACTTGATGAACGCACAGAGATTGACACATTTTCTTCCTGCTACCACAGGCGGCACTGACTATATCACACAAGGCTTGAAACGGTATACCGGTGGTGTAGAATGGGCTGCTCCATGGACAGGCCAGGCACCTAATCAGTTCAAACCCAATAATGAGTACACCATAGAGGCCGGTACTGACAAATTTATCCCCGGGAGCGGTGCTGCACAGAATACAATTTCGGATATAGGACATTGGTATACCTTCGCAAACACCGGTGTTTCGGACATTGCCAATCATCCGACAGCACTTGTGGTTGAGGTGGAATGGAGAAAGGTAAAAGCCGATGGTAATGTCAGTGAAGAAAACCAGACCATGTATTTCACCACCTACTTCGGAGGCGGAGACAAGAATGAACTTGAAGCGGGTAAGGCGTATACTGTAAGCCTAAAATTGAATGGCAATTTTAAACCTACCAACCAAGGTGGTAGCGGTGGTGGTGGTACCGAGGACCCGACTAAACCGACAGTAAACAGTTCCGTAGAGGTAACCGTTACTCCTGCAACATGGGTCCTGGCACTGGAAATCAACAAAGAATGGAACTAATTCCCGCATTGATTATTATGATTGATATGTCCCTTCTGCAGGGCATGCATACTTATTAATAAATATCTGCCACGGCAGTCTCCGTGGCAGATATTTTAAACTACAAAAGAAATAAAATAAGAAAGAATCTCTATTATGACAGGTGCCTGCAAATTCCGGTTCATCCCGGGTATATTATACCTTATGTTCACACTGCTGTTGTTATCGGGGTGTATAGCCGAGAATACCGATGATTGTTTCAAGGGTATCCCGCTGAAGGTGAATCTGCCTGCAGACATACCGCAGGAAACGATAAAAGATATGAGCCTCTATGTATTTGATGACAAAGACTTGTTGCTTGACATACTCCCTGTGAACAGTATGGAACCTGTTACCCTGAATTATCCGGGTATTCCCATCCTTCATTGCATAACCTTGTGCAACACGCAGGACGGTACGATGCTCGTCAGCCCCTTGAAAAAGGGCGATCCATGCTCCGACGGTTTCATATCACTGAAACCTTCTGCATCTACAAGGGCAGAACAGAGCATATTCACCTCTCCCTCCGATTTGTTTTATGGAGAGCTTAAAATAGAAAATAATACAGCGTCCGGTCATGTTGAAGAACGAATTATGGATATCTCCCGTATGACGGCGTCAATGAATATAACCCTGCGCGGATTGCAAAAACTCACAGGTGCGGAAGATGGAAATTACTCGCTCGTTATCCGTGAAACAAGCAGCCGGATGGATTTTAGCGGCAATTACGGAGGCGATCCCGCTTCTTATTCCCCGCCGATGACTCTTGCCGCGAACAAAGACTTTGAGGTTTCCATGTGCCGGCTTTTCCCTACAATAAACAGTAAGGGAATTACGATAGACATTTACCACAATCGGTCTTTGCTTAAAAGCGTAACGACTGACGGCAGCGGCAGCCCGATTGTCCCCATCGTTGGAAAAACCACTAATCTTTTATTAAATTTTGAAGGTTCTGTGGGTGTAGAGATCGAGATTACAGGTTGGGGGGAAACTGTTGTCTGGAAAGAATACAATTGATTCTTTTATCCTTGAAGAGATATAAAGGTTAAGAATATAATATGAAGATAAATAATAGATACATATTAAGACTGAACAGACTGGTAAAATTCCTTTGGATAATCATTCTGCTGGGAGCTTGCCAGAACGAGGACAGATACGGCATACAGCAGGACGGTCCCGTCCTTGTCAAGCTCTCCGTATCTGCTACCGATGCCGGCACGGCTTCAGGAAACGGTACGGGAACAGACGCGCAGATCACTTCAATTTATATTCTTCAGTTCAATGCTGACGGTGACTCTTACGGGGCTCTGCGTTACGTGGCGGAAGGAAAAAAGAATACCGGTGGAACCTATACCGCTACCTTGTTGCAGAGTGCGAACAGCAATGATAACTACAAGCTTGTTATTCTTGCCAATCTCCCTGACTATGGCTTTCTGTACGGACTGTACGGCAAGAGCTACGCGGAAGTACAACAAGCCAGCCTGAGCACGGCAACAGACGCCCCCCTTGTTTTCGATGACACTCATCCGTACCCCATGTTCGGAGTGGTGAATGGTGGCGCTTCCGTACAGGTGCAGGAAGGTACCGCTTATAGCGGCAATACAGAGTTGATCCGTGCCGTGGCACGTGTGGACATCGGTATCGGCACCAAGAAAACAAATGTGGACGGTACTGTCTCATGGACCAATACAGGCACCGGCAAACAACCTTTCGTTATGACTGAGGTGCAAGTATGGAAAGCAGGGCAGAAATATACCTATATGCCGGCACTGGCGAACTACCACTGGACCACTGCTACCACTGGCGGCATCACTTCAAACAAAATAGTGATAGACAACCCTTCCACCGCTTCCGGAACAACATCCACAAAGACTTATGACACTTCATACATAACGAACGGGACTTATTGTGCGGAAAAAATCTACCTGCCCGAAGCTGACTTGCAGTGGGGCAACGTCTATGATGGTCAGCATAGCAACCGCTTGGCAATTATCGTAGGAGGCTATTATAATAACTCTCCGGATATGTCCTACTATCGTGTGGACTTTACTAACGACAATTCCGGTGAAAAGATGAATATCCTGCGCAACCACGTATACCAGTTTACTATCAAGAGCGTGGCAGCTGCGGGTTATGCCACTGCCGAACTTGCGTACAAGAGCATGCCGAAGAATTTAGGCTTCGATGCCATTATTGAACCATGGACTACGGGTCAAGTGGCCTCCGTACCTTCCATTTCGGGATACTACTTGACTTATCAGGGATTTAATGGAGAGGTTATAGACTGGAGTTATGCTGCAGGTTCTTCACAGAAAATTCCCAAGAAAAAATCTTATTGGGGTACTAATATATATCTTTCATTTGACTACAATGATTTTTATAAGGAAGGGAATAGCTTTTACTCTCCGAATATTTCGGGAGGACAAAACGGGATCTTATATGCTACGGTGGCAGATGCCTTTGATAATGAAGGTACCTTTCCCAATCTGATGGTTTCCGGCGATGATATGGTGGATGAATCGGGCAGCGAGAGCGTTCAGTGGAAGACCGGAACTACGTTGACAGCCTTTGACTTATGTCGCAATTTGGAAGAAAACGGATACAACGACTGGAGACTTCCGCGACTTTCGGAACTGGCATTTATTTATGTGAATCAGGGAAGTTTGGAAAAAATGCGCGGGTTTACACCGCTGTCCGGTACTTATTGGTGCGGGAGTGAGTATCTGGAAGGTACAACAGATGAGCTAAGGAAAAAGTCCGGTTCGGCATGGGCTGTGGATTTTAACACTAATCCCGGATATGCATTACATTATAAGAAAACGGAAAAACTGAAAATTCGTTGCGTAAGGCAGAGATCGAATGATAAGTAATTGAAACGATATATAAAGATGAATATGGATATAAATAAGAAATATACCTTACCCCGGGCAATCATCCTGGCAGTGTGCCCTTTACTATTGGCAGTAGCTTGTGACAACTATGACGGTCCGGGCCCGGATACCCCGGCAGAGGAAGTCCCTCTGAATTTCAACGCGTCCATAGAAAAGACGGGGACCACCCAATCAAGGACTATTATAACGCCCACAACCGATTTTACCGGAAATTCCTATTCCTTTGGCATGTCCCTCACTAAAAGTGAGAACGGGAGTGAGATATTCAAAGGATCGTCAGACATGACAGCGACTATGGAACGCCCTAACTCCTCCACGCAGTGGAATTGGTATTTTACTGACAATTCCGATAATGCAACTGTCACACCCGCGGGTCCGGAAGGTAAGGCATTAAAGGTGGTTGCCTACTATCCGCCCGTCTTATCCGCTACGAAAGATGTCTATACGGACGGTATCCCGTTTGATTTCTCCTCCAAGACTGATCTCAAACAGACGGATCTGCTTTACAATACCAGCACCATCTATCCGTTCGTTCCATCCGGTGACCCTGTGGCAACTATTCCTTTAAACTTCCGGCATGCCTATACGTGGATCGTTCTTAACATCACGAAATACGTGGATAAAGGGCCGGAGTTCACGTTGAGCAGTGTCTCCCTGGATAACCTTGGGGGTAGCTGGATTAAGAACCAAGGAGCAATTGACCCGGAAACAGGTTTGGCAAAGGATGGAGCTACCGCCGGTCCGATAGGCATAACAGTAGCCCCTGCTGCAGCATTGTCTACTACGCAAGTTCTCACCTACGAGTTTCTGGTTCCATCGTTTATGGATACCAAAGTAAGTGACGGCGATATAGTCCTCGTATTGAATGTCAATGGAATTAATGAGTTGTTTACGCTCGATAGGATCTATCTTAACCGCAGTGACGATGGTAAGTCATTTGGTTTCAGGCAGGGATATAAAAATACATATGACCTGGTCTATAATAACTCTGCTTTGAGCCTGAGTATTCAGAACTGGAGTTCAGAGGTAATTGACGGTGATTTTGGAGGCAATATAGTGCCTCCCGGGAACGGGGACTATAAGTGGATGAATTTAAATCAATATTATTGGCCTTCAGCCACTAAGCCGGGTGATTCGTGGCAGACTACATATCCCCCAAAAACTACCTATTTAGCTACCGGAGTGCATCCGTTCGAAGACTATCTTACTACTGTGGCCTATGGCGGTAACGGAGCTTATGTATCTGTTAATACACCGGATCCCACCAAACAGCCCACCGATGGTCTAAAAATAACGGATGATATAAACGTGTACAAGAACGAAAAAGCTTATCCTGTAATTCAGATAACCAGAAACGATATCTCCACTGTACTTGTCCCGTGGGAAGATGCAAACGGGCAGCTGGTTGCAAAAGAGCTTTGCAGAAAATATAACGGGGGCGGTTTTCATAACTGGAGACTTCCGAGAGCCTCTGAGTTGCGGACAGTATTAGTACTGGTATCGGCTAATGGAAGTAATCTTTCCGATTTGAACTTTAATCGAGATGCGAATCGAAATAAACCATATTGGACCGGTACTGAAGTAAACGAAAACGAAGCATGGGGTATGTATATTGATTATACAGGAATAATTGTAACAACTAAGTTGGTGCTATCTCCGTATGACAAGAAAATGACGGCTTCTGTGCGCTGTGTCCGTGATGCTTCATAAGTAATGGTATGATAAAAAAATATGACTGATATTATCATGATAAAAAAAACAATAGCTTCGATATGCATCGTCTGCTTGGCCTTGGGAGGATGTGCAGAGGATAGTCTGTTGCCCGACTCCGGGACGTCTTTATCCACAGAGCCGGTTACCGTGAAGCTGACCTTGGGCATAGACGATTATAATACTTTGTCTGCAGGGAGAACACGCATGGAAGAAATGCCTCCCGTGCTTTCGATGTCCTCTCCGGATATGGATGTGGAACTTGTGGCGACACCTTCCGTCACAAGGGCAACTCCGTCTGCGGTTATCACTGAAGATAATGCCGTTTATTCGTATATGGGTTTCCAGTTTGACAGGACAAAACCGGATGGGAAACTGGTAGAAAAGAAATTTTTTACTTCTCCGGATGGTTCCATCAGGACAGATGAGGTGGAGATCATGCCTACACCGGCGGGGCAAAAAAACATGGTTGTGATTTTAACCAACGTCAATGAGAGTGAGTTTGCAACTATGACAGTAGGCAGTTCGACCTATGAGGATTTACAGCAGTTTTGTATGACGTTGGCGACCGATGACGGGACTTTTCCCAGGAGCAAGGTGACTCTGCCAAATGGCGGTGGAGAGAAAACCGGAATCGTCATGTGCGGCCAGACTGCCGCTGAAATCAGTGCTGGCAAACAGTTATATGTCTCTTTGAAGCGTACGGTGGCAAGAGTAACATTTAATATAAAAACAACTTATCAACATTTTATAGATGTAGAACATACGTGGAATGTGACTTTGATGAATATTCCCACACAGAGTTACTATAATATAATCGGAAGAAAAGCTATTTTCCCCTCAGAGAGTTCGATAGACAAAACCGGTCTTTTCTGGACTAAATCACTCAAAACAGTAACCGCCGCAAATCCGGTGATTAATACGGACCCTATATATATCCCGATCAATCTCCAGCAGGCGGTGCCCACCTCTACACAGAGTACCCGTCGCTATAACGCGCCGACGGGCGGGACTTACCTTCAGATAATAGGGCTGGAGAATGCTACGGTTCCTGGCTCCGGTAATTTGAATATTGTAAGAGATTTCTCTATTTATCAGTTGTTTTTGGGAAAGAACTTCACGACCGATTTCAGTGTGTCCGCCAATTACGATCTGACTTACAACATTACCCTGAAAGGAAACAGTCCGGATGATACCAATGTCATCCGGTTGATACCGGGCTATTTCTCGGGAGAACTTGCGGCATACGATGCAAATGGTATTGCCTTATCGTCAGTAAATGATGTGAATGCCGTTAAATGGAAGTACCCGAACAAGATAGAACTTCATTTTTCGGATGGATACTATCCGGTGGGAAGCTCTTCCGGCACCACAACGCCGGGAGCGAAAGACCTGAAATGGTATGCAGGAGCAGCGTTCGATAAAAGGGGAGCCACTTCGATGACAGACGGGCATAAGAATACCGAACTGTTGCAAGCGATCGGTGTTCCTTGGGAAGAATATGCGGCTGCTTACACCTGCTATCGGGGAACGAACGGATATGACCAGGGAGTAGCAGCAAAGGATATTCTGTGGTATCTCCCTTCTGTCAGCGAGCTGATAGGAACCTGGATTTCTTCTTCAAGTACGCAAAAACAGTTGGCGGGCAGCTATTGGTCGTCTACTGCCGATCCGAATGCCGATAAAGCCTTTGTTGTTACGAATGAAGGGAAAGTGTACTCCGATGCCGTCGGCAATACGCATGCCATCAGAGCTTTGCAGAATCCTGATAAAGCCGCCCATGTGGGCGACGTCGATAAGTAAACGAAATGCAACTTAATAAGAAATAAAGATGAAGAGTTTCAAAATCTATCCCATTTTATGGATCGTTTTATTCTGCTTAGGCTTTCCTTCGGAAGTTTCCGGGCAGTATATTCGAAAAGAGACTGTCGGTGGAAAAACGTATGCCGTTATTTATGCGGACGGATTGGCAGGAGCCGCCCAATGGGGGACCGGAATAAAGATGATGAGGAACGGCACTACCATCCGTCATCAGGTTTCCAAAGGAAACAGTGGAAATCTGGCTGTCAATGATAGAATACCGTTTCGCTTCATCGTGGCTACCGAAGATGTGGGGAACAATGATAGAAATTGGATGACAATGCAGGGAGTAAATGATGGCGGGAATAATGAAAATTCGGATTTTGCCACCACCGCAAATACAGGATGCCGTTGGTATGGTGCTACCGGCTCACCGGGTGCAGGGCGCAAATGGCGTGTTCCCACTCAACGCGAGTTGCAACTGATGTGGATGTTTCGTGAACCCATCGGCTTGGTATATAAGGACAAACCTATGGAAGAACCCGGTAAGACGAAAAGATACTGGTCTTCCACAGAAAAGGGTACGGACCAAGCCTGGTTTTTTGAATTTGCGCCGGGTATGCCCTACTGTGATACCCAGGCTAAAAGTATGGCGAACGGTATGGTGAGATGTGTGAGTGATTATTAACCGATAATAAAGATAAATATGGAAATTCCGAACTTGGCAATTGATAAGGAGTCCCAAAACCTGTATTACATTTACTTGTTCTATGTGGAAGATAAGTGGTGTGCTTTCGGATACTCCGCTTATTATTTGAGTATTATGTATCCGGTATTGGAAGCTGCCAATGAAACCACCGGGGGGCATGAAGCGTGCATCCCCTGTGTACACGTTCCCGACAGCTTTCTGGTCAGGCTCTCTGAATTTTACAGCACATTAGTTTCAGACAGCTATATACAGGTTGAAGCGCCACCTACCGCCTATTGCTACCGGCCCGGCTACGACGAATGGTATGAAAAACTAACAGTAAACTAACATAAACTTTCTATATTGAAACATCCATGAAACAATTCGTACGATATTGCTTGGCATTCTCCTTCCTGCTGCTTGCGGGCAGTCTGACGACTAATCTGAGGGCGCAGTTTTACTCCGTGCAGTCCAATACATTAAAATTGGCAACTACTACATTCAACGTGGAAGGTAGCATGCTTCTGGATAAACACTGGACGCTGAATATGAGTGTTTCTTATAATCCTTGGAATTTCAGTGACACTAAAAAGATCAAGCATTTCCTGATAGAACCCGGTGCACGCTACTGGTTCTGGCAACCCTACGCCGGAAACTTTATCAGCATGTATGCCATGGGCGCACGCTTCAACGTGGCATGGGACAAGGTACTCGATTACCGCTACCAGGGATGGGGTTATGGCGCAGGAATGACCTATGGCCGCTCCTGGTTACTCAGTAAACGCTGGAACATGGAAGTGGAAGCGGGGCTGGGATTGCTTGTCACCCCCTACACGAAATATCGTTGCGAACATTGCGGTGATAAGGTGAAATCCGGCACTTATTTCCTGCCGACACCTAAAGTGGCGTTTAATCTTGTTTATTTGTTCTAAGACCGGCCCTTCAGTTGGCGCAAGGAAGCATGAAGAATTCTAAAATTTTCTATATTCTGTTTCTGATAATAGTTATCACTGCATGTTCCCCCTTTGGCAGGCTCTACAAGGAGCAGTCGAGGGTGACACTTGCTTTGCCTGCCAATCGGCGAAGTGAGCCGGTGGAGATAGCAAAACGCGATTCCGCCAATCAGCCCCCGGTTCTGAACTTTACATTCATCAGTGCGAAAGGTGATAGCATCCCTGTGGGCATGTCTGTAGAATGGGACAGTATCCATAAAGAGAACTTGACCACGATGGCGCTTGATGAAGTGGTGGTATCAGCCAGTTCCACGCGTAATACAGCAGAGCGGAATGGACTGATTAATGTAGAGTTTGTAGTGACAGTTCCCAAAGTTCTGCAACAGGAGAACTGGATGGTGAACGTCCGTCCGGTGCTTATGAGGGGCGACGTGCCCGACTCGCTGAAAGAACTCCGCTTCACGGGACAGCGCTTCCGGGAGTTGCAGGAGCGGGACTACCGGCGATACGACCGTTATGTAGAGAAAATAATTCCGGATTCCGCCAATTTTTACCGCACTTACGTAAACTACCGTTCTTTTGAACGCTATCTGGAACGTCTGAAATGGTATAAACGTAGACTGGAAAAGCTATGGGCGATACAGGATGCTAAAAAACGCTGTCCGGATCCGCTTTTACTGCGTTTTGAGATGTTCAACCGGCAGGTAATCCGGCGGGACAGCCTGTTGAAAGAGTATATGCTGAAGAACTCCCGGCTGATGATAGAGCGCCAACAATGGCAGTATGACCGTGCGCTGGAGCGGGTGAACGACACTTTACAACCCCAGTGGTCCGGTTTGCGGGAGCGCTTCCGTTACTTCAACCACAAATGGGAACTTCGTACCAACTATCAGGCAGGAGAACTGGTTACCCGTAAGAAATATTTTTATGACAGGGTATCGTTTGAACCCTTGCGGCAGGCGGAACACAGGCTCTATTATGTCCGGGGTGTGGACACCGTGCCTCCCTTGTGGTTGACAGCTGAAAGGCTGGATACGGTACAGACAAGGCAGAAGTCATTGGCAAACTTTTCGGAGGAGAGCATATTCGCATACTATGGTTTGGGTGATGAACAAACAGGGTTTACCCGTAGCAAGTTGCCATTGTACGCCTATCACCGCAACCTGTCCGATTCGCTACAGCTGCACCTGCCCAGTCGTAAAGCGTCCAGGGAACTCGAACTCAGCCGGTTCGACTCGGTGACAACGGTAAAGCATTATATCCACTGTTACGAGAGTCTACGGTCAGTCTACCCGCAATACCATTTGATACGCGAATTGTATAACATACATCCGCCCGCCGTGCGGCATGCCGCTCTGCAGGAAAAATACGGAAACTGGATAGCGCATATCAATTCGCTCGACTCCACCGACCTGGTGAAAAAGTTCTATAACACGCAGAAAATAGCCCGTAACGAGGCGCGCAAAGCGATGAAAGACGAGAAATACCATGGTATCGTGCGTTTCCCGTTCAATCCGGATGCGGAACTCGATACGGTGATTTATGCTGCCGATCAGGTGAAATTTCTCTATTCGCAGAAGGTGCCCGCAGATGAAAACTCGGCACGTATGAAGGTGTATGTGGTAGGTAATGTGTTAAGCGGTAACGGAAGCAAATATCCGCTTCCGAAGTCGGATACACTGACTTATCTGGTGAGTTCTATGACTAAATTCATTGACAAGACTCCGCGTTATGTGCGAAAAATCATTGCCCGGGATGCGGAAGCCAATACAAGCGTGAATTTTTATTTCCCGAGAAACGGCTTCAACCTGGACGAAACCATTGCCGTGAACCGCAAAGGAGTAAAGAAAGTGAAAGATCTTACTCTGGCACTGATGACCGATCCTGTGTACAGGATAGACAGTCTGACACTCTTCGCTTCTTCATCGCCCGAAGGCAGTTGGCGCGTCAACGGAGAAATAGCCCAGAAGCGTGCAAAATCCATCCGTGACGTTCTGGTAAGGGAGTTTACCGCGCTGTACGATTCATTGTCTGTCGGTGTCAACGTTGAGATGGACGAGGCGGGTAACCTGATTCACCGTGAAGTGAAAGACGAGATTCCGGATTTACCGAACCTGATAAAGATACGCACCATCCCCGAGGATTGGAACAAGTTACGCAGCCTGATTGTGAGTGATGCAGACTTCAAAGGCCATAAAGACGCTATATTGAGGATTATTGACCGTGAACAGGAACCCGACCGGCGCGAATGGCTGATAAAAAGCCAATATAAGTCGGAATACGCCTATATGTTAGAGAAACTCTATCCGATAATACGTGCGGTAGATTTCCGATTCAGTCTCTCGCGCAGGGGAATGAAGCAGGATACAATCTATACCAACGAACCGGATACGACCTATGCCCGGGCTGTGGAATATCTGGAGAAACGTAAATACGCACAGGCATTGGAAATGCTGCGCCCGTATGATGATGTGAATACGGCCATTGCTTACATGTCTTTAGGATATGACAAGGCTGCTTTGCGAATATTTGAGAAATCGCCCCAGAGGGCCGATAACAAGTACATGCAGGCCATCCTTCAGGCACGCTTGGGGAATGAAGAAAAAGCGGTGCGGCTCTTGCTCGGTGCGGTGGATATGAACGCCCAAATGAAATTCCGGGCGAACCTCGATCCGGAACTCTCGGAACTGGTGAAGAAATACGGGCTTTTTAAGGAAGAGGAAGATGACTGGAATTGAACAGGAAATAACTGAATGTATGACACTGTTTATTGATTGAATATGATTTTATATGATAATATATTGGGCAAGACCTTTTTTGAACATTTGGAATGGGACGATTAATTAAATTATTTATAATTTTCAAGTTGCTGTGAAGCTATTTGTTTCCTAAAGAATCCATTTTCCCTGTCATTTTAACCTATGAAAAATGATTAATAATGGATTTTTCGCTGCCTGTGAAGGTCGCTTATTGTTTGTTTTGTTTGTGTTAGTGCATCTTTTTATCGGTGGATAGGGAGATGCACTTACTTTTATTGGATGTTTTTTTTGAAACAGATAATTTTATCCACGTTACAAGTCTCTGTAGCGTGGGTAAATAGTCAAAATGTACCCAATTGGATTTTTATATGATTTTGCCGGAAGCATACTCCATATTTTCGTAGTCTTGATATATTCCGTCATGCTATTAATGCTTGCAGTCCATCATGTTTCAGAAATATCAAAATTGATTCCTTCAAACCATTGGCATTCACTTGGATTGTGTTTCCGGTGCGTTGAATTTATAACTTTTTATCCACTAAATTGGATAATAAAATTCTAATTTCTCCAGCAAAAGAGATATAGCTAAAGAGCTGTAAAATGAATTTAAAGACTGTAAAAAATAATCAAATAGTAGAAAAAGAGATGGCATAGAAGAATTTGAGAGATTTAATCACAAAACAGAAAAACGAAAAGGATTGAATATATAAAAGAAGCCAACTGCTTTCAAATGAGTAAGTTGGCTTAATTTATTTTATTCTCTGAATTTCTCTATTTCAATTACATCTTTTTTGTTATTATTTAATTTGAGTTCAATATAATAAAGTATTACGACATAGGCTCAAACTCCTTTTTAGCCCGAATAATCTCCCTCTGATCATTCTATTAAAGATTATTTCCTCTGCAAATTATCACTATGATTTCTTCATTCTTTGCATGTGCAAATCTCAATTAAAGAGAGATACAAAAACTTAGCGGACCTTTTTTGCTGTCCCTTTATAAAATCTCCAGGTTTGTTACTTGCTCATTCTTGTACACAACGAATAGGAAACCCGTACGCTCGATTACGGCTACTATTTAATGCTAAGTAGGTATTGTAGAAAAATAGGCTAACCCCATATCCTACGGGATGACTGAGGGACGACGTACTCCAGTAGTAACCTTCTACTTTAACATTTTCCAGGTTACCATTGGCGTAGTGACGTCTGCCGGAAGCCTGGAGTATCGCGCCAGACGTATGAGAAGCAAAAGAGCCAGCCCAAGTCCAAGGGCCGGGATTAGGATAATTAGAGCCTTTGAATAACTTCGTGAATTCTTCTTTGGTCGGCAATCTCCAGCTGCCCTTTAGGTAGTAGCGACATGGATCACCAACCCCTGCTTTCTCATTATCAGAGCCAGTAGCTGTAAATGGAACAGTGCCCGTTGTACCTTGCCAAATCTTTTTTGTATCTTTCCAATCCGCACTACCGTTAAAATTGGCTGGTTTTACAACGATAGAAAGGGGGGCTGTTGAACTCCAACCAATGAGTGAACCAAATTGGAAGAACAAACCGCTATCGGTAGGTGCGCCAATTTTTGCGCCATTATCCCCGTCGGCTACCAAGTTACCAAGCGCCACCTTTAAACCGTTGATTTCCGTATAATAAGGCGGTGAACCATCGAACTCCATCACATAGTGCATGTTGCGTGCAAAGTTAACTCCGTCTTTTTCAATGACTTTCGATTTACCACCCTCAAACGTAACTTCGGCACGAATCTTTTTAGAGCTCAGATCCGCAGGAAACATTGCGAAAGAGACTACCTTAGTTGTTTCTGTTGTATTATCGGTCACGCTCATAGAGAGCTCATTAACCAAAGTGCCGGATGTAGAAATTTCAGCAGTATTGAGCCCTACGGTTGCCGTAGTAGGAAAAACGGCTTCTGTACAACTCAGCCTCACGCTCTTTACCTTGCCGGGAGCTTTGGTGATATTCAGGTTCACGACGCTCATCACCTGCTTCATGCTTGCCGAGGCATTGATGGCTTCGCCGATGGCAGTAGCTGTACCCACTCCTACCATAAAACTGTTGCTGATGGCTCCACCCACTGTGTACGTTTGCGGATTGGGTAAAGTCAACAAAGTCGTGGCTGTTGTCGGGGTATCGCCTCCGGTAACAGTATAGGATGTTGAATTATACGGGTAGAAAGCATAGACTGTTTTGATACCTTCCGTCCATCCGATTACTTTGGCATTAAAGGGTACACTTTTGCCGGCAGTAGAGGTGGTCAACCGGCAATTTTCATTGCCGGCTACACTGTTCACCACTACACTGATTGCATCACCATCGCGCCACGAGAAGTACATCCTACTGCCATCGTCAGTATAGTCTGCACGAGTTTGTGGTCCGATGACTTGCATGGTCATTACTACCTGATGGGCTGCCTGCACATCAATGTCTTCCGTTATGTTTTTGTTACACCCTGTCATTCCGAGCATACATACAGCGATTCCTGCTGCGAAGAGTTTTGTTTTCATTCTTGTTTTTTTATTTTAATTATTACCAGTTCTGACGGCCGCCATTTTCACCTGACATCTGTAGGATGGGACCCTCTATTTCTATTACAATCACTTCTAAACGAGGAGCTTTATATTGCTCCATATACACGCCTTGTACATTATTTAATTTTTATTTATTTTTTAAGTTGATACGAATAAGTTGTTGAAATAAATAACTGTTTGTTTTGACTACAGTATTGTTGTTCAGTTACTTATTTCGTTTTTCTTTTTTAGTCTTTTTGAAAGTCAGTATATTAGAAGAATTGGGAATCATAAAAAGCTACTTGTTATTCTAATTATGATTCCCAAAAAGGAAAAGCGAAAAGAAACTTATTCTCTATGCGCTGTTTCAAAGTTTAGCCCCAGAAAATATCCTTAATCAGTTTTTCCGGGATAAGCATACAACACAACGACTGCTTCAATTAATTTGCCGCTTCCTAGTACAACCCGACCATCAGACCGCTCCTTGATAGATAAATCTTCCCATATCCCATGGTAAAATTTACCGTTATGTTTGTCGTCGGAGTCGGCCATAAATATATTTTTGATAAGACCCGTTTCAGTATTGTATGTAGCTCCCCAAAGAGTAGTGGCATGTCCCAGAAGCTCTAAGCCCACAACACCACGTTCTTTCAATCCGGTCACTACAAAATCAGAGAATTCTTTCAAGTTTCGAACAACTTTACTGTTGGCATATGTACCTTCAGAAAAAAAAGGTTTAGAGTCTGAGAATATTTCAGGATAATAGGTAGTAAAGTATTGAGGGATTCCCCTTAAGATAGCGCTCCCTCTATTTTTAAATTCACGCATATGGAATTCTTCAAACACGGCGAGCCTTCTGGATATTTCGTTTTCACGACCGGGTATAATCCCGTTGGGTGCTTTAGGCGGAAGAACTTTGCCTGCAGCGACATATCGATCTTGCCACCACTGTATCATATTACTCTCAGTGCAAGCCCAGCATAGCTCACTATCGCGCACGCGTGACTTATTTTGATCATACCAGCCCGATTCGAGACTCACTCCTTCAGCAAAAAGAACGACATCTCCCACAGGCTCAGGCTTGAGGGTTCCATCGAACTCCATCATGTAGTGCATGTTGCGCAAAAATTTAGTTCCGTCTTTCTCAATGATTTTCGATTTATCACCCTCAAACGTAATTTCAATGTGGATTTTCTTAGCGCTCAGGTCCGCAGGAAACATAGCGAAAGAGACTACCTTAGTTGCTTCCGTTGTATTATCGGTCACAGTCATGGAGAGTTCATTAGCCAAAGTGCCGGATGCCGAAACTTCAGCAGTACTAAGTGTGACGGTTGCCGTAGTAGGGAAAACGGCCTCTGTACAACTCAGTTTCACGCCCTTCACCTTGCCGGGTGCTTTAGTGATATTCAGGTTCACGATGCTCATCACCTGCTTCATGCTTGCCAAGGCATTGACGGTTTTGTTAGTGGCGGTAGCCGCACCCGCTCCTACCATAAAACTGTTGCCGATGGCACCACCCACCGTGTACATTTGCGGATTAGGCAGAGTCAAAAGAGTAGTGGCTGTTGCCGGGGCATCGCCCCCGGTAACGGTATAGGGTATTGAGTTATAGGGATAAAAAGCATAGATTGTTTTACCACCTTCTGCCCATCCGACTACCTTGCCACTAAAGGGTACGCTTTTGCCGGCAGTAGAGGTGATCAACCGACAGTTCCCATTGCCAGCTACACCGTTCACCACTACACTGATTGCATCACCATCGCTCCAGGAGAAGTTCATCGTACTGCCGTCATCAGTATAGTCCGCACGAGTTTGCGGCCCGGAGGCCTGCATGTCCATCGTTATCTGTTGGCCTACCTGCATATTGGTATCCTCCATCATGTCTTTGTTGCACCCGGTCATTCCGAGCATACATAAAGCGGCTCCTGCCGCAAAGAGTTTTGTTTTCATTCTCGTTTTTTTACTTTAATTATTACCAGTCCTGGCGGCCGCCATGTTCACCCGACATCTGTAGGATGGGACCTTCGATTTCCATCTCAATCACCTCCATACGAGGAGTTTCATACTGTTCCATATGTACGTCTTGCGTACCATTTTCAAATTCTTGTTTCATTCTCTTTGTTTTTTTAAAGTTAATAAAAAAATAAGAACCATTATTGGTTTCTTTCTATTGTAATAGTAGCAGCGAAGCTACTTACCGCCTGATTGCGATGCGTGATCAGTATAACGGTTTTTCCAGTCACTCTCGTAGCCAGCCGCTTAAGTAATGTACGTTCTGTTTTACCATCGAGAGACGAAGTGGCTCATCCAGCAACAAAATGCCACCTGGACGAAGTAAGCCTCGGGCAATGGCAAGTCGTTGGGCCTGTCCCTCGCTCAACCCAGCACCTCCCTCACCTAAATGGGTATCGAACCCGTCTTTCAGATCGAACACAAACTCTGCGACTGCTGCGTAAAGTACTTCCTTTAGTTCGGCTTCCGTAGCATGAGGATTACCTAACAACAGATTCTCACGTATCGTTCCGCTCAACAAGGTATTGCCTTGCGGTACATACACCAGATTGCAACGGGAAAGTGTGGAGGCAGCCACTTCTTCTGTGTCGTTATAAAGTGTAATGTACCCCTTTTCGGGAGTAAATAATGCCAGTATCAATCGAATTAGTGTACTTTTCCCGGCTCCTGTTTCCCCCACAAGGGCGGTGAAGCTCCCGGGAGTGAAATTGTATGTAAAGTTATTGATAACCTTATGAGATCCATCTGGATAACTAAAGCTGACCTCCTCCAAACGAACACCCACACTACCCGGCAGAAGTATGGGCTTACCCTGTTTTTCCGGCGGTAACGCATCAAGTTCTTCCAGCCGCTCCACCGAAGTGACTGACTGGAGGAAAGAAGGGATGTAACGGCTCAGTTCGACCACAGGACGTTGTACTTGCGCCACCAGTTGCAGGAAAGCGGTCATCATACCGAAAGTGACTGCCCCACTGAACAATCCTTGAATGCTCCATAGAAAAGTGGTAGCATATCCGATGGCAAAACCTGCTTGTACCACAGTACGTGAAAAGAGCGTAAAGTCCGTGCGGCGCATTACTTGCTGGTAAAGGGTGGTTTGCAAACCACTAAGAGCAGTAATGGTATGTGGTATGTGCTCCAGACAGCGGATAAGCGTACGGTGTTGCAGCCCCTCTTGCACATACGATTGTATGTGCTCTTCGGTGGAACGTATTTCGCCTGTAAAGTGGCGTATGCGCCTCAGGTAGATTTTGCTTAGTAGCAATGCCACAGGCATGATACCGACCAGTATCCAGGCCAGCGAGAGGTTGAGCACTGCCAGAAAACAGAAAGCTGCCACAAGTTGTACCACGATTCCAATAACCGAGGGTAATGCTGTACACAGCACATCGGTCACGATGCGGGTATCTTCCTCCATGCGGTTGAGCATTTCGCCCGTATGGAGTTGCTTCTTATCGGCCAGTGGGCTTTCCATAATACGTGCAAAAAGGCGATGGCGAAGCGTGTTTTTCAACCGCACGGAGTTCAGTAAATCGATTCGGGAGCCTATCGCCGAACAAAAGAGCTGAACTACGATACAGCATCCCATCAATGCGGCGTAACTCCAAAGCCCACCTCCGGCTTTGAAGGTGGCGATGTCTACCAGACGCTTGCTCACCCAGACAAAGGCGAGTGAGGCACATACATATCCCATTCCTGAAATGCTGCTCAGGACAATATGGGAACGAATTCCGTTGGAAGTACCCCAAAGCCAGCTGATGCACAATGCGGTTCTCATGTCTTGAGAGGATTTAACGTATCGGTAATTACCTGTTTTATACCTATATACACGTAATTACTCCATGCGGATACGGCTTCTTTAGGACTAATGAGAAAGAGCTTTCCGAAACGATTGCTCATTCGTCTGAACGAATGCACTTTACCGGCTATATACCCTTCGGGACGCTTCATTCGTGACGGAGCGAAAAAACCGAAATTACCGTCTACCTCAATCATACTGATAACCCGTGCAGCCTGCCTTGCATAGCGATCGGTGTAGAAAGGATATTCTTCACGGGGAAGTCCCAGCATATCGACGGCAATAGGCCCGAATATTTGCCAAGGATACCATAAACCGAAAGATTTCAGATCTCTTTCCATTTCTATACGGTTTATCTCGCTACGAAAGATATGCAGGTAGCGGACCCAGTCACATAACTGCCTCAATCCGATCCCTTCTCCTTGCGAAAAGTGATGCCAGGCATGATTGAAAATATAGAGTGCGTCGAAATTTACCGGTGGAAGCGATATGGCTGTGCCTTCTATCTCGACGCTACGCAAATGGTCGTTGTGTAAATGCTTGTGAGTCCAACGCTGGAAACGGGTATTTTGGCATGGTAGAACAAGGCGTTCGGCTATGCGGTGTAACTCCACCGTTACGTCCCCGTGTTTGAAATGATAATGCTTTTCGCTTTCTATACCTTCTTTAGTCCCTGTCCACTGCCGGACGACTTCACAGGCCTTGTCGTAATCTCTTTGCCCGATATACAGATCAATATCTCCGCACATGCGGAGATAGGGGGCTATATAGTTGGTGGCAACTCCTTGTCCTTTGAGCAATACCGGGTGGATACCGTTTTGTCTGAGTAGCTTCACGGCTACAGCCAATGTCCGGTTTAGAAGAGCATGGCTGCGGATAGTCACAGTTGTTACATCACGCAACCTCTTTGCAACCGATACAGGGGGGAGCAACAACAGGGCAGCATCCCTGTTCCTGTAGCTACAAGCCCCAATACAGTTTGCCGGGCAGCATGTATAAAAATAGTTTCCCAGTCGGTCTGACCGGAAAACAATGCTACGTCTGCGGGTGTATTCCATAATCCGGCACGCAGCAATGCCAGAAATATTTGTTGTTCGCTGTTCATTGGCCTACTCTTGTACGATTCCGATTGTTATCCACTTGCGGGCAATAGCAAAGGCATCCCTTTGAGCTATAGCTGGATCAATGCGGAAGCGTTCCGTTAGTAAAACGGCTAAATCATCTATCGAAAACACTTTGCCTTCTACCGATTGCCACAAATAGGCTGCCGTGGTATTAAGCGTGATGAGCTTGTTAAAATCAATCTGTCCAATGCCTTCGCCTATGATGGTGGCTTGTCCCATTACCTGGCGCAGCCTGAATCCTTCTATTATTCTCATATCGATTTGTTTTTCAGTTTATTTGTTTATATATGCCCAACAGATATCTTCTGATGGGTAATAATGCTTTCCAGACTGCTGCTTTCCTTCGTTGGGCAGGGGCGGTGCAGTCTATTATTTTTTCCCTTTTTATAATCCGGATGGCCTGTCCTGCAATGGCTTCCTCGGTACATATTTCTTTGTCGTACAGATTGCCGTCGCCCATCAGGGTGATATAGCCATGGCGCATAGCGATGATGCGGTGAAGTACATACCGGCTGTCATCCAGTGTTGCCAGTACGATGTCTCCTATCGTTAATTTCGATATGTTTGCCGCTTGCAGCACCACGCTGTCGTGTTCGCCCGTAATAAAGGGTAGCATACTGTTTTCTTTTACTTTTATGATTACGGTGTCACCCTCTTTTAGCAGGTGGATAATTTCGGGCAACAGCACATTGTTGGGTAAAGTCACTCTTTGCATTGTTTCTCCTTTCTGACCACCGATGCGCAGAGCCGGGCTGCTGCTTTATCGGGCAGGCATTCCAGCCGCAGGCAAGATACGCGGGAAATGATCTTTTGTAAGGTGCGGTCTTTTCCGTCAGCCAGTGTTTTTTCCCATGCGATGCCTGTGCTACTTGTGAACAGTGAGGCATACGACTCAATGGGGGAAAGAATTCTGATAGAGTTGGCAGGAGCTTGTTTTATTCTCACGATAGCACCGATGGGGGCGCTTTCGTTGTGGTAGCAAGATGTTTTCCCACTCCACGGACTGCCATAAGCGATGGCATTTCCTTGTGGGTCTATACGTATGACGGGATGGTCATCGTTGAGATGCTTCGTTCCACTAATGTCTTGAAGCCACAGGCGGCTATGGGTACTCTTTCCTGTGCCGCTACGCCCTAGGAAGAGATAGGCTTTGCCCTCATTCACCACTGCCGAGGCATGCATCAATAGTGTGTCCAGAGAGGTGGTGGAAAGCATGTAGCAAAGCATCAAGGCACTGTTCAAACCGTATAACCGCTGCATGTCATGGCCCGAAAGGTTTACTTCGGCTGTGTGGAAATCATCGCTTATTTGTAATCGGCTGTTCAGTTTGTTGGTAAAAGGAGTGCGCATTTCGAATAGGTAGCCACAAGTAGTACGATACACATCCAGCTTTGCTTCTTCTTCTCTTAGGTTGGAATCTCTGAGAATAAGGTCTGCTTCTTTTGGGGAGATAAAGTCGCCTACCGTTAATACGAAAAGAACTTGGCGGTCTGGCAATATCTCGAACGGAGAATAAGCAGGAGCCATGCCCTGCCATACATTTTCACTCTCCGCCATCGTTATGCGGAAAGTGTGCCCGGCCACTGTATAAAATTTTGTTTTATTCATGATGCGGGGAATTTAAACACAAGATCTCCCCCAAACAAAATTATTCCTCTTTTTAGTGTGGGTGGGGGGAATGTTCTAATTTAATGATTTCCAGGTATATTATTAGCATAAATATATCGGTGTGTGAATATAGAGAGCTTTGTAATGTCCAAATTCTCAGGTATAAAAATAACAGCAATGTTCACTTTTTCCGTTCCGCCCAATCTGCTTTAAAAACGGACGGCTTCTTCTTGATGTTTTTAACGTTTATGTTACACATTGCATGAATTTACCACTAATATGGTACTTTTGCATGGGGTACAAAACTAATTGAATGTCCTAATCGCTCCAAGTATTTAAATAAAAATTCAATATTTTTATGAATCAGTAGTTACAGTTTGATTCTGGGTTTTAAAGATAAAATAAATGCAATGGTAATTTTATTCATCGTATGTACTAAATGTTAAGTTGTTGATCTGTCCCTCATCACCCTTGTACTGTTTTAAATAGAGAGACAATTCTGACTGACAGAAATCATACGTTTTAAAGAGCCCATGCCCTGAATGCTTTTTGTTGCAAGCATGGGTAATGAAAATTTATATATGTAAATATTTTACCTTTTCTTTCCTCCTCCACTCTCTTTTTATACTTCTGGAACGATTTCATGAAAGTATCTTCATGCTTTTCATCTATATGATATTTTTGCATCATGCTGTGTAGTTCAGTTTTTAGCATAATTTCTATCTCCTCTTCGATGATGACTATACTATCATGTCCCAGATATTTGTATGTTTCCGGATCCTTTTCATATCTTGGGTCTGGAATGACAAGCGTAAAATTACCGTTTTCTTTCCATGAAACATTTTGTGGATGTCTGACTGTGAGGTTTTTGATTGCAGGTACAAGACAAAAGTTTCTCTATTTCCAGGCATTTAGGATGTTCTTCATATTTCTTTAGTATGTTTAATGGAGTATTTGCTTTAATATCAGTCTTTTCTCTTTTCTTTTGTATCCACTGATTGCCTTCGCTGTCAGCCATAATATGGCTTGGTTTCGGGTTAAATACATTTATGAAAGCTAATTCTGTGAAATAACAGGAAACAAAGATATCCCGATAAACCAGTAGCCGCTCTATCTCAAATTCTTTTTATAGATTTTGATGATTTTGTTAGGCGTTAACGTGTCTTTCTCTACAATTACCTCTGTATTCTTTATATTAGCAATAGGATTCACCAGAATCCAGGCATTATCTAATCCTATAATCTTCCTGAAGCACTTCATATATTAGTCACAGTATTCTGCCATAATCCCGTATTACCATGCGCCTTGATCCGCTCTAATCCCATTTATTTTCCTATTCTTGGAAAAGAAAAATCCCCGAACTTCTTTGAAATTCAGGGATTTACATCGTTTTTCTTTCTTAAAAAGTGGTGCCACCAGGAATCGAACCGGGGACACAAGGATTTTCAGTCCTTTGCTCTACCAACTGAGCTATGGCACCTTTCTTGTTTGCGGTTGCAAAGGTAGTGAAAGTTTTTAATTCTGCAAATCTTAGCACAATAAAAAACACTGATAAAAAGCTATATTGCTTATTATCAGTGTTCTTATTACTGAACTTTTTTATTTATTCTCTTGTAGCGGATTCCATCCCTGAGCTTTTAGCTCGAATTCCTGGCCATCGCGTGTGATAAGTGCACAGCCTAATTCGGGCTTTGTGATGTGACCGATCAAACGAACACCTTCCATTTCCGATATCTTTTCGTGATCGGCAATAGGAACGGTGAAAAGCAGTTCATAATCTTCACCGCCATTCATAGCACATGTGGTGAGATTCATGTTGAACTCTTCTGCCATAACAGCTGTTTGATAATCAATGGGGATGTGTTCCTCGTAGACGCGGCAACCTGCCTTACTTTGAGTGCAAATATGCAATAGTTCCGAGGAAAGACCGTCAGAAATGTCCATCATTGAAGTCGGGACGATATTTGCAGTAGCCAGTTTCTCAATAATGTCTTTGCGGGCTTCGGGTTTGAGCTGACGTTCCAACAAATACTCTTTTCCGGAGAAATCCGGCTGAGCATCCTGTTCACCTTTAAAGACCGCTTTTTCACGCTCTAACAGTTGCAACCCCATATAGGCCGCACCTAAGTCACCACTGACGCAAATCAGATCGGTGTCCTTAGCACCGTTGCGGTAAACTACTTTATCCTTATCTGACTCACCAATGCAGGTGATGCTGATTGCAAATCCTGTCAAGGAAGAAGTAGTGTCACCACCTACGATATCCACCTTGTATTGCTGACACGCCAAACGGAGACCGGCATAAAATTCATCCATATCTTCCACGCTGAAGCGTTTGGAGAGGGCAAGTGAAACTGTGATCTGCTTCGGTGTCCCGTTCATCGCATAGATGTCGGAGAAGTTGACAACAGCGGCTTTGTAACCCAAATGTTTCAACGGTGTGTAAGTCAAGTCAAAATGTACCCCTTCCATTAACAGGTCGGTGGTGACCAATACCTGCTTATCGGCAGGATAGGAGAGGACGGCGGCATCGTCACCCACACCATATTTGCTCGATTCGTTTTCTAATTTAATTCCTTCGGTGAGGTGCTTGATCAGACCGAACTCACCCAAGGTTGCTATTTCTGTTCTCATATATCTTAGTTTATGAAAAAAAGTATCTATGCACGGTTTATCAGCTCACGCATAATGGTGGTTATCTTCGGTTGGGCAGCGTCGGCTGCTTTCTGAACCTCTTCGTGTGATACTTCTACAATCTTGCCTTCTACTCCGAGATCAGTCACTACTGATATACCGAATACCTTAATGCCACAATGGTTGGCAACAATTACTTCGGGGACAGTAGACATACCTACTGCATCGGCACCCAAGATATGAAACAACTTGTATTCAGCCGGTGTTTCGAATGTTGGACCCTGTGTACCGATGTATATGCCATGTTGCACTTTAATACCTTTTTCTGCTGCAATAGCATCTGCCTTGCGTATCAGTTCTTTGTCGTAGGCTTCACTCATATCCGGAAAACGCGGCCCATACGGAATGTTTTTACCCCGTAGGGGATGTTCGGGGAAATAATTTATGTGGTCGGTAATAATCATCAGGTCTCCGATTTCAAAGTCGGGATTAGTACCGCCACTGGCATTGGATACAAATAAAGTTTTGATGCCCAGCTCACGCATCACACGTACCGGAAAAGTCACTTCTTTCATGGAGTACCCCTCGTAGTAATGGAAGCGGCCTTGCATCGCCATGATTTCTTTATTGCCGAGTTTACCGAAAATCAGTTTTCCGCTATGTCCTTCTACGGTAGACACCGGAAAGTTGGGAATATCCTCATACTTTATTTCATACTTTTCAGTAATTTCATTTGCCAAACTGCCAAGTCCGGTTCCCAGAATGATTGCTGTCTCAGGGCTTGTGTGCATCTTCCCTTTCAGGAAGGCTGCCGTTTCTTGTATTTTCTCTAACATAGCCAATAATGTGTTGGTTAAAATTATCTTGTTGATTTTGTAATATTTCTACTTCGATGGGCAGGGCATAAATAAATGGTTTTAGTTCTGCATCCAGTGCCCGATGGTCTATCAGACGGGTGGCATCTTTCTCGGTAGTGATAATCAGACGCCGTCCTTCTTTCAAATTACCGAACTTCTCTTTAATTAGCGACATGTCTCGCTGGCTGAAGCTATGGTGATCGTCAAAAGCGAGTAGGTCGATGTTCCGTGTATACATTTCCAGTTCCCGGATGATAGCATCCGGAGACGCGATTCCGGTTATCACTAGTATCTGTTCATCTGCTTGCAAGGACGATAGTTCCCTTTCTCTTACGGCAGTACAAACAGGAAAGACCGCTTGTAATTTGCCGTATCGGAATGACGAGAAATAAAGTTGTTGATAGGGGAATAGATTCAACCGTTTTGCGATGATATTATGATCGATAGGCTTGATATCCGGCGGACATTTGGTTACAATGACTATTTGTGCCCTGTTTTTCCCCCGGGTAGATTCCCGTAAACGTCCGGCAGGCATTAAAGCATCGTCACAGAACAGGCGATGATAATCTGTCAGAAGAATATTCAGTCCCGCTTTCACATATCGGTGTTGGAATGCATCATCCAGTAAGATAACTTCGATAGAAGGCTCTTGCAATGTGAGCAATTTTTCGATACCATGACAACGGTCTTCGTCCACTGCAACTCGTATGTCGGAAAACTTCGATTTTATTTGATAGGGTTCGTCACCAATGCTACGAGCATTGCTCTCTGCTGTTGAAAGTATGAATCCTTTCGTATGGCGCTTGTATCCACGGCTCAGTACGGCTACCCGGAAGTTGCGATGGAGCAGCTTTATCAGATACTCTGTGTGCGGTGTTTTGCCTGTGCCGCCCACGGCGATATTCCCGATACAAATCACGGGAATGTCAAAACTCTTTGACTGAAGTTTACCCCAGTCAAAGAGTTTATTTCTCAGTGCTACCCCCATTCCATAGAGCCATGAAACGGGATATAGCCATTTATGTATCTTAATAGAGCTTTCTTCCATGTAGTTCGCTATTTCACATTCAGTTCAAACGGGACACGTGCCTGAATCATGGCGCGTTCTTTTATATTTCTTAATAGATTGAAATCCTTGTAATAGTCTCCTAACTGGCTTTTCAGCACTTGGGATTCTACATAGTTATTGGGTTGGACATCGAGTAATGTGGATAGAATATCCTTTTTGGTAGGATAAGATACAATGGTATAGCCTTTCAATTCGGCTTTCCGTGCTGCAATTTCCAGTGCTTTGTCGATTCCACCCAGTTCGTCTACCAGTCCGATTCCTTTGGCCATTTCTCCGGTCCATACGCGTCCTTCAGCTATTTTTTCAATACCTTCTTTGGTCATATGGCGACCTTCGGCACAACGACTTACAAACAGGTCATATCCCTGGCTGATCATCATTTGCAGCAATGCTCTTTCATCACCGTTCACAGGACGCATCAGGTTACCGAAATCTGAAAATTTATTGGTTTTTACCACGTCAAATGTTAGTCCGATCTTTTCCGTCAATCCTTTGACGTTCGGGATCATGCCGAAAATTCCGATAGAACCGGTTAAGGTAGTTGGCTCGGCTATGATGCTGTCGGCTGCGCAAGAGATGTAATATCCGCCGGATGCGGCATAGTCACCCATCGAAACAATTACTGGTTTGTTAGCTTTTAATTCTTTTACGGCATGCCAGATCTGTTCGGATGCAAATGCGCTTCCTCCCGGAGAATTAACACGCAGTACGACTGCCTTTACGTTATCATCCTCTTTTAGCTTACGCAGGTCACGAATCATTTTGCTCCCTACAATTCCTTCGTCGGATGTCGCCGATCCGTCATAGTCAGTTATTTCACCGGATGCATAGTAGACAGCCAGAATATCACCGCTTTTATCTTTAGGTACACTCTTTTTGATGTTGATCATATCATCGAGCCCTAATATCGGCAGGCGGTCGTCTTCGTTGATTTTTACAAGTGTTTTCAGATAGCTGCGTACGTTATTCTGATAAATCAGGGTATCGGCCAATCCGCATTTCACGCTTTCGTCCGATGGGTAAAACATAAGCATGCGATCTGCATACGCATTCAGTGAGTCTTTTTCTATTTTGCGTGAAGCCGAAACACCATCCAGTATTTGGTTCCAGGTTGAACCGATGAATGCCGTAACTTGCTCTTTATTGGCCGGAGACATTTCGGTTGAAGTGAACGGTTCTACAGCCGATTTGTAAGTACCTACCTTGAATACCTGCATTTCAATTCCCAATTTCTGTAATAGGTCTTTGTAGAAAATGGGAGCTGAAGCGAGTCCTCGCCATTCAATCATGCCTTTAGGGTTAAGCATTACTTTGTCGGCAACACTCGATAGGTAATAAAGCCCCTGCGTATAATTGTCACTGTATGCTACAACGAATTTGCCACTTTCCTTGAAATCTTCCAAAGCGGTCCGTATTGCCTGTAATGAGGCATAAGGGGCATCCAGCCATGAAGCCTGTATATAAATGCCTTTTATATTATCATTTTCTTTAGCTTTTTTGATTGAAGCTAATATGTCGTCCAGTCCGTATGTGTTGCCCGCTTCACCGGTGAATTTTCCCAATAGCCCTTCTAAACTCTCTTGAGTGCGCTCTACCAATGTGCCTTTTAAGTCGAGCATCATTACGGAATTTTTTTTCACTACTGTTTCGGTATCCGATGACGAAATGATGCCGACAAGCGTCGCAATTCCGATGATAAACAAAACAATGCCCGATAGTACGATACCGGTCAATGTAGCAAGCGTAAATTTAAAGAAATCTTTCATTGTACATATTGTTTTTATGCCAGCTTTTTTAAAGCTAACAAAGATAAATAATTGAGTTGAAATTCATCCCATAAGTCGCATAGTTTTTTGTTTTGTCACGGTCGGAGTGCATAAAATATGATTATTTAGGTATGTCTGCGGAGTAGAGGAAAGGTGATTATTACAGTGAGGAGTAACAATAAAAAGAGGAAACTACCCGGACGGAGTATTCCCTCTTTCCATTCTTGAAGAAACCATTATTTATTTCTTAAGAAACGATTCTTTCATTCTGGCAATATCAGTCAGATAATCCTGTAAGTCCTGTTCATGCTCTTCTTCTTCAGCCAGGATATGTTTGGCGATGTCACATGTGGTGTAATCTTTACCGTTTGTAAAGTTGGCAATCTCCTGATAACGGAGAATGGCGCAACGCTCTGAAGAAACGTTTTGGTTCAGTAGGCTGACAGAGTCGAATGCTGTTGGAGAATCGTATTTGCAGCGGGCCAGTTCAAACCATTTTTTCGGATCGAGTACCGGAACACCTTCCAATTCGATGATTCGGTCTGCTATCAATTGTGCGTGGTGACGTTCTTCTTCAGCATGTTCTTCGAACTCACCTTGTACGTCTGCGCGCATAGCACCTTCCACTACCAATGCACCTACCCAATATTGATAGTATGCCAACCATTCTTCAGATAATGCAGCATTCAGCTGATCAATCAAACTTTTTACATCGAGCTTTCCTTGCAGGATTTTTACACTTTCTTTAGCCATAATTCTTTTGGTTTAGGTTATAAAAATTAAGTTGGTTAAGTAACATGGGGCAGGGGATTTTGTTTCCTGAAAGGGTGATTTTAACAGGAAGACATTTGCTTTAGGGATATTTGAAGACGTGCTTTCTTTTTATGTCCGATTCTTAATCTATGATCCAATCTTTGATACTTTCTTTCTTTAACTTGTGCCTGTCCTGCTATTCTCTTGTCTTTTGTAATTGCACTCCTCCCGCTTCCGCTCCAAACCTTACTTTTGAAAATCCGCTGCACCCATACTTGTTCTAATCGCAACTATCCCTTTCGGCCCACTACTTATCTCTTTCTCAAAAAAATAACCCCTTGTCTCTCTATTGTATTCATTCTCAATCCTTTTCTCTCTTTCGTTTCTTCTCCTCCCGTCACTTGATTTAACAGGGGGTTAAATCAAGCCTTTTGTCTTCAAATAACAAGTCTTTTCGAAGCAAAAGCTTTGTTATTTCCGCCCCTAAAATAAATGTCTCCCCAACTGCATTAACAATGTTAACGTTTGGATTCCGTTCAATTCCCATTCAATTCCCATTCAATTCCCGTCAAAATACCGCCGTATTTTCTGTTTAACTCCCGTTTAAATTCCGTCAAGCTCCCGTTAAATCCCCTATTTTTCTCCGCAATTCCACCCCAAAACACTCGTTCTCCTCCCTTTCGTAGCACATATCCTTTCCTTTATCTCCTGAAAATTCCCCCTCTATATATTATAATAATGTGTCCCCTTGGCCCTCCCTTTTCCCTTCTTTTTAAAGTATGCTCTAAAACCTGCCTCTCCCTCAGTCCTTTACATCTAAATTTATATTTTTATGAAAAAAAACTTCCTTATATATTTGCCTTGTATTGGTAAATCGCGTACTTTTGCACCCGCTTTCCAAGAGAGGGAGAGCCGATTGAAATTGACATGTTGCAAGTGCGTATTGATTGCCTTAACGGATAACCAAAATAATCTCCTTTTTCTTTGGAGTTTAATATTAAAATTCGTTATCTTTGCAGTCCGATTCGCGATAAAAGGCGTTTATTCCGGTGCCTTTCCCTTTCGCTAAGAGAGTCAGAGAACAGACCGGGAAAACATTTTAAAAAAAAACTTCCAAAAACATTTGGTGTTTTAAAATAAACCTTTTACCTTTGCACCCGCTTTTGAAACGAAGCGCAATCGAAAAGAAGAGTTCTTTGAAAAATTGATAAACAATACAAGTAGTACAAGTAAATTTAGAACCGTCAATACTTATTATATAGGTATATGAAAAATGACCGTCAATAAATTTTCGACATCCTGAACAGAGCTAATATTATCCCTTACGGGATATATAACAATACTTTTACAATGAAGAGTTTGATCCTGGCTCAGGATGAACGCTAGCTACAGGCTTAACACATGCAAGTCGAGGGGCATCAGGAAGAAAGCTTGCTTTCTTTGCTGGCGACCG